>NZ_CP189573.1:0-686737 GCF_050157065.1 Carbonicoccus niuqiaonis
GACGAACCTGTGGATGGACGTGCCGGCGTCGAGTGTGGAGTGAGAGTGTCAGAGACTGATTACCCCAAGGACGAACTTCACGGCGCCTGGCACCACGTGATGGAGAACACCGAGACCTCCAAGCGCGGGTGGCTGCGGAACGCCACCCCGGTCTCGCTGCAGAACAGCACCCTGCTGGTCGCGGTCCCCAACGAGTTCACCCGGGAACGCCTCGAGGCGCGGATGCGCACCACCGTCGAGGACCAGGTCTCCGACTTCTTCGGTCGAACGATCCACATGGCGGTCACCATCGACCCCGACCTCGAGTTGGCCGAGAACGCCGAGGCGCCGGCACCGGCCGACGAAGGCTTCACCCGCGAGGTCCACGAGGAGGACCCGGCCGCCCCGGCGACGCCGACGCAGACCGACGAACTGCTACCCAGCCCCAGCCTCTCCGACGGTCCGAGCCGTCCGGCCCTCACCGGCACCAGCGAACGCCCCTTCGACTCTCGGCTCAACCCGCGGTACTCGTTCGAGAACTTCGTCACCGCCTCGTCCAACCGGTTCGCCCACGCCGCGGCGGTCGCCGTCGCCGAGGCGCCGGGGCGGTCGTACAACCCGCTGATGATCTACGGCGACTCGGGCCTGGGCAAGACGCACCTGCTGCACGCGCTGGGCCACTACGTCCGCAACTACTTCGACCGGGTCAAGGTGCGCTACGTCAGCACCGAGGAACTCACCAACGACTTCATCAACGCGATCTCGGAGAACAAGACCGCCCAGTTCCGCCGCCACTACCGCGACGTGGACGTGCTGTTGATCGACGACATCCAGTTCCTGGAGTCGAAGATCCAGACGCAGGAGGAGTTCTTCCACACCTTCAACACGCTGCACAATGCGCAGAAGCAGATCGTGATGACCTCCGACCGGCCACCGCGGTCGTTGGAGGCGCTCGAGCCGCGGCTGCGCAGCCGGTTCGAGTGGGGCCTGATCACCGACGTCCAGCCGCCCGACCTCGAGACCCGGATCGCGATCCTGCGCAAGAAGGCGTCCCAGGAGCGGCTGACCGCCCCGCCGGACGTGCTGGAGTTCATCGCCTCGCGCATCCAGACCAACATCCGCGAGCTCGAGGGCGCGCTGATCCGGGTCACCGCGTTCGCCAGCCTGAACCGGCAGAAGGTCGACCTCGGACTCGCCGAGATCGTGCTGAAGGACCTGATCCCCGAGGGTGGCGAGGCCCAGATCGCCTCCGGGCTGATCATGGCGCAGACCGCCGCCTACTTCGGTGTCACGATCGACGACCTGTGCAGCCAGAACCGGACACACATGCTGGTCACCGCCCGCCAGATCGCGATGTACCTGTGCCGTGAGCTGACCGACCTCTCGCTGCCGAAGATCGGCCAGCAGTTCGGCGGCCGCGACCACACCACCGTGATGCACGCCGACCGCAAGATCCGGCAGTTGCTGAGCGAGCGGCGTTCGGTGTTCAACCAGGTCACCGAGTTGACCAACCGGATCAAGCACCAGGCCCAACAGCGCTGACAGCGCCGCTGCGCACGACCTGCCGGTTCGTGCGTGCCTTCCGTACGCACCCCTTCCGTACGTCCGTCCGAGCGACCGTTCCCCAGCGCCCGTACCCCAGCGCCCGTACCCGAGCGCCCCCCGTACGACTTGTCCGCGATCGCGGGCGAACACGCCGCCGTACGAGATCTCCCCAAGGTGTGGACAGGGCTGGGGACAACTGTGGACCGAAGGCCGTCCACTTGGGGACACCTGTGGTTCACCCGTACGTCACCACCAGGTTCTCCGCATCTTCCACCCGTGTCATTCGCGGTGGTGCACAGCCGGTCCCCAACCGCGATCCCGGGCTGACTAGCGAGGACGGCGGTTCTCCCCAGAATCCACACCAGTGATGACTACAACGGAGAGTCAACCAGTTCATCGAAGAGCGGAAGCCGGAGAGCGCCCGAACTGGGGACAAGTCGAACCACAATCATGTAGTTACGATCTCAGTTCCCCCGGCCGAGCCACGACCGCCACGATCTCGCTATGATCGGACAGCGCCGGGGCCGTACAGCCACGACGCCGCTGATCGTCCCAGGAGGCCAAGGTTGAAGATCCAACTCGCACGCGACGTCCTCGCCGACGCCGTCCAGTGGGCTGCGCGCAGCCTGCCGACGCGGCCGAGCGTCCCGATCCTGGCCGGTCTGCTGGTCAAGGCGGACGGTTCGGGCGTCACGTTGTCGGGCTTCGACTACGAGACCTCGGCCCAGATCGACGTCGAGGCGACCGTCACCGACGAAGGCCAGTCGTTGGTCTCCGGCCGGCTGCTCGCCGACATCTGTCGTTCGCTGCCGAACAAGACCGTCGAGATCAGTGCCACCGACAAGCAGATGGAGATCACCTGCGGTTCGGCGCGGTTCACCCTGCAGGGCCTGCCGGTCGACGACTACCCGGCACTGCCGGAGATGCCGGCCGAGACCGGCACCGTGACCAGCGCCCAGTTCGGTGAGGCGATCAGCCAGGTCGCGGTCGCCGCCGGTCGCGACGAGTTGCTCCCGGTGTTCACCGGCATCCGGATGGAGATCGAGGGCGACACCCTCGCGTTGCTGGCGACCGACCGGTACCGGATGGCGATGAAGGAGATCACCTGGAACCCGGGCTCGGCCTCGGTCAGTGCCCAGGCGCTGATCCCGGCGCGGGTGCTCGGCGAGACCGCCCGGTCGATGACCAGTGGTGACCAGATCCGGCTCAGCCTGTCGGCCGCCTCGTCGGGGGAGGGCCTGATCGGCTTCGAGGGCGAGGGTCCGGGTGGCACCCGCCACACCACGACCCGGTTGCTGGACGGCGAGTTCCCCAAGGTCCGGCACATCATGAACCTGCAGGGCGTGGTGCACGTCCGGCTGTCGACCAACGACATCATCGCCGCGGCCCGTCGCGTCGCGCTCGTCGCCGAGCGCAACACCTCGCTGCGGATGACGATCGAGGACGGTTCGGTGACGCTGTCGGCGGCGACGGGTGACCAGGCGCAGGCGACGGAAGCGATCGAGGCGACCGTCGACCACGTCGCCGAGAACGAGATGACCGCCGCCGGGTTCAACCCGCAGTACCTGCTCGACGCGCTGGGTGCGTTCACGACGCCGTACGTGGACTTCGCCTTCACCGCACCGGGCAAGCCGTGCCTGATGACCGGGGTGCAGCAGCTCGACGGGGAACCCGAGACCGACTACCGGCACGTCATCATGCTGATGCGGCTGCCGGGCTGAAGCCGCAACACCCACCGCCGACCCGCGACAACGGACTCCACCTTCGTCGAAAGCAGGCTGATCATGGAACTGGGCATCATCGGACTCGGCAAGATGGGCGGCAACATGCGCGACCGGCTCCGCGCCGGCGGGCTGACCGTGGTGGGGTACGACCAGAACCCGGAGATCGCCGACGCCACGTCGATGGCCGACATGGTGGACAAACTGTCGGCCGACGGACCGCGGGTGGTCTGGCTGATGGTGCCGGTGCAGGCGATCTCGGCGGTGCTGGAGGAGCTCACGCCGCTGCTCCGTGAGGGCGACATCGTGATCGACGGCGGCAACACCCGGTGGTCGGAGGACAAGCCGCGGGCCGAAGCCCTGGCCGAGCACGGGGTGAAGTTCATCGACTGCGGCGTCTCCGGCGGCGTCTGGGGCAAGGAGGCCGGGTACGCGTTGATGGTCGGTGGCGAGGTCGCCGACGTCGAGTACTGCCAGCCGATCTTCCAAGCACTGAAGCCCGACGGTGACTTCGGGTACGTCCATGCCGGGGCGCACGGTGCGGGCCACTTCGCCAAGATGGTCCACAACGGCATCGAGTACGCGGTGATGCAGGCGTACGCCGAAGGGTGGGAGCTGCTCGAGGCCGCTGACGAGGTGACCCAGAACGTGCCCGAGATCTTCGAGTCGTGGCAGTCCGGGACGGTCATCCGGTCCTGGCTGCTGGAGTTGGTCGTCCGCGCCCTCAAGGCCGACGACGACCTGTCCGAGATCCGCGGGTACGCCAACGACTCCGGTGAGGGCCGCTGGACGGTCGAGGCCGGCATCGACCTGGCCGTACCGCTGCCGGCGATCAGTGCGGCACTGTTCGCCCGCTTCGTGTCGCGACAGGACGAGTCGCCGGCGATGAAGATGATCGCGGCCATGCGCAACCAGTTCGGCGGACACGCGGTGCTCCCGGAGGACCAGGCCTGAGTTCCGACCGAGGAAGACCGTGAGCGACTGCCCAACTGCACACCGAAACCCGGCGATTCGAAGGTGATCGCCCACTGACGCGGCGATCCCCCCGAAATCGCCGCGTTTCGGTACGCCGCAGCGTCAGCCGACCAGCGCCTGCCAGGTCTTCTTGCCGACCACGCCGTCGACCACCAGCCGGGTCAACGACTGGAAGCTGCGGACGGCGGTGTTGGTGACCGAACCGTACTGACCGTCGACCGACATCGAGTGGCCGTGCTTGACCAGCATCTGCTGCAGCGCCCTGACTGCGTGGTTGGTGGTGCCACGGGTCGGGGTGACGGTCAGCTTGCCCCACGTCTTGGGGCCGACGTCTCCGTCGACGACCAGCCCGGCGCCACGCTGGAAGGAGCGGACCGCGGCACCTGACTTCGAACCGAAGTTGCCGTCCACCACCAGGCCGTGGCCGCGGTGGTTCAGCAGGTGCTGGATGCCCTTCACGGTCGCGATCCCGCTCAGCGGCGAACCGTCCTGCACGTACGACCAGCCGTGCCCGGGGCCACCGGTGGCCCGGTCCCCGCCGAGCACCACGCCGCGGGCCGACAGGTAGCCGTACGGCTCGACGGTGTTGCCGATGCTGCCGGTGTGCACCTCGAAGTGCAGGTGCGCCCCGGACGTGGTGTTGCCGTAGCCGAGGCCGGTGTTGCCGACGTAGCCGATCCGCTGACCGGCCGAGACGGTGCGGCCGACCGCGATCGGCGAACGCTCCCGCAGGTGTCCGTAGTAGGTCCAGCGGCCCGAACCGTGGTCGATCAACAGGCCCCAGCCGTTGCGGCCGGTCAGCACCTGCTGGCTGTAGCCGCTCCGGATGACCTTGCCGGCGGCCGGGGCGTAGATGACGGTCCCGGTGGGGGTCGCGAGGTCACGACCGGCATGGCGGTACGACCCGCGCGGGGCCCAGTACTCGCCACCGCTCACGGTGTAGCCGCGGGTCGGGTTGCACCACCGGCCGTCGCGCAGGATGGCGGCCTCGGCGTTCGGGGTGATGCCGGCCGCCAGGGCGATGCCCAGACCGGCCGCGGCGGTCGAGCCGAGCAGGAACGAGCGGCGGGTCGGGACGTGGAAGGGCGTGGGCATGGTCGACTCCTCGCGAGGGGGATGCGCGGACCCCGGCCGGGGCCACCACGGACGTTATCGAGAAATGCGTCCAACGCCGGCGTGGCTGCCGCAACCGGCAGCGCGCACCGGTGTCGCCGGCGGCCAGTAGGCTCGCCCGCGTGTACGTCGACCACCTCCAACTCGTCGACTTCCGGAGCTATGAACACGTCGAGTTGCCGCTGCACCGCGGCGTGACCGTGTTCGTCGGCGCCAACGGGCAGGGCAAGACCAACCTGGTCGAGGCCGTCGACTACCTGGCGAGCCTGGGGTCGCACCGGGTCAGCAGCGACGCCCCGCTGGTCCGGGCCGGTGCCGAGCAGGCGATCGTGCGGGCCCGGGTCCGCGCCGGTGCCGAGGACGACCGCGCCGTCGTGCTCGAGGTCGAGATCAACCCGGGCCGCGCCAACCGGGCCCGGCTCAACCGGTCTCCGGTGCCGCGGCCGCGGGAGCTGCTCGGCATCCTGCGGACCGTGCTGTTCGCCCCCGACGACCTGGCGATCGTCAAGGGCGACCCGGCCGAACGGCGTCGCTTCCTGGACGCGGTGGTCACCACCCGGTGGCCGCGGCTCGCCGGCGTCCGTGGTGACTACGACCGGATCCTGCGACAACGCAACACCTTGCTGAAGTCCCTCGGCGGCCGCCGCGGCCAGGTCACCGCCGAGGCCGCGGCCACCCTCGACGTCTGGAACGACCACCTCGCCCGCGTCGGGTCCGAACTGCTGCAGGCCCGGCTCGACACGCTGGCCGAGCTGATGCCGTACGCCTCGCAGGCCTATGCCGACATCGCACCGAGCAACAACGTCGCGCTGGCCGAGTACCGCAGCCGGGTCGAGCTGCCCGAGCTGGACCACCCGATCGGCGACACCGGCCGCGCCGCCCTGGCCGAGGCGCTGCTGGCCGCGATGGCCGAGCGTCGCTCCGACGAGGTCGCCCGCGGCGTCAGTCTGGTCGGGCCGCACCGCGACGACGTCGAGCTGCGGCTGGGTGACCTGCCGGCCAAGGGGTACGCCAGCCACGGCGAGTCGTGGTCGTACGCGCTGTCGCTCAAGCTGGGCAGTTTCCACCTGCTGCAGGCCGACGGGGTCGAACCGGTGCTGATCCTCGACGACGTCTTCGCCGAGCTCGACACCACCCGGCGCGAGCGGCTGGCGGCCTCGGTCGCCCCGGCCGAGCAACTGCTGGTCACCGCGGCCGTCGCCGAGGACGTACCTGAGCAGTTGGTGGGGGTACGCTGCCGGGTGGCCGACCGGACCGTCACGCCTGATGATCAGGGCCACCGATCCGACTAGGATGACCGTCCATGGACCCCGCTGCCGACTCGGGTGAGCACGACCCGACCGGGCTCGACCTCGCCCGACGCGTCGCCGCGTCGATCGGATCAGGGACCCAACCGCGACGCCGGACCCGCCGCCGCGAGGTGGTCGGGCCGGTGGTGTCCGGCTCACACCCCGACGACCGGGACCCGCAACTGGTCGGCAACTCACTCGACCGGCTGCTCGCCGACCGCGGCTGGAACACCGAGGTCACCGTCCACACCCTGCTCGGCCGGTGGCCGACACTGGTCGGGCCGAGCCTCGCCCAGCACACCACGCCGGAGGGGTACCGCGACCACGTCATCACCGTTCGCGCCAGCTCCACCGCCTGGGCCACCCAGCTGCGCGGGATGGCCGCCACCGTGGTGGCGAAGCTGAACGACCAGCTGGGGCAGGGCACCGTCACCCGGATCACCGTGCTCGGCCCGGACGTGCCGTCCTGGAAGCGGGGACGCCGCTCGGTCCGCGACGGTCGAGGGCCGCGGGACACGTACGGGTGAGCGCCGGACAGGTACAGGTGGACGCGCCCACGGCCGCCCGTCCGCCCGATGCCCAGCCATCAGCGGGGGTGGAGCCGAAACCCGCCTTCCGGCCGCTGCGTCCGCTGAAGGAGCTGCTCGGGGCCACCCTCGACCTCGGCGGGGGTGCGGTGGCACTGTGGCTACGACTGTTCCCCCAGCTGGCGTCGATCTACCTGGGCGGGTGGCTGCTGACCGAGCTGTCGGTCCGGATCACCACCCAGATCCCGCTGGACTACGTCTACCTCGCACTGTTGGTGTTCGCGCTCGGCTTCCTGTTCACCCTGGGCGCGATCGTGTTGATGTTGCGGCTGGTCGCCCAACACCTCGACGTCTGGTCGTTGGTCGACTCCGACGACACCGACCACTCGGTCAGCCACATCCTGGCGATCACGTTGCTGCCCTTCCTCGGCATCTACGCCGCCGTCAACGAGGTGGCCGCCCGCGCCGACCAACTCACCGCGCTGGGCATCATGCAGACCGGGATCGTGGCCGACCGGACCATCATCAGCGAGCTCAACCCGTTCAACGGTGAGGGGCGGGTCTGGATCGTGGTCGGGCTGCTCGTCGGGGCCTACGTCGTCCGCCGGATCGTCGACCTGGTGCACGAGAAGACCGGCTGGCGGCTGCTCGGCATCCTGGTCGCGGTGTTCGAGGCGTACTTCCTGCTGGTGCTGATCATGTCGGGCACCGCACTGATCAAGCAGCTGCAGGACTGGTGGGAGACCCGGGTCGTGGTGCAGTGGCTCGATCAGGCCGGGTCCGCGATCGGTGGCTTCCTCGACCAGTTCGACATCTCCTGGCCGTTCATCCTGACCTGGCTCGGCACCGTGCTCAGCACCGTCATCTGGCCACTGCTGCGGGACGCACTGGTGCAACCGGTGATCTGGCTGGCGGTCGCCGCGCTGGTGTTCGGCTCCCGGGTGCTGTCGGTGGCCGACCTGTGGCGTCGGGGCCAGCCGCTGACCGCGCAGGTCCCGGTTCCGAAGCGGTTGCAGCGGCTGCAGGCGCACCGCGCCCGCAAGTCCGGCTCCCGCGGCTTCCGCCGGGTGTGGCTGGAGTTCCAGGAGTTGTTCCTGGGCGACATCGACGACAAGTACCTGCCGACCCTGCAGTCGATGCGGCTGATCCTGCGGGCCGGGTTGACCTTCCTCGGCGCGTACGTGCTGGTGTACGCCCTGTGGACCGGACTGTCCCAGCTGTACGAGCTGGTGGTGATGCGGCTGGTCGGTGGCCACGACGTGATCTTCTGGTCCAAGTGGGGGACGTTGACCGACATCGTCGTGGACGTGCCGTTGGAGACCCTGCGGATGTGCCTGCTGGCGCTCGCCTTCCACCGTTGCCTGCAGATGTTCCACGACCGGGCCTCGGGGGTACGCCGATGAGCCCGACCCAGCAGCGCAGTCGCCTCGAGCGCCTGATCGCGGTGGTGGCGACCCTGGCGGTGGTGCTGGTGGCCGGCGTCGTGGTGCAGGGGGCCAACCGGATCGACGCGAACATGTTGCGGCACCTGGTCGACGTGCGGATGGGCGAGCCGTCGAGCCTGGCCGGGGGGCAGCACGTCTTCACCTCGATCGACGTGGGGCGGTTCCTGCGGACCGACGAGGACCGGGTCGAGTCGGCCGGACGGTACGTGGTGATCGAGGTGACCTCGATCGCCGGCACCGAGAAGGTGCCGTTCCTGCGCTACTTCCTGGAGTACGACGGCCGCCGGTACTACGAGCTCGACGCGACCTACGTCGACATCCCCCCGGGATTCGTCGGCACGCGGGACATCCTGTTCGAGGTGCCGGACGAGGCGGTGACCGAGATGGTGGTGACCGTGGTCGACGTGGAGTTCGTGCACGGCCGGCAGCGGGTGCTGCGCTGGGACCCGCACCTGGGCCGCGGCACCCTGGCCGACACCGCTGAGCGGTCGGTGATGATGGGCGAACCGTCACGGGAGGTGGCCCGATGAGCGATCCCGCAGGCCCCGCCCGGCGGGCCGTCCTGGGCCGGCGCGCCCCGCTGGTGCGACTGCTGTCGCGGCTCGGGGTGCTCGGCGTCCGCCAGGTCGGTGACCTGCGGGCGTGGCTGGTGCTGTTGCTCGTGCTCGGGATGTCGCTCACCTACGCCCTGCTCTGGGGGGCCTGGGTGGAGCAGAACACCGACCAGGTGTACGTGCAGACCGCGCCCGGGGCGACGGTCACCTACGACGGGGTGGAGCTGACCGTGCTCGCCATCCGCACCCCCACCGACATCGACCAGGGGTTCAGTGATCCGACCACCCCGACGCCCGGTGCCAGCTGGGTGGTGGTCGAGTTGCAGGTCAGCGGCAACCACGGGGAGGTACGCAACCGCTGCCGGTTCAACCTGCTGGGCCCCGACGGCCGGCTGTGGGAGCCGATGCTGCGGTACGACGACCTGCCCGACTCCTGCGACGAGGACGTGCCCGCCACACCGACCACGGTCCACCTCACCTACGAGGTGCCCGAGGCCTACCTCGGCAGCCTGTACGGGATCGTGCTCGACGAGCCCGCCCGCGAGGTGCAGGTGTTGCGGCCATGACCGAGGAACGGACCCACCGGGTGTGGCTCGACCCGGCACCGCTGTCGAACCGGTGGCCGGCGCCGCGTCGCGGGGTGGCCCTCGGCCTGGTGGTCGGCATCCTCGCGCTGGTGCTGGTGGCCACCGCGGTCGTGCTGTGGCGGGTCGGCGGCTTCGAGGAGCGCGACGACAGCGAGGTCGCGGTCGTGGCCGGGCAGGTGTTCGAGACCGGGCCGTTCCAACTGTCCTTCAGCCACGCCGAGATCTGGCCCAAGCGGACGGTCGACGGCGAGCTCGAGGGGTGGGAGGTGCACCTGTTCGGGACGGGCCGCACCACCGGCGCCAAGTCCGACATGTTGCGGGGCAGCTGGATGGCGGTCACCGACCACGAGCGCAAGGTGATCGAGGAACCCTTCGCACGGCGGGTCGGCGGGCTCAACCTGATCGGGGTGAAGTTCCAGCCCGGGATGCCGATGCTGCCGCTGATGCTCGAGGCCGACCTGCCCCCGGAGTTCGAGCCGGGTGACCGGATCCAGCTCGGCATCACCGAGATCGTCGAGGAGAACCAGACCGCCTCCGGTGACGTGGAGGGCATCGTGCTGCGCCCGGGGACCCGGTTCTTCGTGGTCGACATGCCGCTCACGGTGCACGACACCGAGCCGCCATGACAGCTCACGAACAGCCCTGACAGCCGCCGAACAGCCCCGTCGGCGTATCCCCCGTCGAGAGCCGACCCGTTCGGCGGCCCACGGCACCCGTACGGGGCTGGAAATGCCGTCTGAGGGGCGAGAGACCCTGTGGAGAACGCGCACATCTGCGGCAGGAGCGGCTAGAATGGTCCAGATGGGTTCGCACTGTGCGGGCCCGTCGAAGTGAACCGACCGCCGACCAGGGAGCCACCGCGTGAACGACGGGGATGACGTGAACCAGTCCGACGAGCAGCATGCGGCGGCAGCCGCCCTGGAAGGTGTGAACATCCCGGCCGCGGACATGGCGGACCTCCCCGGTGACTACGACGCCGGCGCGATCACCGTGCTGGAGGGCCTCGAGGCCGTCCGCAAGCGACCCGGCATGTACATCGGGTCGACCGGTGAGCGAGGCCTGCACCACCTGGTCTCCGAGATCGTCGACAACGCGGTGGACGAGGCGTTGGCCGGCTACTGCGACACCATCGACGTGACGTTGCTCGACGGGGGCGGGGTCAGGGTCGTCGACGACGGCCGCGGCATCCCGGTCAAGGAACACCCGGTGGAGAAGATCCCCACCGTCACCCTGGTGCTCACCGTGCTGCACGCCGGTGGCAAGTTCGGCAACGGCGGTTACAAGGTGTCCGGTGGGCTGCACGGCGTGGGCTCGTCGGTGGTGAACGCGCTGAGCGAGCGGTTCGTCGTCGAGGTCAGCCGGGACGGCCACCGGTGGCGCCAGGAGTTCGAGCTCGGGGTGCCCACCACCGAGCTGGTGCAGGGTGAGGCGACCGACGAGACCGGCACCACGATCACCTTCTGGCCCAGCGCCGACATCTTCGAGACCACCACGTTCAGCTACGAGACGCTGGCCACCCGGTTCCGGGAGATGGCCTTCCTCAACAAGGGCCTGGCGATCTCGCTGACCGACGAGCGGGAGGGCCACGTCGACGACGAAGGGGCCGCGCTCCACGACGACTACAAGTACGAGCGTGGCCTGGTCGACTACGTGGAGTACCTCACCGGCAGCAAGCAGGTGATCCACCCGACCGTGGTCGCGGTGGAGGAGAACGACGAGGCCGCCGGGCTCAGCCTGGAGCTTGCGATGCAGTGGAACGCCTCGTACAACGAGTCGGTCCACACCTTCGCCAACACGATCAACACCCACGAGGGCGGCACCCACGAAGAGGGTTTCCGGGCCGCACTCACCAGCACGGTCAACAAGTGGGGTGAGACGTGGGGGCTGATCAAGAAGAAGGACGACCGGATGGCCGGCGAGGACATCCGCGAGGGCCTCACCGCGATCGTGTCGATCAAGCTGACCGATCCGCAGTTCGAGGGCCAGACCAAGACCAAGCTCGGCAACACCGAGGCGCGCTCGTTCGTGCAGCGGGTCACGTACGACAAGTTGAGCGACTGGTTCGAGCAGAACCCGTCCGACGGCAAGGACATCGTCCGCAAGGGCCAGGCCGCCGCGCTCGCCCGGATCGCCGCCCGCAAGGCGCGCGAGGCGGCCCGCGACCGAAAGGGCCTGCTGGGCCGGTCCGGGCTGCCCGGCAAGCTGGTCGACTGCCAGTCGACCGAGCCCGCCGAGTGCGAGGTGTTCATCGTCGAGGGTGACTCCGCCGGCGGCTCGGCCCGCGGTGGCCGCGACCCGCGGACCCAGGCGATCCTGCCGATCCGCGGCAAGATCCTGAACGTCGAGAAGGCCCGGATCGACCGGATCCTGCAGAACCAGGAGGTGCAGGCGATCATCGCCGCCCTGGGCACCGGCATCCACGAGGACTTCGACATCGACAAGCTGCGCTACCACAAGGTGGTGATGATGGCCGACGCCGACGTCGACGGCGCGCACATCCGAACCCTGCTGCTGACGCTGCTGTTCCGGTTCATGAAGCCGCTGATCGAGGCCGGCCACGTCTACCTGGCGCAGCCGCCGCTGTACAAGCTGAAGTGGAGCAACGCCCCGCACGAGCTGGCGTACTCCGACGCCGAACGCGACGCCCTGCTCGAGTTGGGCAAGGAGAACGGCCGCCGACTCCCCAAGGAGGGGGCGATCCAGCGCTACAAGGGCCTCGGTGAGATGAACGCCGACGAGTTGTGGGACACCACGATGGACCCGGAGCAGCGACTGCTGCTGCAGGTGACCCTGGAGGACGCCGCACGCGCCGACGAGATGTTCTCGATCCTGATGGGCGAGGACGTCGAGCAGCGCCGGACGTTCATCCAACGCAACGCCAAGGACGTCCGCTTCCTCGACATCTGATCCCTCGCTCGTCGAGCCCGTCGAGTCGACCCGCCCGCCGAGCACACCCCAACCACCGCCCGTCGACCTCCACCCAACGCCCGTCGAGCTCGTCGAGACGACTGACCAGGAGCACCCGTGACCGAAACCCCGCACCCGCCGCTGCACCGGACCGAACCGATCGACCTCCAGGAGGAGATCCAGAAGTCCTACCTCGACTACGCGATGAGCGTGATCGTGGGTCGGGCGCTGCCGGACGTCCGTGACGGCCTGAAGCCGGTCCACCGGCGGGTGCTGTACGCCATGTACGACGGGCGCTACCTGCCCGACCGCGGGTTCTACAAGTGTTCCCGGGTGGTCGGCGACGTGATCGGCAACTACCACCCGCACGGTGACACCGCGATCTACGACACCCTGGTCCGGCTCGCGCAGCCGTGGGTGATGCGGTACCCGCTGGTCACCGGGCAGGGCAACTTCGGCTCCGCCGGCAACGACTCCGCCGCCGCGATGCGCTACACCGAGTGCAAGATGGCGCCGCTGGCGATGGAGATGGTCCGCGACATCACCGAGAACGCCGTCGAGTTCAAGCCGAACTACGACGGGCGGTCCTCGGAGCCGGTGGTGCTGCCGTCGCGCTACCCGAACCTGCTGGTGAACGGGTCGACCGGCATCGCGGTCGGCATGGCCACCAACATCCCGCCGCACAACCTCCGCGAGGTCGCCGAGGCCGCGCAGTGGTGCCTCGACAACCCCGACGCCAGCAGCGAGGAACTCCTCGAGGCGTGCATCGAGCGGGTGAAGGGCCCCGACTTCCCCAACGGCGCGCTGATCGTGGGCCGCCAGGGCATCGAGGACGCGTACCGCACCGGCCGGGGGTCGGTCACCATGCGGGCCGTCGTCGACATGGAGGAGGACAAGTCGGGCCGCACCCTGTTGGTGGTCACCGAGCTGCCCCACATGTGCAACCCCGACAGCCTGGCGCTGAAGATCGCCGAGCTGGTCAACAACGGTCGGCTGAACGGCATCGCCGACATCCGCGACGACTCCTCGGCCCGCACCGGACAGCGGCTGGTGATCGTGCTGAAGCGGGACGCCCAGCCGCGGGTGGTGCTGAACAACCTGTACAAGCACACCTCGCTGCAGGACACCTTCGGCTGCAACATGCTGGCCCTGGTCGACGAGGTGCCGCGCACGCTGCGGCTGGACCAGTTCGTGCAGCACTGGGTGGCCCACCAGGTCGACGTGATCCAACGCCGTACCCAGTTCCGGCTGGACGACGCCGAGTCGCGGGCGCACATCTACCGCGGCCTGGTGAAGGCACTCGACATGTTGGACGAGGTGATCGCGCTGATCCGGCGGAGCCCGAGCACCGAGGAGGCGCGGGCCGGCCTGATCACGCTGCTCGACATCGACGAGGTGCAGGCGACCGCGATTCTCGACATGCAGCTGCGCCGGCTGGCGGCGTTGGAGCGGCAGCGGATCATCGACCACCTGGCCGAGCTGGAGCGGTTGATCGCCGACTACAAGGACATCCTCGCCAAGCCCGAGCGGCAGCGCGCCATCATCTCCGAGGAACTGGCCGAGATCGTCGAGAAGTACGGCGACGACCGGCGCAGCCAGATCGTCAGCGCCGACGGCGACCTGTCGCACGAGGACCTGATCCCCGACGAGGACATGGTCGTCACGATCACCCGCGGTGGGTACGCCAAGCGCACCCGCACCGACCAGTACCGGGTGCAGCGTCGTGGTGGCAAGGGTGTCCGGGGGGCTGCGCTGCGGGCCGACGACGAGGTGGACGTGCTGTTCACCACCAGCAACCACCACTGGCTGTTGATCTTCACCAACGCGGGCCGGGTGTACCGGACCAAGGTGTGGATGCTGCCCGAGGCGAGCCGTGACGCCCGCGGCAGCCACGTCGCCGGGCTGCTCAGCTTCCTGCCCGACGAGAAGATCGCGCGCGTGCTGGCCGTACGGGACTACACCTCGCAGGACTACCTGCTGTTGGCCACGAAGCGGGGCCTGGTGAAGAAGACGCGACTGGAGCAGTACGACTCGGCGCGGCAGGCCGGCATCATCGCGATCAACTTCCGTGAGTCCGACGACGAGCTGATCGGTGCGGCGCTGTGCAGTGTGGATGACGACGTGCTGCTGATCTCGACCAAGGGACAGTCGATCCGGTTCGCCGCCGACGACGAACAGCTGCGCCCGATGGGCCGGGCCACCTCCGGGGTGACCGGGATGAAGTTCCGCGACGGTGACGAAATGTTGAGCATGTCGGTGATCGACGCCGACATGCCGACCGACGACAGGTACGTGTTCACCGTCACCGACGGGGGCTACGCCAAGCGGACCGCCGTCTCGGAGTACCGCCGGCAGGGTCGCGGTGGCCTGGGCATCAAGGCGATGCGGCTCAACGAGGACCGGGGCCGGCTGATCGGTGGCCTGGTGGTGAGCGAGGCCGACCAGGTCATCGCGATCAAGGCGAGCGGTCAGATCACCCGGTCCGACGTGGCCGAGGTGGCGGTGAAGGGCCGCGACACGATGGGTGTGAAGTTCGTGGGCGTCCGCGGTGAGGACACCGTGGTGGCGATCGCGATCAACCCCGAACAGCATGAGGACGAGGCGGCCGAAGCCGAATCCGAGGTTGACGCGGTCGATTCAGGGAGCGACGCCCGGGGCGAGAAGGTGTCCGACGTTGTCGATCCGAGTATCGTCGACCCCCAGAACGACAATGTCGACGCCGAGGGCGAGGTAGCCGACCCCGAGGCCGGAGAGGATTCTGGTGACTGATCACCCGCAGGGTGCGGCACCCAGGCAGGATCAGGACGCGACAGTGATCCGGGATGCCCGCGAGTTCTACCGCGACGGGGGCTCCACCCCGACACGCAATGGGGCGACGGCACCCGCGAGCGACGTCGCCGAGGAGGACGCGCCGACCCGCGAGCAGCCGAAGGTCCAGGAACCGGGTCCCCGGCAGTCGGGGTCCGGGCCCGCGCCACAGCCGATCCTGGCGGACCGGATCATGCGCAAGCTGCCGGCGCCGCCGGAGAAGGCGTCGGCACAGCAGGCGTACGAGCAGAAGATGGCGCGTCGTCGGGCCGAGCTGGATCGGCAGCGCGCTGATCTGAAGCGGCAGGACGAGGAACGGGCCCGCGCCAAGCAGCCGCCGACTGCGGTCACGCCGTCCCCGGCGTCACCGCCGGCTGCGGCACCGGCCGCGCAGCCACAGCCCCGGGCGACGACCCGGTCAGGTGCCTCGCCCGCTCCGGTGGCTGCCGCGGCAGGTGCAGCAGCGGCCGGCGGGGCAGCAGCAGGTGGGGCCGCGGCTGGAGCAGCAGCATCGACAGCCGCACCCGGTGCCGGGTCCGCCGGCCGACGGCAGGCGACGACCGAGTCGATGGCGGTCGGCGGTTCGACGCGCCACCGTTCGAAGTTGACCGACCCGCAGGATCCGGTGCCGGCGCGGGTGAGCCGCCGGACCCGCAAGGCGCGGTTGCGGTTGGCCCGCGTCGACCCGTGGTCGGTGATGAAGACGTTCTTCCTGTTCTCCATCGCCGGCGGGATCATGGCCTGTGTGGCCGTGTTCGTGGTGTTCACCGTGATCGAGGGGTCGGGCCTGTTCGACAGTCTCGACCAGCTGATTCAGGACGCCTTGGGCACCCCGGGCGACGACACTCCGTTCCAGGTACGCGACTACCTCAGCGTCAATCGGGTGATGGGCATCACCGCCCTGCTGGCGTGTGTCGACGTGGTGATCCTGACCGCGCTGGCCACCCTCGGTTCGTTCCTCTACAACCTGTCCGCCACCATGCTCGGCGGGCTCGAGGTGACCCTCGCGGAGGACTGAGGTCCCTTCGTGGTCTCACGATGAGACCTGTTCGTGGCAGATGAGACCTGCTTCTGCCAGATGAGAACAGTGTCATCTGCGTCTCATGCCGACTTCACGGTGCGGGTGTGAAGTAGTTCTCGAAGCGGCCCCCAATGGCGGTGACCGAGGTTTCGAGAACGAAGGACACAGCCTGTGACCACCACCTTGCACCGCACCACCGCGCAGCACCCGAGCACCGACGGGCCAGCAGGGCACGTCGGCCCCGCCCGTACCGAACGGCTCGACCCGATCCGCTGGTCGTCGATCAGATCGGCCTACACCACCCGATTCGTCGCCGCGGCCGTCGACCGTGATCCCGGCGGGTTCGCGCTGCAGAGCGGTGAGGACCTGCGGCCCGCCGCCGGGGACGTGGTGGTTGCCCGGGTCACCGAGATCGGTCACCACACCCGGTTGGAGAGCCCGGTCTCGCGGCGCCAGCTGATGTTCCCCGGCCAGGAGATCATGGTCGCGTACGGGAACCGGTACGCCCCGGACCAGTTCCTGGCCCACGTCCCGGACCACCTGGGCCCGACCCAGTTGGTCGCCGGTGGCGGGATCGCCGCCGAGGTGCTGGAGCAGCACGACCGGATCGACCAGGCCACCCAGATCGAGCCGATCGGGTTGCTGACCGACGAGCACGGCGTGGTGAACCTCGAGCGGTTCGCCCCGCTGTCGATCGACACCCCCTCGGTGCGGGTCGTGCAGAACGTCGGCCGGCCGCGGCCGCCGGTGATCGCCGTGCTCGGCACCTCGATGAACTCGGGCAAGTCGACGACCCTGGCCTGCCTGGTCAACGGGCTCACCAACGCCGGGCTCTCCGTGGCCGCGGGCAAGGCCACCGGGACCGGTGCCGGCAACGACCCGAACGTGTTCGTCGACGCGGGTGCGCGGCGGGTCATCGACTTCACCGACTTCGGGCAGCCCACCACGTTCCGGCTGCCGTACGAGCAGGTGCGCGGGTTGCTGACCGGGCTGGTGGCCGAGCTGGCCGCCGACCGTCCCGACGTGGTGGTGGTCGAGGTGGCCGACGGCCTGTTCCAGGGTGAGACCGCCCGGCTGCTCGGCGATCCCGCGTTCCACGGGTCGGTGGACAGCGTGCTGTTCGCGGCCCAGGACGCCCTCGGCGCCGTGGGTGGGCTGCAGGTGCTGCGCCACAACGACGTTCCGGTGGCTGCGGTGTCGGGACTGTTGACCTCGTCGCCGCTCGCCACCGCGGAGGCCGACGCCGCGGTCGACGTCCGCGTCATCGACACCTACGGCCTGTGCGCCGCCGACACCGCGGTCAGCCTGCTGCCGGAGAAGCGGGATCGGTGAGACATGACCGACCAGCAGGTGCGGCGGCCTTCCGTACCGGTGCCGCCGGTCAGCCCCGTCACGCGGCCGACCCCGGTCACGGTGCCGTCGCCGCAGACGCCGGAGACCGTACCGACACCGCACACCCCGGTGTCGGTGTGGACCCCCGCTGACACGTTGGCACCGTCGCACACCCGGCCGCCCAGCGAGCCGGCCGACGACGATCCACGGGACGACGACGAACCAAGGGACGCCGGCGAACCACGCGACGACGACGAACCAGGGGACGACCATGGACCATCTGGCGCAGGGAGGGGAGACCGCAGCAGTGGCGGCGGGGGTGAGGGGCATCGACTGCCGCCACTGCTGCGGGGAGCCCGACGCTGGCTGATGCTGGCGCTGGTCGTGACGGCCCTCGTGTACACCGCGTTGGCCGTCACGGCCGGACTCCAGGTCGGCTGGATGGTGGCGACCCCCGACCAGGTCGACGCGCGGACGTTCCTGCTGTTCGGCGGAACCGTGCTGGCGCTGTGGGCCGTGCGGTACCAGGAACGCGTACTGGCCGAACGGCTCGGGCAGCACTACGTCCGGCAGTTGCGTGGTGGGCTGGTCCGGCACGCGTTGTCGGGCAGCCGGGCCCCGTCGCTCGGGATCACGGTCGCCCGCACCACCAACGACCTGTCGAGTGTCCGCAACTGGGTGGCCCAGGGCATCACACCGCTGGTGTCGGCGATCCCGTTGGTGCTCGGCTCGGTCGCCGCGCTGGCCGTGATCGACTGGCGACTGGCGATCGCGGTGGGCGGACCCGTCGTGGTGCTGGCGCTACTGCTGGTCGGGCTCAGCGGGGCCGCGCTGGAACGTGCCACGTTGCTGCGGCGACAGCGAGGGCGGATGGCGGCGCGGATCAGCGACACCGTGCACGCCGCCCAGGGGATCGTCGCCGGCGGCGGCGTCGACCGGGAACTGCGCCGACTCGACGCCGACAGCCGTCGGGTGACGACGGCCGCGGTCGACCGGGCCAAGGTGGCCGGGCTGCTGCGGGGAGCCGCGATGGCGGCCCCGCTGCTGGCCAGCGGCACGTTGGCGGCCGCCGCGGCGGTCGGTGGTGTCGACCCGGCCCGACTGGCGACCGCGCTCACCATCGTCGGCGTGCTCGGCGCGCCGTTGGGTGACCTGGGACGGGTCGTGGAGTACCGGCAGAACTACCTGGCGGCCCGGCGCATCATCGCCCCGCTGCTGGCGACGGTGGCGGAGCGGAAGGTGCCGGAGCAGCCGGAGGACGGCTGGCAGTCGGCTCCGGGGACGGGCCTGCAGGTTCGCGGGCTGGTGGTCGACGGGGAACGGGTGGCCGACCTGGACGCCCCGCCGTGGTCGCGGGTACTACTGCGATCGACCCGGCCGGAGCGGGTACGGGCGGTGCTCGCCGAGCTCGTCACCGGTGGCGACGGGGCGGCCGGCTGCCTGGTCGACGGGATCCCGCTCGGCCTGGCCGATGACCGGACCCGACGCGGGCTGGTCGGCATGGCGTACGCGGGGGCCTGGTTCGAGCGTGGCCAGATCGGGCGGGCCGTACGCTATCGCGTCCCGGACGCCGACGACCTGGCCGTGGAACGGGCGCTGGCCGACGTCGGGCTCCGCTCGCGGGTGGCCGCCCTCCCCGACGGGTTGAAGACCGAGCTCCGCCGGGGTGGCGAGCCGCTGAACCGGTGGGAACGGGCGCGCCTGCAACTGGCGCGGGCCACCTTCGGGAACCCGCCGGTGCTGCTGCTGTCCGACATCGACACCGACCTGGACCGGGCCGGGGTGAACCAGCTGAACACCCTGCTGGCCCGGTACCCGGGCACCGTCCTGTGCTCGACGCCCGACCCGGACCGACTGGCCGCCGCGTGGACCGTGTGGGACCTGGACCAGCAGGTGTCGGCCAGGAGGTGATCCCTGGGCGACCGCCAGGGTGCTAGGGCGCACACTGGCCGCGTTGCGACCCGCTGAACTCGTTGTCGCCGACCTGGGTACGGATCGCGTCCTGATTGTCGCGACACAACAACGGCCCGGCGATGCTGTTGCCGGTGAACGCGAACGCGGTGGCGGTGTTGCCGTCCAGCCGGACCGGTCCGGACACCGAGTTGTCCACCAGCCGGAGCCGGGTGGTCGTACCGCTGATCGTCACCGGCCCGGTCAGCGTCGAGCCGAGCACCTCGACCGTCGCCGCGGCCTTCGTGCGCAGTGCCCCACGCAGTTCGCCGTCGACCAGTACCAGGCTGCCGCCCTCGGTGACCGTCACCTGACCGGTGATCGCGATGCCGGTGGCACACACGGTCTCACCGGTCACCTCGAGTGGGCCGTCGTGGTCGGCGGTCAGGGTCCGGTCACAGGCCGGGCGGGCATCGTTCGGGGTGAATCGCAGCAGTTCCGCCGCCCGGCCGTAGTAGTAGCGGCCCTGGGGGTCGATGGCGAGGTTGGCCGTGCCGGTCGCGATCAGGTTCAGCTGCCACGTCTGCGGGTCGACCTCGAACACGTTGCCGCTGGTCGAACCGACCAGCCGCCCGTTGTGCCAGAAGAGCTCCCGGCCACGCAGGTACGACCCGCTGTCGTCGGTGTCGAAGTAGCGCTGCTGGGCCACCACCTCACGGGTGGTCGGATCGAACTTGAACAACGCGTTCCCCGTCACGCCCCACAGGTTGCCCTGGTCGTCGAAAGTCAGCGCCGACACGTGTTCCTCGCCGGGCACCGGGACGGTGCTGAAGACGACCTCGCCCGTCTCCGGGTCGAACACGAACAGCTTGCCCTCGGTCTCGGTCGGGTCGACCCCCAGGCCACCGGTGATGCCGGAGCCGCCGTACACCAGTCCGTCCCGGTACGCGAGGGCGTAGATCGACTGGTTGTGGATGATGTTGTCGTGGACCTCGAGCTCCATCGTGGTCGGGTCTAGGAACGCCAGTGCCCCACCGAGACGCGCCGGTGTCGGGAACGTCCCGATGGCGAGCCGGTCGCCCGCCCGCACCATGGCGATGGGTCGATCCTGTTCGTGGCCGACGTAGATCCGCGGCCGCGGGTTGACCCCGGGCTGGATCGGCTGGGTGGTGTCGTAGACGTTGATCCCGGCGGCGGTGTAGGTGCCGAACACCAGCAGGTCGTCGAAGGTGCCGAAACCCTGGATCTGACTGGTGAGCGGCAACTTGGTCGTCTCGTCGGTGGTCGGGTCGAGGTGCATGAACGCCTTGCCGCCCAGGTAGATGTCGCCGCCGGGGCCGGTCCCGAGCACCCGGACCGGCACCGAGGCGCCGACCGCGTCGGTCGGCTGGGCCGCACACGCAACCGAACTGGTTCAACGGCTATCCGCCGATCGATGCGCGGATGTTGATGGGTCCGATGTCGCACCAGGCGAACGTGGAGGGAATCCTCTACTACGCGACCAACCGGTGGCCGCTGGGTGATCGCGGGGACCAGCTGCTGGTCGATGACGGGATCTTGTCGGCGTGGAACCCCGCCACGTATTTCGGGACGGCGGGCGACGGTTCGATCTTCTATCCCGGACCGGACGGCCCGATGGCGTCGTTGCGGTTGGAGAACGTGCGTGACGGGTTGGAGGACTACAACCTGATGCAGGAGTTGAAGCGGGCACTGGCGGCCCACCCGGACGCACCCCGCGGGCTGGTCAAGCGCGGCGAGCAGGCGCTCGGCGCCCGTGACATCGTGACCGACTCACGCCACTTCACCGAGGACCCGACGCAGTACCGCGCGTGGCGCCGGGAGGTGGCTCGCACGATCGGGTTGCTGCAGAAGTTCTGAGGCGATGCAGGAGCCGGGACACGCCACGACACGCACGTATCTGGTGGTGGCGAACTTTCCTGACCACCAGATGTAGTGTCTGACGTGCTGAAGGTTCTGGGTCGTCGTACGGCGGTCCGGAGGCAACAGGGAACCCGGTGAGAATCCGGGACTGCCCCGCAGCGGTGAACGGGAACGACCGTCGTCACCGGCAGGCGAACTGCCTGCCGGTCCAGCACTGGAGAGATCCGGGAAGCGACGACCAGTAGATCGGCTCGGCAGAGCCCCGCCCGTGAGTCCGAAGACCTGCCTCGGCCCGGTCACGACCGTGACCGGTGTGTCTGCAGCCTCGCGGGAGGGCTTGGACGTACGGGAACCCGGGGTCCGGGTGCCCGGTCGTCGGCGCCACCCACGCGAGTTGCGGTCAACTCGCGAGGGAAGAGAGCACGACATGACGATGACCACCCCGGTGACGGCGACGGCCGTCCCACCTCACCCCCGACACGCGGGGTCACCGTACGACGGGACACCCCACACGTTCGCGGTCGTCAAGCGTGACGGTGCGGTCGCCGGGTTCGAGCCGGACAAGATCAGCACCGCACTCCGCAAGGCGTTCCTGGCCGTCGAGGGTTCGGCCGCCGGCGACTCGTCCCGGGTCCGGGACTTGGTGGACACCCTCACGACGCAGGTGCTGTCCGCGCTGACACGGCGGTACGGCGTCGGCCGCAGTGTGCACGTGGAGGAGATCCAGGACCAGGTCGAGCTGGCACTGATGCGCTCCGGTGAGCACAAGGTCGCGCGGGCGTACGTGCTGTACCGCGACGAGCACGCCCGCCGGCGGGAGTCGCAGGCCGCCCACCGGGTCAGCACCCTCGCGGTGCCCGACCGGGTCCACGAGCTGACCGTGACCGGACCGAACGGGGTGGCGCCGGTCGACGGTGCCCGACTGTGCCAGGTGATCGACGAGGCGTGTGCCGGCCTCGCCGGGGTGGACCCGGAGCGGGTGCTGGCCGACACGGTGTCGCACCTGTACGACGCGATGCCGGCCGCGGAGTTCGCGCAGACCCCCGTGCTCGCCGCCCGCGCCTTGGTGGAGCAGCACCCGGCGTACTCCCGGGTGAGTGCCCGGCTGCTGCTCGACTCGCTGCGGGCCGAGGCGTTGACGCTGTTGACCGGTGAACCGGTGGCGCCGACCCGCGACGAGATGGCGGAGCGGTACGGCGCCTACCTGGGCGACTACGTCCGGCACGGCATCGCGGTGGGTCGGCTCGATCCGCGGCTCGCCGAGTTCGACCTTGATCAACTCGGGGCGGCCATCGAGCCGGAGCGGGACCTGCAGTTCACCTACCTGGGGCTGCAGACCCTCGCCGATCGCTACTTCCTGCACGACGACGGGGTGCGGTACGAGCTGCCGCAGGCGTTCTTCCTGCGCGTGGCGATGGGGTTGGCGTTGCACGAGGACGACCGGGAAGCCCGGGCGATCGAGTTCTACCGGTTGCTGTCGAGCTTCGACTTCATGTGTTCCACGCCGACGCTGTTCAACGCCGGGACGATCCGGCCGCAGCTGTCGTCGTGCTTCCTGACCACGGTCGGAGACGACCTGCACCAGATCTTCGGGTCCATCCAGGACAACGCGATGCTGGCCAAGTACTCCGGCGGGCTCGGCAACGACTGGACCCCGGTGCGTGGCACGGGTGCCCGGATCCACGGCACCAACGGCACCTCGTCGGGCATCGTGCCGTTCCTCAAGATCGCCAACGACACCGCGATCGCGGTCAACCAGGGCGGCAAGCGCAAGGGTGCGGTGTGTGCCTATCTCGAGACATGGCACATCGACGTCGAGGAGTTCTGCGACCTGCGGAAGAACACCGGCGACGAGCGACGCCGTACCCACGACATGAACACCGCCCACTGGGTGCCGGACCTGTTCCTGCAGCGGGTGGAGGCCGACGGGGAGTGGACGCTGTTCTCGCCCGACGAGGTGCCTGATCTGCACGACCTGTACGGGGTCGCGTTCGCCGAGCGGTACGCCGCGTACGAAGCGGCCGCCGATCGTGGTGAGATCCGGGTGTTCCGTCGGATCCGGGCGGTGGAGCTGTGGCGCCGGATGTTGACCATGGTGTTCGAGACCGGGCACCCGTGGATCACGTTCAAGGATCCGTGCAACGTGCGGTCGGCCCAACAGCACGCCGGGGTGGTGCACTCGTCCAACCTGTGCACCGAGATCACGCTCAACACCTCCGCCGACGAGGTCGCGGTCTGCAATCTCGGTTCGGTCAACCTGGCGGCGCACACCGGGCCGGACGGGATCGACGAGGAGCGGCTGCGGCGGACCGTGTCGACCGCCGTCCGGATCCTCGACAACGTGATCGACGAGAACCTGTACACCGTGGCCGCCGCCGAGCGGGCCAACCAGCGGCACCGGCCGATCGGGCTCGGGTTGATGGGCTTCGCCGATGCGCTGGTGCAGCAGGGGATCCCGTACGCCAGTGAGCAGGCCGTGACGTTCGCCGACACGTCGATGGAGTTGATCAGCCATGCGGCGATCGAGGCGTCGGCCGACCTGGCCGACGAGCGAGGGGCGTACGGCAGCTTCGACGGATCGCTGTGGAGTCAGGGGATCCTGCCGATCGATTCGGTCGCGATGTTGGCCGAGGCCCGGGGTGGGGACCTTGATCAGGACCAGCAGGCACGGCTGGACTGGGGGCCGCTGCGGGAGCGGGTTCGCGGTGGTGTCCGCAACTCGCTGATCATGGCGATCGCGCCGACCGCGACGATCAGCAACATCGTCGGGGTCGCCCAGTCGATCGAGCCGACGTACGCGAACCTGTTCGTGAAGTCGAACATGTCAGGTGACTTCACGGTGATCAACTCCGCACTGGTCGAGGCGCTGGCCGAACGTGGCCTGTGGGACGAGGTGATGGTCGCCGACCTGAAGTACTGGGACGGTTCACTGGCTCCGATCGAGCGGGTGCCCGAGGATCTGAAGGCGCTGTTCGCCACCGCGTTCGAGATCGACCCGAGCTGGCTGGTGCGCGCCGCGTCGGCCCGCCAGAAGTGGATCGACCAGGCGCAGTCGCTGAACCTGTACGTCGCCGAGCCGAGTGGGCGCAAGCTGGACGAGTTGTACCGGTCGGCATGGCGGGCCGGGTGCAAGACGACCTACTACCTGCGGTCCCGCAGTGCCACCAGGGTGGAGAAGTCGACGCTGTCGGGTACGGACGGGCGCCTCAACGCGGTACCGACGAGCGTCGACACCAACTCCTCGGGCTCCACTCCACGCACCTCGAGCTTGTCGCGAGGGCCCGAGGTCGGAGCAGGACCGCGTCCGGCCGACGGACATGACGTCCCGCCCCGGCCGGTCCCCCTCGCAAGCTCGGGGGAGCCGGCCCAACGCCCGACCCACCCAGACGTCATGTCCGCCGACCGAACGCTCGGTGCCCACGGTTCGGTCCCGGTGGGTGGGGATGGTGTGTCCGCGGACCGAACCCTTGGTGCCCACAGTTCGGGGCGGGCAGCGGGTGACGCCGTGCCTGCCGCAGCTCGCGCGGTCGTCTCGGCGATCCCCGCGTTGGCTGCCGTCACCTTCTCCGGTGGCGGGGCCGCTTGTACCACTCCCGACGATCCTGATTGTGAGGCCTGCCAGTGAGCACCGAACTGACGTGGGACGATCCGGTCCCCTTGAGCAACCCGTCCCCGACGGCTGCGGGTGACACGGCCGTCAGTGCTGTCGCACCGGGTGGGGCGGACCTGACCGGACGGTCGGGTCGGGTCCAGGTGGACCAGAAGGCCATGATCAACTCACGGGCTGACGTCAACCAGCTGCTGCCGATGAAGTACGGCTGGGCGTGGGAGAAGTACCTGGCGGGGTGCAACAACCACTGGATGCCGACCGAGATCTCGATGCAGGCCGACATCGCGTTGTGGCGCAGCGACACCGGGCTGACCGAGGACGAACGGTTGATGATCAAGCGCAACCTGGGGTTCTTCGCCACGGCGGAGTCGTTGGTCGCCAACAACCTGGTGCTCGCGGTGTATCGCAACCTGACCAACCCGGAGTGTCGGCAGTACCTGTTGCGGCAGGCGTTCGAGGAGGCAGTGCACACCCACACGTTCTCCTACATCTGTGAGTCGCTCGGTCTGGTGGAGGGTGAGCTGTTCAACATGTACCGCGAGGTGCCCTCGATCAGTGACAAGGACGCGTGGGCACTGCAGTACACCCAGCACCTGGAGGATCCGTCCTTCCGGACCGGCACCCTCGAACGTGATCAGGCGTTCCTGCGTGACCTGGTGGCGTTCTACGTGGTGTTCGAGGGGATGTGGTTCTACACCGGGTTCGCCCAGATCCTGTCGCTGGGACGGCGCAACAAGATGGTCGGGATCGCCGAGCAGTACCAGTACATCCTGCGCGACGAGTCGATCCACCTGAACTTCGGGATCGACGTGATCAACCAGATCAAGATCGAGAACCCCCAGTTGTGGACCGAGGAGTTCCAGGCCGAGGTGCGATCGATGCTGACCGAGGCGTGCGACCTGGAGGTCGCGTACGCGAAGGACACCATGCCGCGGGGCATGCTCGGACTGAGTGCCGCCAGCTGTGAGCAGTACCTCCGGTTCATCACGAACCGGCGGTGCCGACAACTCGGCCTGGCCTCGGTGTTCCCCGAGACCACCAACCCGTTCGCCTGGATGAGCGAGGTGATGGACCTCGGCAAGGAGAAGAACTTCTTCGAGTCGCGGGTCATCGAGTACCAGACCGGAGCCGGACTGAGCTGGGACTGAGCCGGGCGGGAGCCGGGATCGGACGGATCCCTCCGGGATCCGTTCACCCGGTGATCATCAACTCCACCGTCCACCGTCATCGGGTGGACAGCAGACCGTCACCGCCGGTGCACAGCATGCGGGACATGCGTCCACATGGCCATCGTGAAGCCCTGCAGGCCGCCGACGTCACCCGCCGCCGCTTCCTCACCGCGACCGGGGCCGCCGGTGCGCTCGCGCTGACCGGCGGACTGGCCGGGATCCGTGCCGCCGACGCCGCCCCTGGCGGTGCGGATCGGCGGTACCCGTTCACCCTCGGCATCGCCTCCGGCGATCCGCTGCCCGACGGAGTGGTGATCTGGACCCGACTGGCACCTGAGCCCCTGCACCCGTACGGGGACATGCCACGCCGGCAGGTGCCGGTGCAGTGGCAGGTCGCCGAGGACGAACGGTTCGACAAGGTCGTGAAGTCCGGTACGGCCATCGCGAGCCCGGAGTACGTCCACACCGTCCACGTCGACGTACGGGGGCTCGAGCCGTGGCGGCACTACTACTACCGCTTCCGCAGCATGGGTCACCTCAGCCCGGTCGGGCGCACCCGGACCGCCCCGGACCCCCGGTCCGAGGTCTCCGCGCTGAAGGTCGCGTTCGCGTCCTGCCAGAACTGGATGGACGGGTTCTACACCGCCCACGCCGACATGGCCGGACGTGATCATGACCTGGTGCTGTTCCTCGGTGACTACATCTACGAGAACCGGGTCCCGGCCGGCGGCGGAGCCGGGGGCACCACACCCTCACGTACGGCATCGTCGGCGTGGTGGGGCTGGCCCTGCTGTCCGTGCGGCTGGCATCGTCGGCCGCCCCGGGCGAGCGCGGCACGGGGGGTGGCAAGGCAGACGTGGTGATCACCGCACCCGAGCGGATCTCCGTCGCCTCAGGGCTGCCGTGCCTGATCGGGGGCCAGCTGACGGTCGGGCTGACCAACACGAGCAAGAAGGACGTGTACGCAGACCTCGACCTCACGGTGTCCGAACCGATGACGTTGTCACGGCATGCGTTCTCGAGCTACCTGCCGGCCACCGATCCGGACCAGACGGTCAGCACCGACGTGCAGGTGACGACGCCGGTCGATCTGGCGCCGGGGTCGTACCGCGTCTTCTTGTCCGTGCAGGGCCAGGATCGGCGAGAGGTGTACGTCGACGTCGAGGAACTCGACGCCGGGCCACCGAACGGCAACCTGGCGTACGGCCAACAGGCGTTCGCCTCGTCGACGCACACCAACGTCAAGCTGTGCGGCGGCGTGGACGGCAACACCGACTCCTCGGGTTGGGGTGTCGGCGGGACCCATGATGCGACCCGCGGCGTGTTCCCCGACCACTACGGCGTGACGCTCGCCGAGGCGACAACCGTGGGCAGGGTTGAGATCTACACCCTGGACTCGGAGCGCTACCCGGCCGCCCGCATGGGCATCCGCGACTTCGACATCCAGGTGCACACGACACAGGGTTGGCAGACGGTGAAGTCGGTCACCGGCAACGAGGTCGGCCACATCGTCGCCACCTTCGACCCCGTGGTCGCCGATCAGGTGCGGGTCGTGGTCCACGACACCAACGACCACGGCTACTCGCGGATCGTGGAACTGGAGGCGTACGCGTCCTGATCCGGGTCGCGCCTGGCCTTGGACACTTCCGGGGTCGGGTCACCGCAGTGCGGCGACCGGGGGAAGGTTGCAGCTCGCGGCTTCAGTTCGCGTCGAAGTCGAGTTCAGCGAGGGACCGGATCCGGCGGACGTCCGCATCGGGGTGCCTGTCGTGTCGGTCGAGCAGTACCGCGTCGACACCGGCACCCAAGGCACCGAGAACGTCGGTCCGCAGTGAATTGCCCACCATGAGTGCATCGTCATGTGCGACCCCGACGACGTCCAGGGCGTGTGCGAAGGCGCGAGGGTCTGGCTTGCCGGCCGGCAGCACGGACGAGGCGACGAACACGTCCACCTCGTTGGTGAGGCCGAGCTTCTCCAGCTTGAACCGCTGGTGTGCCTCGTCACCGTTGGTGAGAACGGCGACGATCAGCCC
Source organism: Carbonicoccus niuqiaonis (assembly GCF_050157065.1). Taxonomy (GTDB): domain Bacteria; phylum Actinomycetota; class Actinomycetes; order Propionibacteriales; family Propionibacteriaceae; genus Avipropionibacterium. The sequence continues at coordinate 28,387 of NZ_CP189573.1, forward strand.
GGATGCCTTGGCTCGTCGTAACGCGGGAACAGCATCATCGAACACGGTCCAGTTCGCCTCGTAGCGCCGAAGGTAGCCGGCGAACAACTCGTCGGCCCGCGTGTCGTCGGCGTCCACTCCGAGGAAGCTGCGGGCCCGCTCACGCCGTTGCTCGAGGAAGGTCAGCTCGCGGCGCTGGTACCGGCTGTAGCAGTTCGCCGAGACCTCGGCCCAGCGCGGCACCACGTCGGCGCCCTCGATGCCGTGCTCGGCCGCCCAGGCGACGACCGCCGTGACCGCCGCGGACTCCTGGTCCACGAGGGTGTCGTCCAGGTCGAAGAACACGGCGCGCACACCGACACCTTCCCATCAGGTGACGCCAAGCGGGATCCGGGCTGAGCTGGGACCACGGAGACGGGATGACCGGGCGGCGTCATGTCCAAGCGGGCCCCAAGTGACCGAACGCTCGTGCCTGGGCGTGCGGGTACGACGCGCGTGGTCTTCCTGTGCCCGGGCGTGCGCGTACGACGCGCGTGGTCTTCCTGTGCCCGGGCGTGCGCGTAAGACGCGCGTGGTCTTCCTGTGCCCGGGCGTGGGCGTACGACGCGCGTGGCCTTCCCATGCGGGCGAGATTCGGTCGGTCCCGGCGTCCTTGCCGTGTGCAGGCCCCCGGTGATTCCGCGCGCGCAGCACCGGCGCGACGACTGACCTGCCCATCGCGCGTGTGGTCAGCGCTCGGCCCGCCCGTCCCGGGGCTCACTGCCCACCCAACGGTGTGGCACATTGCGCCCGATGTGGATGACAGCGACCAGCCGACCATGATCATCTCCGCGGCCAGTCTGCAGTGACCCGCCGGTCAGGGTCCTTGTTGGTCGGTGGTGCCGGTTTGGGGTTCGCTGCCGGCATGCGGGGTGGCTGCACCACCGTCGGGGCCGGTGGGCGGGGTGATGGTGATCTTGGTGTGGCGGGTGTGGCGTTTGGGTCGTCGTTTCGGGTCGAGTCGGGTGGGTGGGAGGAACTCGGGCCGCCCATCGGCAGGGTTGATCCGGACCTCCCATTGCGCGCCGTCGGGCCAGCCGGGGTGGGGTTCGACCAGTCCGTGATGATGCCTGCACAACAACACCAGGTTCGCCAGATCAGTGGGCCCGTGGTTCCACCACGGGTCGATGTGGTGGGCATCGCAATCGGCCGGGGTGCGGTCACAGCCGGGGAACGCGCACCCACCGTCCCGGGCGATCAACAATGCCCGCAACCTTGGTGGGACGAGCCGGACCGACCGGCCCACATCGAGGACCTGGCCGTGGCTGCCGAGCACGGTCGGGATCAGCTGGGCGTCACACGCCAACCGGCGCGCCTCGCCGGCGGACAGGTCGGTGTCACTGCCGATCAGTTTCGCCCGCACCAACCCCGCCAGCAGCGCGGCATGGTCCAACTGGACATGGACCGTGGGTGGCACCCCACCACTGGCCGGGGTGTCGGGGGCGCCGGCGGCGCGGGCGAACACCAGGGCGAACGCATCAGCCCGACGCTGCCCCAGACTGACGGGTGGCGCGGCCGGGTCGGCCTGGTCGGCGGCCCGGGTGGCGTTGTTGGTGATCGCGTTGATCACCCCGATCACGGTCTCGGCGTCAGCGACCGGGAGCTTTGCTTTGAAGAACACGCTGCCGTGATGGTCATGGGTCCAGGTGAGGTGTCGGTCCCGGGCGGCTTGGGCGGCCTCGCGGGCCAGCCGTTTCGCCAACGCTTCGTCGGCGACCTCCGGGGCGACCACCTCGACCAGCCGGTTCGCGCATTGACGCAACCCGACCGGATCCAACCTCGGCTGACCATGCGCCCCGGTCGCCAGATCGACAAGGTGTTGTTCGCCGTGGTCGACCTGTTCGCCGGTCAGGTCATCGGGCAGCTGGGCGAGTCCGGCCAGCACCGCATCGGCTGCTTCGGTGGTCATCTCCCCGGCCAGATGCGCCGCAGCCACCTTGGTGAACCGGCCCGCCAGTCGGGCCCGCCGCTCCACCACCCGCGCCTGTTTGGCTGACATGGTGGTGGTTGCCTGCAACCACGACCGGACCGGGGTCCCGGCCTCGATCATCGACGCCTCGGTCCGAGCCACATGACCCACCAACGCGGACTGCACCGCCGCCGCCCGCTCCGCCAGCCGGGACCACGCGACCGTGGACTCCAACAGATCAGCCGGAGAGACCAGACAGGTCCGGGCATGATCAACCCGATCCAGCACCGCACCGATCAGGACCGCTGCGTCCTCGACCGTCACCTGCCCCGGAATCTCCATACCCAAAACCCTAGAACCCACCACCGACAAGAATCGCCACAACGTTCGAATCAGGCATTGGGGGGTGCACTACAGCCGTGTAGTTCTCCACCGACTGGGGACAGGCCTGTGGACAAGTCGGGGTGTGGCCGGTGGTGCTGGGGGTGTGGCCGGCCTCTCGACAGGCTCGCAGGGCGTGTCGACCGGCTTGAGGGGCGCCGACCGGCTGAGGGGCGAACGGGCTTGAGGGGCGTGTCGACGGGCTTGAGGGGCGTTACGACGGACGTCTCGGCAGGCTCGACGGCCGTCTCGACGAGCTCGACGTGCGGACTGCGTGCGAAGAGAGGGCGGTCCTACTGGCCGACGCGGCCGTCGATGCACTCCCTGAGCAGGTCCGCGTGGCCACAGTGCCGGGCGTACTCCTCGACGCGGTGCACCCACATCTCCCGGCCGGTGATCTGTTTGGCCCCCAGACGTTGCCCGAGGTCTGCGTGTGAGAGCAGCACCGCGTCCGTGGCCGCCTGCTCACGTGCGAGGTCCTCGTACGCGGCATCCACCATGGCCTGCTCACCGACCGCCCCGTCGAAACCGCCGCCGTCGTCGTACAGTCTGGCGAGCGGGATCTTGCCACTGATCCAGTTCTGCCAGTCGCGTTCCACCTCGGCCAGGTGCCGCAACAGCCCGAGCAGCGACATCGTCGAGGGCGGGACCGACCGACGCGCCAACTGCTCGGGGGTCAGCCCCTCACACTTCATCTGCAAGGTGAGCCGGTAGTCACCCAGGTACTCCTGCAGTGTCGCGAGCTCACCTTCGGGGCCGGGTTCGTCGCGGTCGCGGGGATCGTCGTCGGGGTCGACCCACATGTCGGGGTAGACCGTGGACCGGGTCCAGCGTTCGGGTTCACCCATGGCCCCATGATGGTCGCCGGGGTGGGCCGTCGCCAGAGTTTTGCGACCCGCCCACCGGCTCAACCACCCGCCGACCCAGCCATCGGCCCATCTGCCCCGCCCGACAGCGTTGACCGCAGCGCGGCCAGGAAGGGCAGATCGGGTTCCAGCCAGTCGACCTCGGCCAACTCGTCCGCCCCCAACCAACGGATCTGGTCGTGCTCGGTCGGCACCGGATCGCCGTCGACGAGCTCGGCAACCGCGATCCGCAGCTCGTAGGTGTCGTTGATCGCGACGGCATCGGGCAGCCAGTTGATCACCCGGATCCGGCAACCCAGTTCCTCGGCGATCTCCCGTACCAGTGCGGATTCCGGGGTCTCACCGGGCTCGACCTTGCCGCCCGGGAACTCCCACCGACCGGCCGCCGTCGCCGGTGACGTACGCCGTGCGGTCAGTACCTCACCGCCACGGACGATGGCGGCACCGACCACCGACTTCTTCGGACCCGCCTTCACCCGACCGAGGGTAGCTGAGCAAGAACGGTCGGGTGTGACGGCGCCACAGGGTCCAGACTGGTGGACATGACGGTGCAGGGGCGGGATCGATTGCGCGAGCTGTTGGACGCGGCGCTGGCCGAGGATGCCCCGACGCTCGACGAGATGGCCCAACGGGCCCACTCGTCGGCTTTCCACTTCAGCCGGGTGTTCGCCCGGGGTACGGGCGAGCCGCCGGTCTCGCTGCGGCGTCGCGTCCTGTTGGAGCGCGCCGCCTGGCAGCTGGCGCACGGACGGACGGTGACCGACGCCGCGTTCGAGGCCGGGTACGAGTCCGTCGAGGGGTTTGCACGGGCGTACGGGCGGGCGTACGGCCATCCGCCCGGCCGGACGCCGCGTCGCGACGCGGGCCTCGGCCCCACCGGGGATGATCACTGGATCGACGCCCCCAACGGGATCCACTTCCACCCGCCGGCAAACCTGTGGATCCATGACCGGTCCCGACGTCCCGCCGAAGGGCCGGTCACCGCGCACCTCCTGCACCACGACCTCGACGACACCACCGAGTTGATCACACTGGCGGCCGAGCTCGACGAGGCCGAGTACCGCCGGAATCGCTTGCCAGGAAGCTTTCTGCTCCGCTGGGACGGACCGGAGGAGTCACTGGCCGACGTCCTGGCCCATCACGTACGGGCGAAGGAGTGCTGGCTGGCGGCGATCGCCGGTGAGGAGATGCCCGAGGCCGGCGGCGACAGTCCGGCGGAACTGGCCGTACGACATCAGGTGGTGGGTGCCCGATGGGTGGCGACGGTGGCCGACATCGCTCGCCGCGACGCGTGGGGGGACCGGCTGATCGACGCCCTGTGCGAACCGCCCGAGAGCTTCGTACTGACCAGCGTCGTCGCACACGTGATCACGTACGGCGCCCACCGGCGGCAACTGGCCAGACTCCTGCTGCGACAGGCAGGAATGGATGTTGATCATGGAGACCCGATCGAATGGTGGAGACGAACATGACCCGTACCAGTTACTACACGGCATCGACGCTCGACGGCTTCATCGCCACCGACGACCACTCACTGGACTGGTTGCTCAGCAGGGACATCGACCAGTCCGGTCCGATGAACTACGACGACTTCCGCGCCCGGCTCGGCGCCGGGGCGATGGGGGCGTCGACGTACGAATGGATCATCGACCATGAGAACGGTGCATGGTCCTACACGCTGCCGATGTGGGTGTTCACCCACCGCAACCTGACGGCACCGGCCGGGGCGGACGTGCGGTTCACCTCGGCACCCGTCCCCGAGGTCCACGCCGAGATGGTCGAAGCGGCCGCCGGGAAGGACATCTGGGTGGTCGGGGGTGGTGACCTGGTGGGGCAGTTCCATGATCACGGTCTGCTCGACGAGGTGATGGTGCAGTACGCCCCGGTCACCGTCGGTTCCGGCAAGCCGCTGTTGCCCCGGCACGTTGAACTGGAGCTGCGCGAGGTGGCACGGAACCGTGAGTTCGCGTGTGCCCGCTATGACGTCAAGCGGTGACGACGGTCACCCTGCGGACCAGAAGACCAGGCCGAGCCCGAACACGAACACCAGGCAGACCGCGACGATCCCGACGACGAGGGCGGTGATGACGAGGGCGGTCGAGGCCATGGACTGTGGCTGCAGGGGAGTGGTCGACAGCTTCGCCGACTGGAAGACGGTCGTCGGCATCGAGTAATAGAGCGGGACAGCCTGACCGGCAGGTACATCGACGACCTGGGTGCGGACCTCGGTGGTGTTGGTGCGCGAGAACGTGAACGTGTGCCGTCCGGGCGGCAGCGTCACGAACGTGGTTCCCGCCTCGGCCGGAATCAGCCGGTTGTCCACCTCGATCCGTACCCCCATCTGGCTGATCGGGGTGTTGCCACGGTGGATCGTGAGCGCGACGCCGGTGGCCCCGGGCACCACCCGGGCCAGTGTCTGGTAGGGCGCCAACTGGTCCGGGGCCGTGCCGTACGGATTGCCCTGCTGCAGTTCCGCCGGGACCGGGTCCTGGATCTCGGAACGCGCGTTCCTCCGTTCCGGCCAGGGTTCGCCGGCAGGACCGGGCTGTGGCGGGGTGCTGGTCATGGCGGTGATGTTACGTGGCCCAGGGTTGATCGGGGTGCCCGGCCGCCCCCCGTACCCCACGGGACTCGACCCCGGCTGAAGTACGGATTTGAGCCGGGTCGTGCCCGTGGGATATTCTGACGCGGTTGCTTGCGCGGGCCTATAGCTCAGACGGTTAGAGCGCTGCCCTGATAAGGCAGAGGTCGGTGGTTCAAGTCCACCTAGGCCCACCCATCCCGTCCAAGAGCGTTCCGACACCGACGCTGGACGCCTGTGCCCACCACCCGCTCACGGCGTGACGAGCGCGAGGCCCAACCAGTCGGCGAGGGAGTCGAGCTCGTCCCGGACTGCGGCACGCACCGCCGGGTCGAACGGTTCGTCCTCGTGCACCGCGTTGATCCGCAACTCACCCTCGGCCCGTTCCGCGGTCGCGTCCACCTTGCCGATCAACCGGTCGCCGGACAGGATCGGCATCGCCCAGTAGCCCCACCGTCGCTTGGCAGCCGGCTTGTACATCTCAAGCTGGTAGTCGAAGTCGAACAGTTGCGCCATCCGCGAGCGGTCGAAGATCAACAGGTCCAGCGGTGACAACAGGGCGGTCCGGCCGGTGAAGGGGAGGTCGAGGTACGCCGGGTCGATCCGCCATCGTCCCTTGACCCCGTCGATCACAGCCGGCTCCCCGGCGTCGGCCACCGCGTTGGGTTCGGTCGGCGTCTTCGGTGCCGTCGGCCGGGCGATCCCGAGCGACCGCAGCCGGCGTTCGTTGCGGAGGCGCGTCGCCTCCGCCAGCGGCACGGGTTCGACGTCGGGATGCACGCGCTCGGCCAGGTCCCAGAGCCGGTCCCGGCCGTCCTGCCCGACGGCGGCGATCTCGCCGCGGGTCGCCATCAGCTGCAGCAGCATGCGGAGGTTTCGGTTGCTGTTCCACCCACTCGACTGCCACGGCAGTACGGTGGTGTCCGGGATCTCCTTGCTGGGAAGCGGTCCCTCGTCGTACAACTTCGCCAACACGTCGCGCCGCGCTTCGTCGTTCGCCTCCAGCCACGCCACCTGGGGTTGTTGCCACTTCTCGGTGGGCCAGGCGGCCATCTCGGCCCGGAACAGCGCGATGTCGGCGGCCGGTCGCAGCCGTCCGTCCAGTTCGATGATCGTCCCGTCGGCGAGAGCCCGTTCAAGGTCGCCAAGGCGGTGTGCGGCGCCGAGCCGACTCCACAGCACCACCTCGGCGCTGCGGGCCACAGCGGTCGTCGGCTCGCCGTGCAGCAGCGTCAGGCGGTCCAGCAGTTCGCCGAGGTCATCGGGGCGGGGCGCCGCCAACCACTGCGCCTGGACGGCGATCCGACGGGCCCGGGTGAGGCTGAGCCGATGCATCGGGTCGGTCATGGTCCGGGGTCAGGCGTCGCGCTTCAGCAGGCCCCGCTCACCGAGGAACGCCAGGTACTTGGGCGGCTCCTCGGCGAAGATCTTCTCGCCCTCGGTCATGTAGGCGGTGATGAGGCCGCGTTCGGCTGCCTCGTGGTTGCCGAGCTCGTACTCGCTCTGCCCGAGTCGCATCTGGACGTACGGATTCTCGATCCCGCCGGGCGACTGGGTGGCCAGCTGGAAGTAGTTGCGTGCCTGCTTCCACCGTTGCGCCCCGAGGTGGGCGTCACCGATGGAGGCGTACAACCAGGTCGCCGCCTCCCACTCACGCTTGGGGTCCGGCACCAGTTCCAGCGCCTGCTCGAACCGACCGATCGCCTCGTCCCAGTCCTCGGCGTACAGCGCGTCACTGCCGGCCTCGCTGAGCTCGTCGATCCGCTCGCCGAGCGCCTCGGGCAACTCCAGCGCATCGGCCGGCACCTCCGGGCCCGGGAACGGCAACGCCTTGCCCTCAGCCACCGCGACGTAGTCGGGATAGGCGCTGAAGGCCTCGGCCCCGAAGTCGTCCAGCACGGCGGCCAGCTTCGGCTGCCCGGACGCCGGGTCGATCCGGTAGCTGACGATCGCATCGCTGACCCGTACGGACGGGTCGGCCTCGCCGTACTGCTCGGCCTTCACCGGCTGCCACTTCGAGGCACCCTCCCAGTCGCCGACCCCGATCAACGCGCGCACGGTGTTGTCGGCGATCGCCCGCAGCTCATAGTCGTGCCAGGGCTGCGGAACCTCGGCCCACAACGCCTCGTAGCGGCGTCGGGCCTCGTCGGCGTTTCCGTCCGCGGCCGCCGCCTGCGCCTGCTGGAGCAGTTGGCCCAGTCGTTGACGTACGTCTGCCGGGATGGGGTTGCGTGGCATCGGTCCTCCTCGGTCCGGGGTCAGCCTAGTCACAGGGACGGTGAGATCGTCACGCCACCGACGGGATCGTTGTCGGAGTAGCGGCCCTGCTGCTGCCCGCCCTTGCTCGTGTTGTCGGGGCCGTACTCGTAGGAGTAGTTCTTGTCGTTGGTCATGAAGTCACGGTTCTGCTGCGGGGTTCGCTGGTGTCCCCGGTCGTTCCAGTAGTCGACCGCGTCCTCGTGGTGACCCATGTGGGTCTCCGACAACGGTCGGGGTACCCCGTTCGCGTCGTTCACGTAGTAGTTGTCCAGGTCGGACTTCTTGATCTTCTTCGGGAACGTGTCCGGGTCGACCGGGTTGCCGAGCGCGTCGACCAGCTCGCCCTTCTTCGCCATCCGCTGGGCGACCTTCTGGCCGGGGCCCGACAGCTTCCCGGGGGTCTTGCCGAGGTAGGCGTTGCGCATCTTCTTCGGCTTGGGAAACTGGCTGACGTCGTCACCGGACTTCGCGATGCGCTTCGCCACGTCGCGGGGGCCGTCCTTCGCCTGCGACTTGATGAACTTCTTGGGCACCTTGAAGTACTCGCCGGCATGCTTGACGATGAAGCCGCCGGCCGTCTTGTAGACAGTTCCGCCCTTGGCCACGACGCCTCCCAACTGGGTCCTCTCGGCCGGCCCCGGGGACGGGGTCCGGCCTGGCCACCCGGTGATCGTAGGACCGATCGCGAGCCGTTGATGTCGTCAGATGACATCCCGATCGCGTCGACGTGATTACCGTGGTCCGGGTCCGAACTCCACTTCTGGAACAGATCCCCGGAACCCGAATGGACGCCCGATCATGACTGAACTCAAGTTCGACACCCGCGCCCTGCGTGTCGGTGCCGACGAACTGTCCACCACCGCCGACGACCTGCGCAGCCAGTTTGCCGACACCGCCGCGTCGGCCCCGGCCTGGGGCGAGGACGACGTGTCCGCGTTGTGCCAGATGGCGTACGAGGCGATCGTCCAGGTGGTGACCGAGAGCATCGAGGGCGTGGGTGAGGGCTGGGGAGAGCACGCCGAACTGCTGCAGGCCGCCGCCGACCTGTACGACGCCACCGAGCAGCAGAACGTGAGCCTGGGCAGCACCATGGTCGGCGGGGAGTGACCGGTGGGGATCGTACTGCCGGGCGAAGTCGCCCACCTGCTCAACATGCTCGGGTTCAGCTGGCCGAACACCGACGAGAGTGACGTCTTCAGCAAGGGGTCGGAATGGCTCAGCTTCGCGCAGACCGCCGCCGGGTCCGCCCAACAGGCCGAGTCAGCTGCCCAGCACGTGCTGGGCACGAACGAGGGCCCGGCGATGGAGGCGTTCTCGACGGCCTTCAGCTCCGGGGAGGACTCCGTACAGCAGGTGGTGCAGCAGATCTCGAGCGGCAGCTCGATCGTCGGCGGCTGCATGATGGTGATGGCGGGGGTGATCATCGCGCTCAAGATCGTCGTGATCACCCAACTCGTGCTGTTGGCGATACAGATCGCGTCGGCCATCGCTGCTGCCGTGCCGACCTGCGGGGCATCGCTGGGCTGGATCCCCGTGGCCAAGATCATTGCGGGCAGGGTGATCGAGTTCGCGATCAACTTCGCCCTCGAGAAGTTGATGGGATGACCCAGGAGGGACACACACGATGACTGACTCCTTCGACCAGCTGCTCGGACAACTTCACCAGCAGCTGTCCACCGCCGCCAGCCGCACCAAGGGTGGGACGGACGCGCAGGGTGCAGCAGGCGCAGAGACGGCTGAGCCCGAGGTGCCGGACGTGGAGACCACCGCGACCGCGCTCGACGAGCAGGTGAGGGTGACGATGTCGGGCAACAGGTTCACCGCCCTCAAGATCGACGCCAGGGCGATGCGACAGACCAACGACGAACTGGCCGAACACGTGCTGGAGGCGTTCAACAGGGTGATGGAACAGCACTCCCGTGCACTCGCCGACGCCTATCTGGCCGACAACTCGACTGACTTCGGTGCGCTCGCCGCAGACGTCCGGGCGATGCAGAGCCAGTCCGTCGAGGCCATGCGCACCTACACCGAGTCGTTGTACTCGGCACTGGAACAGGCCCGACGCCACAGCATCTGATCATGGTCATGGTCCCGTCGAGTGGGGCCGATCATGATCAGGGGCGGTCGTCGTCCTGCGCGGTGTCGACGGCATGGTCCGTGTGCGCCAAGAACGCGTCGGCGAACAGCGGCCAGACCGGCCGCGGCACCCCTTGGCCGATCCCGGGCAGGGTGAGCAACACGGCGCCGGGGATCTCCTCGGCCAACGCAACGCCGTTGCCGTACGGGAAGAACGGGTCCTCGTCGCCGTGCACCACCAGCGTCGGGACGGCGAGCGTCCGCAGTCGCCGTCGCCACCGCGGCTTGCAGTTGATCTTGGCGAACGTGGTGCCGAGATGGCTCGCCTGCTGCGCCGCCGCCGTCGGTCGGGAACGGTCGAAGGTCTGTCCGGCCGAGTCCCGGACGTCCTGCTCGACGAAGCCTGCCGAGCCGGCCAGCAGCCGGGCCGACCCGGTCACGTGGTCGATGACGGCGGCGCGATCGGTCCAGTCGGGGTCGGGACGCCCGAACAGCTGCCCCATCACCGTTGCGTCATGATCAGGAAGGTCGTCGTCGACCCGGCCCGGGGCGACCGGGCGCGTCGACACCAGGGTCAGCGTCGCCACCTGCTCGGGATGGTCCAAGGCCAGCAGCTGGGCGATGAAGCCGCCCACCCCCTGCCCGACGACGTGCGTCGGCCCGAGCTCGAGTGCCCGCAGCAGTTCCGACGCGTCGGTGACCAGGTCACGCAGGTCGTAACCCGGCGAGGCTGGGTCGACGTACGTCGATCGGCCGGTGTCGCGCAGGTCGTAGCGCACCACGTACCGCCCGATCAGTGCCGCACACAGCCCGTCCGGCCAGGTACCTGCGGTGATCCCGATCAGCAGCACCGGCGGATCCGCCGGATCGCCCACCGTGTCCACGTACAGCTCGACATCGTTCACCCGTACCTGCATTTCTTGTTCCTTCCGTCGGTCTATGACACCACTGGTACGGATCGCCGACGCCGAACTCATCTTCGGCAGACCTACGGCTGCGCGGCCACCGCCGTCCGTTCGGCGAGCGGCGGCAGACCACACGTGGCCGAGAAGCCGTCCGACTCGATGCCGAGCGCGATGTTGGCCCGCGTGGTGAAGTTCGCGAACGCGATGACCCCGGTGAGCTCGACCAGGGCAGGGTCCCCAAGGTGGGTACGCAGGGACGCGACCATGCTGTCGGTCACCGTCGGCTCGGTCGAGGTCATCGCCTCCGCGTACGCCATCACCTCACGTTCGAGCGCACTGAACGCGTCCGACTCCCGCCACCGCGGGATCTCGCGCGCCTTGACCATGTCGAGCTCCTTGTTGTGTGCTTCGAAGTAGTTGAAGTCCAGGCACCAGGAGCAGCCGACCTGGGAGGCCACCGCCATGTGGGCAAAGGACTTGAGCTGTTCGGCGCAGGTGTTCCACTTCTTCATCCTGCTGCCGATGTCGGACATGCTCATCAGCACCTTCTGGTTGTGCCAGTAGACGCCGATCGACGTCGGTACCCGGCCGTCGAGTGCACGCTTGGCGAAGCGCTTGATCAGCGCTCCCTTGAATCCGGTGATCTCGGCCGCAGGGATGCGGGGTGTGCCAGCCATGATGTCCTCCTGTGTCATTCGGTGTCACCCTTCAGACGACGAACTCCGACGATCTGTGACATCCCCGCCTGGCCCCCCGGAGACGGGGGCCGGCCGATAGGGTCGATGGATGTCCGACAGCAGCGCCGGTGGCAGCAATCGCACCCCCCTCGTGACGCTCCTCGTCTGCGTCGCGCTCTTCCTTGCGCTGGTCGCCGTGATCAATCCGGTGGGGGATGCCCTGATCGCGGCCGGGCTTCCGGTGCCGGTGTTCGCCACCGTGCTGACGGTTGTCGCGCTGGCATTCGTGGCGGTGCCGGTGGTGGTGTGGCGCCGGTCGCTCAACCGTCGGCGTGTCGGCCAGCTGACCGGCCACCAGACGTTGGTCGACTCGTGGGCGGCCAGCGCAGGATGGCGGCCCGGGGCCTGGCAGGGTGGCCTGCCCATGGTGCTCGACCGGTTCCGGGTCCGGTCCAGCGCCGCGGTGTCCTCGGCCCACGGCGCGGTTGCCGGGCTGCCGGCGACCATCGCCGTGTGGGAGCAGCACTTCACCAATCTCGGCTCGCCGATCAGCGACCGTGCGGTGTGGCTGGTGGTGGCGGTCGACGGACTCCCCGAAGGCGCGAGCGTCGGGATGGGCAAGTCGAGTGGTGACGGCGCGATCTCCAGCATGCCGATCAGGTGGGCCGGCACTCCACCCAAGTCGTTGGCCCAATCAGCCGGCACCCGGCCGTGGGGCTTCACCCGAACGGCGATCTGGCCCGGCCCCGGGACCCCACCACCACCGGCTTGGGCATCGGTCGCCGCTGAGCTGGATTCCTTGTCCGGTTGGCTTCTGGTCCATCGCGGTCGTCTCGAGGTCTGCGCCCGGGTGCGGCACGGCCAGGTGCATCCGGAACGCTTGCTCGCGGTGGCCAACCAGGCGATCGGGGTACTGCGCGGTCCAGCGTTGCGCTGACCGTGGCAGGCTGGGGTCATGAGCATCCTTGACGCCGAGATCGCCCGCCTCGATGGCACCCCGGCCACCCTGCGCGACCTGACCGGTGGCAAGCCGGCACTGCTGGTGAACGTCGCCAGCAAGTGCGGGATGACGCCCCAGTACGAACAGCTCGAGGCGCTGCAGCGCGACACCGACGGCTTCACCGTGGTCGGCTTCCCGTGCAACCAGTTCGGTGGCCAGGAACCCGGCACGGCCACCGAGATCGCAGAGTTCTGCAGCGCCACGTACGGGGTGAGCTTCCCGATGTCGGAGAAGATCGAGGTGAACGGCCAGGGCCGCCATCCGATCTACACCGAGCTCACCGCCGATGCCGGCGACATCACCTGGAACTTCGAGAAGTTCGTGGTGCGCGCGGACGGCACGATCGTGGAGCGGTTCGGCCCGAGCACCCGACCCGACGACACGGCCGTGACCGAGGCGATCGCCACCGCCATCCGGGACTCCTGACCGCAGGCACGACCCGCACCGCGGATTGAGTCCATGCCATGGCCATGCCATACTTGTGGCATGAAGGTCAGGCTGAGTACCACGGTGAACGAAGACACCTTGCGGAAGGCGCGTGAGGTCGCTGGCGGTGGGACCGATGCCGCCATGGTCGAGCGCGCGCTCCGTGCGTTGATCGCCGAACAACGGGCGGTTGAGATCGACGCCTCGTACGACGCCTACGTCGAGCTCCCGCCCGACACCCCGGACGAGTGGGGTGATCCGGCGGAGTTCAACGCTCGGGCCGTGCGGGCCGTCGGAGAGCGCCGGTGAGACCTGGCCCACCCGGGACGGTGGTCCGTGGCGAGGTGTGGTGGTGCGACCTGGAGGGGATTCCGCGTCGCCCGGTCGTCGTGCTGTCGCGAGACCAGGCGATCGTACGGCGTCGCCTGTGCGTGGTCGCGCCGTGTACGACGACGATCCGCGACCTGGCCACCGAGGTGCTTCTGGAGCCGGGCGACGATCCGGTGCCGAAGGTGTCGGTGGTCAACTTGGACAGCTTGGCGGAAGTGCCGGTCGCGTTGCTCACTGAGCGCTTGGGACGCCTGTCAACCGGGCGGATGGCGCAGGTCTGCGAAGCGATGGCGATGGCGATGGGTTGTGGCCACTGACCTCCCAGCTGTCACGTGACGATGCGGAAGCCCTGCCAGGGGCGAGTTGACCGGGCGACTGGCCGAGGTCGCGGCAGCCTCGGAGTGGATGGCCTCGGTCTGTAGCGGGCCCTCCTGCTCGCGCGCTCCGGTCTGCTCGCGGACCGTTGCGCCACGACGAACCGCGAGTGCCTGGCCGACCTCGAGCTCCTCGTCGGGACAGCCGCGGACGAACGCGTGGTCGACGTCGGCGACCGGATCACCGCCGGGGCGCTGTTCGCCGGTCTGGATCTGGGGCTGTAGATCGTCGAACGGGAGCAGGGCACCGCGGCCGCCGACGCGATCAGCGCACAGGCCGCGTATGCCCGACACGAACGTACGTGGCTCGACCCGCCGATCGCGGTGACATCACCTGGCGCTTCGAGAAGCTCGAGGTGCACGCCGACGGCAAGATGAGCCGACCCGCTGCGGGCGCGTTGATCATGCTCACCACCGGTCCCTACAGTGGGTCGGTGAGCACGTACGAACTCAGTGCGGCCGGGGTGGCCGCGGCAACCGCGACGCTGGCCCCGCACCTCGAGCTGACGCCGTTGGACCACTCGCCGCGGCTCAGCGCCGACGTCGGCGCACCGGTGTACCTGAAGCGCGAGAACCGGCAGCTCACGCGGTCGTACAAGGCGCGCGGCGCGTTCCACCTGATCAACGGGCTGTCCGAGGCCGAACGTGACCGGGGCGTCACCTGCGCCAGTGCCGGCAACCACGGGCAGGGGGTCGCGTGGAGTTGTGCTCGGCTGGGCATCGCCGGCCGGGTCCACGTCCCGGCCAGCACGCCGCGGCAGAAGCGGGAACGGATCCTCACCCTGGGCGAGGGCCGGGTCGAGTTGATCATCTCCGGCAGCACCTACGACGAGGCCAGTGCGGCGGCGCAGGCCGAGGCCGAGGCGTACGGCGCGGTGTTCGTCCATCCGTTCGACGACGTCCGCACCATCCTCGGTCAGGGCAGCCTCGCCCCCGAGGTCGTCGAGCAGTGCCGGGCCCGGACCGGACGTGATCCGTACGCCGTCGTCGTCCCGGTCGGTGGTGGTGGCCTGATCGCCGGTATGTCCTTGTGGCTCAGGGAGAACTGTCCCGAGACCAAGATCATCGGTGTCGAGCCGGCGGGTGCGGCGAGCATGACCGCGGCGCTTGCCGCCGGCGGCCCGGTCACCCTCGACACGGTCGACACCTTCGTCGACGGGACCGCCGTCGCCCGGGTCGGTGCGCTCACGTACCCGATCGTCCGTGACCTGGTGGACGAGGTGGTGACGGTCGCCGAAGGTGCTGTCTGCACGGAGATGTTGAGCCTCTACCAGGTGGAGGGCATCATCACCGAGCCGGCGGGCGCCCTGGCGAGCACGGCCGTACGACTCACCCGCGACCCGGTGCCGACGGACGCGCCGGTCGTGTGCATCGTCTCCGGCGGCAACAACGACGTCAGCCGCTACTCCGAGATCGTCGAGCGATCCCTGCTGCACGAGGGATTGCGCCACTACTTCCTGGTGACGTTCCCGCAGGAACCGGGGGCGCTGCGCCGCTTCCTCGACGAGGTGCTCACCGCCGACGAGGACATCGTCACCTTCGAGTACGTGAAGAAGAACAACCGTGAGACCGGGCCTGCGCTGGTCGGCATCGAGCTCTCGCGAGCCGGCGACCTGGCGGC
Organism: Carbonicoccus niuqiaonis; assembly: GCF_050157065.1. GTDB lineage: Bacteria > Actinomycetota > Actinomycetes > Propionibacteriales > Propionibacteriaceae > Avipropionibacterium. The sequence continues at coordinate 43,810 of NZ_CP189573.1, forward strand.
CCTGCTGGAACGGATGGACGCCAGCCCGATCCGGATCGAGCAGGTCCCACCCGGCTCCCCCCTGTTCGCCTTCCTGACCTAGGCGACTCGCCTTCCTGACCTGAGGTGACCTGACCAGCCGGGCAGAATGACGGCCATGCGATCACTCAACTTCTCCGATGCCTCGGGCCACGTCCAGGCGTTCTCGGGAGACGGACTGCAGGACGCGTTCGACGCCTTCTGGGCCTTCATCGCCGACCACCGGACCGACGACAACACCACGTTCCACCTCGCCGACGCCACGAGCGGTGAGGTGCTGGTGCTGCTGTTCGGCTCGCCGTTCTGCTGCCGGGTCACGGGGTCCGGGGATGCGGAGCAGTCCGAGTTCCGCATCACCAAGGAGCCGGGTGATCTGCAGAACCTCACCCGCGGCTTCCTCCGTCGCGGGTTCGCCGGCCTCGAGCGGTACGGCCCCTGGTTGCCGGACGCGGACACCGCCATGGGGGAGCTCTACCGACTCGAGTTCGACCGGTCGCCCCTGCGTCGGACCCATCCCCGTGAGCTGCGGCGTCGGCTGGACCTGCTGACTCGGATCGACGGCCGCGAGCCGCGAACCACCGACGACGGCACCACCCACTACGCGTACTCGACCGGCGAGGGCGACACCGTCGATGCGTGGTTCGCCTCCGCCGGTCGCGGGCTGGTGGTCATCTTCGACCACACGAGTGCGTTGGCCACCTCCGACGCCACGGTCCTCACCGCCCGGTACGACGGCGTCCCGGCCGACCTGCTCGATCTGGTGCCGCGGGACTCCGCCGGCGGCAGCCTGCCTGCGGCCACCGGTGTCTTCCACTTCTCGGCTCCGTGTGCGATGTCGGCCGGGCTGGTTTCCCAATTGCAGCAGGCAAGACTACCGATCGCCGCCACCGGGGTGGAGCGACTGCTGGACGGATTCCTGACCTCGGCCGACCTCACCCCCGATGCGGTGGCAACCGCCGGTCCGTGGTGGACTCGGGACCAGATCGCTCGCGGGTTCTCCGAGGCTCCCACGACCGCCCCCGCACCGTCGCCGGTGACCGACCCCGCCGAGCGGGCGGCGATCGACGGGTTCTGCAAGATCTGGGCCGACTCGGGCTACAACGATCCGTGGGGCGTGCACCACATCTTGTTCGACAGTTACAGCCTGGAAGAGGTCGGTCCGCAGCGCGACGAGCTCCTCCAGTTGGTCGAGACCATGGGTCTCGAGCTCGTCGACACCCCTCCCCGAGCAGCCACCGGCGAGGTGTGGGTCCACACCGATCCCCGGATCGACGCCGAACTCGAGCACTGGGCCTGACCTGGCCGGGTTCGCCACCTGTGGGGCGGCGCGTGCTCAGAACAGACTGTCCTGCAGCTGCGGTACCTCGGTGACGTGGTCGCCGAACCGGATGCGGTGCCCGACCAGCGCCGACAGGTCCACCGCCCAGGTGGAGTCCGGGTCGCCGTGGAGCCGGACCAGCCCGACCGGTCCCCAGCAGGCCTCGACGGTGAACCCGTGGCTGCCGTCGTCGAGGGATCCCGGGTAGGGCCGCAGGGTCAGCCCGGTGAGGGTCTCGGGGTCTCGCGGGTTGGGCCAGGGCTCGGCCAGTGGTTCGGCGCCGGGCACGTCCGCGAGTACCTGCCGGGCCCGGGCGACGGTCTCCGCGTGCTGTCGGACGACGGCGGCCGGGGACACCGGACCGGCCAGCCCGGCCACCTTCGCCGCGGGGCGGACCACCTGGCCGATGCCGCTGACCGTGCTGACCCGGTCCTCCCACTCGCGGACCTCGATGCCGTCGGTGGCCAGTCCGATCCAGTGCGCGACCAGCGCCCCCTGCTCGTCGAGCCGGGCGTGCTTGCGGTCGTCCACCGCGGTCCCGACCTTGTGGGCGCCACCGGCGAAGGTGGCGACGTACAGCCAGTGCGGCCGCATCACGTGTTCCCGGAGGGCGGGCTCGGGTGGGTACCGGCTGCGGTGCACGATGTGCAGCCACCGCCACGGATCGGACTCGGTGCAGCGGGGGCACCGCCGACCCCGGGTGACGGTCGTGCCGTCCGGGCAGGGAACGTCGTCGCCGTCGAGGCTCGGCACACCCAGGCACCACCGCGTCGCGTCGACGGTGAAGCCGACCACCGCCCCGGGCGAGAGGGTGACTGTACGGGACTCGGTCACCAGCGCACCGACGGTGGTCGCACTGCCGACCGTACGGACCAGTTCACCGGGTGCGTGGGTCGTCGTCACCGGGCCAGTGTGCCCGGCTCACATCCGGTTCGGTGATGCTGTCTGTTCGATGATCCAGTCCGAGGAGTCCTGCCGGTACAGCAGCACGATCGCGGCCGTGCCGATGGCCAGGCTCAGGGTGGCCAGCACGCGGGCCGAGACCGGGGCCGGGGTGAACAGCGCGTAGATGAAGATCAGCACCGAGATCACGTAGAAGACGGTGGCCACGATCCGGGCCCAGCGGTGGCCCTTGTTGTTCGCCCACGCCATCCAGAGCCACAGCACGGCGTAACCCAGCCCCGTCAGCAGCGTGACCGTCATCGCCGCGTTGACCGACGAGTTGACCAACTCGGGGGTCGGCTCCAGCCCCTGAGTCTCGAACTGCTCGGCGGCCACTCGGCGCAGCTGGTCTGTGTTGGCGAACACCAACACGCCCTGCACCACCGAGACGATCGCCCCGAGGATCATCAGCTGGACGGCGATCCTGGTGGTGCGGGGTCTCGCCATGGTGGGGGGTGGTTGCGACGCGGTTCGGTCGGTCGGTCGGGGAGTCGGGGCTGACGTCATTGGGCGGCCTCTCATCGGGGTACAGCGGAGAACGATGCCAGTGAGTCGGGCGGGCCGCCCCGTCATCACGACATGGATGTGCCTCCGCAGCACCAGTGAGATCGAGGTTGTCCACAGCCTTGTCCACGGTCGGTGGAGAACTACAACAATGGCATTCGCCCGCCCGCCCTGCCGGGCAGGGGGTCGCGTGTGATGGAATTGCCCGAAGCGAAGGATGTTGCGCCAAGCGGCGGTGGATTCCGGGATCCGGAATCGCATCGAGGTGGTCGGCGCGAGCAGCCAGGGCCGGCAACAGCGCCGCACCCGTTGCGGGCACACCTGCCGCGGGCCACGGCGTGAGACGGGTCCGTGCCGTTCTCGCCCGACCGCAGGACCACCGCAATGATGAGAGGGAGCGCACCTCAGATGAAGCGACGCAGTACCGCGCTGGCGCCGCTGGGCACCAACAGTTCAAAGGATGGCAGTCATGCGGGCACGCGAACTCGCGGCCGAGGTACCCACCGTGATGGCGGGCGACCCGGCCACGCATGCAGTACGGGTGATGGTGGACGAGAAGTTGCCGGGCCTGGTGGTGATCGACGCCGACCGGCGGCCCCTGTTCGTCCTGCCGGGCAGTCAGGTGTTGCGGATGCTGGTGTCGCACTACGGCGGGGACACCGCGCTGGCCAGGACCATCGACGAGGAGCACGCCGACCAGTTCTGGCGGGAGTTGGGCGTACGCGCGGTCACCGAGTGCGTGCCCCCCGAGAAGGTCAAGCTGGCCGAGGTGCCGGCCGATGCCACCCTGCTGGAGGTGGCCATCCTGATGTCACGGTTGCGCTCGCCACTGGTCGCCGTGGTGGATCGCGACCGACGGCTGGTCGGCTGCATCACGCTGAACGCCCTGCTCGACGCCTTGGCGCTGCCCGACAGCTGAGCCGACACCCCGGGGCGGGCTGATGCAACCGGTCCTCGCCCTCGTCATCTTCGGCATCGCCTTCGGGTTGATCGCCACCGAGAAGGTCAACAAGGTCCTGGTGGTCCTGGTGGCCTCGGCCGCGATGGTCGTCACCGGGATCGTGCCCGGCACCGACGTCTTCTACAACCAACACGCCGGCATCGACTGGAACGTCATCTTCCTGCTGCTCGGGATGATGATCATCGTCGGCGTGCTGAAGCAGACCGGCCTGTTCGAGTACCTCGGCATCTGGGCGGCGAAGAAGTCACGCGGGCAGCCGTACCGGTTGATGGTGATGTTGATGTTGATCACCGCGATCGCGTCGCCGATCCTCGACAACGTCACGATCATCATGTTGGTGGTGCCGGTCACCATCGTGGTCTGCAACCGGCTCCACATCCCGGCTCAGCCGTACATCATCGCCGAGATCCTGGCCTCGAACATCGGCGGTGCCGCCACCCTGATCGGTGATCCGCCCAACATCATCATCGCCAGCCGCGCCGGGTTGTCGTTCAACGACTTCCTGATCCACATGACCCCGATCGTGGTCGTGGTCTTCGCCCTGTTCGTGGTGTTGACCAGATTCCTGTTCCGCAAGGAGTTCCAGTACCGGCCGGAACACGCCGACGCGGTGATGGTGCTGCAGGAGCGCCGAGCCATCACCGACGGTCGGTTGTTGATCAAGAGCCTGGTCGTGCTCGGGCTGGTGATCGTCGGGTTCACCCTGCACTCGGTCCTGCACGTCGAACCGTCCATCGTGGCGCTGATCGGCGCGCTGGTGATGGTGCTGGTGACCAGGTGCGACGTGAACGAGGTGCTCGCCGAGGTGGAGTGGCCCACCCTGGTTTTCTTCTCCGGGCTGTTCATCATGGTCGCCGGGCTGGTCCACACCGGCGTGATCGAAGCCATCGGCAACTGGGCGGTCGGCATCGTCGGTGGCGACTACTTCGCCGCCGCGACCGCCCTGGTGTTCGGCTCCGCCGCCCTGGGTGCGTTCTTCGACAACATCCCCTACACGGCGACGATGGCCCCGATCGTCGACGGCCTGATCACCTTCGGTGCCGACTCACGCGACGGACGGGCCCTGTGGTGGGCGTTCGCCCTCGGCGCCGACTTCGGGGGCAACGGTACGGCCGTGGCCGCCAGTGCGAACGTGGTCGGCATCGGCATCGCAGCCCGCTCCGGACATCCGGTGAGTTTTTGGCACTTCACCAAGTACGGCATCGTGGTGACGATCTTCTCCACCGTGATCGCCTGGGCGTACGTGGCGGTGCGGTACTTCGTGCTGGGACTCCCCGGCTGAGGTCTGCCCGAACTCCGGCCTTGGTGCTGGGTCAACCGCGGTGCTTGAGCCGGCCACCGGGCATTGGCGGTGCCGGGATCGGCGGCAGGTGATCACCCACCGGGATGCCGTACGGCCCGGGCGCCATCAGCTGCGAGTCGGCCACCACGCCGTCAGCGTCGCGGAGCTGGGCCTGCCATTCCTCCCGGTAGCGCACGATCTCGTCGTGGTCGCGGCCGATGAAGTTCCACCACATCACGATCGACTCGCCGAACGGCGGTCCGCCCAGCATGATCAGCCGGGCCCCTGCATTCCCATCCTGCCCCGAATCCCCACTGTGCAGGGAGATTCGTTCGTTGCCCGGGGCCAGGTAGCCGAGCTCACCGGCAACCAACCGCTGGCCGGCGGCGGTCACCGTACCGTGGTCGACGAGGAAGCCGAGCTCGAAGTCGGCCGGCACGTCGGCGACCAGCTCGGTGTCGGGGTCGAGGGTGATCTCGGCCCCCAGCAGCGGGGTGTCGGTCGCCACCGGTGAGGTACTGCCCAGCAGGGACCCCAGGAACACCCGGGCGGTCCAGCCGTCCCCGGTCACCGGCTCGGGCACGTGGTGGTCGAAGCGGCGCTCGCCGTGCCGGGTGTGCTCGGGCGAGACCACCCACAGCTGCACCCCGTGCAACACCGTGGTGTCGGCGGTGGACACCTCGGAGTGGCTGATCCCCGCGCCGGCGGTCATCAGGTTGAGCTCGCCGGGCCGCACCATCGCGTGGTTCCCGGCGCTGTCGCGGTGTTCGACGGTGCCGGTGAACAACCAGCTGACGGTCGCCAACCCGGTGTGGGGGTGCGGTGCCACCGACATCCCGCCGGTGACCGACACCTCGTCCGGGCCGTAGTGGTCGGCGAAGCACCACGCCCCGATCAGCGACCGGTCCCGCGACGGCAGCGTGCGCCGGACCGACATCGCCCGCAAACCGCCGAGCGGCACCTCGCGCGGCACCAGGACCTGCACCGGTTCGGTCGCCCCGCCGGCCTCGCACTGCACCTCTGCCGGGTGCTCCTCGACATTGCTCACGGCCCCATCCTGCCGTAGCACCACCCCTGACGGACACCCCAGGGCGGCCGTCGGCAACGTAACAATCCGGTATGAAATCGCTTTTCGGACGGGGGCCCACCCCACGGCCCCCGCGGAGGTTGTTAGCTTGGTTGCCCGTACAGACGACGACGTGAACCGGAAGGTGTCCCGTGCAAGAGCTGAATCGGATGACCCAAAACATGAGTAGCACCCGCCGCAATTTCCTGCGCGGGTCGATCGGGGCTGGTGGTCTCCTACTTGCACCGGCTCTGCTCGGCGCCTGCCAGCAGACCGAACCCGGCACCGGGGAGCCTCAGGGCGGCGGCGAGGGCGAGGAAGCCGGCGGCCTGTTGGCACAGCTGCAGGAAGCCGGCAGCGTTCGCATCGGCTTCGCCGGTGAGGAGCCGTACGGCTTCGAGGAGGGTGGCCAGCCGACCGGGTCCTCCCCGGCGGTCGTCGGCTACATCTTCGAGCAGCTCGGCGTGCCGGAGATGGAGGCCACGGTGGCCGAGTTCGGCTCGCTGATCCCGGCCCTGAACGCCGACCGCTTCGACGTCGTGGCCGCCGGCATGTCGATCCTGCCGGAACGTTGTCAGAACGCCACCTTCTCCGAGCCGGTGTACGTCGGCTCGACCGCAATCATGGTCAAGGAGGGCAACCCGATGAACATCACCGACCTCGAGTCGGTGGCCGCCGCGGGTGACTTCACCCTCGGCGTGATGACCGGTGCGGTGGAGCGCGAGTTCGCGATCGCGGCCGGTGTGGCGGAGGGCTCGATCCAGACCGTGTCCACCCAGCAGGACGGTCTGGACCAGATCAAGGCCGACCGGCTCGACGGGTTCTGCCTGACCAGCGCCTCGCTGAACTGGCTCGCCGACAAGAACGAGGGCGTCGAGGTCACCGACTCGTTCGTCCCCGTGGTGGACGGCGAGGAGCAGGCCGGTGCCGGTGGCGCAGTGTTCCGGCAGGCCAACCAGGACCTGGTCACCGCCTTCAACGAGGAGCTCAAGAAGCTTCACGAGGACCAGGCGAAGTTCCTCGAGTTGATCAGCCCGTTCGGGTTCGACGAGACCGCGGTCCCGCCGGCCGATCTCACCACTGCTGACCTCTGCGCAGCTGGCTGACGGTGACGTCGCGGTGGCCCGACTCGTGCGGGTCGGGCCACCGGTCACCGTACTGATGCGATGTTGGATTTTCTGGAGTCCCTCCGGTTCAACGCACCGGAGCTTGCCGAGGGCCTGCTCGTCACCGTCCAGCTCACCCTGGTCGGCGCTGCCGGAGCTTTGCTGCTGTCGTTCATCTTCGGGCTGATGTCCCTGTCGGGGAACATCGTGCTGCGCGGCATCTCACGCGTGATCGTCGAGTTCTTCCGCGGTACCTCCCTGTACGTGCAGATGTTCTGGCTGGCGTTCGCGCTGCCGATCCTGGGCTACAAGCTCGACGTGTTCTTCTGCGCCGTGGTCGCGCTCGCGTTGAACTACGGGGCGTACGGCTCCGAGGTCGTCCGGGGCGCCATCACGGCCGTGCCGAAAGCGCAGTGGGAGGCGACGGTCGCCCTGAACATGTCGCCCCTGCACCGGATGCGCCGGGTGATCATGCCCCAGGCCTGGGTCGGGATGATCCCGCCCTTCAACAACCTGCTCATCCAGTTGATCAAGAGCACCCCACTGGCGGCGCTGATCCTGGTGTTCGAGCTGTTCTACCGGGCCAATCAGCTCCGCAGCTCGACCGGCAACACCGTCGCCACCTATCTGATGGTGCTGATCGTCTACTTCCTGCTGGCGTACGTGTTCACCCTCGCGATGAACGCCTTGGAGGCGGCGGCGAGCGCCCGGCTCGGCCGGGCCGGCAAGCCCAGCCTGCGACAGCTGTTCCGTACGCACTCCAGCGACGAGGCCGCCGCCGACGAGGTCGCCGCGGCAACCACGGCCCCCAAGCCCGCCGCAGAGTCGGAGAAGGTGCCGGCCGACGCCGGCCCCGGGAGCCGACCGAACGGGGGTGATCCCCGATGATCTGGGACTGGTCACTCGTCCGCGAGGCCCTGCCCCCCATGCTGCGGGGCTTCGGGATGACGATCCTGGCCACCATCCTGGCCACGGTCGTCGCCCTCATCCTCGGCCTGCTGATCGCGATCGTCCGGCGCTCGGCGCCCCGGGTGATCTCGGTACCCCTCGGTGCCGTCGTGGAGTTCATTCGCAGTACGCCGCTGCTGGTCCAACTGTTCGCCGTGTTCGTGATCTTCAACCAGCTGACGGCGTTCCAGGTCGGCATCACGGTGCTCGGCATCCACTACGCCACCTACATGTCGGAGGTCTACCGCGCCGGCATCGACGGGGTCCCCAAGGGACAGTGGGAGGCCGCCACCGCACTGTCGATGTCGCCCTCCCGCACGTGGACGGCGGTGGTGATGCCGCAAGCGGTCCGCGCGATCCTGCCGGCGATGGCGAACTACGCGATCTCGATGTTCAAGGAGACCCCGTTCCTGGCCGTCATCGGCGTCGCCGAGATGGTCTTCGAGGCCGGCGAAGTCGGCTCGTTCCACTTCCGATTCCTCGAGGTCTACACCATCGCGGGCCTGCTGTTCCTGCTCGCGAGCTACCCGACCTCGCTGCTCGCCCGACGACTGGAGAAGCGCCTTGCCAACTGATCAGAACCCGGCCCCCCAGCCGACCAACCCCGAGCCGACCGATCCCGAGCCGACCAACCCCGTCGACGACCGGGAGTTCGTGCCGGCCGACCCGGATGCACCGCCGGCGGTCCAGTTCGACCAGGTGGTGAAGGCATTCGGCAAGAAGGTGGTGCTCGACCACCTCGACTTCACCGTCGCCCCGGGCGAGCGGGTGACCCTCATCGGGCCGAGCGGCTCGGGCAAGACCACGATCCTGCGGTTGGTGATGACCCTGGAGCGGGTCACCGACGGCGTCATCTCCATCAACGGCCGGCCGTTCAGCCACATGGAGTCCGCCAACGGCACGTTGGTGAAGGCATCGGAGACCTACCTCCGCAACGCCCGTCGCTCGATCGGGATGGTGTTCCAGCAGTTCAACCTGTTCCCCAACATGTCGGTGATCGAGAACGTGATCGAGGCGCCGGTGCACGTGTTGAAGACACCCAGGGCCCAGGCGGTGGACCAGGCCCGGGAACTGTTGGACATGGTCGGCCTGGCCGACTTCGCCACCCAGCACCCGACCAAGCTGTCAGGTGGTCAGCAGCAGCGCGTCGCGATCGCTCGGGCGCTGGCGATGCAGCCCGAGATCCTGTTGCTGGACGAGGTCACCTCGGCCCTGGACCCGGAGCTGGTCAACGACGTGTTGAACGTGCTCCGCGACATCGCGAACTCCACCAACATCACGATGCTGATCGTCACCCACGAGATGCAGTTCGCCCGCGACGTGTCCAACCGGGTGCTGATGTTCGACGCCGGCCAGGTGGTCGAGGAGGGCCACCCCGACAAGATGTTCAGCGACCCCAGCGAGGAGCGGACCAAGTCCTTCCTGAAGGCCGTGCTCTGAGCGACGCCACAGGTGCTCCGGTTCAAGCCTGACGCCCGTGGTTTCCGCTCGTGACCTCGGCAGGCCGGTCCTGATCTGCCGCTCCACCGGGCCGCGGTGGCACGGGTGGGTTCTCAGCTTGGCGGACCGGCGGCGCGAGGCGTGACCTTGGTGGCCGGTGAAGAAGGGCGTCTGAGCGACACAGGCGACACATACGTCCAGCTGTGTCGCTGTGGCGCCCATCGTTACGACACCTCGGCCCCTGGCGACGCCCAACGCTCCCGCGGGAACGTTCTCGGCCTGCCGAGTGGGCGGTTTGTGAGGTCCGGCTTCGCCGAGTGGGGGGTTGGTGAGGTCCGGCTTTGCCGAGTGGTCAGTTGGCGAGGTCCCGCCCCACCGAGTGGGCGGTTGGCGAGGCGAATCTCTCGTTGCCGCCTCTCCGACTGCCCGTTCGACGACCCGCACGACCCGCACGACCCGCTCAACGGCGGTACGGGGGCTCCGGCAGCGGGACCGGCGTCGGGTTCGCACTGACCCACGCCACCGACCACTCGGTCAGCAGGTCGAGGTCGGCCTCGTCGTACTCACCCCGCCGCAGGCTCGGCGAGAGCTCGTCCACCCGACCCAGTTCGTCGGCAGGCAACGGATTCCCCGACCGTACGTGTGAGGCGAAGGCTTCCACCATTGCCCGGAATCCGGCGTCCCAGTTGGCACCGCCGTTGCCGAACAGCTCGTGTCCGACCCGACCGGCGATCCTGATCACCTCGCCCTGGACGGTCGCCGCCGCCCCCGTGGGTGGTACCAGCCGGTCCCACAGGTCCTCGAACTGGTCGCCGACGTCGTCGCCCTGCGGGACGATCTGCGAGGTGCCGTCGTGACGGACGTGAGCCGCCACCGGGGTGACGTCGAACAGGCGGTAGAGGGTGTCCAGCGCGGCATCGGCCGCGGGGATCCCCTCCGGGGCGAACGCCTCCCGCATCGACTCGAACTGCCGGCCGAGCCGCTCGACCTGGGCGGTGTGGGTCGGGGTCGGCTCCATCCCGACGGCGAGTGCGATCTCGGCGATCGCCGCCGTGTTGGTCAGGTCGATGTTGGAACAGCTGGCGAACGCGTCCCGCATGGTCCGGGTCGCCTGCCGACGCGCCTCGTCCGGGTCGTCGATCCGGTCCAACAGCACCCGGAACACCCCCGGCGAGTGGAACCGCCCGGCCAGCTCGAACGCCTTGCCCGCTTCGGGATCCGCGCCCAGGTCGAGCAGTGTCTCGGTCTGCTCCACGTTGTCGGCCGTGACGTGGCTGCTCAGGGCCGTCCGCCCGTACTGGTCGGTGAAGTCGACGTCGAGCCCCTGACCGACCAGCCACCGCATCAGCTCGGACGGACACTCGTACAGCCCGAGGGCCGACTGCCCACCGCGTCGGTCACGGGCGCCGAGTTCGTGGTTGTCGTACACCGCCGTCACGGTGGCCATGTCGCCGTCCCGCAACAGGCTCCGGAACCCCTTCGGCAGCAGCTTCTTCTTCTTGGCCATCCCCGCTCCAGATCCGCCGTCGACCGCACCTCCGGTCGGCCCGGGCACCATCTTGCCCCGGCCCGGTGCCAACCGGAGCGGGACCCCTCAGCCCAGCAGTTGGGCGAAGGGCACCACGTCGTCGTACGGGTCGGCCTGCTTGCGTTGCGGGCGCGACATGATCAACTCGGCGAGCTCGCCACCGGCACGGCGGATCCGCTCGGTCGGGCCGGCCCCCGAACCCCAGTCACCGGTCGCGGCGAACACCCCCGTGGGCGCGGTCCACGTCCGCAGGTGGGTGAAGATCGGCCGCAACGCGTACTCCAGCACCAGCGAGTGACGTTCGCTGCCGCCGGTCGCGCCGAGCAGCACCGGCTTGCCGGTCAGGTCGTCGGGGGTGAACAGGTCCAGGAACGACTTCACGATCCCCGAGACCCCACCGTTGAACACCGGGTTCACCACGATCAACGCGTCGGCACCGATCACGGCCTGCTTCGCCGCCAGCAGGGCCTCGGACTCCATCTGATTGACCAGGGCGCGGGTGGTGTCATGGGCGAGCTCCCGGAGCTCGAACACGGCCACCTCGACCTGCTCCTCACGCAGCGCGAGCGATTCCCGTACGGCATCGGCCAGCCGGTCCGCGAGCAACCGCGAGGTCGACGGCTGCCCCATCCCACCGGTCAGCACGACGAGCTGGTGTGTGGTCATCAGTTCCCTTCCTTGGCCCGCAGCAGCGCCTTGGCCGCCTCGAGCGGATCGTCGATGCCCTCGGTGACGGCATCCAGTTCGTCGGCCGGCTCGGCCGGCGGCTGGGCCAGCTGGGCCGCGAGCCGTCCGGCGTGGGTCGGTGGTGCCGGGAAGTCGGCCGGCGTCCGCAGCTCCCACTCGTGCCGCAGCTGCGGCAGCACCTCGCCGAGCAGGTCGAGCTGCTCCAGCACGGTCTGCAACGGCAGGCCGGCGTGGTCGATCAGGAACAGCTGGCGGTGGTACGGGCCGAACGTCTCGGTGAAGCCGAGGGTCCGGTCCACGAACTCGTCGGGGCTGCCGACGGTCAGCGGCGTCTGGGCCGTGAACTCCTCCAGGCTCGGGCCGTGGCCGTACACCGGGGCGTTGTCGAAGTACGGGCGGAACTCCCGTACGGCGTCCTGCGAGTTCTTGCGCATGAAGAACTGGCCACCCAGCCCGACGTAGGCGTGCTCGGCCCTGCCGTGCCCGTAGTGCTCGTACCGCTTCCGGTAGAGCGCGATCAGCCGCTGGAAGTGGTACGCCGGCCAGAAGATGTGGTTGGCGAAGAAGCCGTCACCGTAGTACGCGGCCTGCTCGGCGATCTCGGGCGACCGGATCGAGCCGTGCCACACGAACGGTGGCACGTCGTCCAGCGGCCGCGGGGTCGCGGTGAAGCCGTGCAACGGCGTGCGGTGCTTGCCTTCGGCGTCGACGTTCGCCTCCCGCCACAGCCGGTGCAGCAGGGCGTAGTTCTCCACCGCCAGCTCGATGCCGTCACGGATGTCGCGCCCGAACCACGGGTAGACCGGGCCGGTGTTGCCGCGGCCCATCACCAGGTCGATGCGGCCGTCGGCGAGGTGCTGCAGGTACGCGTAGTCCTCCGCCAGCCGCACCGGGTCGTTGGTGGTGATCAACGTGGTCGCGGTCGACAGCATCAGCCGCTCGGTCTGCGCGGCCAGGTGTGCCAGCAGGACCGTCGGGTTCGCGGGGGCGATGAACGGCGGGTTGTGGTGCTCACCGGTGGCGAACACGTCCAGTCCGATGTCCTCGGCCTTCTTCGCGATCTCGACGGTGGCCTTGATGCGCTCGTGCTCGGTCGGCGTGCGGCCCGTGGTCGGGTCGGTGGTCACGTCACCGATGCTGAAGATGCCCACCTGCATGATTGCTCCTCAAAAGATTGACGATTCAACCATATCAACAGGGGCGCCGGACCATCTATTCCCACCCACCGCCCGGCTGTCGGCGCGAGACGGCTCAGGCACCGAGCTCCGCGGGGTCAGGCTCCGAGCTCGCCCATCACATGGGCACAGGCCGAGGTGATGTGCTCGGTGATGCAGACCTCGGCCCGATCGGGGTCCGCGGCGTTGATCGCCGCGATCAGCTCGCCGTGCTGTCGATGGGCGACCTTCAGCCGCGCGGTCACCGCCACCCGCTGCCGAGTGGCCTGGATGCGCTGTTGCACCCGCCTGATGGCTTCGGTGAGCTCGGGATTGCCCCCCATCCGACTGATCTCACAGTGCAGTTCGAGGTCGAGCTGCAGGAACGGGGTGGGGTCGGCCTCGGTCAACGAGCGGCTCATCGCCCGGTGCAGCGAGCGCAACCGGTCGCCGGACTCGTCCGAGGTCGCCGCAGCGCGGGCTGCTGCGACCTCGAGGATCAGCCGGAAGTCGTAGAGGTGCTGCACCGCCGCCGGCGCCAAGGACGCCACGATCGCGCCCCGCCGGGGCACGACCTGGACGACCCCGTCGGCCTCCAGCAGTCGCAGCCCCTCGCGGACCGGGGTCTTCGACAGCCCGAAGTGTTCCGACAACGGGATCTCCCGCAATCTGGTGCCCGGCGGCAGTGCGCCGGTCCGGATGGCCTGCAGCAGGGCGTCGCGGACCTGCTCGGCCAGGCTGCCACCTGGGGTGAGCGCAGGGATCTCCAGTTGGGGCGACGTCATGGCGTCATTATTGCCGAACCGCTCGCCGCCCAGCGCCGGACACGGTGTGCCGTCCACCGGGACGCCCGACCAGCGGTCACCTCACCCGCGGCTGCTCGACTCAGGGCTGCTCGACTCAGGGTTGCTCGACTCGTGGCTGCTCGACTCATGTCGCCGCCAGTGCCGTCACCAGCAGCCAGAGCCCGCTTGCGGCCGAGACAACCGCGATCGGCAGCACCATGCGCTCGGTGGCGACCCGCCGGTGGATCGCCACCCCGGCGAGCGTGCCAGCGAGCATGGCCACCGTCGCCACGATCAGCAGCCAGGGATCCAGCAGCGACACGGTGGCCTCCGAACCGGTCGGCAGCACCAGCACCGCCAGCGCCATGATCGTCGCGACCACGGCGTGCAACAAGGTGGCGGGCAACGCCGTGGCGAGGCTGATGCCGAAGGCGAGTAGCACCGGGATCGTCACCAGCGGGCCGCCGACACCCGCGAGCACGGTCGCCGCACCCGCCACGGTGCCGGCCAGCACCACCACCAGCGGGGTCAGTCGGTGCAACCGTCGCCGGGTGGGTTGCTCGACCACCCGAGCCCGCGCCCGACGGTTGACCATGATCAGCACGGCGGCCGCGATCACCGCGACGCCGAGCACGGCGCGCAGGGTGACCTGGTCCACCCTGTCGACCATCAGCCGGGCGAGGATCACACCGGGTGCGGTGCCCAGGCACAGCAATCCGAAGTAGCGCCACGGCGATGGCCCGGTGTGGTGACGCAGGTGGAGTCCGGCGGCCAGGGCGGCCGGCAGCAGGGTGCTCGCCAGCCCGTGGGCGACCGCGGTCGGCGCCGCCATGGCGGTGAGCCCGGCCAGGGCCGCGGGGAGCAGGAAGCCGCCGTACCCGGTCGATCCGAGGCCCGCACCGATCGCGAGGCTGACCAGGGCCACCAGCAGCACCGTGATCAGCCCGAACTCCGACCCCGCGAAGGTCACGGGCAGTCCGGCTGCATGAGTCGGCTGACGACGGCATCGAGATCGGCCACGTCCGCCGGACCGAGCTGCGGAAAGGGACCCCGTACGCGAGGGTTGGCGATCACACCGGCTCGGGCCAGCAGCAGCTTGGTCATGCCGATGCCCAGTCGGGGGGTGCTCGTCACCCGGATCAGCGGGTGGTGGCGATCGAACAGCGCGACCGCGGCCTCGCGGTCGCCGGCGTGCCACAGGTCCCAGATCTTGCGGTAGACCTCAGGCATGATGGCGCCCGGCATGGTGCCCACGATGCCACGGGCCAGCTCCTCGGGCAGCCAGGTGCCGGCCTGTCCGCCCAACATCGCGAGGTGGTTGCCGACCCGCTCGCCGACCTCGGCCATGGTGGTGGGCGGGTGGGCGGTCTCGATCTTGGCGAAGCCGATGTTCGGATGGGGTGCGAGCTCGTGGTACACCGCCATCGACAGGGCCACCCCGTGCCATCCGGGATTGTCCTGGATCATCACCACCGCTTCGGACGCATCGGCCGCTGCCAGGAAGTAGCCGCACAGGGCCCGGTCGTCAGGCCGGCCGATGCTGGGGGGCATCACCATCAACACCGCCGCCCCGGCAGCATGCGACGCGGCGGCGAGACCGGCCACCGCCTCGGGGCTGACGTGGCTGCAGCCGGCAACCAGCGGGACCCGTCCGGCCAGGTGGCCCGCCGCCCGGCGAATGACGGTCAGGCGCTCGTCATCGGTGAGGGTGATGGCCTCACTGGCCATCCCGAGCACCGCGACCCCGTCGACGCCGGCCGCGACAAGACGATCAAGAACGCTGTCGAGGGAGTCGAGGTCCAACTGCCCCGACCCGTCGAACGGGGTGGGGGCAATGGGCACCAAGCCCTGCAGCGCAATCATCAACAGCTCCTTGCCACGTTGAGAAGAATTTGGAATATGATACACAAAGCGTAGACGCGTCTCGGCCACCGTTCCCCGAGCTTGTCGAGGGGGGGCATCTCGACAAGCTCGACGGGCGTTGGGACACGCTCGACAGGCATCAGGCTCGACTCCAACAGGAAGAACGTGCGTCATGATCATCACCGAGGTCGAAGTCAGCCACGTCCGGATCCCGTTCGCCGATCGGGTGCGCGGCTGGGCCGAGCTGGACGTTCCGCAACTGCGTGACCTGCAGGTGGTCCGACTGCTGACCGACGATCCCAACCTTGTCGGGATCGGCGAGCAGCCGTACGTCCACCAGGTGACCAAGGCCGGCACCGTGTCCCAGGTGATCGGGCGGTCGCCGGCGGAGGTCCGGGGGTGGGACTGGCTGGGGCGTGCCATCCAGATGGCGGCCCACGACCTGCTCGGACGGCAACTCGGGGTGCCGGTGTGGCAGCTGCTCGGCGCCCAGTGCCATCGCCGCACCGTACCGGTGTCGTGGTGGAGCTCCAGCCTGACGCCGCGTGATCAGTGGGCCGCCGAGGCCAGGGCGGCTCACGACGCGGGTTACCGCACCCACAAGATCAAGGCCTATCCGTGGATGGACCTCCCCGAGGTTGCCCGGAAGATCGTGGCGGAGGTCGGCGATGGCTACAGCCTCGACCTCGATTTCAACGGAATGCTGCGCACGCGGGGGGAAGCCCTGTCGGTGCTGCAGCCGCTCGCCGACCTGCGGGCGGTCGGCATCCTGGAGAGCCCCTGCCGCATCGACTCGACCAACGATCTGGTGGCCGTACGCGATGCCCTCGCCCGCCCGCTGGCCGAACACTGGCGGGCGCCCTGGAGCCGTCAGCTGCTGGAGTCCGATGCCGTCGATGGGTTCGTGTTCGCCACCGACGGCGTCACCGAACTGATGCAGCAGCTGGCCGTCGCCGACCACTTCAACAAGGCTGGCTGGCTGCAGATGCTGGGCACCGACCTGACCACCACGTACGCCCTCCACCTCAGCGCGGCCGGTCCGGCGGCCCGGTGGCCGGTCGTCACCTGCGCCATGATGTTGGAGCACCCGCTGGTGACGGACCCGATCACCATGGCCGACGGGGTCGCGGAGGTGCCGATGGCGCCCGGTCTCGGCGTCGAGCTCGACCCCGATGCGCTGGCGCGCTACACCGTGACCGGGTCCGAACCCGCTCCCGCGCCGCCGCGCCACGTGTTGTCGGTGGGCGATGCGCTGGGCGAGATCCGGCATCACCGCAGCTTCCGGTCGGCCTGGCTGGAGGCGCGCAACATCGGCTGGGGGCAGGTGCGAGCGGCCGAGCCGTACCTGTCGGTGCGACTCGACGACGGCACGAGCGACTTCGATGCCGCATGGCAGGCCGCCGAGGCCTGGTTGCCCACCGCCGGCGCCTTCGATGGCTTCCGACGTTGAGCTCTGTCCGGCGTTGAGCTCTGTCCGGCGTTGTGGCCGGCTCAGCCGGCTTGGTCGTGGTAGGCCTCGAGCACCCGGGTCGGGATGCGGCCACGGTCACTCACCTGGTACCCGTTGTCGCGCGCCCAGTCACGGACCGCCTTCACCTGCTCCGGATCGGTGCGCGGACTCGACCGGCGGGGCTCGATGCTCGACCGCGTCGTGCCGGGCTCCCGCTCGGCGTTCTCGACGTACGGCGCGAGCGCCTCGCGGAACTGTCGGGCGCTCTCGCGCCCCAGGTCGATGGTGTAGGACACCCCGTTGACACCGAACCGGATGGTCTCGCCCTCCCCCTCCGGGAGGACCTCTCCGGTCATGTCGTCGATCAATTGCGTGATGATCTGCTTCGCCATGGTCTTTCCAACCTCTCAGGCCATCTTCTGGTGAGCCCGCTCATTGCCCTGGCAAGCCCGATTCCCGGGCAAGCCCCATTCCTGCACAGCGCCGCCGGGCACACCGCGACCAGCCCCTCCACAGGCAGTCAGCGCCGAGCGTAGCCGCATGGTGGTGCCATTCGTGCCGACTTTGGCTGATGTGTCGACTTTGTCGCTGACGAGTTTCTCGGACCTCGGTCGTGACAGCATCGGACGATTCGAGAAACTTTCTCCCGAGGTGCTGTCGACGGGACCCGATCCCGTTCGTCTCCCTCACGTCAACCACCCGACAACGAAGGAGACGACCATGAAGTACATCTTGTTGGTGATGGGGTTCCGCGAGGGCGAGGGGATGCCCGTACCGCCGACCACCGGTGAACCCAATCCGGAGGAGTTCGACGCGTACGTCCGGGAGACCGAACGGGCCGGCGTCAGCGTCGACTGGGGCGTGGCGGGGCCGTACGAGGAGGGCACCAGCGTGCAGGTCGACCCGACCGGCGAGCGGCTGGTCACCAACGGCCCGTTCGCCGAGTCGCGCGAATACCTCGGCGGCTGGAACCTGATCGACGTCCCCGACCTGGACGCCGCCCTCGAGTGGGCCGGCAAGCACCCTGGCGCCAAGTACGGTCGGATCGAGGTCCGGCCCTGGATGAAGTTCTGAGGGTCGCCGAGGTGCCGACGTGAGGCTGGGACGACGATGACGACAGGGCCGGTGGGACCGGCGGGGCCGGTGGGACCGGCGGACGATCCGCTGGGTCAGGTGTTCCGCGAGGAACGCGGCCGCCTGCTGGCCCTGCTCGTCTCCCGGTTCGGCGACTTCGACCTGGCCGAGGAGGTCAGCGCGGAGGCCTTCCTGGCCGCCGCCGAGAGCTGGCCGCGGACCGGGGTCCCCGACCATCCGCTGGCCTGGTTGGCGACCACCGCCCGGCGCAAGGCGCTCGACCGGATCCGGCGTGACGCCGTGCTCGCCGGAAAGCTCGCCCTGCTGCACGCCGACGCCGACCCGCGACGCGCGCCGGACCCGTTCGGCCCGGCGACCGACCCGGCCACCGCCGGTGAGGCCGACCACGAGCACCTGCCCGACGACCGGCTGCAGTTGTTCTTCGCCTGCTGTCACCCGGCCCTCGACACCGCCACCCAGACCGCCCTGACCTTGCGGTACGTGGCCGGACTCAGCACCGAGGAGATCGCCACCGCCTTCCTCGTGCCGACCGCGACGATGGCGCAACGGCTGACCCGCGGCAAGCGCAAGATCGAGCGCAGCCGGATCCCGTTCCGGGTGCCCGGGCCCGACGAGCTGGCCGAGCGGCTCGGCCTGGTGCTGCACGTGTGCTACCTGGTGTTCTCCGAGGGCTACGCCGCCACCGACCACACCGACCTGGTCCGCGACGACCTCGCCGACGAGGCCGTCCGGCTGGTCCGGATCCTGCACCGCCGACTCCCGGGCGACCCGTCGGTCACCGGCCTGTTGGCGCTGATGCTGCTCACCGACGCCCGTCGCGCCGCCCGGGTCGACGCGTCCGGGGTCGCGGTGTCGTTGGCCGATCAGGACCGCCGCCGCTGGGACGCCGACCTGATCGCCGAAGGCGTACGGCTCACCGAGGCCGCGCTGCGGGACCACCCACCCACCAGCTGGTCGATCCAGGCCGCGATCGCCGCGGTGCACGACGAGGCCGCCACCGCCGAGGCGACCGACTGGCTGCAGATCCGGCTGCTGTACGACATCCTGTACGGCCTGACGCCGGTGCCGGTGGTGGCGCTCAACCGGGCGATCGCGGTCGGCTGGGCCGACGGGCCCGAGCGCGGGCTGGCGCTGCTCGACGAGCTGGCCGACGACCCGGGGCTGGCCCGCCAACCGCACTGGTACGCCGCCCGCGGCCACGTGCTGGCACGACTGGAGCGGTACGCCGAGGCGGCGGTGGCGTACGGGCGCGCCGCCGACCTGGCCCGTACCCCGGCCGAGGTCGCCCACCTCAGGGCCCGCGCAACCGCGCTGTCGTGATGACCGCGCAACCGCAATGTCGTGATGACCGCGCGGCCGCGTACGACTTCGTCTGAGGTACCTCAGACAGCCTGCCTCAGCTGATGACCGCAGAAAATCAGCAGATCGTCTGATGTGCGGGAGGGGGATGGGCCGCCCCCTTCATTCGGTCCGGTCGCTCTGTGAGTCGTCGGTTTCGATTTGATGGGTGCACTGCCGAGCGTACTCGGCCGGGGGTAGGTAGCCGAGCGATGAGTGCCGACGCTGATGGTTGTACTCGGTCTTCCAGTCGCCGATCACGACCTGAGCGTGCAGCAGTGAGTAGAAGCTGTTGATGTTGAGACACTCGTCGCGGAGGCGGCTGTTGAACGATTCGACGTATCCGTTGTGCCAGGGCGAGCCGGGCGGAATGTAGAACAGGCCGGTGCGGGTACCCGCCCAGTCGGCCATCGCGTCGCTGATGAACTCGGGCCCGTTGTCGCTGCGGAGCACACCCGGTGCTCCGCGGACGGCGACGAGCTCTTCGAGGTGGGCGGTGAGCCGGTCGGCGGTGATCGACCGCTCCACGAGCCCGCCGATGCATTCGCGGGTGTGCTCGTCGACGATGGAGCAGATCTTGATCGGGCAGCCCCGCTCGTCGGCGTCGAACTGGAAGTCCACACCCCATACGAGGTTCGGTGCGACCGCCGCCGGGGCGTCGACGGTCGAGGATCCGACACGCTTGCGGCGTCGCCGCTGCGGGACGCGGAGGCCTTCGGCTCGCCAGAGGCCTTGGATCTTCTTGTGGTTCACCGCCCAGCCCTCACCCCGGGCGTCGTGATACGCCCGCCGGTACCCGTAGCGGGGATGCTTCTTCGCCCACGCGCGCAGCCAGTCTCGCAACGCGCGATCAGGGTCGGCGACCGTGTCGCCCTTGAGCGGGCGACGGTACGCGGACCTGCTCAGCCCGGCCAGACGGCACGCCATCCGCTCGCTCACCTGCAGTGTCCTGATCAGGTGCGAGACGGCGGCGCGGCGCCTGCCCGGGCCTAGAAGTTTCCCTCGGCCAGCTCCTTGAGCGCGGCCTTCTCCAGCTCCGCTTCGGCCAGCAATCGCTTGAGCGTGGCGTTCTGCTTCTCCAGCTCCTTGAGACGCTTCGCGTCGTCGGCCTTCAGTCCGCCGTACTGGTTACGCCACCGGTAATACGTCTGCTCGGATATCCCAAGCTCCCGACACACCGCGGCGATGTCGCTGCCGTCGGCGAGCATCCTGTCGGCCTGCCCGAGCTTGCGGACGACCTGCTCCGGGGTGTGACGCTTCCTGATGTTCGACATGATCTGACCAGTCTCCCTGCCCGCAACCACGGGCGACAGGACGACTCCCAGAACCACCGGACCTACAAAACGGGGTCAGCCCAGGGACTCAGCTGCACTGTTGTATCCATGAGCGACTACTGGACCCACACCACCTACCGCCTGGAGCACGGTCAGTTGGTCGACCGCGCCACCGAGGCCAGACTCGCCAAGCAGATCGCGGCCGAGCGGCGTGCCCGGCGTCGTGCCGAGCGGCAGGCCCGCCGTGCGGCCCGCCGGGTCCCCGGGACCACCCCGGTCGTGCCCGCGACCTCGGACCGACGCGGAGCCCGCTCGGCAGTCACCCGCCCGGTCGGGGGAGCGGCGTGACCCCCGGCCCGTCGGCGCCGCCCCTCCCTGCGGCGCCGTCGACCGAGCGGACGGTCGCGGCGACACCGTTGGCGATGCCGGCCCGCCGCAACGTCCCCCCGATGTCGGTTGCCGGCGGCGGGGGGTCGGTCGCCGGCGGCGGGGCGTCGGTGTCGCTGCTCCGACCAGTCCTGTCAGCGTCTCGTGCCACGATGGGAGTCGTGTCGTGCGAGGACCTCCCCGTCGTGGGCCGCCAGCAGCAGCTCGACCGCCTGGTCGAGGTGTGGGGCGACACCCGCGCCGGAGCCCGTACGGTCCTCCTCGCGGCCGAGGCCGGTGGCGGCAAGACGACCGTGATCGACACCTTGGTCCGCACCCTGGCCGACGACCCACGACCGCCGCAGGTGGTGGCCGGCGACTGCGTGCCGCTGGGCGGGGAGGGCCTGCCCTTCGTCCCGGTGGCCGCGGTGCTGCGGCAGCTGATCGAGCGACACGGCCAGGAGACGGTCGTGGAGTGGGCCGGTGCCGGCAGTGACACGCTGGGGGCGCTCATCCCCGCGCTGGGTCCGGCCCCGACGCTGGACGGGGAACGACTGCGACTGTTCGAGGCGGTCGGCCGGCTGCTGGAACGGGCGGCCGCGGTGCAGCCGCTGCTGGTCGTGCTGGAGGACCTGCACTGGGCCGACGAGGCCACCCGCCACCTGATCCGCTTCCTCACCCAGACGCTGTGCTCGGCCCAGGTGTGCCTGCTCGTCTCGTACCGCAGCGACGAGCTCCACCGACGCCACCCGTTGCGGCCGTTCGTCGCCGAGATCGCCCGACTCGGCAACCTGGAACGGGTCGAGCTGCCCCGGCTGACCCGTACCGAGGTGGCCGAGCTGCTGCCGCACGTCATGCAGTGTGCGGTCAGCGAGGAGACGGTGACCTCGGTGCACGAACGCACCGAAGGGGTGCCCTACTTCGTCGCCGAGCTCGGCGCGGCGATGTGCAAGGGCGACGGCAACCTGCCCGACAACCTGCGCGACGCACTGCTGGTCCGCATCCTGGAGGTGTCGGCGCAGGCCCAACAGGTCGTGCAGGCGATGTCGACCGCCGGCACCTCGGTCGGTCACGACCTGTTGGCCGAGGCCACCGGGGCCGACCCGATGACGCTGGACGCGGCGCTGCGGGAGCTGGTCGACCACGGCATCGTGCGCGCCGACGGGACCGGGTACGCGTTCCGGCACGCCCTGCTGCGGGAGGCGGTCCACGAAGACCTGCTGCCCGGCGAACACGTTCGCAGCCACGTGCAGTTCGCCGAGGCGTTGACCCGGCGCCCCGAGCTGGTGACCAGCCACCTCGACAGCGAGCTCGCCCACCACTGGTTCGCCGCACACCGCGTGCAGCAGGCGTTCGAGGCGGCGCTCGCGGCGACCGGGTCGAGCCCCAGCCCGTACGAACAACTCCACATGTACGAGCGGGTGCTGGAGCTGTGGGACCAGGCCGATCTCGACCGGGCCGGCGCACCGCCGCACGCGATGGTGCTGGAGCGGGCCGCGCTGACCGCCCGACGGGTCTCCGAGAGCGCCCGCGGGCTGCAGTTGATCACCGCCGCCCTGGCCGAGACCGATGCCGAGACCGAGCCGGCCGATGCCGTACGGCGGCTGGTGATCAAGGCGAGCGCGATCGGCATGCTGACCGACGCGAGTCCCGGCGTCGGCGACTCGACCGCGGTCGCCGAACGCGCCGTCGAGCTCGCCGGCCCGACCGGTGACACCCCGGAACGGGTCGCGGCACTGGAGATGTACGCCATCCAGCTGATGTTGGCGGGCCGGTCGGAGGAGTCGGAGCAGGTTGCCCTCGAGGTGATCGACATCTGTCGGCGGACCGGCGCCCGCGGCCAACTCGGCGGTGCGCTCAACACCCTCGGCGCTACGTTGGTCCGGATGGGCCGCGAGGAGGAGGGGCTCGCCCGGCTGCACGAGAGCTGGCAGTACACCGACGGCGACGACTGGCTGGAGTTGCGTTACCACGTCAACCTGTCCGATGCGCTGACCACGGCGGGTCGACCGGCCGAGGCGGCGGAGGTGGCGCTGGCGGGGTACGAGCTGTCGAAGGCGTACGGACTCACCCGCGGTGCCGGCACGATGCTGCTCGGGAACGCGGCCGAGGCGCTGTTCGACCTCGGTGACTGGGCCCGGGCGCGGGAGCTGTTGACCGGCGCCTTCGAGATCGCCCCGGTCGGACACCACCGGGTGCACGTCGGGCTGGTGCAGTCGTGGCTCGACACCTGGCAGGGACGGTTCGATTTGGCCGGGCCCCGGCTGCACGAGTTGTCGTTCGACCGGGCGGGACGGGCCGGCCGGCTGGCGGAGTACCGCACCTTCTGGCGGTGGACCGAGGCCGAGTACGCGTGGTGGTCCGGCCGCACCGACGAGGTGTGGGACATCGTCGCCCCGGAGCTGGCCGCCGCCGGCCGGTTGGGGTGGGGCAGGCTCTACCGGATGCTGCACATCGCGGCCCGGGCGAGCCATGAGCCGGGCAGCCCGGCCGACGCCGAACGGATCGTGCGTGACCTGCTCGAGCCGGACCGGCCCGGGGTCAGCCTCGGGCGTGCCCTGCGGCCGCTCGCGGTCGCCGAGCTCGACGACACCGTGGAGGCATGGCAGGCCGCGATCGAGGCACTCGCCGGTCCGGCCGGACCGGTCTACCTGCGGCCGTACGCCCGGCTCCGGTTGGCCAAGGCGTACGTGGCTGCGAAGGACCGGGCCGCTGCCGCGGAGCCGTTGGAGCTCGCCGCGAGCGAGGCCGATCGGATGGGGATGCACCCGTTGGCCGGGCAGGTCGCCGCCCTGCGGCAGCGGATCGGTGCGGCCGGTCCGGGTGGTGGGGTGCTGACACCGCGGGAGTACGAGGTGCTGACCCTGGTCGCCGACGGCCGGTCGAACGCGCAGATCGGCCGGGAGCTGTTCATCAGCACCAAGACGGTCAGCGTGCACGTCTCCAACATCATCGCCAAGTTGGAGGCGAACAACCGCGGCGATGCCGCTGCCCGGGCCCGACGGGCTGGGTTGCTGGAGCCCGTCCGGGCTGTCAGTTCCTGAGCCAGGCTGACCCAGGGCTGGTGGGCCGCCGCGCTGCCCCTGGGTCCGGTCGGCTCACGTGCGCCGCCGAGTTGGGCGCCTTACTCCGTTTGCACGAAAGTACGTAGTTACGTACTATCGCTGTCATGACCGATCGGCTGGACGACCTCGAGCGCCGGGTCCGCGCCCTTGAGGAGCGGCTGGCCGAGGCCGCGCCCACCGAGCCGGCGTCCGTCCCGCCCGGTACCGGCGACGCCTTCTGGGCGTTGACCGGCCTGGAAGAACGCGTCGACTCGCCGGGTGCGGTGATGCTGGTGGGCAGCGTGGAGGTCCCCGGAGCGGGCCGCGCCCGCTGGCAGTACGGGCTGCCCACCGACGCGCTCGAGGACCGGGACTGGGCCTCGGCCGTCCCGGCTCTGGACGCGCTGGCGAACCCGGTCCGGCTGGCCCTACTGAAGCAGGTCTTCAGCGGTGTGCACACCACCGCCGAACTGACCACGGCCGCCGGGCTCGGCACCACCGGGCAGCTCCACCACCACCTGCGGGCGCTGATCGCCGGCGGCTGGTTGCACACCACCGGACGCGGTCGGTACGAGATCCCCGCCGACCGGATCGTCCCGCTGCTCGCGATCCTGACCGCCACCACGACCTGACTCCCACCGACTTCCCACCAGGATGAGAGGCCGAGCATGAGCAATGAACCCGACGACCGCGAACCCACACGCTCCCCTAGCGAGTCCTCACGCTCCCCGAGCTTGTCGAGGGGGGACGTCTCGACAGGCTCGACGGACGTCTCGACAGGCTCGACGGACGTCTCGACAAGCTCGACGGGCGTTGATTCGAGGGGGCGCCGGCCGGTGCTGATCGCCGTGGTCGGACTGCTGGTGATCGGGGTCCTGATCGGCTGGCTGCTCGGGCCGAAGCACCAGCGGCTCGGTGACCAGGTCGCCGGGGACCAGGCGCTTGCCGACAAGGTGAAGTCGGCCATCGATGCCGACGACGGCTACCGCAGCCTGGTGGTCGTCGAGTTCACCGCCGAGGACGCCACCTGGACCGGTCTCGGTTCGCCGTACGGGGTGCTCGACGGACCCCCGCCGACGGAGGCGACGCCGTACGAGCTGGGGTCGATCACCAAGACGTTCACCGCCGCGCTCTACCAGGAGGCGATCGACAACGGTGAGGTCTCCCCGGACGACAAGCTAGAGCAGTACCTGCCCGAGCTGGCCGGCACGCCCGCCGGTGGCGCCACGCTGGAATCCCTGGCCCAGCACACGTCCGGGCTGCCCTCGCTGACCACCGAGACCGCGCTCGGTAGCCTGCCTGCGCTCTTCACCAACGGTGACCTGTACGCCGGCACCACCTACCAGCGGGAGATCGACCGCACCAAGCGGACCCCGCTGCAGACCCCCGGTGAGTTCTTCTACTCCAACCTCGGCATCAGCCTGCTCGGCCATGCCCTCGCCAACGCGGCGGACGCCGGCGACTGGACCACCCTGGTGCAGCAGCGGGTCTTCACCCCGGTCGGGATGGAGCACACCGTGCCGGCTCCCACGGCGGCCGACATCCCGGAGCTGGCCGCGATCGGACACCACCCGAACGGGCTCCGTGCACCGCGGTGGTCCGGTGAGTTCTACCTGCCGGCGGGGGTGTCCACCTTCACCAACGCCGCCGACATGACGGCCTGGGGGCAGGGCCTGTTGGCCGGTACCGCCCCCGGTGTGGAGGCGATGGAGCCGACCCTGGAACTCGGTGAGGGGAACGAGGTCGGACGGGTCTGGCGCGTCTCCGAGGGCAACGGCCGCACGATCACCTGGCACAACGGCGGCACCGGCGGCTTCCGCACGATGCTCGCCCTCGACCGGGAGGCCGGCCGCGGTTACCTGGTGATGGGCAACACCGCCCGGTGGGTCGACACCCTCGGCCTCCGACTCGCCACCTCCGACGGCGACCAGATCCCGGAGAACCCGCCGACGGGCCGTGATTCGGCCGCCAGCTACTGGGTGATGTACGGGATCGCCGCCCTGCTGCTGGGCTGGTCGTTGCTCACCGCGATCCGGTCGAAGCACCGCCTCGGCCTGGTCGGCGGAGCGTTCGTGATGGTGGCGGGCCTGGTGCTGGGTTGGACCCAGGGACCATGGGTCGTGGTCGGCGGTTGGGCGTACGGGTTCCTGCTCGGCCTGGCGCTGATCATCGGCGCGCTCACCGTACGCCGCTGGGAGTCGTTGCCGACGAGGCCCGAGAAGTGGGTCGTCCCGTCCGCCCTGTTGGTGGTGCTGAAGTCGCTGATCGCCGGGGCCGCGTTCCTGTCGTTCTGAGCGGTCAGTCGGGGCGGTCGGAGGCGGCCCGGATCAATCGGCTGACCGACCAGTCGGCCATCGCGGCGACCACGTGCCGTGGCATCGCGTGCCCGTTGTTGTGGCGGATGATGTCGAGCCAGCGGGGCTTGTTGCCGACCCGGTCGAGGCTGCGTGCCACGGTCGCCTCGTTGCCGGGACCGTCGTACGCCAACCCGGCACCCTGGCCGCCGCCCCCGCCGTACAGGAACGGGCGGGGGGCGATCAGGTCGAGCAGGGCGTCCATCCCGGCCGGTGGGGTCAGCGGCTCGCCGTCGGCATCGGAGAGGTACCACGGGTCGAACCAGTTGGAGGCCTCCCAACCCAGACCCATCTCGTGGGCGATCACGGCCGCGACGTCGGAGTTGAGGGCGCCGAACCACAGCGCGAGCTTGCCACCCAACGAGTGGCCCATCACGCCGAGCGGACCGGTGCCACCGGCACCCCGCCACGCCTCGACCGCGAGCTCGAGCTCCGCCAGCGCCCGGCCCAGCGAGGTCCCGGCGTTGCGTGCCAGGAACCGCCGTGCCGGGGTGTCGTACTTGGCGACCAGCGAGTCGCGCGGCATGTTGGTCGCGATCGCCTCCACCTCGGCCCACCACGGGACGGCGACCACCGCGAGCCCACGCTCCAGGAACCGGTCGGCGACCGCGTTGGTGGTCGGTCGCGGGCGGTCGGCGGTCGGCTGGCCGAAGACGGTCTCCACCGAGTAGAACGGCACCAGCACCGTACCGAGCTGGCGACCCGTGGGCCGTTGCCAGCGGCACTCCAAGGTGGTGCCCCACGAGGTCACCGTCAGCTCGGTGACGTGGCCGGACACGGTGCCGACGCCCGTCTGGGCGTCCGGGTCGGGCCGCATCCCCAGCCAGTCCCGCCACTGTTCGCGGGTCGGCACGTGCTCGGTGGTGCGCACGCGTTCTCCGGTCGGCACGTTCATCCTCCGAGCACCTCCGCCAGGTCGTAGCTGACCGGCTGCTCCAGCTGGTCGTAGCCGCAGCTTAGAGGGTCCCGGTCGGTGCGCCACCGCTTGAAGTGGGCGGTGTGGCGGAACCGGCGCCCCTCCATCGCCTCGTACTTGACCTCCAGCACGCGCTCGGGCCGCAGCGGTGTGAACGACAGGTCCTTGCCGGCACTCCACCGGCTCTGCGTGCCGGGGGACCTGTCGGGGTTGGCGATCGCCCACTCGTGCCACTTGCCCCACGGGTGGTCGGCCAGGTCGCACACCAGCGGTGCGAGTTCGGCGATCAGCTCGGCCCGCCGGGCGGCGGTGAACGAGGCGGCCACCCCGACGTGCTGCAGCTCGCCGTCGTCGGCGTACAGCCCGAGCAGCAGCGAGCCGAGCAGTGGCTTGTCCGGGGTCGACGTCTTGTGCAGCCGGTAGCCGGCGACCACCACGTCGGCGGTACGTTCGTGCTTCACCTTCATCATCGAGCGGACGCCCGGTTCGTACGGCGCGTCCAGCGGCTTGGCGATCACCCCGTCCAGCCCGGCCCCCTCGAACTGGTCGAACCAGCGGACCGCGGTGTCGCGGTCGGTGGTGGTGCGGGTCAGGTGCACCGGACCGGGCGCGCCGGCCAACACCTCGGTGAGTCGCTCCCGCCGGACGGCGAACGGCTGGTCGAGCAGCGACTCGTCACCCGCCGCCAACAGGTCGAACGCGACGAACCCGGCCGGCGTCTCCTGCGACAGCTTGGTGATCCGCGACGCCGCCGGGTGGATCCGGTCCTGCAGCACCTCGAACTGCAGCCGGGGCCCGATCGCGACGAAGATCTCCCCGTCGAGGACGCACCGATCCGGGGTCTGCTCGAGGACGGCCTCGACCACCTCGGGGAAGTAGCGGGTCAGCGGCTTGGTGTTGCGGGAGGCGAGCTCGACCTCGTCCCCGTCGCGGAACACCAAGCAGCGGAACCCGTCCCACTTCGGCTCGAACGACAACCCGCCCGGAAACTTCGCCGGATCGGGCACCTGCTTGACCGCCTTGGCCAACATCGGCTGCACCGGCGGGTTCACGGGAAGGTCCACGAGGTCAACCTAGCCCCTGCTCCGCGGTCACGCCCGTCGAGCTCGTCGAGACGTCCCCCAGGGTCGATGGGCTCGTAAAAGTGGGCGCTACAGCGACACACGTGGACGTATGTGTCGCGTATGTCGCTCAGACGCCCTTCTTCACGTCAGCCCAGCGGCGTCAGTGGGTGGTGCGGTGCCGGTCCTCGCGTGGGGTGGCCTTGTGCGGGGTCGGGGCCCGGTGGGGTGAGTTGTCGCCGAAGGTGCCGAGGGTGAACCGCTTGGCGTGGGCGGCGTGCGCGGCGGCGGCTTCCCGGTCGGCGGTGCCGGAGGTGCGGCGGCGGGATTCGGCGGCGAGCACGGCGTCGAGGCGGGCCACCACGTCGGCCGGCATGGTCGGAGACGGGTCGGTGGCCAAGGCCGTGGCGACGGCGTCCTGCCCGGAGCTGGCGGCGGTCAGGGCCGGCGAGCAGTCGGGACACTCCAGGGCATGGTCGAGCTGCGCGTCGGTGAGGTCGGCCACGGACAGCTGACCCGTGGTCAGGTGATCCAGTTCGGCTGGCGAGAGATGCGTCATTTCGGCTCCACGTCCGGCTGCGGTTGGGTACGGCAGGGGTCCCGATCCGAGTCGGGCACCCCCTTGTGACGTACGACCGGTTCCAGCGGGTTCCCCCGCAGTGACGTCCGTTCCGGAAGCGGCATCATGACGGCTCCCGGAGGTGCTCCAGCAGCGGGACCAGCTTGGCGCGGCCGCGGAAGCAGCGGCTCTTGATGGTGCCGGTGGCGCAGCCCAACATGGTCGCGGCCTCCTCCACCGAGTAGCCCTCCATGTCGACCAGGATCAGGGCGGCCCGCTGGTCCGGGTTGAGCTCGTTCAGGGCGCTGGCGATGTCGGCGCGGACGGCACCCTGGGCGACCAGGTCGGGTTGACTCGTCGCCCGCGAGGCGAGGTCGGCCATCCGGTCGTGGTCGTCGGGCAGTGCGTCGGCCTTGCGCACCTTGTTGTGCCGGATCCGGTCCAGGCAGGCGTTCACCACGATCCGGTGCAGCCAGGTGGTCACCTTCGAGTCGCCGCGGAACGACCCGGCCCGGCGGTAGGCGGAGATGTAGGCGTCCTGCAGCGCGTCGGCGGCGTCCTCGCCGTGTCGGATGGTGCGCAACGCGACGGCCCAGAGCCGGTCCTGGTGGCGGCGGACGAGTTGGCCGAACGCGGCCGGGTCGCCGGCGACGTGTGCGGCGAGCAGTGCCTCGTCGGACAGCTCCTCGGCATCGTTCACCGATGCCTGCCGTGTCTCCGACGTCACCCACTCACCTCGATCTCGTTCACCCCGGCCCGGTAGTTGTTGCCACCGTCCGGCGCCAACGAGGTGAACATCACCAGCACGAACCGCGTGGTCTCCGGCTCGGACAGCTCCACCGTGAGCTCCTCGTCGGCCTTGGCCTGTTGGGCCACGCTACGCCAGTCCTCGACCGAGGCCAGCGGCGGCTCGGTGATCGAGTCCGCACCCTCCTTCGGTACGAGCACCTCGAGGTCCGCCCCGGAGTTGGCCAGCAACAGCTTCACCTGGCTCACCCGGACCGGGCTGCCCAGGTCGACCACGATCCCGACGCCGTCCTTGCCGAGCCCGCCGAACGCGGGGTTGCCCCGGTAGCGGTCGGTCGTCCAGCCGGTCTCGGGGTTCTTGTCGTACGCCAGTGGCACCTGTTCGCGGTTCTCCTCGCGGCCGTCGCCCTGGGGGTCGAAGTCGATCCCGCCGGTGATGGTGTGGACCGTCGGTTCGGCCGGCGGCAGCGAGGACTCCGCCGTCGGTGTGGTGGTCGGGCCCTCGTCGCCGGAGCGTTGCAGTTGGGCCGCGACTGCGATGATCGCGATCAGCAGGATCGCCAGCAGCACGATGATCGCGCCGAGCAGCCAGCGCCGGCCCGATGGCGGTTCGGTCGTCGCCGCGGTCAACGCCCCGGTCGGGGTCTCCGGGGACGCCGGGCCGTGCCGGTCGGTGTTGGCCTGGGCGTAGTAGGTCTCCAGCGGCGTCTCGGTGGGGACGATCGGCTCGCCCTCCTCCGGCACCACCTGCGGCACCGGCTGCTGCAGCCGGCGCTCCAGGTCGCCGGAGGCGTCGGCGGTGCCGAGCACCCGGGTCAACGCGGTCACGATCTCGGTCGCCGACCGCAGCGAGTCGCCCTGCCGGGGCCGGGCGGTCAGGATCTGGTCGCAGATCCGGTCCAGCGCCGGCGAGACGCCGTGGCGCACCTGGCGCGGCGTCAACCAGCCGTCGGCCCCGTTCACCGGGGCGGCCTCCATCCCGTACCGGTGACCGCCGGGCCAGCGGTGCACCAGGCAGGCGTACAGCAGCCGGCCCAGGTCGGCGACGTCGTGCGCCTCAGGGGTCTCGGGCTGGAAGGCGGTGCGGCCCCGCTTCAGCGTCGCCGGATCGGACGGGTCGAGTTCGGCGCCGGGTCGCAGCTCGGCGCGGATCGCCATGTCGCCGATCTTCACGTTGCCGGTCGGGGTGATCCACACCGTGTCCGGGCTGATCCGCAGGTGGTACAGGTCGAGGGCGTGCACCCCGGCCATCGCGTCGGCGACCTCCCGGACCACCCACGCGGCCTCGAGGGCGGACAGCGGACCACCGGCCAGCAGGGTGGTGAGGTTCTGCCCGGGCGAGTACTCGCACACCACGTACGAGCCGTGTTCGTCATCGTTCGACTCGACGGCGTCGAGCACCCGCAAGAAGCGGGAGTCGGTGGCGATCGCGGCACGGCGGGCCGAGGCGAGCACCTCGGCGGCCCGTGGGTCGCCGGCCGGCAACAGGTGGATCACCACCGACCGCGACAGCACGGCGTCGAAGGCGCGCCAGGTGGTCACCTCGTGGCGCAGCTCCATCTGCTCCTCGAGCCGGTACCGCGAACCGAGCACCGTTCCCGACGCCACGTCGTCGCGGATCGCCGAGACCGGCTGCAGGGCGGTCATGTCGTCGTACGGACCGGCCCGGTCGAACTGCTCGGTGGCGTCGTACTGCCCGGTTCCGTCGAACTGCCCGGTGGCGCCGGCCGGGGACTCGTCGGTGGGGACCGCCTCGTGGACGGTGGAGTCGGGCGAGCCGTGGCTCGCCGCGTGCCGCCCAGTCTCCAGTCTCATGCCACCTGCCTCGGCGAGGGCGGACGTCTCGGTGTCCTGCGCCCCAGCAAAACCCGGGCCGGCGACGGAAGACCCAGCACCGGCTACGGGAGTGATGCTAGGCGTCCCGGACGCATTCGGGCCAGTGGCAGCACCGGGGCGGTCCGGATCCGCCGCCGAATTGTTGCCTTCGTCAACAAACCTGCGGCCGCGAACGGCGGGTCCACCGTCATCGCCGGGTCCGCCCTCCCCGTCGCCGCCGGGTCCGCCGTCGGGTCCGCCGTCGCCGTCCCCGTGGTCCCCGTCCGCGGGTCGCCGACGCCGCAGGGTGCTGAGGATCTCGGAGACCTCGGTGATGTGGAACAGCCGCGACAGTCCGATGAACGATCCGACGGCGATGATCCCGGACCCGGCGAGCAGGCCGGCCCGGACCAGTTGCCCGGCCTCGGCGCCCAGGATGGTGCACACCACGTACGCCAGCACCGCGCCCGGCGCGACCGCGATCAGCAGCCGTACGGCCAGTCGTCGCAGCCGGTTGCCGTCCAGGTGGGGGAGGCGCCGCTTGAGCCAGCCGAAGGAGATGCCGAAGCCGATGGCGTACGCGAGCGAGTAGGCCAGTCCGAGCGCGGGGGCGACGAACGCGGGGGCCCGGAACGGCAGCACCAGCAGCAGCGCGAACCCGACGTTCAGCACCACCACGATGACCTGCTGCAGGAACGGGCTGCGGGTGTCCTCGAGGGCGTAGAAGGTGCGCTGGCAGACGTAGTTGAGGGTGAACGGGACCAGCCCGACGGCGAGCGCCATCAGGGTCCAGCCGAGGAACCGGGCGTCTTCGGCGCCCTCGCCGTTGCCGAACAGCAGCTCGGTGATCGGCAGCCCGAGCGCGAGGAAGGCGACCGCCATCGGCAACAGGGCGGTCAACGCGAGCCGCATCGTCCGCATCGACTCGGCCGCCACCCCGGCCAGGTCGTGGTGGGCGGCCCGCGCCGAGGCGGAGGTCAGCATCGCGGTGGTGAGCGACACCGTCACCAGCGAGTGCGGCAGGATCCACAACAGGTACGCCTGGTTGTAGGCGTGCCAGCCGGCACCGGAGCCGTCGGCCGGTGCGGAGCTGGCCAGCCGGGTGATCACGACCAGCCCGAGCTGGGTGGCCAGCACGAACAGCAGGGTCCACCGGGCCAGCGAGAAGGTGTGGCCGAGCCCGGTGCCGCGCAGGTCGAACCGGGGGCGGTAGACGAACCCGGCGCGCTTCATGAACGGCACCAGGATCAGGGCCTGCACGATGATGCCGAGGGTGGCGCCGCCGCCGAGCACCCACACCTGGGCGGGGGTGAACGGCTCCGCGGTGTTGCCGCTGCCCCAGACCACCAGGTAGAGCGCGAACACCGCGATCGCGATCACGTTGTTGGCGATCGGCGACCACATCATCGGGCCGTACTTCTCACGGGCGTTGAGCACCTGCCCGACCAGGACGTGCACCCCGTAGAAGAACAGCTGCGGCAGGCACAGGTAGGTCAGCATCACGATGTTGTCGTGGTGCATCGCCAGTTCCGGGGCCTGCCAGGCCACGTTGACGTACACGTCGACGATCAGCGGGGCGGCGAGCGTGGCGGCGACGGTCACCGCGGCCAGGATCACCAGGAAGGCGGTGAGGATCCGGTTGGTGTACGCCTCGCCGCCGTCGGCATGCTTCTTGATCGCCCGGACGATCTGCGGCACGAACACGGTGTTGAGCACACCGCCGGCGAGCAGCACGTAGATCATGTTGGGCACCGTGTTGGCCAGCGAGAACATCTCGACCTGCCGGGTGCCGTTGCCGAGCACGATCGCGATCAGCATCGCCCGGACGAACCCGAGCAGCCGGGAGGCGAGGGTGCCCGAGGCCATCAACAGGGTGGCCGCCATCTGCTTGGCGGTCCGGGCCTTCTCGTCGGTGTCGGTGTCGGTGTCGTGGGCGTCGGTGCCGTCGGTGTCGTACGACTCGGCCGCGCGTTCGGGCACGTGCTCGGTCGTGAGGGCGGACGGAGCAACCGGTTCGTCGCGCAGGTCCAGGGGGGGCCGGATCCGCGTCGAGTCGTCGTCGGGCGGGCGGATCACCGTCTGGTCGTCATCGGGTCCCGGTGTCACGGCCGACCCTCGTCGTCGGGGGCCCCGGCTTCATGATCACGTACGGGCTCATGATCACGTACGGGCTCATGATCACGTACGGGCTCATGATCACGTACGGGTTCATGATCAGGTACGACCTCGCCCGGGACGACCGTGCCCGACGGGGCGCCGGTGGTCAGGCTCGACGCCGGACCGCTCGAGGTCAGTGACGGCTCCAACTCCGGCTCACCCTTGCGGAGCCGTTCCCGGCGGACCTGCCGGATCCGCAGTGCGGCGGTGATGAAGAAGGCCGCACCGGCGGCGATGGCGATCGCCCAGCCGACCGTGCCGTACTGGGTGGCGATGACCGTACGGGTGGTGGGTGGCCCGAGCGGGGTGCCCGACATCGTGGTGAGCTGGGCGATCACCGCGACCTCACCGTTCGCCGACGGTTGCGCGGCGACCTGCACCTGGATCGTCTCGCCGGGCTGGATCACCACCTCGTCGACCGGCTGCACCTCGAGCCGGGAGGTGTTCGTCGACGTCACCGCGACCCGGACCCGGACGGCCACGTCGAGGTTGTTGGTGACCATCAGCGGGAACGATCCGGTCGAGCCGGTGAGGATCGCCGGGACCGGCTGGCCGAGGGTGACCGAGTCACCTGACAGGATGCCGCCGATCGCGACCCGGGCCGGCTGCAGGAAGGTGTCCTGTGCTGCAGGCTGACCCCGCCAGGCGGCCGACAGCCCGCTCGCCAGGATCGAGTCGGCATGTTGCGCCAGCGGGCCGGGCGCGACGAGCAGTTCCTCGTACGCGCGGTAGTTGGCGGTCAGGTCGACCACGGCGTCGACCTGGTCGGCGGTCAGCTCGGGCGGCACCGCCCCGGCGGGCATGGTGAGCCGCGGGTACCCCAGGGTCGGCTGGCCGGCGGCCAACGTCTGCAGGGGTTCGCGGACCAGGTAGGGGGCCTCGGCGCCGGTGTCGTGGCCGAGCTGGTCGGCGGTGGTGACGAGCCGGACGACCGGTTCCCCGGTCAGCGCGCGGATCAGCCCGGCCGCCAGCATCCGCTGCTGCACCTTCAGCGGTGCGTCCGGTTCGGGTCCGGGCCCGCCGGCGAACGCGTCCGCCTCGAACGACACGACCGGACGCTCGTCGGCCCGGGCGAGCTGCGGGGAGCCGGTGCTGGTCTGCGACAGCAGGACCACCTGCGCCTCGCCCTGCAGCACCAGCTCGAGGGTCTGCTCGTCGGCGAGCCCGTCGGCGGGGAATCCGAGCAGTGGCAGGTTCTGGGTCCGGTCCACGGCGTCGGCGGCGCGTTCCCCGTACGCCAACAGCTCGGCCTGGCCGTGGTGGGCGAGGGCGGCGAGGTCGGGTTGGGCGTACCGCAGCCGGTAGCCGGCCCCGGCGTCGAGGGCGTCGTACTCGGCCAGCCAGGCGGCGGCGTCGACCGCCCCGGCACCCGGCCGCAACCCGTCGGGGCCGCGGACGAGGTAGCCGCGCGCCATCACTGCCAGGTCGTCGACCAGCGCCGGGTCGACCGCCCAACTCGTGTTCTCCCGTGCGGCCCCGGCGAGCAGGGTGCGCAGCCGGCCGCCCGGGGCGACCTCGGCGGCGAGGTGGTCGTCGATGAACTGGTCGGCGCCCACCCGGCTCGGCGCGGACCGCAGCAGCACGACCGAGGTGAGCGAGGTGGTCCGGGCCGGTGCGCCGCCCTCGCCGGCCCCGGAGACGACCGGCAGCAGGATCCGGCCGCGGCCGATGGTGGGTCGGGTCGCGTCCTCACGGACCGGGTTGCCCTTGACGTGCACCCCGATCAGGTACGCCGCGTCGTACTGCGGCAGCAGGAGCTGGTCGAGGGTCGCGGTGACGGTGAACGGCAGCGACTCGCCGGGCGCCAGGCTCGGCTGCAGGTCGGGGGCGGCGACGCTCTGGGTCAGGTCGACGTAGTTGCTGGGCTCGGTGAGGCGGGCCCCGATCGGCTGGTCCGGTTCGGAGGCCAGCACCGTGCCGAGCTGTTCCAGGTCGGTGTAGGGGGCCTGGTTGCGCCACATCAGCACCTGGATGTGGAACAGCGGCCGGTCGGTGGTGTTGGTGACCGTGCCGCTGAGCCGCACCGTGTCGCCGGCGCGGGCGACCGTGGGTTGCTGCTCGTTCAGGTCGACCCGGACCAGCGCCGGTTCGGCGGCGGTGGCGACCTCGGCCGGTACGGCGACCGTCAGCGGGGCGGCGACCAGCAGCAGCACCAGCAGCAGCCGGAGCGTCACCGGCAGCGGCCGTCCCCCGGAGCGGGGTCGGCGAACTGCGGTGGGCCGGCTCGTCACCCACCCAATCCTAGGGATGTCCACCACGATCACCATGCTCTTGGACGGGTGCGCCTTGTCCGGGGGCGCCCGACCTCAGCGATCGGCCCACCACTGTCGCAGCTCGGCGGTCGCCTCGTCGGTGGTCATCGGACCGCGGTCGAGCCGGAGCTCCAGCAGGTGCCGGTACGCCTCGCCGACGACAGGGCCGGGCCCGATGTCGAGCAGCTCCATGATCTGGGTGCCGTCGAGGTCGGGCCGGATCGCGGCGAGTTCCTCCTCGGCCGCCAGTTCGGCGATCCGACGTTCGAGGTCGTCGTACGCCTTCCGCAGCCGGGTCGCCTTCCGCTGGTTGCGGGTGGTGCAGTCGGCGCGGGTCAGGATGTGGAGCCGCTCCACCTCGTCGCCGGCGTCGCGGACGTAGCGGCGGACGGCCGAGTCGGTCCACTCGGGCCCGCCGCGGGCGTCGGCCCGGGTGCCGTCGGGGCCCCCGTACCCGTGGAACCGTAGGTGCAGTTCGATCAACTTGCTGATCGCCTTCACCTCGTCGCCGGGGAACTTGAGCGCCTGCAGCCGCTTGCGGGCCAGCTTGGCGCCGACCACGTCGTGGTGGTGGAACGACACCTTGCCGCCGGGTTCGAACCGGCGTGTCTTCGGCTTGCCGATGTCGTGCAGCAGGGCGGCGAGCCGGCCGATCAGGTCGGGCTCGTGGCCGCGGTCGCGTTCCAGTTCGATCGACTGCTCGAGCACGGTCAGGCTGTGTTCGTACACGTCCTTGTGGCGGTGGTGCTCGTCGCGTTCCAGCCGCATCGCCGGCAGTTCGGGCAGCACGTGGTCGGCCAGCCCGGTGTCGACCAGCACGCCGAGCCCGGCGCGTGGGGAGTCGGTCAGCACCAGCTTGCACAGCTCGTCGCGGACCCGTTCGGCGGAGATGATCGAGATCCGATCGGCCATCGCGGTCATCGCGGCGACCACCTGCTCGTCGGGGGTGAACCCGAGCTGGGAGGTGAACCGGGCCGCCCGCATCATCCGCAGCGGGTCGTCGGAGAACGACTGCTCAGGCGTGCCGGGGGTGGCGAGCCGGCCGGCGGCCAGGTCGGACAGGCCCCCGTACGGGTCGGTGAACTTCTGGTCCGGCAGCGCGATCGCCATGGCGTTGACGGTGAAGTCGCGGCGGACCAGGTCGCCGAGCAGGGTGTCCCCGAAGGCGACCTCCGGCTTGCGGGAGTCGGGGGCGTACGCGTCGCTGCGGTAGGTCGTCACCTCGATCACCCAGTCGGCGCCGTCGCCGTCGACGAAGCGGCAGCCGATGGTGCCGAAGGCGCGGCCGATGTCCCACACCCCGCCGCCGGGGGCCGACGACCTGGCGAAGGAGGTCAGCAGCGGCTGGATCTGCTCTGGCCGGGCGTCGGTGGTGAAGTCGAGGTCGTTGCCGAGCCGGCCGAGCAGGGCGTCGCGGACCGAACCGCCGACGAGGTGGAGTTCGTGGCCGGCGTCGACGAACAGCGTGGCCAACCGGTCGACGACCGGGGTGATCCGCAGCATCTCGGCGAGTGCGTTGGACTGGGCGTTGTTGAGGCTCGGCACGACCGACGAGTCTATCGGGTGCCGTCGCTCCGAGCCGTCGGTCGGTGGGCGCCGGCCGCCGGGGTCGCAGGAATGTCTGTGGACAACTCCTGAGCGGGCCCGTGCGCCCGTACAGTGGGGGCGGCGTTGAACGACAGATGGGAGCGGTGATGAGTGGCTACCCCCAAGGCCCGCAGCCGTACGACGAGTTCGGGCTGACCCCGCACGGCCAGGGCCAGTCCGGTGCACCCCAGGGGCAGCACGGCACTCCACAGGGTCAGCCGAGCGCTCCACAAGGTCAACCAGGTGCTCCGCAGGGGCAGCCGGGCTACGGTCAGCAGGGTGGTTACTCGGGCCAGCCCGCCGGCTACTCGGGGCAGCCCCAGCAACCGACACCGCCCGGGTACGGACCGCAGTCGGCCGCCTCGGCGAGCTACCCCGGCGGTCCGGTGCCGCCGGCGGGTCCGCCGCCGAAGAAGAAGTCGCCGCTGGGCCTGGTGCTCGGCCTGATCGGCGGGTTCGTGGTGCTGGCGATCCTGGCGATGGTCGGGGTCATCGTGTTCGTGATCAACAACAAGCCGGACGAGATGGCGGAGAAGTACTTCGCCGCGCTGGCGGCCGGCAACGCGACCGAGGCGCTGTCGTACTCCAGCAACGACCCGATCGACAAGTCGCTGCTGACCGACGAGGTGCTCAAGAAGTCGAACGAACTGGGCGCCATCACCGACGTCGTGGTCCAGTCGTCGACCAGCAGGTCAGTCACGGTGTCGATGAAGATCGGCGGCACCGTCGACGAGGTGACGTACGGGGTCACCAAGGTGGACGGTGAGTGGAAGATGACCGACGCCGCCTTCCAGGTGAGGATGATGACCGTCGGGACGGAGAACGCACCGTTGCTGGTGAACGGGGTGAAGCCGGGCGCCACCGGCCAGATGTACCTGTTCCCCGGGACGTACGAGTTCGGCACGGGCACAAAGAACTTGGCGTGGACCGAGCCCAAGAAGGTCTTCACCGGCGGCATGGTGATGACCCCGATGGCCGGGATGCGGGTGGAGATGACCGACGAGGGCAAGGAGGCCGCCCGTACCGCGATCCGGGAATGGCTGAAGGGGTGTGCGGCCAAGAAGGAGTTGGAGCCGGCGGGGTGCCCGTTCCGGTTGAAGACGTCGTCGTTCAACGGCACGCCCGACACCAACACGATCAAGTGGACCATCGTCGGCGATCCGGCCGCCAAGTGGCAGCCGCAGCTGCTCACCGACCCGAGGGAGGTGCGGGGGCTGCTGCCGTACACGGTCCGGTTGCAGTTCACCTACACCCGTGGCGCTGAGAAGCAGTCGTACGATCAGCGGGTCACGTTGAGCACCACCGTCAAGGCCGACATGACGACCGACCCGCCGAAGCTGAGCTACGGCAACTGACGCCCCACGGCCCCGGCCCTCGTACGTACGAGCGGCTCGGGCATCTGAGACCACGCGAGGAGCAGTGATGAACGCCCAGCCCCCGATGCCCCCCGGTCGGCCCGGATCGCAGCCAGGTGGTGGGTCCGGTGGTCCCGCTGGTTCCGGTGGTCTTGGCCCTGCTTCTGGTGGGCCGGGTGGGCAACCCGATCCGTGGTCGATGCCGCCGGCGTCGTCGGGCACCGCGAGTGGGCCGTGGGGGCAGGCCTCGGCCAACCCCGAGGAGTCGACCGTGCTGTACGGGCAGCGGCCCGGCGGGCAGCAGGGCGGGCCGGGTGCTCCGGGAGCTCCGGGTGGGCCGCAGCAGCAGGGGAGTGCCCCGCGCCCGCAGGGGAGTGGCCCGGGCGGGCCGTACGGACAATCGAGTGCCGGTGGACCGGGTGCGCCCGGTGGGCAGGCCGGCCATGGCGGGCGTCCGGATGGGCCCGGTGGCCAAGGTGGGCCCGGTGGTCCGGGCGGATCCGGGCCGCAGGGTGGTCCGCCGCCACACCCGCCGGTCGGCGTGGGGCACCAGGCGATCGCGCCGCCACCGGCGAAGCGGAAGGTGGGCAAGGGACTGCTGATCGGGCTGGTCGCCGGCGGGCTGGTGCTCGTGCTGGCGATCGTGGCGGGCGCGTACCTGATCTTCCGCGACACCAAGGGCGACATGGTGCTGAACTACTTCGAGGCATTGCAGGCGGCCAACGCACAGGAGGCCATGACCTACTCCGCGGAGCCGATCACCGACACCACCCTGCTGACCGACGAGGTGCTGAAGCGGTCCAACGAGCTGGGCGGCATCTCGCAGGTGTCGATCCACGAGGAGTCGCCGACCTGGGTGACGGTGAACCTGAAGGTCGGCAACGAGCAGCAGCGGATCCAGTACAAGGTGTCCGAGGGCGACGACGGCTGGAAGCTGGTCGACGCCGCCCGGACGTACGTGATCCCCGAGGCCGACCTGTCCGGGGTGGACATCACCGTGAACGGTGCGAAGCCGTCGAACCCGGCGTCGCTGACGCTCTTCCCGGGGATCTACGAGTTCGGCACCGGCACCCCCAACCTGGCGTGGAGCGAACCGGTGCAGGACATCATGGTCGGCATCCCGTCGCTGGAGCCGACGATGTCGGTCTCGATCACCGACGAGGGCAAGCAGGCCGCGTACACCGGCCTCGGCGAGCTGATGGCCGAGTGCTCCAAGACCAAGGAGCTGCAGCCGGAGAACTGCCCGTTCAAGGCCCAGGAGGTGCCCGGCCTGGTGCCCGACTCCGTGCAGTGGGCCGTCGACACCAACCCCGAGTCCGACTGGCGCGCGATCGTCGACGGACCCCAGATGTCGGGCACCTACGAGTACACCGTCCGGCTCCGGTTCCAGTACCAGACCGGCGGCCAGACTCGGCAGTACGACCAGACCTCCCGGTTGTCGACCAACGTCATCGCCGACCTGACCACCGACCCGATCTCGTACGCGTACGGCCGCTGACCGCTCCTCGAGCTTGTCGAGGGCCCGTTCCTCGAGCTTGTCGAGAGGTCCGTCCCTCGAGCTTGTCGAGAGGTCCCCCCCTCCGCCCCTCGAGCTTGTCGAGAGGCCCCGAGCTTGACGAGGGGGGGGCTACAGGCCGAAGCGCAATCAGCAGTCGGCGGGTCTCGTCGGCGGTTGGTGCCGAACGTCGCCCGTGCCGTAACATGGTCCGGCACGCCCTCGGGCGTACGGGGCCTTGGCGCAATTGGTAGCGCACCTGCTTTGCAAGCAGGGGGTTAGGGGTTCGAGTCCCCTAGGCTCCACACAGAGAAACAGCGGGTCAAACGCTTCGGTTTCTGTGGTTTCGAGTAGAGCTTGCCCTCGTCGGTCCAGTGCTCGGTGATGTCGGTCGGCCACAGCTCGTTGACTCATCGGCGGAGAAGTCCCGCTGGACCAGACCCGTCGTGGACCGTCGGTCCCGGTGCTTCCCGTTCTTGGCCCGCCTCTTGCCGAAGGTGGACTACCGCTGGTTGTCCCGGCAGATCCTTCACCCGTCCGCTCACACATCACCTCACCCGCTTCTGCGGCTTCGCTGACCAGGAACCGGTAGCCGAACTCGGGGTCGTAGCGGTGGGCGTCCAGGAGTGCGTTGGCCCGGTAGGCCTCGACGAGCTCGGCCTGGCGACCTGCTCTGTCTCCGCCAGTGGTGCTAGGGCTGGCGGGAGAGCTTCAAGACCCGCAGGGGACACCTCAACGGGAATGCCGTCCTCAGCGAGCTCACTCACGAGCGGGTAGCGTCTCTCCCCGCACGTGGGCCTGCGAGAGGTAGGCAGCGGCACGGCGCAGAATCCTCGTTCTCCTGCATCAACAGCCGAATCTGCATGCGGGCGTCACGCGGCTCGGGCGACTCCCGCCGGGACGTTTGCCGTCGCCGATGTCGGCTTGGCGGATCCATAGTGGAGCGTCATCTCGTGGACGCCGAAGTCCTTCGCGATCTGTGCGATCGTGATGCCATCCTCACGGAACCGGGCCACACGCGCGACGTCGTCGCGGAACTCCTGGGGTAGGGAGCGGCCTGATGCACATCCTTCCAAGCGCCCGGCGGGCAAGCCAGATCGGATGTCACGTATCGGTGCAGCAGTCCCGAGGCATCCCGCAACTTGTGGCCCGACCGGACAACCGAGGCTTGCCCGGCAACCCACGAAACATGTGCGAGCGGGGCCTCAACCTGCTCATGCCGTCTAACATCTCGGTCGGTTCAGCCGCGAGCCGGTTGCGACACCCGCGTGGCGCCCACGGTTATCGTCGAGGGAGGCAGACACCGCGTTCGAGCATTGATGGTGGCGGCAGCCGACTCGCTTCGCCCGCATGCGCCTAGACCTATCGGGCTGACCTGTCGGCGGTCGAGAGACCCTGCAAGCCGGTCGCGGCTGCAGCCGGATGCGCATCTGACTCCGTTCCTCAACCCGTTCACCCGAAATCCTCGAGGGCATCGCGACAGCTAGACTGCCTTGGTGTGACAGAAGTTGCTCGCCGCGTTGCCTGGACGAAGGACACGACTCCACGCATGGAAGCGCTGCTATGTCGTCGGGGCGCGCTCCGTCCAGGGCACCGTCGGTGCCGCCGGGGGGCGGGCAAATAGTGGTGCTTTCCCTGGGAAACCTAGTGACCTTCCCGTTGTCGCCAGGCATTGGTCGAGTCGCGGAATTTGACGGGGCCAAGGCCAGAATCGAGTTCTTCGAGTCGGCAGCTGAGCCGGTGGCCGATGTCGTGTGGTGTGATGTCGCCGATGTACGCCGCGTGCCCCTCGGCGAGCAGACCAAGGTCCACTTCAAGGACGGCAACGACCGGTGGCGCGCTGGCCGCGTCGTTGGCGGCGACGACGACATGGGCGTCTACTACGTGCGGGTGCCCAACCAACATTGGGACGTGGACATAGCCGAGAGCCGCCTGCGGGTCCGGTGGGAGAAGGCACCGCGGGATCCGCTGCAGGCGCTGTTGAGCGGAGCGAATGAATCCCCTCGCTTCCGAGACGCGCGGGAGCCCGTTCGGAGAGCGCTGCTGGCTGAGCGCGCGGCGACAGCCTCTGCAACCGGCATTATGTCGTCCGGCGTGCGCATCCACGCACACCAGATCAATGCTGCGCTCCGGATCATCCGAGACCCCGTGCAGCGCTACCTCCTTGCCGACGAGGTGGGGATGGGCAAGACGATCCAGGCCGGCCTAGTGATGCGTCAGTTGCTCGTTGACGAACCGGGCCGTCGGATCGGCGTCATCGTGCCGGACGCGATGGTCGCCCAATGGCGGTCGGAGTTGCTTGAGAAGTTCTACCTCGACGACTTCGTCAACTCAGCCGGCGAATTGCCGTTTGTGATTCTTTCCCATAGCGCGTCGAAGCAGTGGAAGCAGTTGAGCGGGGTGGA
This sequence comes from Carbonicoccus niuqiaonis, assembly GCF_050157065.1. Taxonomy (GTDB): domain Bacteria; phylum Actinomycetota; class Actinomycetes; order Propionibacteriales; family Propionibacteriaceae; genus Avipropionibacterium. Next base: position 86,682 of record NZ_CP189573.1, read on the forward strand.
CCTGCTCGTCGTCGACGAGGCACACCTACTCGCTCGCACGGACGGGCCGACGGCGTCACCATACGCCGACATCGCCCCGATCGCGCACGGGGCGCCACGCGTCCTCATGCTGTCGGCGACCCCATTCTCTCGTAGTTCGACCACCGACCTCGCTTTGCTGCATCTGCTGGACCCGCAGTTGTTTCGATGGGAGGACCAAGACGCCTTCGTTGAACTGCTCAGCGCCCGGCACCAGTTGGCGCTAGCGGTCTTCGGCCTGGACGAGGAACCGGACCCTAACAACCCCGAGTTGCTGGAGTTGCAGTTCGACGAGATCGGGCAACTGCTCCCCGGGGACGACACTCTCCGGCTGGCCATGGAACGTGCGCTGGGCGTGATGCGGGCTGGCGGCGGCGATCCCGAAGCCGTCGACCTTGAGGCGCTGAAGAGCGCTATCGCCGTTCTTCGCACCCACATCTCCGAGACCTATCGACTGCACCATCGAGTCATCCGCAACCGACGCCACGTGATCGAGAAGCAGCGACTGGACGACAAGGGCCTGCTGACGCCCTTCGAATTTACCGGCCGGACCCGCCCCAAGGTCGCGCGTCTCAACGGTGAGGAGGTGACCGCCGGTGCGAGCGCGATCGCTGATTGGGTTGCTCGTTGCTCCGCCGCCATCCTCGACGATGAACTCGATCCAAGGCCCTATGGCCGCGCGCTGGGCGTCCTGGTCTCACGCCTAGGTGGACCTGTGCGCGATCTGCACGACGCGCTCGACTACCGGGTAAACGGGAAGGAAGCCGGCCTCCTCCCCGAGGAAAAGTCGCTCCTTGACCTAGCGCCGCCCCTCGGCTTTGAGTCACGAATCCTGGTCGAACTCGGCACCGCGTCCGGCACAGACGGTCTCGAATTACTTGCCGAAGCAATCGCGAGGCGTTGCCCCCCGAAGCAGCGCGCCGTCATCTTCTGTGGCCGGGGGGTCCTTGCCGCCAACCTGCGCGATCGGCTCATGGGGCGCCCGGTGCCCGCCTACGCGCATCTGGAGGAACAGTCCGAGGTGCAGCGTGAAGAGGCGACTGATTCGTGGCGGCGCGCGGGGGGCATGCTCGTCGTCGACGAGACCGGCGACGTGGGCCGCAATTTTCAGGAGGCCGACCTCGCCTTCCACGTCCGGCTGCCTTGGAACCCGAACAGCCTTGAGCAGCGAATCGGCCGCGTGGATCGGTACGGCGACCATCGCACCGCGCAGCAGTACGTCATCGCGGACAGCGACCCCGATGGTCTGCTGACCGCATGGGTAAAGGTGCTGAGCTCTGGATTCGGAATTTTCGGCGAATCGATCTCGACCCTCCAGGAAGCTGTCGACGACCTTGCCGAGGACCTCTGGACAGCCGCCCTAACCGAAGGTATCGAGGGGTTCCTCGATCGGCAGACGACGATCGGCGAGGCACTTCGCAGGGAAAAGCGGCGGATCAACGAACTGGATGCACTGGAGTCTAGTTACGGCACACACGCAGATGGAGAGGCAATGGCGATGGCGATCGCGGCGTACGAGGAGGACTCGACGGGCATCGAGAAGGCCTTCACGCAGTTGATCGAGGGAGCAGAGGGGTTCCGTTTCGCCCGCAGGCCCAACATGGACGGCAGCGTCACCTTTGAGCACGGGCTTGAGGAGAAGCCGCTGCTGAGCCCGAGGCTGCTCGGCCGGATCAACACAGTTAAAGAGGCCCGGACCGGGTTCTTCGACCGCTGGCAACTGCGGCCGAGAGGTCGGCTCTTCCGCCGAGGAAACCCATTCATCGACGGAGTCGAGACGCTGCTCGACCTGGACGACCGGGGCCAGGCGGTGGCGATGTGGCGACTGAATCAGCGCGGGCCGAACGAGCCGATGACGTACTTCGGATTCGACTTCCTCATCGAGGCGGATCTCGGGCCGATGGTGGACCTGCTCCACGGTCGATCCCAGGTTGAACCCATCGCACGACGGCGGGCCGACGCTGCCTTGGCGCCGCAGTATCAACGCGTATGGATCCCAGCCCACACCTTGGTCCCGGTCGACGACCCGGGGTTTGCCAGCTATCTTTCTCTGCCGTACGTCAAGGGTCGCGACGTCAACTTAAACTTCCATCGAATCCCAGCGCTCCACTCGTTGCTGGGTGGCGAAAACAACCTAGCGCCCGTCGCAGAGAGTTGCTTCTCGGTGGCCCGCGAGCACGTCGAGGTGGTCGCTGACGTAGTTCAGGCGTCCCAGAAGGCGGCAGAGCAGGTCCGCAGGGAGACCGAGATCGTGCTTGCGCAGAGCCGAGCACGTTCCATGGCAGCCGGTCTTGTCACCGACCCCGCCGCACTTGGCGCCGAGGTCGAGATGGGACGGGCGATCGAAGCTGGCGTTGCCAAGCCCGTCATCCGCGTCACTGGCGTCAGTTGTGTCGTCGTTTCGGCGACGTCTTGGGCCGACCATGTCTAGGGACGACATTACGGCGAGCCAGGCTGCTCTCGCAGCCTGGCCCGGAACGATTCCGCTCGATCCGGCCTGGGCGATCAGCGACGCATGCCGTCGCCTCCTCGACGCGATGGCGGGCTTGAGTAACGGCACGGCCGGATGGCGCGACGTCGCCTCGCTCATCCGCCAAGTGCTGCTGACTACCCGCGTCACCTACGGCGGAAATCCGTCGTTAGCTGTTCCGGCGGGCGCTGCATGGCCGAATCCGCAGCAGTGGGAGGCGGTGAAATGTACGTCGGCGCCGCTGGCCGATGGGGGCCGCTCGGTCCAGGCACTCGACTGGGCCCCACCCGCATCGTTGGAGCGCGACGAGGTCGGGACGGATCTCGCTCGCGAGCAGGTGCTCGAGGTTTACCGCGACGCCGAACCAGCACGCACTGGGTTGCTCGAGGCCGACCCGTTCTGGAAGGCGGCGCACGGTTACCCGACGTACCGAGGCGAACCGCAACGGCAGGCTGCCCGAGCCGCGGTCCTCAACGACGGAGGCTCAGTGCTGGTCTCGTTGCCGACGGGGCGGGGCAAGACCGCCATCGCATGGTCCAAGGTGCTGCTATCGACCCAGGGCGTCACGATGGTGGTCGTCCCTACCGTCGTGCTGGCCCTCGACATGGAGCGTCGGACCAATGAGGAGGCCAGGCGCCTCGGTCGACAGTTCAGTCCGCACGCGAGATACGCCTATGTCGGCACCCTTGATCCCGACGTCAAGAAGCAGTTGCGCGACGCCGTGCGGTCGGGAACCCAGCGTCTCCTCTACGCGTCGCCTGAGGCCTTCGTGTCCAGTCTGGCTCCTGCCGTCCTCGATTGTGCGAGGGCCGGTCTCCTGCAGCAGGTCGTGATCGACGAGGCGCACTTGGTGGACCAGTGGGGTTCTGACTTCCGCTCTGAGTTTCAGACGATGCCCGGACTGATCCGCGACGGCTATGCCGCTGCCCCGGACGCTAAGAAGCCATCGGTGCTGCTGCTGAGCGCCACGCTCGCCCAGCAACCGGTCGACCTCATCTCCAAACTGTTCAGGGTCGGGAACGCCGAGGTCGACCTGGTTTGGGGTTCGGAACTGCGCACGGAGCCGGCGTACTTCCTCGCCACGCGCGCTGACGAGCAATCGCGACAGGATGCCGTGCTGGAGGCGATCAGCCGACTGCCCCGGCCGCTGATCCTGTACACCAGCAAGGTCGAGGACGCCGAGAACTGGGCTGTTCGCCTCCGCAGTCTCGGTTTGCTGCGCGTAGGCAGCGTGACCGGGAAGACCGGCGAGGCCGACCGCCGTGCGGTGATGGAACGTTGGCGGGGGGTGACCTCCTCGGGCGTAGGGACCAGGACGAGTCTGGATGTGATCATCGGCACCTCAGCCTTCGGTCTTGGCCTAGACATGCCCAATGTGCGGACCGTGGTACACGCCTGCCTGCCCGAGACGATCGACCGCTACTACCAGGAAGTCGGACGCGCCGGGCGTGACGGGCGACCCTCTATAGCCTATCTCTGCGGCGCTCCTGCGGATCGACACATTGCGGAGCGGCTCAGCTCAGTCACGATGATCGGCGACGAGCGGGGTTGGGAGCGATGGCAGAGCCTGCTCAGCACCGGGAAGCAACTTCCTGGCCTTCGGTACCGCGTCCGCAAGAGTTCTCTCCCGACCTACATGGCCGAGGGATACGGCGAGAGCGCACGGTGGAACGTGCGGACGCTGACGCTGATGGCGCAAGCTGAGATCATCCGGTTCCAAGTCCCTCGATGGAGTCCCGAACCAGGAATGTCTGAGGAGACCTCGGCGCAGTCGCTGGAGGCGTTCCGCGGCGAGGTGGAGGACCTCATCGAATTCGAGCTCGTCAATGGCAACTACTTGTCGCGCGCCGGGTGGATCCAGGCAATGGGGGAGGTCAGGCAAGCAGCAGGAGAAGCGCAGCGGCGGGCCTTGAAATCGGCGCTTGCTCTGATCGAGGGCGAGCAGTGCGTGGGACGGATGATCGCCCGCCACTACCAGGTCTCCCACGGCGGCGGGGTGCTGCGGACATTGGCGGCTTGCCGCGGTTGCCCCGCATGCAGACGAGAGCCGGAGACCTCTCCCGGCATTTACCCACTCGAGCCCAGTCCACTACTGCCGCTACCCCGGCCCGCGAACGACCCACTGGCGGGGTGGCGTGGCGACAAGCCGTCGCTCTTCATTTGGTTCGACGGGGGAGCGGACCTGCAACCCCTTCTCATCCGACTGGCCCAACGCAACGTGAGGGTCTTTGCGGGGATGACGCCGGTTGACGCCGACCGACTCCAGGGGGCTGTGCCGCAGACCCCGATCATCCACGACGACCCCACCGCAGCCGTGACCCTAACTGCGACTTACCAGGGACCGATGGCATTCGTCCTCGGAGGTGACGCGGTCGGCCCTCCGCTTCGCGACCGTATGCAATCTGGGCTCACCTCATACCTTGTCGGACCGGCGACGACTGAAAACCCCGACAAGCCGGGGCATCTCCTGCGCGACACCGGCGACCGCAGCATCTCGGCGGATGCCCTACTAAGGAGTTTGTGACGTGGACGTCCTCAACGCATCCCCAGTTCTGTGTCTACCCCAGGCCATGTGGCTCGTCTATCGGGTGGTGATGGCGAAGCCGGACCTCGGTCGGGACGAGATCCTCGATTTGGTGACGCCTGAGGCGATGCGCGCGGGCTCTTCCCAGCAAGGTGCCCACGCCCGCCGGGCGTTGGCGGGGTTGCGGGAGTTCGGACTTGTCCGCGAAGACACAGACGGGCTTTACCGGGCCGACGAGGTGAAGGACGCGTACGAGTTCCTGCGCTTGCTGCGACGGCGACTCGTTCTTCCTCCGGAGGAGGTCGGGAAGAATTTTCAGGGCGCTCCCGATCTCCGCTCTGCTCTCGTCTGGCTGATGCGGGAGCCGCCAATGGTCCCCCTTCACTACGCGGTCAACGTCCAGACCAACATGCCAGAGGGCCTCTTCACCAACGACACCCGGTGGAACGGATTTCGCTGGTGGAGTCAGGCGCTTGGCTTCGGACAGGCGGCGCTCAGGATCCTGGCGGTCGACGGGGATTCGAAGGCGAAGATCGTCCCCGACCCGACGGTTGCCGTGATCGACGCGATCCGGTCTCCGTTCGGCGACGCCCTGCCGCGTGGAGAGCAGATCCCGATCGACAGTCTCCTCGAGTTCCTGCGCTTCGAACTTCCGGTCCTACCAGGCCATCCGAGCGCGACATATCCGGGCTTCGTGGACGACGGGAAGCTGGCGATCGCGGCGCTTGGACTGGCTTTGTCGTCGGCGGAGCAGCGGCAGATCCTCACCATGGGCTACCAGTCCGACCCCTCGGGTGTGTTGGCGCTTCCTGATGCGCAGAACTTCCGCACCGACCGCTACGTCTCGAACGTGACCATCAAGGAGCGACGACCGTGAGCGCGCAACGCAACTACGTTTGTTGGACATCCAGGAATGTCACTGCCACCATTCCGACCGAGGCGGCCACGCCTTCCGATGCGGTGCTTCTCGCTACCCACGCCCCGTTGCGAATCCGCCGGCAGGCAGGCGTGGTCGGTGACGATTCGGCCACGGTCATCACGGAGTTCGATGTGCTCGACGAGTTTCTGACCAGAGGGCCGAACAACGGCGTCTTGGTGGCACCGGTGCTCGGCGAGTCCGGGGCGGGTAAATCGCACCTCATCCGGTGGGTGAACGCAAAGATTCCTGCGAAATCCGGCCGTCACATCGTTTACCTGCAGAAGACCCAGACCAGTCTCAAGGATGTGATCGAGGCGCTCCTGGTCAACCAACACGATCCCGAACTCGACGAGATCAGGCGCAGAGTCTCGAGTTTAGCTTCCGGCGTCACCGCCGACGAAATGGAGCACAAGATCCTCGCCGAATTGGCTGAGGCACTGCGCACGGCCAAGGCCGACAACCCCTACGGCAAGGCGTTGGTTGGCGAGAATGGTCTGCGCTTGTTCTTCACCGACCCACTGTTCGAGCATCACCTGCTCCGTCCGGGGGCGTTCATCAAGCGCCGGGCCCAGCATGCCCTGCACGGTCGCGATGCTGACGAACCCGACGTACCGCTCGAGTTTACGGTCGATGAACTGCCACTCGACATTGTCGACAACGACGACATCGCGGACGCTTCCGCGGCGGCCCAGAAGCTGTTCAGGAGGCTCGTCGCCAGCGCTCCGATGCAGAACGAGGCGGTACGCCTTCTTAACGAATATCTGGACGTCGCGGTGACGAAGGCGGCCAGCCTGAACGTCGGTGATGTCGGGCACGCGTTCAAGAAGATCCGCGAGAGGCTTGTCGGACAGGAGATTCTGCTGCTGGTCGAGGACGTTGCGCTCATCCAGGGCGTGCGCCGTGACCTTCTCGACGCGATCATAGAGGTTGGGGTCGTCCGGGGCGAGGAGAAGTACGCCACGGTCCGCACGCTGATGGCCGTCACTCCCGGTTATTACAACGAACAGCTTCCCGAGACCTTCCGCCGGCGGGCAGAGGCCTCCTCACCGATCTACCAGGTTGACGTTGACCTCAATCTGGAACAGAGCGGTGGCGACCAGGAAGATCTGCTCGTCGATTTCTTCGGTCGGTATCTCAATGCAGCTCGTGTCGGTAAGGCCGCTCTGGAGTCCGCAGCTCCGGCTGTGCCGGACGGGTGCGACGCATGCCCCTATCGCGCGTCGTGCCATGCGACGTTCGGCACATCTGGGTCGGGCGACGCAGAGTATGGGCTATACCCCTACAACCGCCCAGCAATTCTTCGCGCAATCCGCGCCTGCGCGGCCCGTGACGGCGACCGTGTCCTCTTCAACCCGCGCAAGGTGTTGTCGCGCGCCATCCGCGACACCTTGAACAGCAACATCGAGGTCATCGAGAGCGGCAAGTTCCCTCCAGCGGCGTTCCTCGCCGAGGAATCCGCCGTGATGAGACTGCCGCAACTCCCGACACACGTCCGCGAACAGGTCGAGGAGGATTACTCGGCCGAAGACGCCGGCCGTGTGGAGTCACTGCTCACCTTCTGGGGCGACGCAGCCAAGAAGAAGGTAAGTGACGACATCGTCGCCGTATTCTCCCATCCGGTACTACCCGATGTAGGAACCGACGATGGCAGCGACGACGGCGACCTCGACGGCGACGGCCACGACGATGGCGGTGCCAAGCGCGGGGAGTTGCCGAGGTCGCTTCAGAAGCAACTCGACGATATTGACAAGTGGTCGCAGGGACAGGTCCTGCCGCAAGGCCTCGCCCGCGACCTAAGGAAAATCGTTCGCGAGGCACTGGTTTCGCGGATCGATTGGTTCGACACCGTCATCAAGGACCCGGACACGATGACTCTCGCTCGGGCAGTCCCGGAGAACGCACGCGGGGTCTCGATCGAGGGTGCCAACGAGAACCTCGCCCTGGCCGTACTGCCGTTTGTTCGTATCGAACGATCAGCGCGCAACGCGACCACACTCAAGGGCCTTGTCCTGATCCGGGATGGCCACCCCGCCCGAGCAGGGGACGCACTTGCACGACTCGACTCACTCGTTTCCGGAAGCGTCGACGCGGCCAAGCACCGGATCGTCGACGAACTCGCGTTCGACGACGCCTCGCTTATCCAGGCGGCTGGGTCGCTAATCAAGGGAGCGGCGGCGTGCGGTGCTCTGCCTGCGAAGCCGAAGGATGTCGACTACGTCAACGCGTGCCTGTGGCGCGACATGACCGCACGCCCAGACGCAGCGGCACGTGCGCCCGAGTGGATCGCTGCGTACCAGGACTACGTCGCCGCGCGAGGTAAGGCCGTCGACCAGTTCATGGCAGGCATCGGTGCGGCGCAAGGCGTCTCCGGCGGCGTCTACGCGATCGACATCCAACGATTGCTTCGCATCGTGGGCAGAGCTAAGGAGGTTGCGAACGCTGACGATGACTCCGGGGTGCCCTCTTGGTGCACTGACGCCCAGAGGAAACTCAAGGCGCTATTGCGCACCAACGAGCGACAGATTCTCCACTGGAATGGGTTGACCGGCCGGATCCGGAAGTACTTGCCGGAGGAAGTCAGTTTCACCGAGACTGTGGACGCCATCGTCGAGGCGGTCAAGAACGGGCAGGACCTCGGTCTGATCCCGGTGAGCAACCTCCAAGCATTGGAGGCATCGAACGCTCAGGCCCGGGATTGGGACTCGCGCTGCATCAAGGAGATCGAGCGGCTCGCCGCGAGCGTCGCCGAACAATCGGGCACCGCGCGACTGACCAGCCTCGGCACGGTAGTGGGAGCAGACCTGCCGAAGATCGCCGAGTTCCTTGAGTCGAGTTCGCAGTGGATCGAGGCAGGTATTCGGACTGCGGAGACAAGTGGGGGCACGATCGCCGACGTGGACAATCAGCTCGATGAGACCATCAAGACCTGGCTCGAGATCGTGAAGGAGTCCAATTCATGAGCGACACCGCGCCCACCGCCAGCCTTGCCACACGCGCCAGGCGACTCACGGCCCTCGCGCGTGCCAGGAGAGACGACCGTGATGTCTCGCAGGCCCAGGGCCAGGTCCAGACAGCCATTAACAAGTTGGACCAGGAGTTGAGAACCCTCAGCAGCGTGCTAGATGTTCACCGCAAGCTCAAGAAGGCCGGAGTCCCCGTTACCGATCCGGGCCACCTCGAGCAGCCTGTCAAGAGATTGAAGGAACAGGCCGGCCTGGGCCGACCGACTGCACAATTCCTGAACGCCAGGACCAGAGACGTCCTTGCGGCGCGGTCGGCTATCGACGACGCGAACGCCGATGCTTGGCGCACCTGGGCAGCCCAGATGGTTGACGGGTTGCCGCTGGCACTTCAGCCGAGAGTTCCCTTCTCCCATCGGCGCGCGACTGCGACGCGGATCTCCAACATGAAAACGCGGGCTGCCAGGAAGCCGTCCATTGCCGACATCACTGAGTTCCAACGGTTCTACGACCGCGTCAAGGAGGAACTCGCCGCAGTCGACGGGGCGAGCATCGACGCTCTGCTGAATCGCTTCACGGATGGCCGGATCCTGCTGGCAGACCTGAGCGACGCAGAACTAGAGATGCTGCGAGAGGACGCTTCCCTGAGCGACCAGCTCTACCTCCACATCGCCTCATGACGGACAGCATGTGGGCAGGCGTCCCGGACCTTCTCAGCCGCCTCGAGGACAAGGAACTCAGGTTGCTCGCATGGGGAGTCGTCGACGGCTTCCTGAGCCAGTCCGAGGTCGAGGACGCCATCGACGCCCAACTCGACCAAGACGCCGAGGACCCGGAGGCGGAACTGGCGACCGTCGAGGAGTACCTCGACCACCTGTTGGCACATGGTCTGCTTCATCGACTGCCAGAGTCGACCCCCAAGTACCGCACGCGACTGGGGGAGACGCTGCGCTTGCTTCGCAACCTGCGGCAACTCTTCCCGCCGCGTGACCCTTCGGCGCCCGGTTGGTGGCGCCACGCCAGAACTCTGGTGGCCGACTACCGGCTCCAAGTCGGGCCCCGGCGTTATCCGCGTCGCTCGACGACGTCGGCCGAGGCAATCGGTCAGTTCGCCGAACTACCCGACTGGACCGACCACCACGCCGAGGTACTCAGCCGAATAGTGGGCACCAACAGACTTGCACGTTTCCAGGTCCAGGCGACCTCGTCGATCTTGGCGGCGCTCACAGCCCCCCAGTTGAGCGCTCGCATCATCACCGCGGGCACGGGTTCGGGCAAGACGCTTGCCTTCTACCTCCCGGCCCTACTCGACATCGCGGCAACCGCCGGAGTAGCCCGCACCGGTCCGCACACGCTGGCGCTCTATCCACGAAACGAGTTGCTGCGTGACCAAGCAAGGGAAGCCCTTCGTGTCGTCACGGAACTCGGTCCGCTCGGCGGGAAGGGGGCACGATCGGTGCGTATCGGCCTCCTCTACGGCCAAACCCCTCGTGACCGCGACCTCGAGAGTTCCAGCGACTGGCGCGCGTGGAAACGGCGAGGGCAGGGTTGGGTGGCGCCGTACTTCCCCTGCACCACCGAGGACTGCCAAGGCAGCCTCGTCTGGCCCGACGCCGACCGAGTTGCCGGACGCGAGCAGCTCATATGCACGACATGCGGCTTCGCCACGCTGCCGGGCACGATCGCGCTGACCCGGGACTCGTTGGCGAAGAACCCGCCCGACATCCTGTTCAGTTCCACCGAGATGATGAGCCAGCAGTCAACTAACTCGCTGCTGGCGCCCCTCTTGGGATGGAGGGGACCGAACGGCACTAGGCTGTTGCTCCTCGATGAGGTACACACCTACTCGGGCATGAACGGTGCACAGGTAGGCCTCATGCTCCGGCGCTGGCGCAGTTCCAACCGTCAGTGGGGCGCTGACAGCCCGGTGATGGTGGGTCTGTCGGCGACGCTGCGCGACGCGGGCGACTTCTTCGCGACGCTAACAGGTGCCGAGCGTGCCAACGTCGAAGTGATCTCCCCGATCGCCGACGAACTCCTACCGATCAGCCGTGAGTACGGAATCGTGCTTCGCGGTGACCCGATCTCGGGCACGCAGTTGCTGTCGACGACCATCCAGACCGCAATGCTGCTCGGCCGCGTCCTCAACAACGATCCAGGGATCTATGGCTCGGTGGCATTCGCCTTTACCGACGACCTCGACGTCATCAATCGGCTATACGACAACCTGAGAGACGCCGAGGGGGCCCAACCCCGGGGACGAATGGGCGGTGCAGTGCTGGCCGACCTTCGCAGTCCGGCAGAGCCGCAGGCCGGACCGCGCTACTCCGACGGGCAGTCTTGGGATCTGTCATATCGCCTGCAGCGTATGAACCGACCCCTCCGCATCGCACGAACTTCCTCCCAGGACGCCGGCGTCGATACCTCGGCCGACGTCATCACTGCGACCTCTTCGCTCGAGGTCGGATTCAACGATCCGCGTGTCGGCGCTGTGATTCAGCACAAGGCCCCGCGTGACCTCGCCTCCTTCTTGCAGAGGCGGGGCCGAGCCGGGCGGCGGCTTGATATGCGGCCGCTGACCGTCGTGGTGCTGTCCGACTACGGCCGCGACCGGATCGCATACCAGACTTACGAAAGGCTCCTCGACCCCGAGATCGACGCCCGAACACTCCCCATCGACAACAGATTCGTGGTGAAGATCCAGGCGACTCACTCTCTTCTCGATTGGGTCGCCCGCAAGACTGGGGCCGACGTGCGTTCGGTGTTGTCGCCGCCGTGGAACGGCAGATCCCACGTCAGGGCGCCACAGGTGATCTCGGTGCTGCGCTCAGTCCTCTCCAATAGTCAGGTCCAACTCGAACTGGCAGACCATCTCCGGCGCTCCCTCGCCCTCTCTCAGGACGAGGTCAGCGCGGCGTTGTGGGAGGAACCGCGGTCTTTGATGCTGTCGGTTGTGCCGACAGCGTTGCGCCGACTCGAGGCCGACTGGAAACCCCTCGCAGGCGAAGTCGATCCGGGGGCACAAGAGCGTATGCCGCTGCCCGAGTTCATCACGGGAACGCTGTTCGCGTCGCTCAACACGCCCGACGTCCGCTTCGAGTTGCCGCGCAACTTCGGCGACGAGCCGCCGCCGATGCCAATCGGGCAGGCACTTCGTGAGGCGGTTCCGGGCAGAGTGAGCCGCAGGTTTGGTCACGCCCATGCGTCACTTCGCACCTGGCTGCCCGTGCCCGAAACAGGGACCGAACTGCACCTCACCGAGGTGGTCGCTGCGGGTCACGGGCTAGGCAGTTGGACGACACCGACTGGTGAAAGCTTCACGGTGGTGCGACCTCTCACTCTGCGCCTTGTGAGCCCGCCACCCGACATCGCGGACGCCACCACCGCTACGCCAATGTGGCGGTCCGCGTTCGAGTATGCCGTTGAAGCGCTGCACCAGGTAGACGTGCCCACCCCGTCGATCTGGGCGACTCTGGTCGACATGTGCGGGTTCGCACTGCACGTTGGCGGCGGACCGCTCAAAGTCCGCAGGATGGCCGTCGGCTCCGACGGCGAGATAACCCATCGAGCAGGCCACCGCACGCCCGTGCACGTCCGCTACATGCACGAGGGCTTGCCCGCTGCGATCGGATTCGAACTCGAAGTCGATGCGATGGTCGTGACCGGTCACCTTCCCGAAGGCGGCCCCGCGTTTCTTCGCGACTTCCCGTCCTCACCGCCGTGGAGGACTCTCGCCTTCCGTCGCCGCGTGCTCGAGGATGAACGCCTCGACGACGTCGCCAACGTCTTTCAGCGCGGATGGCTGTCCGACGTCTATCTGGACGAGTTCGTCGCCCGTGGTCTGGCCGGAGAGGCTGTCGTCGCCGTACCGGACCGGCTTGCCGACGGCCACTGGGCCGACAACCTTCGGGAGTTTCTCGCCGCTGCGTACGGGGCAGAGGGGCTGGAGGAGGACGAGAGTCGGATGCTCCGCACACTTGCCGAGTTATCCGTCGATCCGACCGTGCGGACGGTCATCGAAGAGCATGGCCGCCTGCTCGTATCCGAAAATCTCCAGGACGAGACCGGCGACCTACTCGACCGCGTCTTTCTCGACACCCTCGCTAATGCCGTCCTCGCTGCGGTGAGCGAATCACTTTCCGATGCGAACGAAGGCGACCTTGTCTGCGACATCGAGTTTGATCAGGCGACTCGTGATTATCGGATCTTCGTGTCCGAGACCTCGATCGGCGGCCTCGGCCTGCTCGAAGCACTTCACAGGGACTACGTGCAGGACCCGCGTCGGTTCTGGGAAGGGGTCGCCCGTGCGTGCTCTCCGACCGACGCCGAAGAGGTCGACGAGGCCATGCAGGAAGCCCTGAGAAATCTGGTCACAACTGGGACGGACTTTGCGAAGGCGGTTACCGGGTTCCGAGGTGCACAAGGCATAGCCGCCATGGACAAGGCCCTCGAGCGACTGCGGGAAATCTGGACCGAGTCCGACGGCCCCCCAGACCACTTACTCGTTTCCACCTTCGCAGCTCGGTTCCTGCGGCCAGGCTCGAGCCCCGCGATCGACCGCGTGGTAGCGGATCTCGCTGCGGCCTGGGTGGACGTGGAGTCACGTCTCGGTGTGGAGGTCGATGCCCGCACACTCGCCTACCACGGGTCTCAGGGCAATCTCGGGTTCGACATCAACCCGATGACAGCCGACTCCGCGTTCTCGATGTTGTGGCTGCGCGGCCCACACGCTCGCTCACAGCGCCTCGATCACTGGCACCCCTATCGCCGCGACGTGACGGTCGAGCGACTTATGCTTGGCGAGGTCGTAAATGACGGTGCCGCTGTCATCGATGTGACACAGCCTGGCTGGGTCGACGCCTACACACGAGGCATCGAGGGCGACGGGCGGGTGATTCTCAGCGCGCCGTATCCGCGCCGCGCCGCTCTAGCCCATGCACTGCGTGAGGCGATAGTCACGCCGATCGAACGGAGCGGACTGCGCGTCTTCGCGCGCGTCAGGGGAATCCATCACCGCCGCGGCCAGTTGACCGCCTCACTCTCTTTGGCGGAGGAGTTCCAGTGACCGCCAGAAGAACTGTGAGGACCCAGCCGCGGAATGGACTCGCCATCCGGGACGTGCTCGCCGCCGCCTTGTTGTCAGAGTTGTGCTCGCCGAGCGACGAGTTCTGGCTGGTGAGTGGCTGGGTCTCAGACGTGGCCGTCATCGACAATGCGACGCGCCAGTTCGAAGCGGTGTTGGGCGCCGACCCTCGGTCGAACATGACCCTTAGCGAGGTGCTCGCGGAACTCGCCCGCCGAGGAGTTCAGGTCCATGTGGCCGTGCGTAAGGTCGCGCACAACGACGCGTTCGTCGACCGCTTGAAGCGCACCTCGGCCACCGATGCGTTGCACGTGTACTCCAGTGCAGACCTCCACGAAAAGCTGATTGTCGGCGGGGACTGGTTTCTCACAGGCTCGATGAACTTCACTTGGAACGGCACACAGGTCAACGAGGAAAGCATGGAGTTGCAGCTCGACCAGGCCGAAGCCGCTCGGCATCGCCTTGAGTTGCGAACCCGCTGGATCGGGGGACAGGAGTGACGGCACTGTCGACCGATGACTTCCTCAAGCGCTTCTTCTCACCGCCGAATCGCCTGTGGCCCAACATGGACCCCGACAGTCCGGTTGCCACCACCATGGTGCCGTTCCTCGCGGCCTTGCCAAAGCCCGGCGAATGTCCGCTGATCCTTCCGTGTCGGCGAACCGATTCGGCGGAGCCCACCAGCGTCTATGTGGTGTGCTGGGACACCGCACACGCCGGCCGGATCCGGGCGCTACTCGAGGCGACCGTTGCCCATCACTGGTGTCGGTTCGACGGACGGGTCACTCGACTCGATTCAGCAGACCCGGTGGATACGGCCGTCCTCGATCTCGTCGGTCCCGGAACGACGTTCCTTCTCCGTCCCACCGCGCAGACGGCGGCCCCGACCCTTACCGCGCTTCGCAGACTCGTCTCGACGATCGGTGACGTGTCGCTCCGTGTCCCGAAGGCGCCTCGCCCGATCGGGCGCATGCTGCGCGAGTTCGACCTCGCTCTCGCCAGCGGAGCGGTCGAGACTTCTGCGAGCCTGCTGCGAGAAATCGAGACGAACGGCGGGGTGTCGCACCAGAACGTCGCGTTCCTCCATGTCCGCCGGTTGGCTCGATTGGGCAAGGATCAGGACCTGCTTGCGCACGGTTCGCTCCCCACCTTGGTTTACGTCGACCCCCCGCGACTCGTTCGCGAAGGTGTGCTCGCCGCGTGGGCAAGGGTCAACCTTGCCCGCCCCGTGCGCGCCGACGATGTCGATGCAGCCCTCGGCGCGATCCGGGAGGCTAACCCCGATGTCGCGATGCTCGTCGACGACATTGTGGCCAGAACCGGCGATCCCGATGTGAGCACGGTCTGTGCTCTCGTTGCGATCGCGCGCCAGGACGCGGCTTTGGCGGCCACCCTTGCATCGAACCCGACTGTCGACCGCGGTGTGCTCGAGCGATTGACCTCTGCATCGCATCCGAGGCCGGCCGACGAAGCTCAAACGCCTGACACATCGATAACCGAAGGACCGGCCGAGCCTGACACGTCCGCGGCACCGACGACGGCTGCCCTTGACTCCTGGTTGGACTGGGTCGGTCGACTTGGCACCGCGGAAGAGCTGCCGCTGGAGACCGGTCAGGCTCTGGCTTGGCTGCCCGCGTGGCGAGTCGATCCGGACTTGGCGGATGCGATCGATGCGTTGCCTGAATTCGCCACGGACGACCTCCTCGCTGGTGTCGCCGCGCTTCTCGACGCCGACGATCTGGACCATCCGGCTCCCCACACCGCTGCCGCTCTCGTGCGTCGATATCTGGTCGCTGAGCGGTTCAGCCCATACGACCTGGGCGCGATCGCCGCTCTACTCGGGATCTTCTTGCGTAGCGGCCCATCGTCGGATTCCTACCGTGAGGTCCTAAGCGATGTTCGTGGTTTTGCGCATCAATGGGTGTCTGTCGGCACAGCGACCCGGGCGATCGACCTCGCCGACGTAGTGGCATGCGGCCCCGCGAGCGATAGTGCGACGCGCGCCGACTTCGTCGCGGCCCTCTTGGCGCCGCTCAACCAGCAAAAGCGCAGATTGCCAGCCTCGCTTCGACAGTTGGCTGGATTGATCACTGAGGACGTAGCGCTCGGCTACGACTGGGCCGTCGCCGAAGCGGACTCGGCTGCACTGCTTACTGACCGGCGTGCTTCAAGCCACAGGGTCCTGCTCTACAGCCTGGACAAAGGGACCCTTGCGCGCGTCGAGAAGACCATCAACCTTGAGTGGCCGAACGTCCGCGTTGAGATTTCCTCGGACAAGGACGGCAATCCCGCTCTCAAGCAGCATGCGCGCAACGCCGATCTGCTCGTCGTCGCTACAAGACGGGCGACTCATGCGGCGACGGGCTTCATCACCGACAACGCAGAGGGTGCCCTGATCCGGTACCCCGACGGCGCGGGATCCGCGTCGATGCTCCGTGCGGTCGAGAGCGGAATCGCTGAGTTGCTGGGTGACGTTGGGTAGCAACTGACTTATCTGAGGGCCCGCAGGAGATGGCTGGTCATCAGTTTCACGTCATTTGGAGTGTTCTGGATGCCGTTCCATCGACGCGGTTCGTCGCCACCGAAGTTCCAAGATCCGCTGGTCCACGCGCAGTACTCTGCGAGTGCCTCGATCTTCCGCTCGATCCCGAGTTTCGGGAGTTCGAGCGCCGTGGTTCCGTCGGTCAGGGCGTCCATCACGTAGCCGAGTGCTTGAATGCCTGCGCCGTGCGTGAGGCGTGACTTGGTGGGGGGGAGGTCCCACGCCTCGGGGAACGTCACCTGCACGACGGTCCAGAAGTAGTTGAGGTGCAGCACCATCTGATCGAGGTCGCCGGATCCATCCTCCGGATCGCGGTACTGGTAAAGCGCGCCGTCGTAGAGGCTGTTCTCGATCATTTTCAGGACGCTGTTGTCCTTGATGTAGCCACCGGCCATCGTGGGTGTTGCGATTCGTCCCGCGAACGGTTCGCCCTTCGGCCGTTGCCCGAAGTTCAAACGCGTGAGCACCCGCGCCGGCAATTGCTTCTTGGCGTATGCAGCAGGGAGATGTCCCTTGGTGTCCGGCAGGAGTTCGTGGATGAGGCCCTTCGGTAGGGGCTTCGTGTTGTTCACCAAGATGAACTGCGAGCGCTGCTCCGCTTCGCCGTGGGCGATGAATCCGACTGCAGCGACTGCGAACTCGGCGAGGTCCGCATCGCGGATCGCGGCACTTCGCTGCTGCCCGTCCACGAGCCATGCGGGCTTCTCGTCATCCGACAGCGATTCATCGACAGGAATGACGAGTTCGCCGGCGGCGACGTACTCAACGACGCTGCGGGAACCTACCGGTTCGAACTTCACCCGATCATCGAAGGCCAGCACGATCGCGTTGGGAAGCATTGCCCCGTCGGACTCGAGGTAGCGGCGGATAGATCGAATGTGGCTGAGCACCTCAGGACGCTGGTAACCCTGGAGTTCGATGTCGTGACGGTGGGCTCGGCTGACCGTTGTGAAGTCGTGGATCTGCTTGCCATCGACGCCGAAGGTGTAGATGTACTGCTGTCCCTGCCGGATCCGCAATGCAGGTAGCCGGATTTCGTAGGGATCGGCCATCAGGCCCTCCTCGTGTTGGAACTAAGAACACTCATACGCTGAGCGAGCACCGACATGTTGTGGAACCCACGACGCTTGTTGCGTTCGGTGCCGCGAAAGATGGCGATCTCAATGCCGTGTTGCGTGCACACCTTGCAACGGCAGTGCGTCCAGGGCGCGTCCGCGAGCGTCTCGTCGTATGCAGCCAGATATGACTTCTTGGACTGGCACACCATCTCGTACGTGCCGAGTGCGTCTATGCATGCCCACCGGGCGCGAACGGTTCCGTTATAAGCCCTCAGCGCCTTGAGAGCGTCGCGTTCGGCGGCCAACGCTTCCTTTTGGCTGACCGCGCCGGCGAGGATGGAGCGCTTGAGTGTTGGGTTGCCGTCGACTTGCGGGACTCGGATCGCCACGTAGGCCCGCTCAGCTGTGTGGTAGTTCTTCCGGTCGTCCATGAATGCCTGGCGGAACGCCGACGTGCTGTCGAAGCTGGCTACGCCGAAGTTGGCGAAGTCATCCATCGAGTCGATCCGCGTGATGCCGAGAAGATGCAGTTCGGTCTCGGGCTTGAGTACTTCATGGATGCGAGTGAGGCAGGCGAGAATCTGGTTGGTCTTGAGAGGGACCATGCCGCCCAGCGCGATTCGTTCGTATCCCATGGTCTGAAGGGCGTGCACGCTGTCGGCGAAGCTGTCGGGACTCCAGCCCTGCGCGGCGCCAACCGGTTGCACGGTGCTTCGTCGTTCGCGGACGGCCTCGATGAACTGCTCGGCAAGCCTCAACGTCAGACGTCGACGTTGTGCCCACTGCGAGTCGACATTTGCTTCCGTGGCACCCGGCGCGTAGCCGAAAATGATGTGGTCCGTGCTGACACCAGCATCGAAGCCGCACTCGTCGTAGAAGTCGAGGGTTTCCTCCGCCGTGACAGGAGGAACTTCTTCATCGACGTAGTTGAACGCGCCGTTGTCGCCGAGTGTCTCGACCTCGTCTGGGAGGCGGAAGAAGCGCCGTACGCCCATCCGATACATGCGGGCGCGCTGGGCGCCCGAGTACCTGCCGGCGCCCTTGACGGAACCGTCGACTATGGATTTGCTGGCAAGCACCCCGTGGTAGGGCGCCTGTTCAAGCACCTCGTGGGCATATCGGTCATCCCTTTGTCGGACTCTATGGGTGGCGTACTCGTCCCGTAAGAAGTCGTAGGTCGGACTGACGAGGTCCTGGCTGTCCGGGAAGTAGAACTTCACTTTCGACCGGTCCGTTCAGCGAGGTACGTGCGCACGAGGTAGTTCGAGAGCGCGCTGATGTGTCGCGGCGTGTTCTGCAGGTCATTCCACACGACACCCAGATCCTCCCAAGTGCCGCTAGCCCATCGGCACTTCTTCGCTATCAGCCCTAGTTCCTGCGCAGCTCGCTCCTCGGCCCGCGGGTCGTCGTCGCGCACATGCGTCATCACCCGGTCCATGACTCGACCCATGGCCCGGATGCCAACCCCGTGCATGAGCCGACTCTTGTTCGGGGGCTTGCCCCACGCCTCAGGGAATGTCTCTCGTACCGCTCCCCAGTAGGCCAAAAGCACTCGCCGGATGCCCTCGGTGTCGGTTGTCCCGCTGGCAATGTTTCGGTACGGGAAGAGGACCCCTGAGGGTGACTCCACTGATTCGCGGATTGCCTCCACGAGGCTGGTGTCGGTGACGACGGCCCGCTTCCTATCCTCGGCCCGCGTGGATGCTCGACGGATCATCCCGCGGAACGGCGAGTCCTTGTCCTGATTCAGCATGTCGACCAGCGCTGAGGGCAGTTGTCTTGTGGCCATGCGTGCGGAGGGTACGCTGGAGATCTCGGGCAGTAGTTCGGTGACGAGACCGGTTGGCAAAGGCTGAACGGTGTTCACGCGTAGGAACTGCTCTCGCTGGAGTTCCAAGGTGGCGGCCACGAATCCAGCAACCGGGACGGGGAGGCGTCGGTTCCTGGTTCGAGCGAGAGCCAAACTGCGCTGCTGCCCATCAACGATCCATGCCGGTCGAGGACCTTCCCAGTCAGTCGCGATCGGGATCTCCAAGGTCCCGGCCACCGCGAGCCCGTCGGTCGTGGTCGGGCCGCGGCTGGATTTGAACTTGACCTCGGGTGGCAAAGCGAGGATGAGCCCGTTGGGGAAGAGGGGATCCGCGGTGTCCAGGTAGTCCTGGATCTGCTTGACGTGCTTCTGCTTCTCAGGGCGCTGATAGCCGATCAACTTTCCCGCTTCGTCCCGGCCGATGCGGGCAACATCGGCGACCAGGTCGACCTCCTCGGCGGCGAGTGTGAATAGGTAAAGCGGAGTCGCGTCGCTCTGCAGCACCTTCAGCGCTCGGCGTATCAGCAAATCTGGGTTCGTCACGGTGCTACCGCTTGTTGGAAGAGGTCTGAGAAGCGCCGCTGTTCGCAGGCCAAGCCCGAGTCCCGTAGCAACTTGAGAGCGCGAGTCTTGGAGATTACCGGATCGTGAGTCCTGAGGCCACTGATGAACTCAAGCACTGCGCTGTCCACCATCGCCTTGCGGTTGTACTCCTCGCGGTGGCGTGAACGCTCCGACCAGTCGCGCCACAGTACCTGGGCGCCTTCGGCAAATGGATCCGTGGTCCTCGTGAGCGTCAGCCACTGCGTAGCCGCGCGAAGGTTGAGGCTCGTCGTGGTGCCGCCGAGGGCATGGCGGAGCCAGCGATCCGATGCGATCCGGAAGGCGTCGGGGATCTCCCGAGAGCCACCAAAGACCAACAGTTCATTGGGTGCGGTGCTGTCTAACAGGTCGGTTCCGATCGCCCGTGAGTAGGTCTCTGAGAGCACCCACAGGGCACGTCCCCCTACAGGTGCCGAAGTTCGGGGGAGCGTTCTCCACCAAGCCCGAGTCTCGGCCGTCGAAACAGCAACTGAATCAGGGTGGCCAGCGCTGAAGGTTGCCGCGTATGCAGGCGCCGCGTCGCCCAAGCGGCGAAGCCCGAGTCCGGCTGAAGCCACGAGTACGTCCGGTTCGAAGCCGACATCTTGTGCGGTGGCGATGAGTCGCTTGACCTGGCTCCAAGTCTCGCCACGGTACAGATCGATCAGCGGTGAGGTCGTCTGCGATCTGGCCACCGTCGTCGTCCACACCCGGGCGCGGGCTTCCACCGCCCCGCGCGGAAGATTGCGAGCCATCAGTTCGGGGCGTGGGGTCGCCGACTTCCTGTCGGTGCAGGTGACGACGATCGTCAGTTTCTGTCGCGACATGACCTCACAGCTTCCGAAACTACATGTTCAACGCGGCTACTCTAGCGTGTAGTTTCGTTGCGATGGAGTGGGGCCGAGGTTGTCTACAGATGGAGAGGATGGGGCGCATGACGAGGAAGGCCGTCGTACTGCTGAGCGGGGGACTGGACTCCACCACCGTGCTCGCGATCGCCAAGGAGCAGGGGTTCGAGGTGTACGCTCTGAGCTTCCGCTACGGTCAACGCCACGAGATCGAGCTCGGCGCAGCGCAGCGCGTCGCGCAGGTGGCCGGAGTCTCTCGCCACGTTGTGTGTGACATCGACCTACGCGTGTTCGGCGGATCCGCCCTCACGGCTGACGTTGAGGTCCCCAAGCATGACTCCGCCGCGGAGATCTCCGGCGAGGAGATCCCGATCACCTACGTGCCGGCCCGCAACACGGTCTTCCTGTCGTTCGCTCTGGCCTACGCGGAGGTTGTGGGTGCGACCGACATCTTCATCGGCGTGAACGCTCTGGACTACTCGGGCTACCCGGACTGTAGGCCTGAGTTCATTGCTGCATACGAGCGCATGGCGAACCTCGCCACACGCGCCGGAGCCGAGGGGAATGAACTCAGGATCCACACTCCGCTCATCGAGCTGACCAAGGGTCAGATCGTCGACACTGGCAGGCGGCTCGGAGTGGACTACTCGCTCACGTCCTCGTGTTACGACCCGGACGACCAGGGCCTGCCGTGCGGCCACTGCGACTCGTGCCTACTCAGGCTCAAGGGCTTCGCTGAGGCGGGTCTCGAGGATCCACTTGAGTACCAGGGGGCGCAAGCGTGACCTACAAGGTCAAGGAGATCTTCTACACCCTGCAGGGTGAGGGTGCCCATGCTGGCCGCCCCTCTGTGTTCTGCAGGTTCAGTTCGTGCAACCTCTGGACTGGGCGCGAGAAGGACCGAGAGCGCGCCATCTGCAAGTTCTGCGACACGGACTTCGTTGGCACCGACGGCGAAGGCGGCGGCAAGTTCCGCGACGCCGAGGCGCTCGCCGACGCAGTTGCATCGAGGTGGCCCCATGGCTCCGGCGGTGAACCCATGGTTGTTTGCACCGGTGGGGAGCCCTTGCTGCAGCTTGACGCTCTCGCCGTACGGGCCCTCAAGGCGCGAGGTTTCTACGTCGCGGTCGAGACCAATGGAACGATCGAGCCGCCGGCCGGGATCGACTGGCTCTGCGTCAGCCCCAAGATTGGCGCCGAGTTGGTGGTCCAGAGCGGGCAGGAATTGAAGTTCGTCGTCCCCCAAGCCGGCGTAGACCCTGTGACATTTGAGCACCTGGACTTCGGCAGCTTCCGCGTCCAGCCGATGGATGGCCTCGACCTTCCCGCCAACACTCAACTCGCAGTCAAGTTCTGCATGGAGCACCCGCGCTGGCAGCTCAGCCTGCAGACCCACAAGTACCTAGGGATTCCGTGACACACACAGCTGAGATCTACCGCGAGTTCTCCTTCGAAGCGGCCCACCGCCTCCCGAACGTCCCGGAGGGTCACAAGTGCGCTCGCCTCCACGGTCATTCCTACAAGGTCGAGGTCCATGTCCTCGGGCCCGTCGGCGACGAGAGCGGTTGGGTTCAGGACTTCGGCGACATCAAGGGCGCCTTTAAGCCCCTCGAAGACCAGCTCGATCACTACTACCTCAACGAGATCGAAGGACTCGAGAACCCGACCAGCGAGGTTCTCGCCAAGTGGATCTGGGATCGCCTGATCCCGGTGCTTCCAAACCTCAATGAGATCAGGGTCCAAGAGACCTGTACTTCCGGCTGCGCGTACCGAGGGGCATGAGCGAATGCAGCTGCCTGACAGTCCTCGACACCGTGGTCGTCACCGGCAACTGCTTCGCCGTGCGGGTCTGGCCGCACCCGACCGGGCAGTTCGATTGGCGGGAACCAGAAGTCGAACTGCGCCAACTCGCCGGCTCATAAATCGTCCGCGAAGTGAGTGTGTCAAGCTGAAGTGGCCCCGAGTTGACGGTCTGATCTGGCCCCGATCGGGCACGTGGTGCGCATGCGTGTGTGGCGGGTTCTGGGTGCCATGCCTAGAGTTCGGGCATGGATGGCACCGAGCAGGTGATCGTCGACTTCCGGTCGTCGTGGCAGTTCGTGCGGGGACTGACGCGGGACTTTGTGGAGCAAACTCCTCAGGATCGTTACGCTTTCTCACCTCACGCCCGTTTCGGGTCGATGGATCGCCAGTTCCGACATGTTCTGCAGGTCACTGACCTGTATACGGACACTCTGAGGTCGCGGGTCCTTTCGATGCCTACCAAGTTCGCTCGATACGGCGGCAGCCTTGACCGGGACGACTTGCTCGCCGGCTTGGAGCGTGCGGACGCGGAGCTGTCCGCAGTTGTTGATGAGCTGGGAGCAGAGGCGGTTGCTGCCAACTACCAGTTCGGGGACACGGCGATGGGGATTGGAGAGCTGTTCGACGTCTTCATCGAGCACGAGGCCAACCACCACGGTCTTTGGTCTGCCTATGCAGCGGTCGGTGGGTGGTCGACCCCGGAAAGTTGGCGGGACGCCTGGGACCTCTGACTTCAGTGCTCTCTGCCTGCTCTGACTATCTCGCTCGACTGTGGGCGAGTCGGTAGGAGTGGGTGCCGGTTTCGATGATGGTGCCGTGGTAGGTGAGGCGGTCGACGATGGCTGCGCATAGGCGTGGGTCGGTGAAGGTGTGGGTCCAGCCGGAGAAGGATTGGTTGGAGGCGATGGCGATGCTGTTCTTCTCTTCGCGTTCGGTGAGGACTTGGAAGAGGAGTTCGGCGCCGCGGCGGCCTAGTTCCATGTAGCCGAGTTCGTCGATGATGAGTAGGTAGGTCGACGGCCGTAGCGGGCGATGGTCTTGGCCAGGGTCTTCTCGTCGGCGGCTTCGACGAGTTCGTTCACGAGCCGGGTGGCGAGGGTGTAGCGGACGCGGTGGCCCGCTTCGGCGGCTGCGGTGCCCAGGCCGATGAGTAGGTGGGATTTGCCGGTGCCGGAGTCTCCGATGAGGCAGAGTGGTTCGCCGCGGCGGATCCAGTCACAGGTGGCGAGCTGGTGGATGGTCGCGGGTTCGATGGCGGGGTTGGCGTCGAAGTCGAAGTCACCGAGCCATTTCTGGCGTGGGAACTGTGCGGCTTTGACTCGGCGGGCGGAGGAGCGGCGGTCGCGGTCGTCGACCTCGGCTAGCAGCAGCTCGGCTAGGAACCCGGGGTAGGACAGTTGCTCCTTGACCGCTGCGGTGATTGCTTCGTCGAGGACGCCGCGGATGGTGGGCAGCCGCAGCCGGCGGCAGGCTTGGTCGACGGCGGCGAGGGCGGCCTCCTCGGTCAGACCACGGCGGCGGCGCAGGGTCGTGCTGGTCGGGGTGGGTGTGGTCGGCATCAGCTGCTCGCTCTCGACAGGTCGTCATCAACCGCGGTCCTGGCGGCTGCTGCTCGGCGGGGTAGTAGTTGGTCGTAGGCGGCCACCGAGGGCAACGGCCGCGTATCCGCCGGGAGCCCGGCGATCACCGCGGCCGGGTCCGCCAGCCGTCGTTGGGTCAGGGAGACAACACGCTGCTCAAACACCGCGGGTCGAGCAGCGGGTTGACGGTCCGTGTTGGCCCCACCCGTGGCGGTGTGGTGGCGGCGTGCCTCGACAGCCACGACTTCGGCTGAGACCGCCCCGACGGTCAGTGCTGCGCTGATCCCAGCGGTCACGGCCTCGGCAGGTAGCGAGCGGTGCAGTAGTAGGACGTCGATGAGTTCGCGGGTGCCGTCGGCGTCGCCGTTGACTTTCCTCGCCTCGGCCCAGAACGCCTCATGCGCTGAGGTGAACGCACCGGTCGCGCGGGCGGCCGCCAACGCGGTCGACCCTGGCAGTGCGCCGGGCTTGACACGTAGGACCTCGAGGTAGTGGTCCAGGTCCACCACGTGCCCGCCGCGGGAGGCGACCCGGCGGTGGGTGGCGACCAGGGTGTGGCCGTCGTAGACCGCCAGGTGCGAGGCTCGCAGGCTGACGCGGACCTTGCGGCCGATCAGGTGCGCGGGCACCGAGTACCTCATCATCCGGACCGTGATCATCGCCGAGCGGTCGACCCGCGGATGCAGCACCAGCCCCGGCTCGAACCGCTCCACCGGCAACGGCCCGAGCTGCACCTTCTCGGTTTGGTAGTCGGCGCCGACCGTGGAGCTCTTTCCCGCCAGGCGGCGTGCCTCGTCGGCGGTCTCCCAGTCGCGGATGAGGTCGTTGAGCTCGTCCAGGGTGTCCACGGCGGGCATGGGGGTGAGGTGGTTGCGGCGGAACCAGCCGACCTCGCCCTCGACGCCGCCCTTCTCGTGCGCGCCGGCGATGCCGGCCGGCTGGCAGTAGAACGCATCGAAGCCGTAGTGCGAGCAGAACAGCACCCACCGTTGGTTCTCCTGGCGGCGGCGGTCCTTGCCATGCAGCACCGTCGTGACCGCGCTGGAGAGGTTGTCGTACCGGATGTGCCGTGTCGGTACCCCGCCCAGGGTCTGGAACGCCTCGATGTGTCCTTCCAGGAACGCCTCCTGGCCGCAGGTCGGATAGACCCGGTGGATCGCCTTCCCGGAGTAGGAGAGCCGGAACACGAACATGTGGCACTTGGTCTTCACCCCGGCCAGCACCACCCACACCTCACCGAAGTCGACCTCCGCCTCCGCGCCCGGGGCGTGCTGCTGCGGCACGAACACCTCCACCCGACGCCCCGCCTCCAGATCGATCTGCGCGCGCCGGACCCGCACGTAGTCGCGGACCGTGGAGTACGACAGCTCAGCAGCGTCGTGCTCGTCGACCAGGCGGGCCAGGATCCGGGTGGCGGTGTGCCGCTGCTTACGCGGCGCGTCGTCAGATCCGAACGCAGCATCTCGTCGATCGCTACCCGGTACGGGTCCAGCCGTGGCGCAGCACGCACCGGCACCTTCCGAGCCGGCGGTGCCGCTGACGTCAGCGCCTGCCGCACCGTACGCCGGTGCACCCCATGCCGGGCCGCCAACGCGCGTATCGAGAGACCCTCCACCCGTGCGTCCCGCCGGATCGCCGCGAACAACTCCACCCGTGACTCCATCCCTACCCCACTTCCTCGAACCAGCAGTGAGGCCAGGCTCGGGTGGGGCCAGATCAAACCGTCGCAACCACCCCCGCGCGTCGCGGCCGGGGCCAGATCAGACCGTCACGGTGGGGCCAGACCAACCTGCCAGAGTCAGCGAAGCCGGGTCCGGCGGGCAGATGCACCGGCCGCAGGCTCACTGACCCGGTTCCCAAGGATCCGAATCGAGTGCTCCCAGCCGATCCGTTCGGCCATCATCGTGGCCTGCATCGTCGGACAAACCTGCAGCGGTCCCGGATCCGCGGCTCGTCCTCGTCGACCAGCGACCCCGCCGCGCCCGCTTGCACTTCGGCGCGTCCCTGCCGATCCCCGCCTTCACCGTGTTCTTCGAACAGTCAGCATCCGCTTCCTCCTGACCTCGGTTGAGATCAGGGTCCGGAGGGGGTCGGTTTTCAAATGCTCTGAGGGTCAGCTCTCACCCGCCGTCGACATGGACGCTAAGCATCGCCTGAAGGTGTAGTGGATTCGCAGCATGTCACTCCCTCGGAAACGGGGTGCAGCCCGGCCATCGCGCGCAGCAGGGTCGACTAGTTCCGAGCGGGCGTGCCCCGTGCGCCCTTGATCCGGACTACTTCGTGGTTCAGTCTCCGACTTGAGGTGACCGTCCCGTGCCTGGACCCGCGACCCTTGCCACCGCCTTGGGTCGCGGGGTCGAGCCCGGCGACGAGACAGCCGAGTTGTGCCCGATCGCAGTCAGCGTCGAGTCGATCGCCGTTGCACTGGCTGTGCCCCGGACTCGGCCCTGGGCCCGCGGATCCAGCACGTGCTCGACGAGGTCCACAAGGCCGCGGGCGTCGGGAGCGGTGGAATCGAAGAACGTGGGCATGGTTGGCCTCTTCGGGAGTCGTGTGATTGTCAACGCTGGCTGAAAACTGACCCCTGAATCGCACTGGGTCTGATGGAGGCTCTGGTCATTTGATTTCAACCAGGGCCTGGTCGCCCTGCTGGGTAGCGTAGAACCTCCCCTCGAACTCGGCTGGCGGTAGGTCGCCGAGGTAGCCGTGTAGGCGCTGGTGGTTGTGCCAGTGGACCCAACCGAGGGTCGCGAGTTCGACGTCGTCGACTGTGCGCCACGGTCCCGGGCGTGCGGCTCCGCGGATGAGCTCGGCCTTGTAGTAGCCGTTCACGGTCTCGGCGAGGGCGTTGTCGTAGCTGTCCCCGACGGTGCCGATCGACGGGGCCGCGCCGATCTCGGCGAGCCGTTCGCCGTAGCGCAGACTCGTGTATTGCGACCCGGCGTCGCTATGACACCGCAAACCCTCGAGCCGTGTGCCGCGCGACCAGCGGGCCATCTCGAGGGCGTCGAGGACCATCTCGGTGCGCATGTGGCTCGCGACGCGCCAGCCGACGATCATCCGGCTGAAGGTGTCGATGATGAAGCACACGTAGGCGATGCCGGCGAACGTCGGCACGAACGTCAGGTCGGTGACCCACAGTTGGTTCGGGCCGGTGGCCGTGAAATCGCGCTTGACCAGGTCCGGATGCCGAGCGGCCTTGTCGTCTGGTCGCGTGGTCCGTACCCGCTTCGTGCGCACCACGCCCTCGATGCCCTCGGCGCGCATCAGGCGGGCGGTCTGGTCCCGCCCGACGTCCCAGCCGGCACGCTGGGCGGCCTTCCACAGCTTCCGGGCTCGTAGACCCGGTAGTTGGCCTCCCAGAGTTCCCGAAGCGCCGGACGCAACTCGGCGTCACGCACAGCTCGCGCCGACGGCTCGCGGTTCTTCGCGGCGTAGTAGGTGCTCGGAGCCACCTGCAGCCCTGCCCGAGACAGGGTGCTGCAGATGGACTCGACTCCGAGCTTCTTGCCCTCCACGACCTCGTCGCGGTTGGCGTCGATGAATGCGACTACTTCTTGTGTTGGCGGTCGAGTTCCGCCCCGAAGAAAGACGCCGCGCGCTTCAGGATCTCGTTCGCGCGCTTGAGCTCGCGGTTCTCCTGCTCCAGCTCCTTGATCCGCTTTGCCTCCGCAGTCGTCACGCCCGGGGCGTGACCGTCATCGATGTCGGCCTGCTTGACCCACTGGCGGACCGACTCGACTCCGTAGCCCAGTTGGGACGCGACCCGCTGGACCGTCCCGTGCTCGGTCCCCAGCTCTGCTCGCAGCGTACGGACCATCCGGACCGCCGCTGCCTTCTCCTCCGGGGTGTAGCGCCGCGTCTGCGGCTTCCCGGGCACCTGCTCCTTCGGCATGTGCTCATCCTCGTTTCCAAGGTCACGAGCCTCCAAAGAACCCAGTGCGGTTCAACCTGTGGTGACACCGCACAAGATCGGTGGATCTGTGGCCCATGCCGATCCGGCAGAATCGGCGCATGACCGACCAGGACCACCGACCGCACGAGGCGGTGGTGTGGTGGCGTCGCCGCGGCCGGCCCAAGGCGCCCAGCGCCGAGGTCGACTGGCTCAACACCCACACAGGCACCACCGGAACCATCACTGTGCCCCGCGCCCAACTGCTCGACCGGGACCAGGTGAACGCCGCCGTCACCGAAGCCGCGCACACCCACCCCGACGCCGCAGTCGTCCCGGCCCACGAAGTCATGACCCTGCTCACCGCCGAACAACGGCTCTGGATCCGCGGCTGCCAGATCCGGCGGGTCGACCTCGCCGCGGCCTACGGGATCGACGTCATCGCCGGCCTCGCCACCAACCTGGCCGGCGACACCCTCGTCGCGATCGAGACCGAACTCATACCCCCACTCGTCGACCGAATGTGCCAATGGGCCGAACACCACCTCGACCTGTTCGCGATCCACAACGACGAACACCGCCACGCCACCGGTTGGACCAACACCCGCGGCCGCTGGCAACTCCTCGCCAGACAACCCGTCCCTGACCACACGACATAGCCCGACCCCATGGATGAGGGCACGACCCCTGTGGGGCGCGCGCTGCCCGCCGAACAGCGAGGACCTCCCGGTGTCCGTCGTGGTTGACCCCGGTCGCGACGAGTACGACCGCGTTGATGACCCGCCCACCTTCGCGGACCTTCATCGTCAACGCGTCCGCGGCGACGAACGTGAACGGTCCGGCATCGCTCAACGGCCGGTTGCGGAACTCGGCGACATGGGTGTCGAGATCGGCCGCCATCCGCGACACCTGCGACTTCGACAACGAGTCGATGCCCAATGTCTTGACCAGCTAGTCCATCCGCCGGGTCGACACCCCGGCCAGATAGCAGTCAGCGACCACAGTGATCATCGCCGATTCGGCCCGCTTGCGGCGCTCCAACAGCCAGTCGGGGAAGTAAGTGCCCGAGCGCAGCTTCGGGACCGCGACATCGATCGTGCCGACCCGAGTGTCGAGTGTCTGGGTGAGGTCGTCTGGTGGCGGCCGTTTCGGATTGGTCGGGGTTAGTTAGCTCCTGCTGCTCCTTTGCAGTGGTCTCTGATTGGAGTTGGTGGGTCCTGCGGTCACGGAAGGTGCGGAAGTCTGACCAGGATTCAGCTGATGTAGCGTTCGTAGGCATCGTTCTGGATCTTGAGGTAGTCGGCCAGCCCCATCGAGTCGAACCGCTTGACGTAGGCATCCCAGTCGGACATCGGGATCTTGCCCGTGATGAATCCCGCTAGCGACTCCTCGACATACTTGTTGATGTCCGTTGTGACGTTGGCGAGTTCGGCCGACTCCTCCGATGAGAAGGTGAAGTCTGGCCAGACGTCCTTGATTGCGTGCGGGGCTACGACAGCCGTGCCTTCGTGTGCCTGTTCGGTGCTCTCCATCCCCTTGTGATAGGCAGCCTTGATGATCCCGGGGTAGCCCCCGCCCATGTAGATCACGTACGGGCGGAGTGCTTCGTCGACGGTGAGCCCTTGCGGGTTGTCGGTGATCTCCGACACGAACTCGAACGCGCTGCCCTTCTTCTCGTAGCTCTTCTCCTCGACGCCCATGAAGAACAGGCGTGCCCCGTCGTCGCCGTAGAAGTAGTCCACCCACCTGGCTGTCACGATCGGGTGGGTGTTCTTGTCGGTCATCGTGAATGCCCCGACGATAGCCAGCGGGGAGGCGGCTGAGTTCCATGACGGCACCGGGTCCCCGGCGGACTTCTTCAGCGGGGGAACCGCGACGTAGTTGTCTCCGATCTCGGCACCGAAGTCACCGGTCGGGGTCTGGGAGACGACGCTGCCGTACAGTCCCTCCTTGCCTGTGGCATTGAACTGAGCGCGCGTGATCGAGAAGATGTCCTGTTGTATCAGCCCACCCTCATACAGTCGGTTCAGGTACGCCATCTCGTCTCGGTAGCCGTCGCTCACCGGATAGAAGCGGACCTTGTTCGTCGCAGGGTCGAGGTCGACATTGGCGTTGGTGAATCCCTTGTTGCCGATGTCGAATGTGCCCCACAGCGACCGGTAGACCGATTGGATCCTG
The DNA here is from genome assembly GCF_050157065.1 of Carbonicoccus niuqiaonis. Lineage (GTDB taxonomy): Bacteria > Actinomycetota > Actinomycetes > Propionibacteriales > Propionibacteriaceae > Avipropionibacterium. The sequence continues at coordinate 116,949 of NZ_CP189573.1, forward strand.
GAGCCGTCCGACAGTGGGATCTCCTCGGCCTTGCCGTTCCCGTTGGGATCTCGGGTTTTGACCGCCGTGAGGTAGGCCTCGAACTCATCAAGGGTCGTCGGCACCGACATCCCGAAGGCGTCGAGCCAGTCCTTGCGTACCCACAGCTTCTGTTGCAGCTGCCGCGTCTGGAACGTCGGCTCGAACAGTGTGGGCAATGAGTAGATGTTCCCGTCTGGGAACTCCAGTCCGTTGCGGATCTCCGGGTTTGCGTCAAGGATGGCCGTGAGGTTGGGCATGTAGTTGTCGATCAGATCGTTCAGGGGGACGAACGTGCCCTGATCGGCGTACTTTGCGATCTCGGGTGCCGCCATGTTGGTGCGGAAGAAAACTTCGGGGTAGTCGCCGCTGGCGAGTGCCAGGTTGCGCTTCTCGACGATTCCGGCTTGGGGGATGGTTCCGAAGTTGATGTGGACGTTGCTCAGTTCTTCCATCGTCTTCATCGAGAGCACGGTGTTCCAGTCCTCCGCTGTACCGGGGTAGCGGCTGGACATGAACTGGATCGTGGTCTTCTCCTTCACGATCGGCATTCCGGTCAGGTTGATGTTGGGATCCGGGCTGTCGATCTTCTTCTGGGTTTCGTTGCCGCTCCCATTGCCGCTGCAGGCGGCGAGCAGGGGGGAGGCAGCGGCAGCGGCACTGAGGCCGAGTGCGGTCCTACGAGTGATCGGTCGCATGCTCAATCAGTCCTTTCGAGTGGTGTCAGCGGTGGAGACGTCGGTACCTCCGCCGCGGGAGAGTCGTCGTTTGTGTGGAGGGGGGAGGGGAAGGCGCGTTCGATGCACCATGCCCCGGCGAGCAACGGCACGCTCACGCCGCACGCTGGGAGCAGGCCGGGCCATCCGGTCACGATCAGGAGTGTCGGCCAGCCGAGACCGAGGAGCAGTAGGGTTCCGGTGAGAAACGGTCGGCTGATTGCTGCGGCCAAGGCGGCCACGAGGGTGCGGCCTACGGTGAGATCGGTGCGCTCGGTGACCCACGTTACTTGCGACAGGGTAGCCGCCGCCAACAGCAGACCGACGGTGGACAATGCCTCGATGACCGCGCCGGAGATCGCAGTCTGCTCCCGGGCGGACAACCAGGTGATCGCCAACGAGACCGTCAGTCCGATGCAGAGCACGCTGACCAGTACCCGTCGCCCCCAGTTGCGTCGCCACTCCTGCCACATGGCGTGGGGGACCGACAGGTCGGTCTCGCCTTTCAGCCATCGTGTGGCGACGGTGTGGGCTGCCACCGTGGCCGGCCCGAACCCGAGGACCACCCCGCCGAGCAGGGTCAGCGCGACCCACCAGAGGTTGAGCCAGACCAGTCGGATGATCCACTGCAGGATCGTGTCCAGCACCGCGAGCGGGCGGCCGAGGGTGCCGCCGCTCATCGCGCGGCCCGGTGACAGGGTGGTCTCATTCCTTGACCGATCCGATCAGCACGCCCTTGACGAAGAAGCGCTGCAGGAACGGGTAGATGATCAACAGCGGGAGGGATGCCACGATCATCACCGCGTACTTGATCAACGAGGCGATCCGGAGCTGTTCGGCGATGTCGTCGGCCGAGCCGGCACCGCCGTCGTCGCCGCCTGAGCCTTGGGTGACGATGAGGAGCTCACGCAGGATCAGCTGCAGGGTGTACTTGTTGCGGTCGGAGAGGTAGATGAGCGCTTTGAAGTATTCGTTCCACAATCCGACGCCGTGGAACAGGGCGAGGGTGGCGATGATCGGCGCTGAGAGCGGGATGGCCATCCGGAAGAAGATTTGGAAGTCGTTCGCCCCGTCGACCCGGGCCGACTCGGTGAGCTCGTCGGGCACGGTCTGTTTGAAGAATGCTCGTCCGACGAGGATGGACCATGCCCCGGTGGCACCGGGCAGCACGACGGCCCAGAGGGTGTCGAGGATGCCGAGGTCCTTGATGATTAGGTAGGTGGGGATCATGCCGCCGTTGAACAGCATTGTGAACAGGATGAACCAGGTGATCGCGGTCCGTCCCATGGTCTCCTTGCGCGATAGCGCATAGGCGCACGGCAAGGTGATGGCGAGGTGGATGATGACGCCGACGACGGTGTACACGATCGTGTTGCGGTAGCCCATCCAGATGCTGGACTCCTCGATGACCCGCCGATATCCGTCCAGGGTGAAGTCGACCGGCCACAGCCAGACCTGCCCGGAGTTGACCGCCTGCGGGTCACTGACCGAGGCGATCGTGATGAACCACAACGGGTAGCCGATGATCACTACCACGGCGACCAGGATGATCACGTTGAACAGGTCGAAACCGCGGTCACCGAGTCCTCTGCTGATCGGCTTGGGCGGCGGCGTGCTCAACTTGTCGGGATCAGTCGTGCCCCGAACGGTGCCGGCGGTGCCGGTCGCGGCGGTGGTCTGTGACATCGGCGCACTCACCACAGACTCGTCTCGGAGAACTTGCGGGCCAGCTGGTTGACGATGACCAGCAACGCGATGTTGATCACCGAGTCGAACAGTCCGACGGCGGCGGCGTAGCTGTACTGGGCCTGCAACAGGCCGGCCTGGTAGACGAAGGTCTGGATGATGTCCGACGTCGCCGCGTTGAGCGGGTTGTTCATTAGCAGGACCTTCTCGAAGCCGATCGACATGAAGTGGCCGAACTCCAGCACGAACAGCACCACCACGGTGGGGGCGATGGCGGGAAGGTTGACGTGGATGATGCGCCGCAGTCGACTCGCCCCGTCCACCTGGGCCGCCTGGTGCAGCTCCGGGTTCACCCCGGCCAGTGCGGCCAGGTAGATGATCGTGCCCCAGCCGAGGTTCTGCCAGATGCCCGACCAGACATAGATGTGGCGGAACCAGCCCGGGTCCTGCATGAACTGGATCGGCTCGAACCCGAACAATGTGATGACGTGGTTGACCAGGCCGGTGCGCAGGTCCATGAAGGTGAATAGCATGCCGACCACCACCACGGTCGACACGAAGTGCGGGGCGTAGGTGAGGGTCTGGCTGAACCGCTTGAAGAACTTGTGCTTCACCTCGTTGATCGACAGCGCCAGGATGATCGGCAACGGGAACAGCGCCAGCTGGTACAGGCTCAGCGCGAGGGTGTTGGTCAGCAGGCGCCAGAAGTAGAACGACTTGAAGAACCGTTCGAAGTGGTCGAAGCCGGTCCACTCGCTACCCCAGATGCCGCGGGACGGGACGAAGTCCTTGAAGGCGATCTGGACGCCGTACATCGGCGCGTAGTTGAAGATCAGGAAGAAGATCGCCGCCGGAGCGATCAGGACATGCAGTCGCCAAGAGGACCGCAGCCGCCGGCGCGCCCGCTGCCACAGGGTCGGGCCAACGGTCGATGTCAGCGTGTCCACGGTCCCCACCCGTCCCATGGCCAGCCTCCTCGTCAGCCTTCAGCCCTCTCGGGTCGCGCTCGCGGGCCGGACAGGTCGGCCCGCTTTGGCGACATATGATAACGCTAACATGACGCTGTCGCGAAGGTCAACGGGAGTGAAGGATCTGCCCAGGATGTCACTCGAGTGAGAAATGTGGCCTCCTCACCTGTACGGGGCCTCATTAGGGCGACTGTTCGAGCACCGATGTGGTGAGGGTGGTGTGCTGCGGCGGGCCGGTTAGTTCGTTGTCGAGACGGCGGAGCAGCAGGTCGGCCGCCTGGCGGCCGAGCTCGCGCGGGTCATGGCGGAGGGTCATCAACGGCCACGGCACGAGCTCGGAGAGCTCGAACGGGTCGAATACCGCGATCGCGGGGCCGTTCGCCGGGTGGTGACCGTGCAGCTTCGCCATAGCCTGGAGCAGCCCGACGCCGTACCGGTTGTTGGTGGCGAACACCGCCGTGGGAGGGCCCGGGACGGCCAGGAGGCTCATGGCGGAGTCTCGTGCGTTCGCGACGGCTGGTTGTCCACGGACGACCAGGCCGGGATCGACGGCCAGTCCCGCAGCCTCGTGAGCGTCACGGTAACCCCGATAGCGGCGGCGCCCGGTCGAGACGCGGTCGGAGTTTCCGAGGAAGGCGATCCTGGTGTGTCCCCGCGCCAGCAGGCGGGCCGTGACCTCGCGTGCTCCGCCGGTGTCGTCGATCACCACCGAGTCCCCTTGGCCCGATGGCAAGGTGCGGGAAGCGAAGACGACGGGGATGCCGCCCAGGTGTTGCGGCTGCCAGGTGGCGGTGGAGCCTGTGGGAACGGCGATCAGGCCCTCGACCCGCCACCCGAGGAAGTCGGCGATGATCTCGCGTTCACGTGCGTCGTCCTCGCTGCTCCCGGCTAGCAGGATCCGGCGGCCGGACTCATTGGCCCGCTCCTCGATCCCAATGACCAGCTGGGAATAGTACGGGTTGTCGATGTTGGAGACCACCACGCCGATCAGGCAGCTGCGCTGGCCCGGGCGGAGGGCGCGAGCAACATTGTTTCGCTGGTACCCGAGCGCGCGGACCGACGACAGCACGCGTTCCCGGGTTGCCGGGGCGACCTGCTCGCCGCCCGACAAGACGCGGGAGACCGTCATGGCACTTACGCCCGCGTGTTGAGCGACCTCGAAGACGGTGGGGTTCTTGCCGGAGGATGAGGTGGTCGATGTCACGGGTCCTCCTTGTACACATGGCGGTCGGCGGTCCCGTGTGACCGGTACATCCGGGGGTGCTGGCCGCGGTTCTCGCCCAATGGAGACACGATCATGTCACGATACGAGATCGTCCTTGCTGTCCAACGACCGCACTGCGGCGAAGGCGACGCTGCTCGCCGCGTGTGCGGCGGCGAACCCGACCGTTTCAGGGCGGCCGGTGGAGAACCTTCCGAGGTCACGGACGAGAGTCCGGTCGGCACCGAAGTGACTCTCGCCGTGCTCCGGACTGCGCGCATCGATCTCCTGATGCGCGCCGCCCAGCTGGTCAAGGCTGATGCGGCCGGTGTGGCGGGTCAGGCGGAGGCGTCCGGTGTCACCGACCACCTCGAGCGTCTCCTGGTCGTCGATGTTCGGGCCGAAGACGCTGAGGAACAGCACTGCCTTGACACCGTTGGCGAACGCGAGGCTCACCACGGCATGATCCAGGATGTCGGCGTTGTCGGAATACACGCACAGGTCCCTGCGGAGCAGCTCGTGTGGGTCGTCGTCGTACGCGAGTCGGAACATGCCGCCGGTGAACTGCTCGCCACTCTCGTTGCGGGGTGGACGCCGGTACGCGCAGACCCGATCGCAGTCCACGCAGTGCTCCGGGTAACCGGGCCGCGGGGCGAAGGTTCCCCGTCCGCCCGTCGCATGGACCGACACCACTTCGCTGTCGGCGAACCAGTTGAGGACGTCGAAGTGATGGGACGCCTTCTCGTTCAGGATGTCACCGCTCAGCTCACGACGGCGCCACCAGCCACCGCCCAAGTAGAGATGGTAGGGGATCACGCTGCGCAGCAGGAGCATTCGGGGGGTTCCGACCACACCGTCGGCCACAAGATCGGCCGAGCGACGCCACACGTCCTCGTAGCGTCGGGTGAGGCCAGCGAGACAGCGCGGCTGATGTTGCTCCCAGACGGCCTGCATTCGATCGCATGCTGACTGGTCGTGGGCGAGTGGCTTGTCGCAGTAGATGTCCTTTCCGGCCGCGGCCGCGAGGGCGAACGGCTCTTCGTGGGCGAACTGCGGTGTCGTGATCATCACCACGTCGACGCTGTCGTCAGCGATGAGCTCCTCCACGCCCGTGTGGGTCCGGAAACGCGGGGTGACGCCGTTGCGTCGGTGAAGCTCGGTCAGGTGTTCCTTCCCGTCCGCGAGTCGTTGTGGGTGTACGTCGGTGATGGCGGCGATGTGCAGACCTGACTCAGCTCCGATCTCGCAGATCACCCTGCCGAGGCTGCTCAGACCCCTGGCGCCCATGCCGACGATGCCCACGCCCTTGCTGTTCATCTGTCCTCAACCTTCCGCATCACTGCTGGTAGTTTCGGCCGTGGTCGGTGACTGTCGGTCACCGGATCCTTCGACCCATATCGGAGAACTCCATGCCCACTCGTCGTTAACCTGTCGAGCGCGGACGTAGTACCAGTCGGTTGTTCCCGATGGTCGGTCGTCGTCGAAGGCGAAGGACTGCGAGCACTGCTCGTCCGGTACCGCCTGATGGAGCTTGTAGGCCCCACCGAACACGGTCCCCGGATAACGGACCCGTGACGCCTGCCGCAGTTCGGCGAGCGTGTGGGTGGTTCGATTGCCGTCGACCTCCACGGTGATCGTCGTGGACCTGTGGCCGACAATACGGAGCGCAAGGCCCTGCGTGGCGTCGGTGAGTACGTTCGGATTGCCCGACGTCCTTGTGTGCAGTTGGACGCGGTGGGACGACTCACGCAGCCACCACGATTGGCAGTATGAATGTGGCACGTGATTGGTGGGAGCGACCACGTCATGGCCGTGCAGCCGCGGCTCGACCGATACGAGCTCGCCGTCGACGACTTCGATCGACACGTCCCAGACACGATCGCGATTTGCCTCGCCCCAGCCGACGCTCAGGGACACGACCCCACTAAACCGGTCGCGTGGATGGTTGGCCACCGTGCCGACGCGCTCGATGACCTCGCCGTTGCGGAGGACCTCCACGTAGTCAATTTTGTCGAGCCCTCGGACATCGGCCCACACCGTCCGTCGGTCGGTGGCGGGCGTGCTCTCACCCATGATCGCGTCATTGAGGCCGGTGCGCATCTCGATGCGGTCCCCGGTGATTGCGTAGGTGTGGCGCGCGTGGACCGCCCGCCACAGCGACTGCCTGGTGAGTTCGTCGGCCCACACCGCCATCCGGCCGTAACCGTGGCTGCCTGGGTGGGCGCTGTGGTGGTCGGTGGACCCGATGAACCCGAACCGCAGCCCGTCTCGTAGTCCTCGCACTGCTGTGTTGTTGCCCTCGCGGGGTCCCATGGTGTGCAGGTAGGGCCGTGGCGCGTCGTCGGACTCGCCACATCCGTGCATCGAGATGATCTCGACGACGGGCGAGAACTCGTTGGTGAAGGTTGTCCAATTGGCGCCCCGCCAACCCTGCCGGTACCCGACGTGGTGGGGGATCGCCATCAACGCGACCCCTTGCCGGCGGAGCCGCCGCATGTCCTGTTGCAGGCGGGCGAGGTTCGGGGAGCGTAGCAGTGGGCCTTTGCCGTCGCGGTAGTAGACGCAGTGGTCGCCGTACTGCGAGCTGTGCCATTCGAAGGAGAGAAAGCTGGCGAACTCTCCTTCCTGGTTGTAAGCCTCGGTGGTCTCGGTCACCTCCGGCCACAACGACTCCAGCCGGGCGAACCCTTCATCGTGGTAGTCGACGAGCTCCGCGAGCTCTGCCGAGTCGCGAGGGATGTCGTGCCACCATGCGTGCCCGGTCACGCTGGCAAAGTCGAGCTGGAGCCGGGCATTGCGAAAGGCGTCGTCCAACGAGCCATGGCCGTAACTGATTCCGCAGTGGTTGTGGATGTCGCCGACATACAGACTGAGACCGTCGTACGGCCCCGCGTCAAGGGGGGCCGAGTCAGACGCTGGCAAGTTGACCACCGTCGATCGTCAGGGTGGCGCCGGTGATGAACGCAGCCTCATCCGAAGCCAGGAACGCATAGGCCGCTGCGACCTCCTCGGGTCGCCCCACCCGGCGAAGCGGGATCTTCTCATCGGCATAGCGCTGGGCGAACCCGGTGTCGTCGAGGTCGTCGACAATACCGGCGTTCAAGGGGGTGTCGATGTAGCCAGGACACAAGGCGTTCACACGGATCCTGTGGCGACCCAGCTCGGACGCCATCGTCCGCGTCAGCATCAGTACCCCTGCCTTCGAGGCGTTGTAGTGCGCGTAGTGAGGCTCGCCGTCGAAGGCATTGGTCGACGACATGTTCACGATGCTGCCGCCAGTGCCTCTGGCCACCATGGACCGAGCTGTCGCACGAGCGACCAGGAACATCCCGCGCAGGTTGACTCGCATCGTGGAGTCCCAGACGTCCACTGGCAGATCCAGGACCTGGTGACGTTCGGCGATTCCGGCGTTGTTGATCAAAATGTCCACTCCGCCGAGCCGGTCGACTCCGGCTGTGACGAACTGATGCACGGACGCCTCGTCGCCGACGTCGAGAGCGGTGCCTCCGATCTCCCCGAGGTTGGCCAGTTGATCCACGCAGGTCTCGACCTCTGCGGCGTCGTGCCCGCCGACGAAGACGCGGCAACCCTCCTCCAGGAACCGTTGGCAAGCCGCCATGCCAATGCCGCGGCTCCCACCGCTCACAAGGGCGGTCCTGTCCCTGAGTCCACGCATGGGGCATCTCCTCCGACCAAGTCGGTTCCGTGGGCTCGGTAGATTCGGCCCGGTCGATTGACGATATGTGAACGATAACATCAGGCCGATTGCGCGACAAGGTACCGGTGATGGATCGCGCGGACGACGGTGATCATGTGTGCCCGTATCATCCGCGTTCCGTCCTGCTCCAAGCCGTCATCGGTAGGCCGGGTGTGTCGGGTTCGGTGAGGAACAGATGGCCGGAGAGGGGGTGCCGCTGCCGCTCGGCCGTCGTCAGGCCACCGGCTGCGGTGGTGATGACCATGGACCGGAGATCCTTGCCGACGAAGGCAACGCTGGAGACGAGTGGAGCGGGGACCGTGACTGTGTCGACATGATCGCCGCTAGGGGACAGCCGCCGCACCTCACCTCTGCCCCAGATGGCAACCCACAAATGCTCCTCGGCATCGAGGCAGATGCCATCAGGCAGGCCGTCGTCGACATGGGCGAAGTCGGTGCGAGGTCCGACGCCCCCGGATGACGGGTCGTACGAGCGCCGATGGATGACCCGCCGTAGGGTGTCGACGCTGAACATGCAGGAACCGTCGCGGGTCCACGCAAGTCCGTTCGAGAGCGCCAGGTCATCGTCCAGTGTGGTGACGGAGTCGTCTGACTCGATCCGGACGAGCACCTCGGTCGATGAGTCACCATCGGAGCGCAGCGAGCCGACCACGAAGCGCCCGGCGGGGTCCGGTTTGCCGTCGTTCAAGCGACGTCCGGAGTCTCCCGGGAGGACCCGCGCTCCGGCGGTGATCAAACCGCTGGCGTCACGCTGCAGGATCCCGGTGGCTCCGGCGATGATCCAATGGTCGTCCGCGGAGACCGCCACCGCACCGACCGACCCTCCGACGCTCACTTGCTCGGCCGGGGCGAGGTCCCCGTCGCTGGTCAGTGTGGCGGTGCGGATCCGGCCCGCGGGGATATCGACCCACAGCACACGTTCGCGGACCGGGTCCCAGACCGGACCCTCCGCGAGGCGGTGGCTGCCCACAGCCCTTGCGGCGCGGGGCGGTGGGATGCTCATGGTTGTCGCACCAGGAACAGCCCGTCGATCGGTTCCAGGGTGACCGTTGCGCCGACCGGGCTGCCGTCATTGGTGACGCCGTCCTGAAGCTCGGACGCCGTGAGCCGACGGTACGACCTGCCGGGCACGAGTTCGGTCAGGTCGAAGGTGGCCGGGCGGGTGGACGGGTTGGCCAGGACGAGGCCGTTGTCGAACTCCTGGGCGACGAGATCGGGGGCTCCGTACGCCTGGAGGTCCTCGAAGACGACGTCGCGGTGTCCTTCGATGATGAACTCGAGGTCGACTGTTCCGGGGCCGATGTCACGGTGGTAGAAGAACAGCTCGACGCCGTCCGGATTTGCCCAGCCGGACTGGAGGCTGTCGCCGACGCGGCATCGGACGTATCGGGCGACCGCTGATGGATAGCCCGCGAGTGGGTCGACGCTCACTTGCAGTTTGAGGCACAGGTCGGGGCCGGGCACGTCGACATCTGGGATCCGAATCGTCATCTCGTCGCCGGGCAACGCGGTACTGGCTCCGGCCGTGGACCTGATCAGCATGGTCCGGCCGTCGATGCCGCGACCGCGGTCGGCTGCGATCGTCGCCACGTCGCTGCCATAGAAGCGGGCGACGAACGACTGCGACCATCGCCGGCCCTGGTTGTGGAAGAGGTCAGGGCCGTGGGTGGCCATGCGGATTCGGTGGCCGACGGGCTGGCCGAGCCAATTGAGGACGCCATCGGTGCCCCGGGTGAGTTCGTCGATCGTGCCCATGAACTCCGGGCGAGTCAGCTGTCCTAGGGCGGAACCGGTGAGGACGGCGCCGGCCGCCATCAGCCGGAGCCTGGTGAACCTGGTGACAGGATTGCGTGGCGGCATCTCGTCCAGGTACTTCTGCTGGACGTAACTGAGGCGGGGGCCGCCGGTCGTCCTCGAGTGCCAGTAGTCGAGGATGTTGAGGGCCTCGGACCAGCCCGCTACCTCGTAGTCATTCTGGTCCAGGAATCCCTCGGTCTCGATCCCGTTGAAGGTCGCGAAGTTGCGCTGGTGCACATACGTGGTGGAGGCGGGATTCGGGCTGACCTGGTGGCGGATATAGTGGCCGTCCGCGGTGAACACCTTGGTGGGGAACCGTTCCCGCAGCTTCTCGGCGAGGGCCAGGACACCGAGCCCTTGGACATTCGCCCCGTCGAGGATGCCGCGATCGGCTACACCGTCCGCATCGGCGTCGGCGTCGCGCTGGGTGCTGTGCTCGAGGGTGAAGAAATGGACGTCGAACTCGGCGCCGTCGAAATTCTCCAGCAGACCGTCAGGGGAGAAGTGGTCGGTGAGTTCGGCGACCAGTGCGTCTGCGCAGTTTCGCCCCGAGGCGTCCCGCGGGCAGGTCGTGGTGAAGTTGTAATGCCAGGCCAGCGGAGTGGAATCAGCGGGCCCGTACGGCCCCGCGACGACGTGGGCCGCGAGATAGTCGCCTTCCGCCCAGGGCAACGATGACGTGCCGTACTTCCCGCGTGTGACGGTGATTGTGTTGGCCTCGGTGTCGATGGCGACCACGCTCACTTGTTCCGCCGTGCGCCAGGGGACCTGACTGCCCGGGTCGGCGGGCAGGGTGATGCCGACGTCGTCCCCGCGGTCCCGGTAGGACCCGACGCCGACCGAGAAGACTGACGGGTCGGCCACGTGCAGTACCGTGTCGTCCGGCGCTGCTGGCTGGGTGAGAGTCGTACCCGCCTTGTACAGCCAGTGCCCTGCGAAGAAGTGTGGGGCATGAGTTGGCACCCGCGAGAAGCCATTGACGTGGGCCATCACCAGCTGCTCCGGGTGACGCAGCTTCAGCCGGTTCGCGAACTCCGCGATGACCGGCGGACGATACGCGTCGTCGGACATCGCCTTGACGATGATCCCGTTCAGTGACGAGTACACCCGTTCCCAGTCTTCGTACCCGGGAGGGTTGGCACCGCGGAGGGCGTTCTCTGGATTGCGGAAATGCAGCGCCCTAGGGTGGTCACCCAGTGCGGGCAGGTCCGGCGGTGCGTCGGCGTAGGCGGGTGACGTGCGAGCCGTCATGTGCGGTAGACCGAGCCCGATCGCGGCGCCCGCGAGGGTCGTGGTGTGCAGGACTGTGCGTCGGCTCAGCTGAGGCGTGTCGGGAGCGTCATTCATGGATCGTCTCCTTTTGAGAGGATTGGGTGGGGTGGGATCAGTCGGATGGGATGACACTCTGCAGCGCGGCGGCGTGGCCGCGGACGTAGTGGGCGGGCTCGTGCGGGTAGTCGGTGAGCGTCAGGTCGTCCAGTTCCAATAGGGACGTCACCCATTCGGGACCGTGTCGGTCGCCGAGCGCGGTGAGCAGCGCGACATCGTCCATGGCCTCGCGGAACACCCGGAACCGGATCGACTCCCACGGGGTTCCGTCCGGTCCGGGGTAGACGATGAAGCCCTCGCCGGCCTGGAACACGCTGCCGGCGCTGGTGTCGGTGAAGGGATCCAGGGGCCGCCGGGACAGCTGGCTGCCCCAGAAGTTGAAACCCCAGTGGAGGAAGCCGCGACTTCCGTACCGGTAGAGCTGCCAGCCGAGCACCCGGTTACGGTACGAAGGCAGACTGATGAAGCGGTTGGACACGCGTTGCGACTGGCCGGTGCAGTAGTACAGCCACGGATTTTCGAGGCCCGCGTCGACGAACGGTTGGGCATGGTCGGTCGACACGATCGGCGGATCCACCAGACCCGAGGTCCACAGATCGAGGTCAGACAGAGCATCCGTCACCAGGCAGCCCCGAAGCAACGGTGCCACGGCCGCTTTCAGCTGGGAATACCGCGATGCGTGCTCGCTATGTGGTTCGTCGGTGAGGTGCCAGAAGACCTTGCCCGGCCACTGGTTGTCCAGCACGCGGCGGACCGCGGGGAGGTAGCTGCCGAGGAAGTCGTGGTAGTCCTCGGCGAACGAGTCCGTGTGCCAACCGAATAGGGACCGACCAGCCATATCGTCGATCGCGGGCGCATGCTCGCCACCCCACTGCGTGAACAGGTGGGCCATCTCCAGCTCTCGCACTCCGGCAGCACCGCACACTCGCAGCCACTTCTCGAGACGGCTCATGTCGAAGGTGTAGCCGGTGTCGCTGCGCTGCACCCCGACCAGACCGACGTCGAGGCGTCGGCTCCCGACCGCGGTGTCCAGTGGTGGCGTGTGGATCGGGGTTAGTATCGCTGTCGAGCCCGACGCGACCGCCGCGCGCATGAAGCGGTCGATCAGATTCCAACCCTGCGCCGAGTACGGCGCGGTGCGGTACTGGTGGGCAAGCGCGTCAACGTGGAACCACTGCGTGCACGTGATCGGCGACTCCGGCAGCTCAATGTTGACCACGACCACTGGGACCTGGATCGTGGCGATCGGGTCGCGGCGGTACTCGGATTCAAGTTGCACCGTGATCTGGTGCAGGCCGGGTGCATCTCCTGCCCGCACGGTGAACCACAGAGAGCGCCACTGCATCCGTGCAAGCGGTGCGCACTCGCCCTCGGCCAAGGGGCGCAGCACGTCGGGAAGCAGGGCAGGACCGGTGTGATCGTAGTGCTCGTCAGCGCGTGGTGACGCAGTCACCGGGCAGGGGACGAGGTCAACCGACTGACAAGAGACCGAGACGTCCTCAGGGCAGTCGACGGTTGCGCGTACTCCGCCATCCGGTCCGGCCATCCACAGCGGCCCAGGCTTGATAGCGAGCTGGAACGACCCGGTCCCTCGGCGCGGCAGCGCGACGGTGCCACCCAGGGCGTGCGGTCTAGGCGTGGCGATGCCGTAGACCTTCTCGAGGGAATCGCACACGACGACCTGGTATTCACCTGCGGTGGTCACGTTGGCGGTCGGGAGTCGCTCGGATGCACCCATGTGTGTCAGCTCCTGTGCCGGATGATGGGAACGCTAACATTGGGTCGCGAAGGCGTCAACGCATCGCGCCCCAGTCAAGGAGGTAGGTCCCACTCCCGGGTGTCGAACGACAACCCCTACTCCGAGTCGGGTTCATGGACCGGTTCACGACCGCCTACAACCACGAACACCATTCTCTGGGGGTGGTTCCGGCTGTTGCGTGATGTTGCATGAGCTCGGACACGAATGGGTTTTGCAACAGATCTCCCGGGTTGTGGTGCTCGTGGCTGGTAGTTGTTCAGGTGGGTGCCGCTGGACTTCTTGGTGGTCCAGGCCTTCGACGGCTACGAGCTCGAGCGGTGCTGTCGGACCCCGTCGGTAGGGTGAGATCGGTCCCTCAGTCGGCTCATAGACCAGGAGACTTCACGCGTGTCAGTACTTTCCAGCTTCGTGTGGAGTGTCGCCGACACTCTGCGTGGCCCATACTCTGACGCGGAGTACGGCTCCGTCATCCTGCCGTTCACGGTGCTGCGCCGCCTGGAGTGTGTCATGGAGCCACATCGTGAGGGGGGCTGTGGGTGTGGATTGGTGCCGAGGCAGCCGCTCGATGGGTTGGTGCTCGTGGGTGTGTCTATTGGAGCAAGCCAACCTCGGCCACATCGGCACCGTGCTCGTCTTGCGCATCGACCGCTTCGGCCGACTACCGTCTAGCTGCTCCGCGTCGTCGACTCGCTCGACACGGCGAGCGTCGAGGTCCACCGTGGTCGGGGTACTGACGCGCTCGGGTGCATCAGGGTCATCCGCCGACAACCTCTGAGCCTTCGCGGGCTGCGGCACTGATCGCCTCCGTTCGGCGCCCTGGACGACGGATCACCCCCGCCGGTGTCGAGTACCGCTCGGCGAGCGGTGTCCTGGCCAACATCAAAGCGCGCGCCGATCTCGGCCAGCGTGAACCCCGGGTGATCTCCTTGCCGACCCGAAGACTGTGAACTACAGTTGACAATGTGGAGATCGTCAAGAGTGCGACCTTCGACCGCTGGCTCCGGAACCTGAAAGACCGGCGGGCCGCCGCTCGCGTCTTGGTGCGGGTCGACCGTCTCGCCGCAGGCAACCCGGGCGATGTCAAGCCAGTCGGCGGCGGGGTCTCCGAATTGCGCATCGACCACGGTCCGGGCTACCGGGTCTACTACCGCCAAGACGGCCAGCGATTGCTGCTGTTGCTCTGTGGAGGAGACAAGTCAACCCAGCAGCGCGACATCGAACGAGCGCATCGCATCGCACAGGAGTGGGGCGAAGAACAATGAGCAACACCACTGAGAAGTTCAGTCCGTACGACGCTGCCGACTACCTCGGCAACCTCGAGGACGCGGCCGCGTACCTGGAAGCCGCACTCGAAGACGGCGACGACCCCGCGCTCGTAGCGCAGGCACTCGGCACGATCGCCCGCTCTGGGAACCTCAGCGAACTCGCACGCCGTGTCGGAATGAGCCGCGAGGGCCTCTACAAAGCGCTCTCGGCCGACGGCAACCCGAGCTTCGCCACCATCGTCAAGGTCGCCCGCGCACTCGGACTCAAACTTCACTTCGCACCCGTCGCCTGACCCCTTCCCGCTGGTTCCGGAATTGGTCCGGTGGTCTGCGCATCGGGTCCCGGAACTGCCTTGATGGGTGGCGCGGCCCTGTCTCATGATCGCCATCGCCTTGCCCAGGACCATTGACGCCCCATCGAGCTCGCGACCATCATGAACACGACGTCGCACTGGTGCGATCAGGGCTCTCCCCCCTTTGGCGCGGCAGGGCCGCACACCGAGACCGATTCCCGCACCCACGGCACACTTTCAAGGGAGACTGTGATGACCACACGCCGCGAGTTCCTGCATCGCGCCGGACTACTGGGGGCAGCGGGCGCCTTCGCCGGGGCGATTGGCCCTGTCGCACTGCCCTTTGCGTCGCCCATGGCACACGCCGCCGGTGCGACGAAGACCGCGAGCACGCTCTATCCGGCCGACAAGGTCGCCGCGGCACGGCGGAACATCGCAGCCGGCCACGCCTGGGCGATCGAGCTGCGTGACGAGGCGGTGGCCCGCGCCGAGGCCATGCTGGCCCAGGGTGACGACTGGGCGTGGCATCAGATCACCGGTCAGCCGTTGCCCCGAAGCCTGTCGGTCAACAACCGGCTGGGCTCACCGATCACCGGGACCGAGATCAACACCCATGGTGCCTACCCGTGGGTCATCGACGTGGTCAACCGGCCCTGGAAGCTGGTTGATCCGACTGTGCCGGAAGACTCCGCCCAACCCCGGATCTACCCGACCAACGACTTCGCCGCGTTCTACGCCACCGCGCTCGACGAACGCGGGATCTTCGATCCCGCGCGTGGCGATCGCAGCCTGCTCGTCAACGAGCTCTATCCCGAGATGGGTCCCACGTGGGGTGTCGACGACGGGTACGGCTGGGTCGACGACGATGGCGCGGTGTGGCCGTTCGTCGCCTACTACAACCACTGGGGCCTGTGGGTGGCGTTGGCCGGCTCGGTCGAGAGCTACGGCACGATGCAACGCGGCCTGGCGGCACTCCGCGACGCCTACCTCTACACCGGGGACGCGCGCTATGCCCGTACGGGATTGATCATCCTCGACCGGATCGCCGATGTATATCCGGACATGGACACGCTGCCGTACGGGCCGCGAGACGGCTTCGACAACGGTTCCGGCGGCAACGGCAAGGCCGTGAACAGGATCTGGGAGGCCTTGCAGACCACACCGACGTGGATTAGTTCCTACGACGCCTTCTTCCCTGAGATCGCGACCGAGGACCGTACCGGGGTGGTCGACTACCTCATCGGGAAGGCTGCCGACTACGACATCGGCACCAAGGACTCGATCGAGGCGATCCGCGGCAACATCGAGGACAACATCGTCCGACAGATCTACCCGAACGTCCAGATCGCCAAGGTCCACGGCAACTTCGGGATGCACCAGGCAGCGCTCGCCATGGCGGCGGTCGTCCTCGACGACCCCGACGAGTCGACCGAGTGGATCGACTTCGTCTTCGCCACGGGTGCGGAGGACACCACCGGTCAACCCGCCGACTGGAGCGTTACCGGCGGCAACATCTTGGCGAAGTTGGTCGACGTCGTCGATCGTGATGGTGCTCCCGACGAGGTCGCCATGGGCTACAACCAGCTTTGGATCCACCAGGTCGGTGAGGTCGCTGACGTGCTCGCCGGCTACCAGGGGTACGCGGCAGCCGATCTCTACGAGCACCCGAAGTACGCCGCCATGATCAAGAACTACCCTGCGCTCACGCAGACCATGATCAACCGGTACATCCCAGGCATCGGCGACTCTGGCGGCACAGGCGCACCACGGGCGAACAGCAGCCTCGACCTGTCGCGGCTGGTCAGCTACTTCGACCGGTACGGCGACCCCGCGATGGCCCAGCTGATCCACCTCGCGAACGACAACCGGGTCGACGGCCTCTACGGCGGCATCTTCTCCGATGACCCGACCGGGACCCAGCAGCGGATCCAGCAGATCGTCGATGAGCGCGGCCCCCTACAGCTGTCCTCGCGGAACCTCACCGGGTACGGACTCGCCTCACTTCGCGCCGGTAGTGGCTCGGCCATGCGGGCGGCGTGGACCTATTACGGACGCATCGGTACCGGCTTGGTCGACCGGCCCGGTGGCCCGATCCCGGGGCACAGCCACCGTGACGCGCTGAACCTTGGCGTGCTCGCCTTCGGGGTCGACCTCGCCCCGGAGCTCGGCTACCCGACCCGTACCGGCAACAACCCACGACGGATCGAGTGGGAGAGCCACACCATCTCCCACAACACCGTCCTGGTGAACGCGCAGCGGCAGAACTTCCACTGGGTCGGCACACCACACGGGTTTGCCGCGACCGATCGGGTGCAGTACGTCGACACCTCCGCCCCGGAGGTCTACCCGGCCACCTCGCTGTACCGCCGGGCGACCGCGCAGATCGCCATCGACGCCGACAGCTCCTACCTGGTCGACGTGTTCCGGGTCGTCGGCGGC
Organism: Carbonicoccus niuqiaonis; assembly: GCF_050157065.1. Lineage (GTDB taxonomy): Bacteria > Actinomycetota > Actinomycetes > Propionibacteriales > Propionibacteriaceae > Avipropionibacterium. The sequence continues at coordinate 134,138 of NZ_CP189573.1, forward strand.
AGCGAGCACCACTTCAGCTTCCACAGCGCCGAGGGTCCGGTCACCACCGAAGGCCTGGACCTGGTGCCGCAGCCGACGGGCACCTATGCCGGCCCCGACATCGACCCGCCGGCGGACGACGCGTTGACCCGGCCGGATCCGACCGGGTTCGACTGGCTCACCCGGGTCGAGCGCGACAACGCACCGCAAAGCGGCTTCGCCGTGGACTGGAAGGTGGCCGACACCTGGGGCGTACACGATCCCGATCCTGACCTGCACCTGCGGCTGACCATGCTGTCGGAGGTCGACGACGTCGCGTTGTGCGACGGTACGCCGCCGCTCACCCAGGTCGGGGCACCGGACTCGCTGCGCTACCTGATCGCCCACCGGGGCGAACCGATCCGCCATCTCGACGATGACGATGACGGTGTCGAGTTCGGCGAGTCGTGGCGGCGCTACGCATCAGGACTCGCACACGGTGGTTCCTACTGGATCTCGATGCCCCACACCCCGCAGGCCTCGGTCACGCTGCGCTGGACCGGTGGGCAGGCGCAGGTGCTGTCTTCGACCGGGCATTCCGGGCAGGTGCACGGTCTGGCTCGGGTCACCGTCGACGGGGAGGACCGTGGCGTGGTCAGTTGGTCCCGGCCCGAGCCCCAACTGTGGGGCCAGGTCATCTACGACACCGGCGACCTTGCCCAGGGCGACCATACGATGATCATCACCGCGCTCGGTGAGAAGGGCGAGCATGCCGGTGCGGACGATGTCGGCATTCGGATCGCCTTCGACGCGCTCCGCATCATTCCCCCGGACGTGACCAGTCAGTTCGTCTCGGTGATCGAGCCGTACGTCGGCACACCACGCGTCCGATCGGCCGTTGCCGTCCCGGCCCGACCTCGCCGTGGCACGGTTGCTGATCATGAAGTGGCGGCGGTCCGGGTCGAGCTCGATGACGGTCGCATCGACTACGTGGTGCACTCCCTGCGGCCCGACATCGTCTTCGACGTCGACGGTGCCTTCCTGTTCCAAGGGGTGTTCGGCGTACGGTCGCAGCACCGAGGGCGTCCGGTCCATGCCATGCACCACGACGCCACCAGCCTCGTACCAGTGCCTCGGATGCAGACCGGAGCCCCGGCTGCGACCGGGCGCGTCGTCGCCCACACCCGCGAACTGTCGCACAGCAACTCGGTGACCATCAGCGCAGAGGCAGGCTTTCCCGACCTCGCCGAGCTTGTGGGGACCTACATCTACATCGCCAATGACGGCGTGCGCAATGCGGTCTACCGGATCGAAGGTGCCAGCGCGGCGGGTGCAGATGCTGTCGAACTCGACCTGGGCGGCCAAACCCTGATCCGGGGCTACATCGATCCCGAGGACTTCGAGGCCGGGTACGTCTACGACATCGAGGTCGGTGCCGCGGCGCGGATCCCGCTGACCGCCGAGTGGGAGGCGTGACCGCGTATTGGCAGGACGCGGACGGGGGCTGTCCGTCAGGACTGCTAGCGAGTCAGATCCGGCCAGCTGCGTCGTAGCTCATGCTGTGCGAAGTCAATGCGGCGTGCGGGAAATCGGTGGTGTGCGGAATCTGCTCGTTGTGAGGTCCGATCAGGGCTGGACGCTCATCCGGTGCGGTCGCCAGTTCGTCCAACAGCTCGGCGAACCGAACGGTGTCGGAGTCGGTCTCAGCCGCGGGCACGTAGGTCTTCGGGCTGACGGCGTCGTAGGTGCGAGCGCTGATTGCCTTGGCCATGACTCAAGCATGGTCGAAAAAGCGAAAGGCGATCTGGTCCGGACGGACTTCCCCCCGCGTGTCGAGACCCGACGTCAACGGGCATGAGTGACCAAGGGTTGCCGCCAGCCTGACCGCCTGACAGTCGCGGTTCACACCGGACGTCGAGAGGTCATGGATCTTCAGCGTCCGGCGTTGCAGGCTTGACCCTTACCAGGCCGAGGTCATCACCGTACGCAGAGGGGCACATGATCATGAACGACAGCGCCGAGAAGGCCAGCGCCGGTCGCGGCTACGCGCTCGCCTATCTGGAGGACGTCGACAACAGTCCCGAGGTCATCGAATACATCTCCCGGATCGAGGCGACCTTCGAACCGTACGACGGGGAGTGGCTGGTGCACGGCAGCATGCCGGAGGTCCTCGAGGGGGAGTTGCCCGGCAACGTGGTTCTCATCGGCTTCCCCAGCGTCGACGCGGCGCGCTCCTGGTACTCATCCCCTGCCTACCAAGAGATCCTGACGCTGCGGGCCGACCATTCGCGTTCGGTCGTCGCGCTGCTGAACGGCGTGCCAGACGGGTACCGGGCCGCCGACACGATCGCCAAACTGCAGCACGTCGGCTGAGGCGACACATCACGACCCAGGGGTGCTCCGATGATCCGGGGCACCCCGGCGGGCGCGGAGTTTCGGGCTCATCCGCAGTGCGGTGTCAGCTCCAGACGCCCCGACGACGAGACCGCACACGATCTGGACGGCCGCTGACGGTGTGAACGGCATCGTGAACGTGAAGGACCAACCACCGAGGAGATCTTGTACGACGTCCATGGACGTGATGACGTGCAGCAGTTGCAGGGCGGCGTAGACGAGGCTGATCACGATGCACCTGTATCGGTATGACGATGCTATCGTATCGGGATACATCGCAGCCCTGAAGGAGACACGTGCCACGCGGAGCCGGCTCGCAACACGAGACCCAACTGCGGCGACTGGGTGACGCCGCCATGCGCGTACTCGCTCGCGACGGCCTGCCGGCACTCACGTTCCGGAGCGTTGCCGGCGAAGCCGGAGTGTCGCCCGGTCGGGTCCAGCACTACGCCCGCACGAGCAAGGGGTTGATCACCCTCACCTTCCGACGCTTCCGTGAGCTGACGCAGGAACGCGTACGGGAGTCCGTCGGCTCGGTGCCGTCCCCCACACCGATCGACGTGGTTGAGGCCACGCTGCAGGCGCTGATCCCACACGGTGACCAGGACCGCACCCTGTTGCACGTCGCGGCCGCCGTCGAGCTGCACGCGTTGACCGACCCCGGCCTGGCCGAGGAACTGCGTGGCGGCCGTGCCGAGTTGATCCGCTTCCTTGCCGAGCAGGTCGGACGGGCGTGGTCGGGGAAACGATCCGTCGACCCCCTGGCGCTCAGCCGAGCCGCGACGACGCTGCTCGCGACCGCCGAAGGTCTCTCCACACTCGCCCTGACCGGAACGATCGACGGCACGGAGGCGCAGCGCAACCTGCACACCTGCATCCGTACGACCCTGACTGACTTCCCGGCGACGTCGCTCACCGCGCCCGGGGCGGGTCTCCGGTGACGGCCGCGAGATCCGCGGTCTACGTGGCCGCCGGGACGAGTGCGCCCATCAGCTGACCCAGGGCGACGGGGTCCGCAGCGTGCGCCAGGTGGCCGTGACCCGGCAGGAGGCTGACCGTGGCACGAGGTAGTCGGGCCACGACCCGGTCGAAGGCCGGCCCGTACGGCTCAGCACCCTGGCTGGCCTCGCCAACGATGAGCTGGGCCGTCGATCCAGGCCAACAGGTCTGTGACCTCGGTCTCCACCGAGTAGTCGTCGCCCGGCTCACCGCTGTGCGACCGCCCTCGGCGGTCGAGGATCAGCGCCGGGCCGGGGTGACCGAGGGCCTCGACCACGGGAACGAACGACCGGGGCGTCCGCCATCACTCCCGGGACCATGATCAGCGGGGTCCCCTCGCCCGGCCGCCACAGGCCGTGCAGCGGGACATCGTCTCGTCGGATCCAGCGTGACTCCATGGGTTCCATCCTCGGCCCTCATCGCTTCGCCAGCTCCCCAAGTACGACGTCTGGGCCCAGGTCACGTACGCGGGCGCGTCCTGAGTCGGCCGGCCGGCTGGTCATCGCGACCGGCAGCGGATCGCTGCTGGGCGGCCTCGTGCAGGTAGGCCCGGGCCGCCAGCGACACCTCGTACGCCACCGCCGCCGGCTCCATCGTCCCGACCAGCCGGTGGGTCAGCGATTCGACCAGGGCCACCAGTGTCCTGGCCATGGTGGGGGTGTCGGCGTCGGGCAGCTCGGCCGCGAGGAGGGCCGCGACCCGGTCGTACAACTGGTCGTTCAGGGCTTCGAACTGCTGCGCCAGGTGGGCGTCGCGGGACGCGTGGTCGTACAGCACCCGGTGCAGGTCGCCGTCCTCGTGCAGGGCGGCGACCGCGGCCACCGCCTCGGGCAGCCACACCGCGCTGGGTCGACCCGGTCGCAGCACGTGGTCGAGCACGCCGGCGGATTCGGCCATGTGTCGTCGCGTCAGCTCGGCCAACAGCGCCTGCTTGTTCGGGAAGTACTGGTACAGCGAGCCGACCGAGACCCCGGCACGCAGTGCGATCTGGTCGGTCGTGGCCGCGATCCCGTCGGTACGGAAAAGCTGAGCCGCGGCCGTCACGATCTTCTCCACGGTCGCCCGGGACCGCCGCTGCTGCGGCTGTTTGCGCGGGTTCTGGTCCGACGTCTGCGCCATGGCACGTACACCTCCGAATGCGAGTACCAAACCTGAGGGATCCCTCATATTCTAGACGTCATGGATGAGATCAGCGAATGGATGCCCCAGGCGGGGGCGGGGGTGGCCCTGGTCGTCTTCGTGGTGGGCCTGGCGGGCGCGTTCGGGGTGCGGGCGTGGTTGCACCATCGCCGCACCGGGGACTTCGGGTTCCGGCGAGCCGCGCCGCCGCATCCGATCGGTCGGTTGGGCGGGGTGCTGTTCCTGGGTGCCCTGGTGCTCTGCGGTGTCGGACTGGTGCTGTACGTGGTCGCGCCGGCTCTGCAGTGGGGCGCCCCGGTGGTGGTCACGGTGCTGGGCCTGGTCGCCGGCGCTGTCGGGCTGTGGGGTGTCTTCGCCTCCCAGACCGCCATGGGCGCATCCTGGCGCGTGGGGGTCGACCCGGACGAGGTGACCGAGCTGGTCACCACCGGACCGTTCGCCGTCGTGCGCAACCCGATCTTCACCGCGATGGGCATCACCCTGATCGGTGTCACGCTGCTCGCCCCGGGCCCCCTGACGCTGCTGGCTCTCCTCGCGTTCTGCGGTGGTGTCCAGCTCCAGGTACGGCTGGTCGAGGAACCCCTGCTGGACAGCCTGCACGGCGACGCCTATCGGACGTACGTCCGCCGGGTCGGCCGGTTCCTCCCCGGGCTCGGGCGTCACCGCTGACCCGCCAACAGATCGGTGCAGGACGTCTGACACTTTGCTCTTGCGCAAAGTGTCCACAGCAGCCATACTTTGCCTCGTGGCAAAGTATCAGGCGCTGGACGACGTCTTCGTCGCCCTCGCCGACCCAACCCGGCGGGCGGTGATCCGCCGGCTCGGTGAAGGGTCGGCGAGCGTGGGGGAGTTGGCCGAACCCTTCCCGATCACCTTGCCGTCGTTCATGAAGCACGTGCGCATGCTGGAGACCAGCGGCCTGATCCGTACCCGAAAGACCGGCCGGGTCCGCATCTGCACGCTCAACCAGAAACGCCTCTCCCTCGTCGACGACTGGCTCGCCGAGCAACGCGACCTGTGGGAACAGCGCACCGACCGCCTCGAACAGTTCGTCACCCACCCCCAGGAGAAGCCATGACCCCGTACGACTCCAACACGGACGACTCCAAGACGGACGACTCGCCACCGATCGACTCGACCCTCGACCTCACCCTGCAGCGTGTGATCCGCGCTCCGCGTACAGCGATCTGGCGCGCCTGGACCGACCCGGACCGACTGCAGCAGTGGTGGGTCCCCGCCCCGACGATCGCCCGCATCGACCGGCTCGACGTCACCTCCGGCGGTGCCTTCGTCACCAGCATGAGCGAGGACGGCCGGGCCTTCGTACCGCACACGGACGGGATCTTCCTGGTCGTCGAACCGGAGGCACGGCTCGTGTTCACCAACGCGATCAACAGCGCGTGGCGGCCGGCGACACCCGCCCCCGTACCGATGACCGCCGAGATCGTGCTCGCCGAGCACCCCGACGGGACCGACTACCGGGTCGTCGTACGCCACGGCGATCCGGCCGATCGCGACAGCCACGAGCAACTCGGCTTCGCCGACGGCTGGGGTTCGGTGACCGCCGCGCTCGCCGGCCTGGTCGAGAGCGAGGTGGCGGCATGAAGGTGGTCATCACGCAGTTCGTCAGCCTCGACGGGGTCTCCCAGGGGCCCGGCTCGGCGACCGAGGACCCGAGCGGGGGGTTCACCCGCGGCGGCTGGCTCGTGCCGTACCTCGACGACGCGTTCGTCCGGCAGACCTCCGACTGGCTCGACCTCGCCGACGGACTGCTGTTCGGCCGGCGTACGTACGAGGCGTTCGCCCGCGACTGGCCCGAGATCGCCGAACCCGATCCGTTCACCGTACGGATGAACGCACTGCCGAAGTACGTCGTGAGCACCACCCTCGAGCAGGCGGACTGGAACCCGACCACGGTGCTCCGCGGCGACACGGTCGGCGCACTCCGGGAGGCGCCGGGCCGTGAGCTGCAGGTCCACGGCAGCGCACGACTGGCCGCCTCCCTGCTCGACGCCGGACTGGTCGACACGGTGCGGCTCGCCGTGGCTCCGGTGATCGTCGGGCAGGGTCGCCGGCTGCTCACCGGCCGGACCGACGCCGGACTGCAACTCCGCGAACAAGGGGCCACACCGTCGGGCATCGCGCTGCTCGAGTACGCGGTGAGCGGTCCGGCGCCGCTGGCCGACTACCAGGGGGTCACGCCTCCGGCCTGAGCGTCGCCGCCGCACCTCGGCGATCTCGGGCACGCTCACTCGCTGCGCCGGGTCGCCCTCCGGGTCGCCTCCACCGCATGATCAAGAAAGTCGGCGATCGTGCCCAGTGCAGCGTCGTCGAGCTCCGCAAGCTTCGCGCTCAGGTCATCGCCGAGGGGAGCGAGCAGGTCGAAGAGTTCGGGGAGGCGATCGGGGATCACGCGCACCACGACCGTACGGCGGTCCGACTCGGTGCGGTCGCGGGTGACCCAGCCCTGTTTCGCCAGTCGGTCGACGATGCCGGTCGTCGTGGCGGGCGGGAGCACCAGCATGCGTGCCAGCTCCCCGATGCTCACCTCGCCGTAGCGGTGCACCAGGTTCCAGCACTGCAGGTCGACCGGGCGCATCCCGACCTGCGCGCTGAGGTGGTGCCCGAAGATCGCCAGTTCGAGCTCCAGTTCCCGGTAGCCGTTGAGGACGCGCCACGCCGGCGAGTCGCCGTGGTTGATGTCGGGAACGGGATCGGACACGCGCACATCATCTCACCAGAGGTCTTTCGGTTTCGCGATAGTTCGGTTACCGTTGGCAGACGCCTTCGACGGTCGTGCGGCGGTCACCCGATCCATGCTGGGCTGGGGGGTGGTCGCCGGGCCGTTCTACCTGGCCTTCGGCGTGATCCTGGCCCTCACCCGCGACGGCTTCGACCTGTCGCGACATGCGCTCAGCCTGCTCACCCTCGGGCCGGGCGGCTGGCTGCAGGTGCTGAACCTTGCGCTCACCGGGATCATGGTCATCGTCGCCGGCTGGGGCCTGCTGCGGGCGCTCGAGGGGCGAGGTCGCGGCGCCGGGCCAGCGGTCATCGTCGCCGGGGCGTCCATCGTCCTGGCCGGAGTGTTCCGCCCTGATCCGGTCAGCGGGTTTCCGGCCGGTGCCGAGGCGACCGTCAGCGTGAGTGGCCTGCTCCATCTGGGGTTGGGGGCGGTGCAGTTCATTGCGTTCGCGGTGGCGGCACTCCTGCTGGCCCGCTTCTTCGTGTCGCGGCAGGAGCGGGGCCGTGCCCTGTGGTCGCGAGTCGCGGGGGTGCTGGTCCTGGTTGCCTTCGCTGCCGGTGCGGCGCTGTCGGCAGGCCCGGCCGGGGTCGCCCTGCTGTGGATCGCGGTCGTCACCGGATTCGGCTGGCTGTTGACCGCGTCACGGTGGGTCTACGGCGTCGTCCCCCACCCGGATCTCGCCAAGCGGGAGCAGCCGGTGACTACGGGGTCGTGACTCCTGACTCCGGCCGGGCCCGAGCGGGCAGAGCGCCCGGGCCCGGAGGTGATCAACCTGCGGGCGACTCCTCGGGTGGGGTCACCCACTGCACGAGTTGGTAGACCACACCGTTCGGGTCGGCCATCTGGAAGTAGCGCTCACCCCACGGCTCGGTTTCGATCGGGGTGACGATGTCGACGCCGGCTGCCTGCAGTCGCGCATGGTCGGCGTCGATGTCGACGACGGTGAACACCACGAGCAGGCCGGTCGCCTGTCCCGCCATCGACGACGGCTTGAACGTCGACAGCCCGGTCCGCAGGTAGATCAGGTTGAACCCGGCATCGGGGTGGGCCAGCGAGCAGAACCCGTCGGCGGCCATGACCTCGCGGAACCCGAGGTGCTGCTTCACCCATGCTGCCGACGCGTCGACGTCGGGCACGTTCAGGGACAGGGCGGATTCGGTGATGGGCATGTGGCCTCCCGGCTGGTGTGGGACATACTCCGTACAGCGTACAATGTAGCACGTACGAAGGAAGCGTGAAACCCTGTTGTTCATGACGTCGGAGCGCACCGGAGCAGGAGAACCGAGCCGTACCCTGGGCCTGCTGTGGGGGGAGCAGCCGGTGCGCCGGAAGGGGCCGGCACGTTCGGTCCAGGTGCCCCACCTGGTCGGGTCGGCGATCGAGCTCGCCGACGAGCGGGGCCTGGCGGCGGTCACCATGCGGGCGGTGGCCGAACGCGTCGGCATCTCGCCGATGTCGGTCTACACCTACGTACCGGGCAAGCCGGAGTTGCTCGACCTGATGGTTGACACCCTGTACGCCGCGATGCCGCGGCCGCCGTGGGCGGCCGGGCAGACCTGGCGACACCGGTTGACCGCTGTCGCCGAGGCGAACCGCCAGCTGCTCGTCGCCCACCCGTGGCTGACCGAGGTCGCCGCGCTGAGCCGCCCACCCCTGGGCCCGGGGACGATGGCCAAGTACGAGTACGAGCTCGCCGCCTTCGACGACACCGGGCTGGACGACCTCGACGTCGACGCCGCGCTGAGCCACCTGATCGGCTTCGTGCAGGGACACTGCCGCTCCGCCCACGACGCCGCGCGGGCGAGCACCGACACCGCGATGAGCGATGCCGACTGGTGGGCGGCCAACCAGCCCGTCCTCGCCCGCGCGTTCGACCCGGACAGCTATCCGCGGGCGGTCCGGATCGGTGCGGCCGCCGGCGAGGCGTACGGCAGTGCCTGGGACGCCGAGCGGGCGTGGACCTTCGGCCTGGCCTGTACCCTCGCCGGGCTCACGGCCCTTGTCGAGCAGGAGTGAACGGGTGGGCCGTGGCCCTGGTGCGCGTACGTCCGGCGTCGGGCGAACGTCGACAGGCCGAACTACTCGCGCCAGACCCGCTCGAACGGCAACCGCCACGCGTGGGGCGCGATCAACTGGTGGATCGCGTTCGGGCCCCAGCTGCCCTGCGGGTACCGACGAACCGGCGGCGGATCGAGCAGCAGGGGCGTCGACCGCTCCCACAGCGACTCGATGCCCTCGGCGGTGGTGAACAGGGTGTGGTCGCCCCGCATCGCGTCGAGGATGAGGCGTTCGTACGCCTCGAGCACGTCGTCGGCCGACTCGGTCTCCTGCGTGGAGAACTGCATCGACAGCTTCTCCAGCCGCATCCCCGGCCCGGGGCGCTTGCCGTAGAACGACAGCGACACCTTTGATGAGTCGGCCAGATCGAAGGTGAGATGGTCCGGACCCTCGGTGCCGATGCCCGAACCCGGCGGGAACATCGATCGCGGCGCCTCCTTGAACGCGATCGAGATGATGCGCTGCCCCTCGGCCATCCGCTTCCCCGTACGCAGGTAGAACGGAACATTGGCCCACCGCCAGTTGTCGAGGCCCACCTGCAGTGCGATGAACGTCTCGGTGTCGGAGTCGGGCGCCACACCGTCCTCGGTGCGGTAGCCGTCGTACTGCCCGCGGACCACGTCGGTCGGCCGGATCGGCAGCAGCGAGCGGAACACCTTGTTCTTCTCCTCGCTGATCGCCCGGGGCTCCAGTGCGGTCGGCGGTTCCATCGCGACGAACGCCATCACCTGCATCAGATGGGTGACGACCATGTCCTTGTACGCACCGGTCGCCTCGTAGAACGCGGCGCGTTGGTCGAGTCCCAACTCCTCGGGGATGTCGATCTGCACGTGATCGATGAAGTTGCGATTCCAGATCGGCTCGAACAGCCCGTTGGCGAACCGGAACGCCAAGATGTTCTGCGCCGCCTCCTTGCCCAGGAAGTGATCGATCCGGAACACCTGGTCCTCGGTGAACGAGCGGTGCACGAACGCGTTGAGCTCGATCGCGCTGGCCAGGTCGGTCCCGAACGGCTTCTCCATCACGATCCGGGAGTTCTCGACCAGGCCGGCGTCGTTCAGCATCGTGATCACCGACTCGGCCGCCTTGGGCGGCACCGACAGGTAGTGCAGCAGCCGGGTGTCGTCACCGAGCTGGGCCGCGGCCACCCGTACGGCTTCGGCCAGCGCCTCCGGTCCGGCCGAGGTGGGGACGTAGCTGAGCTGGTGCAGGAAGTCCTCGGTCGCGGGCCCGGTGATCTTGTGGTTGCCGAACTCGCGGATCGACGCCCGGGACACGTCACGGAAGTGGTCGGTCGAGCAGTCGTCGAGCGAGGTGCCGACGACCCGGACGTTCGGGGCGAGCAACGAGGCGTCGAGGTGGGCCAGCCCCGGGATCAGCTTTCGCTTGGCCAGGTCACCGGTCGCGCCGAACAGCACGATGACGTGCGGCTCCAAGGCTTCGGGATCGCGGCGGTACGGCTGCGCGCCGGGCGCAGGGTAGGCGATCGTCTGTGGGGGCAGCGCTTCTGATGCCATGCGGTCAATCTAGCCGGACGGCGACCGTCGTAAGAAGGGGCGCCACAGCGACACACGTGGAGCTGACGTCCAGCTGTGTCGCTGTAGCGCCCTTGCCCACGCCCATCGACCAGTTCGTGGGCCGGGTCAGGCCGTGGCCCAGACGAAACCGTCGGGATCGACGAACGGCGTGGTGTCGCTGGCGATTCGCAGTCGGTGGGAGCCGCTCCCCCCGGCGGCGACCCCGGCCGCCCTGGCCAGTTCGCCGCGCGGGTTGAGGGTGAGCGTGATCCGGCCGGTCTCCAGCTCCGCGTACCCCTTGGCCCGCCGTCCGATGGTCAGGCCGCGCTCGGTGTAGAACGCTGCGCTCGCCGGCAGGTTGTCGACGCCCAGTTGGAGGAGGACCTCGTCGACCACCAGCGAGACGGGTTCGGCATCCTTGCGCGACGCCGTGGCGATGGTCACGTACGTCCCGTCGGGTGCCAGCAACGTTCCGCCGTACCCCCACAGCGACTTCTTGGGTCGACGGACCAGCGCAGCGCCCGCCGCCACGGCACCGTCGAGGAACACGTCGACGTTGGCCGGCTGCGCGACGACCAGCGACAGGCAGAACCCGCGGAATCCGTTGGTGGCTTGGTCACCAGGCGCCACCCGGACCAGGTCGCCGAGCCGGAGCACGTCGGAGTAGAAGTCGGCGACCCCGGCCGGGTCATCGGCGTCGATGATCAGGTGCGCGATCTGTGTCATGGCACCTGACCGTACGTGAACCGTCCACCCGGCCGGGCACGCTTCCGTTCCCGAGCTCGACGGGTGGAAGCTCAGCCCTTGGCCTGCTTGGCCTCGGCGAACTCGTTGCGGGCGTCCTCGCCGCCCTTCGACTTCCACTCCTCGACGGTCTCGGCCCAGCTGGAGACCGGCTTGCGGCCGCTGATGATGTCACCCCGGGAGGCGGTGAGCAGCTTGTTGAGCAGCGCATTCTTGGTCTGCTCGGTCGGCGACTCCAGCCCGGCCGTGGCCGAGTAGAGCGGTAGCTCCATGGCCTCCGCCTCGTGCTCGTACCCGCCGAGCGCGATGTCGGCGTACGCGTTGAAGTGCACCTGCGGACCCGAACCCATGTAGATCATCGGGCCCATCGAGTCGACTTTGGCCAGGTCGGTGCCGGTCATCGCTCCCGTCGCGTCCTTGGTGTGGTGCAGCCCCTCGATGCCGTTGCGGAACAGCACGTTCTCCTGCGTACCCCACGGCGCGGCGAGCCAGTTGACCACGCCCAGGAGTTCCTTGACGCGTTCGTCGGAGGCCTTGTTCATCATGGTCTGGTACGGCGCGCCGCCACCGACGTAGCGCTCCGCCGGCCCGGAGCCGTCCCACTTCATCAGCTGGAACGAGTTCGACTGGGCGTCCGGATCTTCCTTGCGGGCGTTCGATGCGTTGCCCATCCAGGTGAGTCCGCCGAGCACCAGTGGCGCGTCGCCGGAGTTGTACAGCGCCTGGGTCTGCAGCGAGAAGTTCAGGTCCCAGCACGACGGGTGGATCAGGTCCTCGGCGTAGCACTGGCGAACGAACTCCAACGCCTCGGTGTACTGCGGCACTTCGATGTCCTTGACGAAGCTGTCCCCGTCGGCGCCCCAGTCGTTCGGCACGCCCATCATCTCGGCGACCAGTTCGACGAGCCAGACCACGTTGTTCGTGGCGAACCACTTGTTCTTCTTGTCCGACAGGTTCGTGAGCATCTCGTGGAACTCTTCACCACTCTTCGGCGCGGTGTTGGCGCCTCGCTCCTCGGCGACGTCGGTGCGGATCGCGTACCCGTGGGTCAGTGCGAACCGATGGATCGGGAGGGTGTAGATCCGACCGTTGTACGTGCAGGCGTCCCACACGTACTGCGGGATGTTGGCCAGCGCCGGGTACTCCAGGATCGCGTCGCCGGCGAGGTGCTCGGTCAGGTCCTGGCACTTGGCCTTCAGCAGGGCCGCCAGCTCCGGGGTGGACGTCGGCAGCACGGCCATCAGGTCGGGCAGCTCGTTGCTCGCCACCGTGGTCTGGAACTTGGCCGGGTAGTCGCCGATCGGGGCGCCCATGATGTCGAACTCGACGCCGACCGCCTCGTTCAACGCCTGCCACCACTTGTTCTCCGCCATCGGGGCAGGGGTGGAGTTCATGAACGTGTGGCAGGTGACCTTGCCACCCTTGCCGGGGGTGCCCGCGTTCATCGACGGCGGGTTGGCGGGGAACGCCTCGAAGTAGGGTGCGGTGCCGTTCTCCAGGGCCGGCTTGGTCGCCTCCACGCCGGTGAAGGGTTGGAAGGTCGGCTTGGTGAACCCCTCGCCACCACCCGCAGCGCCGCCCCCCTCGCCGCCACCACCGCCCGCAGGCCCGCAACCTGCCACTCCCAGTCCGACGCCCAGCGCTGCTGCCGAGCCGCCCAGGGCCAGGAGTTGCCGTCTGTTGATCATGGTGAGCCTCTCGTCCTCGAGTGCGACGGTGGAGCGGTTGGCTGTCCACCCGACGCATCCATGCATGAGGTTGCATGTTGCAGCAAACATCTTTCATCCGGCATCGGATGTCAAGAGCGCGGGGCCGGTGGCGGCTCAGTCGGCGGCGACCATCGAACGGCGCCAGGCACGAGCCGCGCCCTCGGGTCGGGATGTCACCTCGACGGTGACCACGTCCGGCGTCGCCTGCGCCCGACAGCGGGCCGTCCAGCGACCGTCCGGCCCGACGACCCCGGCCGGCACGTACGGCGCACGCTTCCAGAGCGAGAACGCGGCGGCGATGTGGACGATGACCGCGAGGATCAGCGTGATGCGGACGGCCCACAGAAACTCGTGTGCGGGAGCGCTGGCCCTTCCACTTCGCGTGACCACTCCGCGTAGTGGTTGAACTTGTGCTCGCCTCCGAAGGCTATGAGGTTTCCGTACATGTGGAACAGCAGGAATCCCACCCCAGTCAGTCCGCTGACCGCCATCAGGATCTTCAGGAAGCTCGTCGTGCGGTTCCCGCGGGCGCTGGTGATCAACGCATTCGGCGCTGTTCTTTGGCTGGACATACGTCCCTCCGAATCCTGGATCGTTCGCATTGGCTGTGTCACGACACGAGACAAGGCGGTTCCGCGTTCTGTGACAATCACTCGGAATTGGATGGCGCCGGTTCGTATGGCCGACTGGGCCGCTGCAGGCCTGGCCCCGGTCCTGCGCCCGTCACGTCAGGGGTCTGCTCGAGAACCTCGATACAGGCTCAGGAAAGCATCCACGCCGGTGGTGACGATGGTCCTGACCTCGTCCTCCGGTAGGGGCACGGCACCGTAGAACGTGCGGTGGTTGACGTCGGTGACAGTGAGCAGTGTCAGGTGATTGGCCGCCAGCTCGGGATCAGGCACTTCGAGCAGCCCCCGGGCGGCTAGAGACGCCAAGTAGGGAGCGAGGCGGAGGTATGCAGTCTGAGGGCCGGCGGATATCCAGGCTTGCAGGATGTCCGAGGGCAAGTGGACGGCTTCGGCCTCGATGGTGCGCACCAAGGCGAAGTGATCTGGATAGGTGCTCACGGCGGCTACCCGGTCCAGACTGAAATCGATGAGGTCCTCGCGGAGGTCGATGACCTTCCGAAGGTGGCGCTCCATCAGCGAGTTGATCGCCTCGGTCACGTCTACCGCACCCTCAAGCGCCACGGCGAGGAAGAGATTGTGCTTGTCTCCAAAGTGGTTGTAGATCGTGCGCCGTGACACCTGGGCCTCGGTGGCAACGGTGTCGATGCTGGTGCGGGTGTATCCGTCACGCCCGAAGACTCGGCGTGCGGCGGAGGCGATCGCCTGCCGCTTGTCCGCGCGACCGTAGCCGGAGCTCGAGCCGCCCGTCTGCGACCGGGTCATGCCGTCAGCATGCCAGAGTCGTGCTGCGCTCGAATCTGCCGGGACAACCCCATCAGGAGTTCTCGTAGCAGGTTCTCGGTAGCAATGTCGGTGATCGTGCCGTCTGGGCTGATGCGTTCATGACAGCGGAAGACCAACACCTCGGGGCGGGCCAATACCTTTGCATCGATGGCGGAGAGAACCTGGCGAAGCGCGATCTGGGCGCGTACCGTCCCGAGCGCTCCGGGCGACGCCCCGGCGATTGCCACCGGCTTACCAGTCAGCGCGGCGGCCCCAGTCGGTCGGCTGGCCCAGTCCAGCGCGTTCTTCAACGCTGCCGGAACAGACGCATTGTGCTCGGGGGTGACCAACAGAACCCCGTCAGCAGCCTCGATCCGGCTGCGGAGATGAGCCACCGCGGACGGCAACGGGTCATCGTCCAGATCCTCGTCGTACAGCGGCAGCGTGCCGAGTTCGTCGAATACCTCGACCGTGGTTCCCACCGGACACAGCTCGCGCGCCCCGCGCAACAAAGCAGCGTTGTAGGACCGAGTGCGCAAGCTGCCCGACAGACCCAGGACGCGCAGTTGACGTGCAGCCATCATCTTCCTCTTCCTCTATGTGCACATTACAGTCTACAAAGTAGACGCTACTGTGTAAGTCATGACCACGCAACTGATCACCGCGCCTGCGCCGCCCAATCCCTCGAGTCGCCGCTGGAGCCTCGTCCTGCTCGCTTCCCCCACCGCGCTCGCTGCCAACAGCCCGGTCCTGCTCTTCGACCGGTTGAGCTCGAGCTTGGAGGAGCCGCTCCCTCTGGTCGTCTGGGTGGCCATCGCGTTCGGTCTGGCCGCCGCCGTAGCTACCCCGGTGACCAGCGCCGTACTCCGCCGCTATGGGGTTACGACCGTGCTGGTTGGCTGTGGAGCCTTGGTCGGAGCCGGGTCCTTGCTGGTCGTGCTGGCCCCCTCGCTGGCGGTGCTGGCCTGCGGCCGTCTTGCTCAGGGAGCGGGCGGGGCGGGCCTCTTCACGCTGGCGATGACTCTGGCCGACTCCACACGAGTTCGCGGCTCGATCACCGCGGCCAACGGGGCAATCGGTGCGGCAGGACCGCTCGTCGGTGAGCTGCTCAGCACAGCAGTCTCGTGGCGCTTGGCGCTGAGCGTGTCGGCGGTGAGCCTGGTGGCCATCCCGCGCGTTCGCCATATCGCTGTCTCGCAGATGGTGGCCGACCGGCGGACCGGCACGTTCGACGGCATCGGTGCTGCGGCGTTTGCGTTCTTGGTCACCGCGTTGGTTCTGCTACCTCACATCCCCGCGCACGCGGGGGTGATGGCGGTCCTGGCGCTCATCGCGGTGGCGATCCGCATCCGGGTACGCCCGCACGGTTTCGTGCCGCTGGCCGTGCTCCGAAACGGCGCCTTCCTCACCAGCAGCTTCTTGGTGCTGACGCTTTCGACCTCCTACTTCGCCCTGCTCTACCTGTTCCCCCGATTAGCGTCCCGCTGCTGCGGCTGGGAGGACGGCCGCGTGGGATTCGCGCAGCTGGCGGCTCTGCTCGCCGGCTCCCTTGCCGCATGGTGCTGGACATCGTGGTCCCGCGCGTCACAGCGCGTCGCTATCGCTGTTCCGGTGCTGGCGGGTGGCCTCACCGTCGCTCTTGCTCTCGCGAACACGTCGGGGGCGCTCCTGTTGGTACCCGCCGGGGCAGTGTTCGCGGCAACCAGCGGGCTCGCGGCGCTCATTTCGCCCGCCACCGAGTCCGCACCCACACAAGATCGTTCCACCGCCACAGGGCTCGTCATGCTCGCATACCTGCTCGGCGGCGCGTTCGGTCCCAACCTCGCGTCAGCTGTACTGAACTAGATCGCTTGGGTCGTGAAGCGCTTCCGATGCTGGCCGCCACGCTCGGGTGTGATCCACATCACACCCGATGCCTGTCATCAATCAGCGCTCCGTTCCGCTCAAGTGACATGGAGCAATCGAACCGACATGAACAACACACGAAGCACCGCATCGTGGTCTTGGGCGCCGGCTACGCCGGAGCCTTCACGGCCGGGAACTTGGTGCGCCGACTGTCCCCGACGGACACGGAGATCACGGTCGTCAACGCTGAGGAGGAGTTCGTCCAGCGGCTGCGCATGCACCAGTTCGCGACAGGCCAGCACATCGACAGTCCAGCACTCGCCGACGTCTTCGCGGGCACCGGGATACGGCTACGCGTGGCCAGAGTCACCGCCGTCGACCCCGAGCGCCAGATCGTCACTGTGGCCGACCCCGCGGGCGGTGGAGAGATTGGCTACGACACCCTTCTCTACACGCTGGGCAGCGCCGTCGCCGACCACGGGGTCCCGGGAGTTGCCGAGCATGCCTTCCACGTCACCAGTCGTCCGGCTGCTCTGCGCCTCCGCGAGCGCCTGGACCAGTTGGGTGATGGCGGCAGGGTGTTGGTAGTCGGCGACGGATGGACAGGCATCGAGTCCGCCGCCGAGTTCGCCGAGTCCCGGCCGAACCTCTCGGTGACGCTGATCGCCCGAGGCGAACTGGGGGCCCGGCTCTCACCCGGGGCCCGCCGTCACCTACGCCGGACCTGCGAGCGGCTGGGTATCACCGCGGTGGAGCACACCACCATCGAAGCCGTCGAGGCGACACAAGCCATCGCCACCGACGGCACTGTCTTCGCGTCCCACGCGACCGTGTGGACCGCCGGGTTCTCGGTGAACCCGATCGCTGCTGCCAGCGGACTGGAGGTCGCCTCGACCGGTCAGATCGTCGTGGATCGCACCATGCGCTCGGTCTCGCACCCGAACGTCTACGCGGCCGGCGACAGCGTCTACACCATCGGCGACAACGGCCGACCCTTGCCGATGTCCTGCGCTTCGGCTGGCCACACCGGCGGGCAGGCCATGGACGCGATCGTGGGCCGCCTGACCGGCCGCAAGATTGAATACACCAAGCTGGTCTACCCGGGCAACCACATCAGCCTCGGGCGGCGGGACGGGATCCTCCAGACGGTCGACGCCAAAGGACACCCGAAACCGAAGTACATGGGCGGCCGCAAGGCCGCCCGCATCAAGGCGGGCATCGTCAAGATTTCGCTGTGGGCGGTCTCGCACCCAACCTTCGGCATGCCCAAGCGCCAGCGACGTCTGACCGCTGCAGCAATAGCGTCCAGCCGAGACGACGATCGCGCAGCCGCCTAGAGTGGCGAGAGTGGAGAGCAGCGCCATTGACCGCTTCGACACGGATCGGTTCGAGGCCAGCCGAAACCGGCTGGCCTCGTTGGCCTATCGGTTGCTGGGATCCGCCGCCGCCGCCGAAGACGTCGTGCAGGATGCGTTCCTGCACTGGCAGGCTGCCGACAGGCAGCAGATCCAGGTGCCCGAAGCATGGCTGACGAAGGTCGTCACCAACCTGTGCCTCGACCGCCTTCGTTCGGCACAGGTCCGTCGCGAGCGCACCGCGGGTGACTGGCTGCCCGAGCCACTCCTCGACGGTGACCCGATGCTCGGTCCGGCCGAGACTTTTGAGCAGCGCGAATCGGTGTCCCTGGCGGTGTTGACCCTCATGGAGCGCTTGTCACCCCACGAACGGGCCGTATACGTCCTCCGCGAAGCGTTCTCCTACAGCCACGGCGAGCTTGCCGAGATTCTCGCCATCACCGAGTCCGCAAGCCAGCAGCACCTCCACCGGGCCCGGCGCCGTATCACGGCCGCGCGTCGTCGCGGCACCGAAGTTGACCCGGGATCCGCCCGCAGGATCGTCGAGGAGTTTCTCGCCGCCGCCTCCTCCGGCCGTACCGAGCGGTTGGTGAGGCTGCTCACCGATGACGCAACCGCAATTTCCGACGGCGCCGGACTGACCGAGAGGCTGCTGCAGTACGACACTCCGCAGCGCATCGCGGCTGTCGCACGAGCCGGCTTCAATCCCACGCCTGCCAAACGGCGACTTGCCGGTGGCACACCTGCCGTCCACTACGCGCTCGTCAACGGGACCCCGGCCATCCTCTTCGTCATAGGAGACCAGGTGATTGGCGCAGTTGGGTTCGACATCGCCAACGGGAGGATCGCAACCGTGCGCGGCATCGCAGCGCCCGCCCGCCTCGTCCGACTTGCCGAGGCGTGGCGCCAGCATGAACCAGGGACACCACTCATCGCCCGTTGGTGATCCGGCGGCCACTCGGGTCCCATGTCCTTGATTCAACAACGCCGGCATCACCGGATCGGCTTTCACTCAGGAACTGCAGGCAGATCGATCGCTGCAAGCCGAGCCGGATCGATCACAGACTCCATCGCGACGATGCGACCATCGATGACCGTGCATGCCATCACGCCACGCACCCGGCCCTCAAGGTCCCATACTCCGACGCCTGGCTCTCCGTTCACGAGCACCCGGCGCGCGGTGAACTTCACCCGCCTCGCCTGCTTGAGCTTGTCGGCCAGGCTGGATGCTCCCTGCCTGACGACTGAGCCGCGCGCCGAGTGCACGCGCCAGGTCACCTCTGGATCCAGGACGCCTAGCAGACCTTCGAAGTCACCGTCCCGGGCGGCGGCGAGGAAGGCGTCGACGACCGCGCGTTGCTGCCGGCGCTCAGTGGTGGGCCGGGGGGTGTCCTGTACCTTGCGGCGAGCCCGCCAGGCGAGCATCTTGGCAGCGTCGGTCGATGTTCCGACGACCTGACCTATCTCGTCGAACGGCACTGCGAACATGTCGTGCAGCACGAACGCCAGCCGCTCGGCCGGCTTGAGGGTCTCGAGCACTACCATCAGCGCGAGTCCAACCGACTCGGCCAGTACTGCCTCGTCCTCTGGCCCGGCTTCGGCGTCCTCGGCCACGACCAGCTCGGGCAGGTGCTCGTCGTAGGACGTCTCCGGCCGGATATTGCGTGAGCGGAGCGCATCGATGCAGACCCGGCCGACGACGGTGGTCAACCAGCCGGTCAGGTTCTCGATCGAGTCCGGATCCTGGCGGGCAAGCCGCAGCCATGCCTCCTGCACGGCATCTTCGGCGTCGGCACGAGAGCCGAGCATCCTGTAGGCGACCGCCACAAGCCGCGCGCGGTGTTCATCGAACGCTTCAGCCAGCGCATCTGGGGGTCCTGCTTCGATCATGTAGGCACCTTCCTCGAGTGCTCTGTCAGAGGGATGGCGAAACTCAGGGCTCGAGGTCACAGATTGAACAGAAAGCATGGCGGTCTCAGCTCCCAAATGACTCGGGCCCGAATCGTCCCCACGCGACGAACGCCGCCAGAGTGAACCAGGCGAGGTCGCCCAACAGGCTGTGCCACTCGCGACGCATGATCCGGGCGGTTCCCGCTCCGGCCATGATCAGCATGAGGCCGAGTGCGGCGAGTGGTACCAGCACCGGTGCGATGTCGAGTGCGGCGGGCAGGATCAGTCCTATCGAGGCCAGTACCTTGAGGGCGCCGAGTGCCTTGATGAACCGAGGGTCGAAGTCATCGACGTAGTGCTGGGCCGGGCTGATGGCACGGAACCGTTCCTTGGACATCGCCAGCATGGCAACGCCGCCAGCCGAGAAGCCGACGGCCAGCACGCCGGCCACGATCCACAGTGCGATGTTCATGCGTCTCCTTTTGCGAGGCCACCCTCGTGGTGGCGTCCGCCCTTGAGACGAGACAACAGGCCGGTGTGTGACATCAACCGGCTGACGGCGGACATGTCACAGATCGGTCGTCTGCGTCGTCTCATGGACATGCACCCCAGGGACCACCGGAAGCAGGAGACCAGCCAGATGACGCAAGCCCGCGAGTTCGAGTCGCTTCGCCCGCTGCTGTTCTCGATCGCCTACCGGATTGTGGGCAGTGTCACCGAGGCCGAGGACGCGGTGCAGGAGACGTGGCTGCGTTACACCTCCAGCACGGTCCGGCCCGAGTCGCTGAAGTCCTACCTGTCCGCAGTGGTCGCCCGGATCTCGATCGACGTGCTTCGCTCGGCGAGGGTCCGTCGGGAGACCTACGTGGGACCGTGGTTCCCCGAGCCGTTGCCCACCGAGACCCGGTCCGCTGACCCATACGACGACCCAGCGCGCGCGGCCGAGCTAGCCGACTCGGTGTCGATGGCGTCGCTACTCCTGCTGGAACGGCTCAGCCCGCTCGAACGCGCGGTGTTCGTGCTCCGCGAGGTGTTCGAGTTCGACTTCAACGAGATCGCCGTAGCGGTGGGACGATCAGAGCCGGCCTGCCGACAGCTGGCCTCCAGAGCCCGCGGCCACATGAGGCAGGGCCGGCCGCGTTTCGAGGCCGACCGGCGCAAGAGGACAGAGCTCGCCGACCGCTTCTTCGACGCGCTCCGCGACGGAGACCTCGACCGACTGCGAGAGCTTCTCACTGCAGACGTCGTGACCATCAACGACGGTGGCGGCAAATCCGGCGGACAAGGCGGCTTGTTCGGTGCCGCCAAGGCGGCTCGGATCCTGGTCGCCACGGTGCCCCCGATACTCGCCACCGGCGCGACCATCGAACGACTCGAGCTCAACGGTGGACCCGGAGCCGTTCTGCGCGACCGGGACGACAATGTCATCGGCGCCTGGACACTGGAGATCCTCGACGGACAAGTCCAGACCATCCGCTCAGTGACCAACCCGGACAAGCTCCGCCACCTCGGACCGGTCGGCGACCTACGCGCGGCTATACGACCAATGAAGCGGGATGGCGTCTGAGCTGATCTACACCGCGCCGTGTAGATGGCCACGACAGAGCTCAGTCCGGGCGCCTCGATACTGACCGCGCCGAGGCCTCAACGCACTGGGTCCTGATCGGCTCGCATCGGGCAGACGCAGTATGGACGATTACTGCGAGGAGCAGCGTGATCCCGACGGCCCACAGAAAGCTCGTGTGCGGTCGCACTGGCCGTCCCACCTCGCGTAGTGGTTGAACTTGTGCTCGCCATTCCGCACCGGTGAGTACGGGCAGGCGACCGCGTCGCTGGTGGTGGGCAAGTGGTCGGCGGCGTCCCGGCAGAACACACTGGCCACCGCGCTCGACGAGTGGGGCATCCTGCGCCGCACTCCCTGACGTGACGGTGCGCAGGACCGGGGGTTGGCCTGGAGCGGCCCAGTCGGCGCCTGGACACGATGGGCCTGCCCGCGCGACCCCAGTGGCGCACGTAAGTCGCATGGGGGTTGTTACCTTTTTGCGGCGGGCTTCGTCAAAAGGATGCAAGCATCCAAAGACGAAGGAGACCCGATGGAAACCCGCATCAACCCCATGGCCAACGAGGTCGGAGCGAAGTGGATCAAGCACATCATCTCGTCGAACAAGCCCATCACCGACTCCGCGCTGCCCAAGGCGGTGCAGGAGCTGGTGAAGATCCGCGCCAGCCAGATCAACGGCTGCGGCGGCTGCCTGGACATGCACACCAAGGACGCCGCGGCCGCCGGCGAGAGCACGGTGCGGATCAACCTGGTCGGGGCATGGCGGGAGACCACCATCTACACCGAGGCTGAGCGGGCGGCGCTGGAACTCACCGAGCAGGGCACCCGCCTGGCCGACTCCAGCGGCGTCACCAACGAGGCGTGGGCGAACGCGGCCAAGCACTTCGACGAGGACCAGCTCATGGCCCTGGTGGCCCTGATCTGCGTGATCAACGCCTTCAACCGGCTGAACGTGATCACCCGGACACCCGGCGGCGAATACCAGCCCGGACAGTTCGGCTGACCGACCCTCCCTCTCAGACGCTGAGGCTCACGCGGACCGGGACGACCTCGGGTCCGCCTGTAGCCCCCGGACGCTGTACCAAGGACAAGACTCATGAACACCGCACTGTGGATCGTCACCAGCCTGCTGACCGTCATCTACCTGCTCTCCGGGTTGGGGAAGCTGTTCGTCCCGCGCGAGAAGATGGCGACGATGATGAAAGCCGCGCGCTGGACCCTCGACTTCCAGCCCGGCACCCTCAAGGCCATCGGAGCACTGGAGATCCTTGGCGCCGCGGGACTGATCCTGCCCGCCGTGCTCGACATCGCGCCCATACTCGTCCCGCTGGCGGCCACCGGCCTGGCACTGATGATGGCCGGCGCCACGATCATGCGGATCCGCCGAGGCGAGACCAAGGCCGCGCTGGGAGACGCGAGCTACCTTGCCCTGGCCGCCTTCGTGGCCAGCGGCCGCTTCGCGTTGGAACCCTTCACCGGCTGACCGGCCCACAACCCGGGCGGCGTACCGCGTCCTACTCCCGAAGCTCGCTGGCGCCAGCATGAACCCGGCACACCCACTCACGGCTCACTGCCGACTCGGTCGCCACGCATTCTTGCCGTCGATGTCACAGGTGGCCGGGCTGCCTTGTCTCAGGTTCGAAGAAAAGGTTCTGAGACGAACCCATCCCTCCCACCGCAAGGAAATGCCTTGAACGAGCAAACCACCACCTACCAAGCCGTCGCCCTGGTGACCGGAGCGAACAAGGGAATTGGCCGAGGTGCCGCTGAGCAGCTCGGAGCGCTTGGCATGACGGTCTTGATCGGCGCCAGGGACGCAGGACGCGGCGAAGAGGCTGCCGCGGCGCTACGCGCCGTCGGCTGCGACGCCCATGCGGTCACGCTGGACGTTACCGACCCGGCCACCGTTCATGACATCGCGAAGCTGATCGGAGAGCGTTACGGCCACCTCGACGTACTGATCAACAACGCCGGCATCACCGGCTCCGGGCAGGTCTCGCCAGATGACGCGCAGGACCAGATCCCCAGCACCGTGGACGTGGACATGGTCAGGGCGGTCTTCGAGACGAACGTCTTCGGAGTAATCACCATGACCAACGCGATGCTCCCACTCCTGCAGCGGTCGCCAGCACCGCGTGTCGTCAACGTCGCCAGCCACGCGGCGTCGCTGACGCTCAACAGCGACCCCGACGGGCCTCTCTCAGCACTCGTGCCGTCAGCGGCGTACTCACCCTCCAAGACGGCGCTGACCGCCCTGACGGTGCAGTACGCCAACGAGCTGCGCAAGGACGGCATCCTCGTCAACGCCGTCGCGCCCGGCTATGTCGCCACTGACAGCAACAACCACAGCGGGTTCCTCACCGTCGCTCAGGGCGCCGCGATACTGGTGCGCCTCGCCACGCTCGGCGCCGACGGACCGACCGCAGGGTTCTTCGCCGAGGAAGGCCCGGTGCCCTGGTGATGCGGCGACACCTAGATCGCTTGGCGCCCCACGACATGAGGAGGACAGACACGTGCACGTGTTCGTAGCCGGAGCGACCGGCGTGCTGGGCCGGCGGCTCGTGCCTCAGTTGGTGCTCCGTGGCCACCGGGTGACCGCAACCACGACGAGTGAGGCCAAGATGGCCATGCTGGACCAGATGGGTGGTCGGACTCCTCGGGGTTCGGTGGGCCCTGAGTGGCGAACAGCACCGCATCCACGCCCGCGTCCTCGTACGCCAGGAAGATGTCGTCGAACAGCACCTCCAGGCCTGACGCCAGCCTGAACCGGAGCCCGTTCACCTCGAAGACCGCCGGACCGGCGCCCCGGGCGTACATCAACGTGTCCTTGGTACGGGACAACCTGCGCTCGTCGTAGCGGACGTGATCGTGGCCCTGCGCATCGATCACCAGCAGGCTGGTGCGTGGCCGCGCCTCGGCGGTCCGGGTCTGCGCCCCGATCACGGTCCACAGCGCCAGACTCCGCGCGTGCTGCCGCACAAGTTCGAGTTCGTCGGTCAGCGTTGCCCAGTCGAATCGGCTCCAGTCGGCCTCGCCGAGTTCGGGTGCCGTACGCGACAGCGCCCGCTTGTCGGGGAAGCAGAACGTTGCTTCGGGGAACAGGACCAGGTCGGCGCGTTGATCATGCGCCTGTGACATCAGCTCGCGGATCTCGACACCGGCGGCGCGGAAGGCGGCGCCGTCGGTCGGATCGGTTCGGGTCGTGGTCTGCGCGACGGCCAGCCGTACGACGGCCTCGCTCGTACTCGTCGGTGTGGTGCTCGTGGGGGTGGTGGACACGGTGTCTCCTCGGGTGGAGCGGACGTGTCGGAGGGCAGCCGTGTACGACTCCCCGGTGCGCGCCATGCGGCGACGTACCCGGTTCTTCCGTGCTCGATCTGCTGTCATCCGAACTCCCGCAACGCCTCGGGTCGGCTCCCCAGCAACCACGACCCGGGCGCGGGTGGTTGTCAGCAGCGACCGGAGACGGTGTCCCTTTGCCCCGGAGATGCACCCGTGGGTGCGGGTTCGCGCTGGGGACGAACGTCGGGGTTCGGCGTCGGACACGCCACGACGAGGGTAGCGCAGCGAGGGGACCACTCGACAAGCTCGAGGGGCGTTTCGACGTGCAACACACTTGTAACAAGCGACGCTGCCGGCTGCAACAACGCTGGCAGAGGGTGTGACCATGACTCCACTCGACGTGAATTCCGGGGACACCGCCTGGGTCCTCACCTCGGCCGCCCTGGTGATGCTGATGACGCCGGGGCTTGCCCTGTTCTACGGCGGCATGGTCCGTCGCAAGGCCGTACTCAACATGATGATGATGAGCTTCACCGCACTCGCGATCGTGTCGGTGCTGTGGGTGCTGTACGGCTACTCGATGGCGTTCGGTGACGACCTCGGGCTGGGGCTGCTCGGCAATCCAGTGCAGCATCTGGGACTGACCGACCTGCTCGCCGACGACGGAGCGTCGCTGCCGGCGCTGGCGTTCGTCGGCTTCCAGGCCGTGTTCGCGATCATCACCGTCGCGTTGATCTCCGGTGCGATCGCCGATCGGGCCCGGTTCGGCAGCTGGATGATCTTCATCGTGATCTGGGCCACCGTCGTCTACTTCCCGGTCGCGCACTGGGTCTTCGACTTCAGCTCCGACGGCCACACCGGCGGCTGGATCGCCAACCAGCTGCAGGCGCTCGACTTCGCCGGCGGCACCGCGGTGCACATCAACGCCGGAGCGGCCGGGCTCGCCCTCGCCCTGGTGCTGGGAGCCCGCGTCGACTGGCGCAACGCCGACCACCGGCCGCACAACATGCCGCTGGTGATGCTGGGCGCCGGGCTGCTGTGGTTCGGCTGGTTCGGGTTCAACGCCGGCTCGGCCCTGGCCGCCGACAACACCGCCGCCTTCACCTGGGTCAACACCTTGGTGACCACCGGTGCCGCCGTGCTCGGCTGGCTGTTCACCGAGCGGATCCGCGACGGCCACTTCACCCCACTCGGCGCGGCGTCCGGCGTGGTGGCCGGGCTGGTCGCCATCACCCCGGCGGCCAACTCCGTGTCACCGGTCGGCGGCATCGCGCTGGGTCTGGTGGCCGGTGTGCTCTGCTGCCTCGCGGTCGGCCTGAAGTACCGGCTCGGCGTCGACGACTCACTCGACGTGGTCGGCGTCCACCTGGTCGGTGGCCTGGTCGGCACCTTGGCCATCGGCCTGCTCGCCACCGACGCCGCCCCGGCCGGGATCAACGGCCTGTTCTACGGCGGCGGCTTCGACCAGCTGGGTCGGCAGGCACTCGGCGCGGTCGTGGTGCTGGTGGTCAGCTTCGGGGCGACCTGGCTGATCGCGATGGCGCTGCAGAAGACGATCGGCTTCCGGGCCCAGCCCGACCACGAGCTGACCGGCGTCGACACCGCGTTCCACGGCAGCACCGCCTACGACGAGGAGTTGGCCGGCCGGACCGTCGCCGAGGAGGGGGCCGGGCCCGCGATTCGGTCGTGAATCGGGCCGCGAGGCCGGTCGGCTCGTAAAAGAGGGCGCCACAGCGACACACGTGGACGTATGTGTCGCGTGTGTCGCTGAGACGCCCTTCGTCACCGGCGATCCGGTCGGCCGACGTCCCCCGCGGGGCTGGATCGGGCGCGTACGCTGGTCGGCGATGTGGTCGCAACGTGACGTGGTGAGTTATGCGCTGCAACGCCGGTCCACCCTGGAGGCGTTGCGGCGTCCGTCGCGCATGCTCGGGCGCGCCGACGCCTGCGATGCCGACCCCATGTTGGTCCGGGCCGCCCTCCACCACGGCGAGCACGCCGACCGGCCGTGCCCGATCTGTTCGGTCGACCACCTGCTGCTGTTGCACTACGTGTTCGGCGAGCAGCTCGGCCAGTACTCGGGACGCATCAAGCGCACCAAGGAGCTGGCCGAGATGCAGGACGAGGTGGGCGAGTTCAAGGTCGTGGTGGTCGAGGTGTGCACCGAGTGCCGCTGGAACCACATGATCGAGTCGTTCGTTCTGGGCGACGGAGTGCGTCGCCGACCACCCCGACGCCAACCGACCGTGGAGGACATCTATGGCTGAGTCCGCGACGCCCCGCCGGGCTGCCAGCGACGGGAAGGCCTCTCGCAAGGGATCCGGTTCCCAGCAGGGCGGCGGCTCGGGGAAGGGCGGCCCCAAGGGGCGCCGCACCGTCGGCGGCACCCTCCTCACCCTCCTCAAGGGCGGCGTCATCGCGCTGGCGATCTGCATCATCGCCGGCACCGCGGTGTTCTTCATCGGCTACCAGACCACCGAGATCCCCGACCCGAACGCCGACTTCCAGACCAACGTCACGACGCTCACCTTCCGCGACGGCGAGACCCCGCTGGGGACCCTGCAGGTGCAGAACCGGGTGTCGATCCCGTACGAGGAGATGCCGCAGAGCATCAAGGACGCGGTGATCGCCGCCGAGAACCGTGACTTCTGGACCGACAAGGGCTTCTCGATCCAGGGCATGGTGCGGTCGGCGTGGGCGATCCTGAACGGCGGCGAGCTGCAGGGCGGATCGACGATCACCCAGCAGTACATCAAGATCTACTACCTGGACCAGACCGAGCGCACCCTCACCCGCAAGTTCACCGAGCTGATCCTGGCGGTGAAGATGAGCCGTCAGGTGCCCAAGGAGCAGATCCTCGAGAGCTACCTCAACACGATCTACTTCGGACGGGGCGCGTACGGGGTGCAGGCGGCCGCCAAGGCCTACTTCGACGTGGACGCCAAGGACCTGACCGTGCAGCAGAGTGCGGTGCTGGCCGCCGTGCTCAACAACCCGGGCATGTTCGACCCGGCCGAGGGCGAGAACAACTCCGCCCGGCTGCTGGAGCGGTACCGCTACATCATCGACGGGATGGTCGAGACCGGGCAGCTCAACGCCGCCCAGGGTGCGGAGTACCGCAAGGAACTGCCCGAGTTCCCCGAGATCCCCACCAGCAACCGGTTCGGCGGGCCCAACGGCTTCCTGATCAACATGGCCAAGCAGGAACTGCTGGCGCTCGGGTTCAGCGAGTCGGAGGTCAACGGTGGTGGCCTGCAGGTCGTCACCACCTTCGACGCCAAGTCGCAGGCCGCCGCGGTCGCCGCCGCCCAGAAGTACGAGAAGACCGCCGAGGAGAACAACCGCGGAGACGGTGAGGCCAACCTGCACGCGGCGCTCGCCTCGGTCGACGTCGAGACCGGCGCGGTCCGAGCCCTGTACGGGGGCCCCGACTTCGTCGAGAACTCCCGCAACTGGGCGACCACGCCGCGTGCCTCGGCGTCCACGTTCAAGACCTATGCCCTGGCCGCCGGGCTGAAGGACGGCTTCAGCCTGCGCGACACGTTCCGCGGCAGCACCTTCCGCCCCGAGGGCGACGACGTACCCGTCCGCAACGAGTTCAGCCACCAGTACGGCCCGGTCTCGCTGCTGCGGGCCACCGCACTGTCGGTCAACACCGCCTTCGTCGACATGACCACCCAGATGGACGACGGGCCGCAGAAGATCATCGACGCCGCCACGGCCGCGGGGGTGCCGACCAACGACGGCCCCGGCTGGTTCCCCGGGTCGCGGATCTCGCTCGGCACTGCCGAGATCAGCCCGATGCACCAGGCCGCCGGGTACGCGGCCTTCGCCAACGCCGGCAAGCAGGTCAGCCCGCACGTCATCCAGGAGGTACGGGATCGCGACGGCAAGGTGCTGCTGACGGTCGAGACCGGCAACGGTGAGCAGGCCTTCGACGCCGACATCGCCGCCGACGTCACATACGCGATGTCGAACGTGGTCGAGGCCGGCAGTGGCCGCAACGTGTCGACGCTCGGCCGCCCGGTCGCCGGCAAGACCGGTACCGCCAGCGGCGGCCCGGACGAGTCGGAGGTCCACTCCTCCTGGTTCGTCGGCTACACCGCGCAGATCTCCACCGCGGTGATGTTCGTCGCCGGGGACGGCGGCAACGAGGACCTCCACCCGTACCGCCG
The DNA here is from genome assembly GCF_050157065.1 of Carbonicoccus niuqiaonis. Taxonomy (GTDB): domain Bacteria; phylum Actinomycetota; class Actinomycetes; order Propionibacteriales; family Propionibacteriaceae; genus Avipropionibacterium. Next base: position 162,899 of record NZ_CP189573.1, read on the forward strand.
CTCCGGTGACGGCACCTTCTACGGCGGGACGTACCCGGCCCTCACCTTCGCCGAGTACATGGAGAAGGCGTCGGAGGGCATGGAGGTCAAGGAGTTCCCCGAGCCGGCGTGGGTCAACCGGGGCCGCCGCGCCCCCGAGACCACCCGGGCACCGGTCACCAGGCAGCCGACGACCCAACCGCCGTCGACGACGCGGGCACCCAGCTCGAGCTCACCCCCCACGTCCGAGCCGCCCACCTCCGAGCCACCCACCAGCTCCGCACCGCCGGAGACCACCGAGCCGCCGCAGTCCTCACCGCCACCCCCGCCCACGACCTCGAAGGCACCGGAGCCGTCCAACCCGCCGACACAGCCCACCTCCGAGCCCACCGGTGGTGGTGGCGGCGAAGGCGGCGGCAACGGTGGCGGCGAGAGCGCCCCCGCTGGCTCCGAACCCAGTCGTGGTGGAGGATGACCGGGTGTCGATCAAACTGCAGGACGGCCCCGCGACAGGGTCAGGGGGCGGGAATCGTCCGTCGATGACCCTCCCCAGCTGGACCGACCCGATCGTCCGGATGGCCAGCGAGGCGATCGGCGGCCCCCGCGGCGACCGCGGCACCGCCCCGCGCCGCATCGTGGTGGTCGGCGTCGTGATCGTGGTCGCCACCCTCACCTGGCTGGCCAACCTGCTGCAGAAGGTGCCGTGCCGGCTGAAGGTCGACGAGACCGTCGACTGGTTCGCCAAGCTGTGCTACTCCGACATCCCGCTGCTCTACCGCTACCGCGGCCTCGCCGACGGCAACACCCCACTGCTCGACGAGGGCAACTACCAGGTGTTGGAGTACCCGGTGCTCACCGGCGGCCTGCTGGAGGTGCAGCGCTGGATCACCGTGGCACTCGGCGCCCCGGTCGGCCCCGGACTGACCGAGGCCGAAGCCGTACGGGCGCAGCTGATGTTCTTCGACGTCAACTCCGTGGTGCTGTTCGTACTGTTCCTGGTCGCGGTGCTCGCCCAGGTCCACACCCCGACCGGTCGGCCGTGGGACGCGCTGATGGTCGCCGCCAGTCCGGCGGTCATCCTCACCGGACTGATCAACTGGGACATGTGGCCGATGGCGCTGACCGCACTGGGCTGCCTGTTCTGGGCCCGCCGGATGCCCGTGCTGGCCGGCGTCCTGCTCGGCCTGGCCTGTGCCGCCAAGCTCTACCCGTTGTTGCTGCTCGGGCCGCTGTTCCTGTTGTGCCTGCGCGCGGCCAGGATGGAGGCGTTCGCCCGTACGGTGTCGGCCTTCCTGGTCAGCTGGGCGGCGGTCAACCTGCCGGTCATGTTGCTCGCACCCCAACAGTGGATGGTGTTCTGGACGTTCAACTCCGACCGTGACGGGGAGCTCGGCTCGATCTGGTACGTCTACGAGTTGATCACCGGCAACGAGTTCCCGGCGCTGAACACGGTCAACGCGCTGCTGCTGATCCTGGGCTGTGCCGCGATCGGCGTGTTGATCATGGTGGCACCGCGCCGCCCCCGGTTCGGGCAGGTCGCCTACCTCGTGGTGTTCGTCTTCCTGGTGCTCAACAAGGTCTACTCACCGCAGTACGTGTTGTGGCTGCTCCCGCTGATGGTGCTGGCCCGACCGCGCTGGCGTGACTGGATCGTCTTCACCACGGGGGAAGTGGTCTACACCGTCGCGATCTGGGCCCACCTCGGCGGCTTCTCGTACGCCGGCGCCGGCGGCGACAGGATCTACTGGCTCGCCGTCTTCTTCCGGATCGGCTGCGAGGCGTGGGTGGCGGCCCAGGTGGTGCTCGACATCCTGCATCCCGAGCGTGATCCCGTACGGCTGGGTCGCGATCCGAGCGGACGACCGGTCGACGACCCGACCGGCGGACTGCTCGACCACGCCCCCGACGCCGACTGGTTCCGACGGCTGTGGAACCGGTACGCCCTGGGATCGGGTGGTGCGCGCGCTGCCGGTGAACCGGCCGCCGGTGGCGCCGGCGGTCACGCACCTCCCGCATGAGGGCGGTGGCTCCTCGCTGGTGGCTCGGGCAGGAGGGGCGGCTGGTCGCCCAGGCGTGGCTCGGCAGTCGACTGATCATCTTCCTGGCCGCGCTGGTGCTGGCGATCCAACAGCAGCAGGCGCCCGGGCGGGTGATGAACAACTGGGACGCCGACCTGTACGGCATCGTCGCGCGGGAGGGCTACCTGGCCCACCCGGACCTGATGGCGTTCTTCCCCGGGCTGCCGCTGCTGCTGCGGGCGGGGCTCGTGATCGGCATCCCGACCGTCGCCACCGGGGTGGTGCTGTCGGCGATCGGCTCAGCCTTCGCTGCCGCCGCCCTGCACCGGCTGGCGAACCCATGGGTGGCGATCGCCTGGCTGTTCGCCCCGACCGCCGTCTTCACCGCCGTCCCGTACACCGAGGCGTTGTTCTGTGCGGCCGCGTTCTGGGCCTGGGAACGGGCCCGCGCGTGGGACTGGCGGGCGGCCGGGATCCTGGCCGGTGTCGCCGCCTCGTTCCGGGTGTCGGGGGTGTTCCTGATCGCCGCGCTCGCCGTGTTGGCGATCACGACCGTGTCCCGGCCGTGGTCGGCGCGGCTCCGGGCCGGACTGTGGTTGTTGGTCCCGGTCGCGGTGATCGGCGCCTACTTCGGCTACCTGTACGCCATCACCGGCAACCCGATCGCCTGGTACGACGCCCAACGCTCCGGCTGGGTCCGGGAGTTCACCTGGCCGTGGGAGGCCGCCCTCAACACCTGGCCGGTGATCAAACCGGGTGGGTATCCCGACAATCCGTGGTGGGCGGAGGTGTTCCGGTTCGAGGTGGCCAGCATGGTGTTGGGGTTGCTCACCACCGGCTGGTGCCTGGGCCGCCGCCGGTGGGCCGAAGCGGTCTGGGTCGGCAGTCAGGTGCTGGCGTTCTCGACCTCGTACTGGTTCTACTCGGTCAACCGGGCCACCCTGCTGTGGTTCCCGTTGTGGATCATGCTGGTCGAGCTGGCCCGGCTGCGACCGTCACGTCCCGGCTGGGCCGTGGTGCACAAGCTGACGGTGTCGGCGGCGGCCACCGGGATGGTCTGCACCATGGTGTGGTGGTGCTGGCTGTTCTTCACCGGCCACTGGGCGAGCTGATCGGGGACCGAAACGCGGCGATTTCGCCCCGAAGCCCGCGTCAGGCGCCGATCGGCCAGAAATCGCCGCGTTTCGGTACGGGATCACGCCGACTGCCCGACCCTCCGTCGGGCCACTGACTCCTAGACTGACAAGGGCCATGGACGAATGCCCGAACTGCCAGAGCCCGGTGGAGCTGACCGCCACCCGCTGTCAGCGCTGTGGGCTGCCCCGGAACGTCCCGGTGTACGGCGAGGACGGCAGCCAGGTCGGCACCACCTTCGCCCAGCCGCCGGGCGTCGTGGGTTTCCCGGGCACGTCCGGTGGCGCCGGATCACCGGGGACGGGTCCGTCCGGGGCGGGGTTCGCGTTCTTCGACTCGCCGCGCACCGGTGACTTCACCGAGCCGCCGGCCCCGGGGCGCCGCCGCTCGACCGGCCGAACGGTGTTGATCACCGTGGTGGCACTGGCCGTCGCACTGGCCCTGGGCGTCGGCAGCGCGATCGTGATCAACAACGTCCGCCAACGGCCCGACCCGCCACCGCCACCGCCACCGTCGAGCGGGTCGCCGAGCCCGACTGCCGCACCCCCGACCACCGAGCCGCCGGAGAAGCCGGAGAAGCCGGAGAAGCCGGCACCACCACCGATCGACAAGCCCGCGGTGCTGGCCAAGGTCGGCCCCGGCATCGTCACCGTCGTCGCGACCGGCTGTGACGGCAGCGAGGCGAACGGGGCGGCGACGGGTTTCCTGGTCGGCGCCGACCGGGTCGTCACCTCGTGGTCCGGGGTAGGTACCCCGGCCGCCGCGGCGGTGCTCACCGCCGACGGCACCCCCTACGCCGCCACGGTCGAGCAGGCCTACCCCGAGCACGGGCTGGTGGTGCTGCGGACGGCCCGCCCGGTCAGCGGCGGCACCCCGCTCACCGTCGACGCCACCACGCCTGCGGCCGGACTCACCTCGTACGGCATCACCGCCGACGCCCGAAGCCGTACCGCCGCGGCGTTCGTCGACCTGCCGATCACCGACCTGACCGGACGGGGCACGGTCGACGGGCGGGAGGTGACCGGGGTCGGGACGTCATCCACAGCGGCCGGCGCAACCCTCGGTGGGGGACCGGTGGTCGACCACGAGGGCCGGGTGGCCGGGGTGGTGCTGCGGTACGGCGACGCGCTGCTGGTGGTCGGTGGTGACCGGCTGCAGCAGGTGCTCGACGCCGCTCCGCAGACCACCGACACCGACTGTGACCGGATGCTCGGCCCGCAGGGGGAACTGCCGCTGGTGCAGGGGTCACAGCCGGTGCTGGAGGCCTACTTCGCCAGCATCAACCGGGGTGACTACGCCGCCACCTGGGGGCTGCTGTCGCCCAACGCCCGCGGCGGCTCGCAGGCCGAGGCGGCCGCCGGCTGGGCCACCTCGTACGACTTCAACATCGTGATCGACAACCGGAGCGACGGCACGTACGACGTCAGGTTCGACTCGATCTTCGCGCGCGGGAAGGGGCCCGAGCCGGGCCTCACCTGCGCACGCTGGCACCTCGTCTACACGATCATCGACGGCAGGATCGACCGGGCGCGGGCCCCCGAGGGTGGCCAGGTGTTCACCGGCTGCTGAGGTTCACTGACCGGCGCCGAGCTTCCCGCTCAGTCGGTGCCAGCGCGAGCTCGCCTCGGTCACGCCGACGATCTCGACCTGCTTGCCCTTCTGTTCGTACTTCAGCTGGATCGCGTCCAGGGTGGCGACACTGGAGGAGTCGAAGATCTGCGCCTGCGACAGGTCGATCACGATGTGCTGCGGGTCGCCGACGTAGTCGAACTGGTAGACAAGATCGTTGCTGGAGGCGAAGAACAGCGCCCCGCGGACGGCGTACACCCGGGTGTCCTCGTCGGGGTGGGCGACGTCGACGACCTCGGTGAAGTGGGCCACCCGGCGGACGAAGAACAGCACCGCGACGATCACCCCGAGGATGACCCCGATCGCGAGGTTGGAGGTGGCGACGGTGGCCACCACGGTCACCAGCATGATCACCGTGGCGCTCACCGGCAGTTGCCGCAGGGTGCTCGGCCTGACGCTGTGCCAGTCGAAGGTGCCGACCGACACCATGATCATCACCGCGACCAGTGCCGCCATCGGGATCATCGCCACGATGTCGCCCAACGCCACCACCAGTACCAGCAGGAAGGTGCCGGCGAGGAAGGTGGAGATCCGGGTCCGCGCCCCCGACACCTTGACGTTGATCATGGTCTGACCGATCATCGCGCAACCGCCCATCCCGCCGGTCAGCCCGGTGACGAGGTTGGCCACGCCCTGGCCCCAGGCCTCCCGGGTCTTGTTGGAGTGCGAGTCGGTGACGTCGTCGACCAGCTTGGCGGTCATCAGCGACTCCAGCAGCCCGACCAGCGCCATCGCGAAGGCGTACGGGGCGATGATCCGGAGGGTCTCCAGGGTGAGCGGCACCTGCGGGATGAACAGGGTCGGCAGGCTGTCGGGCAGTTCACCCTCGTCGCCGACGGTCGGTACCTCCCAGCCGGTCGCGACGATGAGCACCGTGATCACCAGGATCGCGACCAGCGGAGCCGGCACCACCTTGGTGAGCCGCGGGAAGAAGATCATGATCAACAGGCCCCCGGCGACCAGTGGGTACACCAGCCACGGCACCCCGAACAGGTGCGGCAACTGGGCCATGAAGATCAGGATCGCCAGCGCGTTGACGAACCCGATCATCACGCTGCGGGGGATGAACCGCATCAGCTTCGCCACGCCGAGCACGCCCATCAGGACCTGGAACAACCCGGCCAGCAGCACGGTCGCGACGAGGTGGTCCATCCCGTACTCGCGGGCGATCGGGGCGACCACCAGGGCGATCGCGCCGGTGGCGGCCGAGATCATCGCCGGCCGGCCGCCGACGATCGCGATCGTCACCGCCATCGTGACCGAGGCGAACAGTCCGACCCGGGGATCGACCCCGGCGATGATCGAGAACGAGATCGCCTCCGGGATCAAGGCCAGGGCCACGACCAGACCGCCCAGCACCTCGGTCCGCAGGACCCGCGGCGAGCGGAACGCATCCCACACGGTGGTGAGGCGATCGGGGGTGCGGCGATCGGGGTTGGACAGGCTCGTGGTGCCGGGCGCACGCATGGACGTATCCGTTCGGGTGTGGGCTTGGTGAGTGGTGGTGTCGGGCTATTCGCCGGCGTCGTCGGTGATGATCAACTGGTCGACCTGGGCGGTGGTCAGCCGCACTTCGACCGGCAGCTGGTCACCGACCGCTGGCGGGGTGGCGCTGCCGGGCAGCAGCACCATCGACGACTGCATGTGCGGCGGTTCGGCGAACCAGCGCTTCTTGCCGTCGATCGTGAACGGGCTCAAGGCACGACCCAGCGCGGCGAGCGAGCCGGTGGCGACCGAGATGACCCGGGAGCGGGCACTGCGCGCGGAGGTCGGGGCCTCCATGCCGATCCCGTTGGCCGTACCGCCGGCGACGATCACCAGCCACCCGTCGGCCGGGACGCGGCGCCGCCAGTAGCCGACCCGCTCACCCCGCCGGACGGGGTGGACGTCGAGCACGGTGGTGGTGGCGCTTCGGGTCGCCGGGGCGCCCAGCCACAGGTTGGTGCCGATCCGCAGCCGGTGCGTGGTGCCGAGTCCGGTGGCGATCCGGGCGGCGTCGTCGCCGGCCAGGTGGGAGAACCACAACGGCGCCGATCGTACGGCGTTGCACGCGGCCGCGAGCTGCTCGGCCTCGGCGGTCCGGCCGTCGGCGACGTGCGGCAGGTGGATCACCCACCCCTCGAACGACACCGCGTCACCGAGCTCGTTGACCTTGGCCAGGTCGGTGGGGGCGAGACCGTGGCGGCGCATCGAGGTGAGCACCTCGACCAGCACCCGGGGTCGTCCCTCGGCCCCGGCCAGCCGGGCCAGGTCGTCGACCCGGGAGACCGTCGAGATGACGCGCGGGTCCGCGGCGACCTCGACCGCCACCGGATCGTCGGCGGACCACGGGTTGAGGATCACGATGTCGCCGTCGAAGTGGTCCCGCACCAGGGCCACCTCGCCGGGGATGCCGACCGCGATGGTGTCGACGCCGAGCCGCTGCGCCTCCCGGGCCAACGTGTCGAGGCCGAAGCCGTACCCGTTGCCCTTCGCGACCGGCACCAGCCCCGGGGTGGTGTCGGCGAGGTGGCGCAGGTGCGTACGCCAAGCCGGTCCGTCAACGGTCAGGGTCACTCCACTCACGGGTCACACCCTAGGCGACACCGTCAGCGTCGCGACATGTACAGGTCGAACGCCTTGTACAGCACCTTGTTCAGCGGCAGGTCCCACTCACCGAGGTATTCCACGATCCCGCCGCCGGTGCCGACCTTGAACTGGATCAGCCCCAGCTCCGGGTCGTCGGCGCCGACGCCGGGGGTCACCCCGCGCAGGTCGTAGACGGTCGCCCCGGCCTCGAGGGCGTCGGTCATCATCTGCCACTGGATCGCGTTCGAACCGCGGACGTCCCGATGCGCGGTCGAGCTCGCGCCGTACGCGTACCAGACGTGCGTGCCGACCCGGATCCACAGCGTTGCGGCGACCAGGTTGTCGTCGTGGTGGGCGAGGTAGACCCGGATCCGGTCGGGGTCCTCGGCGTTCATCTCGGCGTACATGGTCTGGAAGTACGGCAGCGGCCGCGGCTCGAAACCGTCGCGGCGAGCCGTCTCCACGTACAGCTCGTGGAAGGCGGCCAGGTCGTCGGGGCCGCCGACGGTGACCGCCACGCCGGCCTTGGTCGCCTTCTTGATGTTGCGGCGCCACTGCTGGTTCATCCCGGCCAACAGGTCGTCGGGCGATTTGTCGGCCAACGGCAGCCAGAAGTTGTACGCAGGCTGCCCGGCCGCGAAGCCGTCGGTGTGCTTGGGCGGGATCCAGCCCAGGTCCAGCAGCCGGTCCCGCAGTCGGGGCGCCGCAGGGTCGGCCTCGGTGGGCTCGACCTCGAGCAGCGAACCGACCGCCTCGTCGGCGACCGCGGCCTTGATGGTCGGGGCGTCCCAGCGGCGGTGCACCAGGGTGGGGCCGATCCGCACCCCGAAGGCCCCGGACCGCTTCAGGTGGGCGGCCAGCGGCACCAGGAAGTCGGCGGCGTCGACGTCGGCCCAGTCGAGCACGGGCCCCTCGGGCAGGTACGCCAGGTAGCGCTTCAGCTTCGGCAGCTGCCGGTAGAGCACCAGCCCCGCCCCGACCAACTCAGTACCGTCGAACCACCCCAACGACTCGCCACGCCATTCGGACTTCACGCCGGCCCACGCCGGGGTCTGCAGGAAGCTGGCACCGCGCGACTCCACGAAGTCGCGGTGCTCCTCCGCGGGGATGGTGCGCACGTCCAGCTGTCGTGCGCTGCCATGATCAGGGGTCGTCACGCCTTCTCCTCCGTCGAGCGCCACTCGTCGGCGCCACTGTCGTGTCGGGTGCCACGGTCGCTGCAGTCGCGACCCTACCTGCTCCGGGAACGACGATGGGGCCCCCACGTCGGGGGCCCCATCGGTCGTACTCAGGTCGTGCTCAGGTGTTGCTCATGCCGGACTCGGCGGAGCGGAGGTGAGCCGCGGGCTCACTTCTGCCAACCGATGTCCTGCGGCTTGCCGATGTGGAACAGCTCCGCACCGTAGTTGGCCAGACCGGCCTTCACCGCGATCATGGTCGGGCCGTTGAAGATCGGCAGGATGCCGTACGTGGCGAGCGCCTCGACCTCGAGCTTGTTGAGCTCGGCGGTCTGCTCGTCGGGATCGGGGATGCCGGCGGCCTCCTCGATCTTGGCGTCCAGCTCAGCAGTGCCGGTGCCCGACACGTTCAGCGACGAGTTGCTGCAGTAGAGCTGGCAGAAGTACGCCTGACCGAACGGGTCGGACGAGGCGAAGCCCATCAGGAAGATGTCGAACAGCTTCCCGTTGAACACGGTCGAGAAGTCGCTCGACGGCCGGCTCTCGTTGTTGAGCTTGACGCCGATCTCCTTCATCATCGCCTGCAGTGCGGTGGCCCGGGCCTTGGTGGTCGGCGAGTCGCCCAGCACCGGCAGCGTGATCTCGAGCACCTTGCCGTCCTTGGCGCGGAAGCCGTCGTCGCCGACGGTCCAGCCGGCCTCCTCGAGCAGCGCCTTGGCAGCCTCGGCGTCGTAGGTGACGCCCGCCTCGGCCAGGTTGTCCTTGTAGCCCTCCTGCCACGGGAACAGGGTGAACGAGCCGGGGAGTTCCTCGGTGTAGTTCAGGCCGTCGTACTGCACCTTCAGGATGGTCTCGCGATCGACGCCCTGCATGATCGCCTGACGAACCTTCGGGTCGGCCAGGATCTCGGACTCGGAGTTGATCACCATCAGCGAGTTGGACGGGGTCGCCGACTGGCGGACCTCGACGTCGGCCATGCCCTGGACCTGCGAGAGCCGGTCCTTGGTGGCGACCGAGGTCGCGTCGATCTCACCGTTCTTGAAGGCGTTCAGCGAGGCCTGCGACTCCATCACGCGGAAGGTGCGCTCGTCCAGCTTGCCCGGGTCGCCCCACCACTTCGGGTTGCGCTCGAAGGTGATGGTGCCGCCCTGCTGGTCGTAGTTCTTGACCGTGTACGGCCCGGCGCCCCACTCCGGGTGCGGGTTGTTCAGGTAGGCCTCGTTGAAGGTCTTGGCGTCCACGCCGGCCTTCGGGTGCAGGACGTAGTTGAACTGCCCCTGCCACCAGGCCCAGCCGCCGCCCCAGGTCACGACGGCCTGCTTGTCGTTCTCACCGGCGACGACGGAGGTGATCCGGTCGTAGCCGTCGGTCGAGCTGACGAGGAACTCCTCGTCCTTGCCGCTGCTGACCTTCCAGGTGGTCTCGAAGGCCTTCCAGTCGATGGGGGTGCCGTCGTTGAAGGTGGCGTCCTCACGGATGGTGTAGGTGACGACGGTGTCGCCGTCCTTCTGCTCGACCGAGACGTCGGTCAGGTAGTCGTCGTTGAACGACCACTCACCACTGGCGGTGTACAGGGCCATGATCGGGTTGTTCCACTTCCACACGTCGAGGGTGTAGCGGGTCCCGTCGGCCTGGAAGGTGTTGAACTGCGGGGTGATCTCGGTGATGGCCGTGGTCAACGTGCCACCATCCTTGATGTTCTCGCGCGGCTGCTCGTTGAACTGGGCGTCCGACTGCGCCAGCTCGGTGTTGGAGATCGACGGGGGCGGTGTTTCGCCGCTCCCACCGGTCCCACCGCCGGGCTGGCAGGCGGCGGTCAGCCCCAGTGCCAACGCCGCCGCGAGGGCGACGACGCCCTTTGTGGTGAACTTCATCTTGTTGTTTCCCTTTCTCAGGCGACCGTTGTGGTCGTGTCGTGCTGGGTTTCGTGGTGCAGGTCGAGGTCGTCGACGAACTCCACAGGGTCAGCGATGGTGGCAGGCATGCCGGTGATCCACACCCTCCTTCCCCACCAGGTCCGGAGTGGTGTTGTGACACAACTCCTGCTTGTCCGGTGACAACGTGAGGAACAGTGGGCAGCGACTGACGAAGCGGCATCCGGGCCGGTCGTCGGTGGGGCTGGGGAGGTCGCCGGAGAGCAGGATCCGCTCGCGCGTCCGCTCCTGCTCGGGGTCGGGGACCGGGATGGCCGAGATCAGGGCCTCGGTGTAGGGGTGGATCGGGGTGTCGAACACCTTGTCGACCTCGCCGACCTCGACGAACTTGCCGAGGTACATCACCGCGACCCGGTCGGCCAGGTGGCGCACCACCGACAGGTCGTGGGCGACGAACAGGTACGACAACCCCAGCTCGTGCTTGAGGCGGTCCAGCAGGTTGATCACGCCGGCCTGGATCGACACGTCGAGCGCCGACACCGGTTCGTCGAGCACCAGCAGCTTCGGCTCCGAGGCGAGCGCACGGGCGATGCCGATGCGCTGCCGCTGGCCGCCGGAGAACGCGCCGGGGAACCGTTCGGCATGCGCCGGGTCGAGCCCGACGGTCGCCATCAGTTCCTTGACCCGGGCGTTGATCCTGGGCTTCGGGATGCCGAACGCACGCATCGGTTCGGCGATGATCTCGTGCACGGTGAATCGCGGGTCCAGGGCGCCCATCGGGTCCTGGAACACGATCTGCAGGTTGCGCCGCGTCTTGCGGACGGCGGCGGCGCCGCGCAGCGTCGCCAGGTCGACACCGGCGATCTCGACCCGGCCGGTGGCCTCCTTGGCCAGGTCCATGATCGCCAACAGGGTCGTCGTCTTGCCCGAGCCGGACTCGCCGACGATCGCGAAGGTCTCACCCTCGCGGATGTCGAAGCTCAGCCCGTTCACCGCGTGCACGGTGCCGACCCGCCGCTTCAGCACCGCACCCTTCATCAGCGGGAACTCGCGGACCAGGTCCTCGACCACCAGCATCGCCGGTCGCTCCTCGCGGGGCAGCCGGTCGATCGCGGACTCGGGGACCACCGGCACCGGGTAGATCGGCTCGCCGTTGATCGCACCGTCGGCCAGTTCGGTGGCCCTGATGCACGCGGCGTCGTGCGCGGTGCCGACCGGGGTCAGCGGCGGTTCGGTGGTCAGGCAGTCATCGACCGCGATCGGGCAGCGAGCCACGAACGGGCACCGGTCCGGCAGGTTGATCAGGATGGGCGGGTTGCCCTCGATCGGTACGAGGGGTTCCTTCGACGACGCGTCGGGCCGCGGGATCGCGCCGAGCAGGCCGACCGTGTAGGGCATCTTCGGGTTGAAGAAGAGCTCGTTGACCTCGGCGCGCTCGACCGGCTTGCCGGCGTACATCACCACGACGTCGTCGGCGGTCCCGGCGACCACCCCCATGTCATGGGTGATCAGGATGACCGCGGCACCCGTCTCGGCCTGGGCGGTCTTCAGCAGCTCCAGCACCTGTGCCTGGATGGTGACGTCGAGCGCGGTGGTCGGTTCGTCGGCGATGATCACCTTCGGGTCGTTGGCGATCGCGATCGCGATCATCACCCGCTGCCGCATGCCACCGGAGAACTCGTGCGGGAACGACTTCATCCGGACCGCCGGGTTGGGGATGCCGACCAGCTCCAGCAGCTCGACGCCGCGCTCCCAGGCGGCCGCCTTCGACACGTCGCGGTGGATCTGGATCGCCTCGACCAGCTGGTCGCCCACGGTGAACACGGGCGTCAGGCTGGACAGCGGGTCCTGGAAGATCATCGAGATGTCGCGACCGCGGATCTCGGTCATCGCCCGCTCGTTGAGGTCGAGCAACTCACGACCGTCGAGCACGATCGAGCCACCGACCCTGGCGTTCTTGGCCAACAGCCCCATGATCGCCAGCGAGGTCACCGACTTGCCCGACCCGGACTCGCCGACGATGCCGAGGGTACGACCGGGGCGCAGGTCGAACGACACGCCACGTACGGCATCGACCCGGCCCGCCTCGGACGGGAACGACACCGTCAGGTCCTTCACCGACAGGATGGGGCCGCCACCGGCGGCATCGGGGGTACGGTCCTGCAGCAGCTCGGTCATGCGTGGCCTCCCGCCGCGGAGTTGGGGTCGAGGGCGTCGCGCAGGCCGTCGGCGATGAACGCCATCGACACGGTGAGCAGGGTCAGCGTGATCGCCGGGAACCAGAACATCCACGGTGCACTGAACAGGGTGCCGACGCCGTCACTGATCAGGGTGCCGAGGGAGACGTCGGGCAGCTTCACCCCGAAGCCCAGGAACGACAGCGAGGTCTCGGCCTGGATCGTGGTGACCACGCCGAGGGTGAAGTGGATGGTCAGCAGCGAACCGATGTTGGGGATGATGTGGCGGGACACGACCTGCAGCGGGCTGAGGCCCATGTAGCGGGCGGCGGCCACGTACTCCCGCTCCCGCAGGCTGATCGCCATGGTCCACACGACGCGGGCGTAGAACATCCAGCCGAACACGACCAGCACCAGGATCAGCATCCGCCAGTCGCCGCCGGCGCTGTTGCTGACCAACGCCAGGATCAAGAAGTTGGGGATCACCAGCAGGAAGTGGATGATCTCGAGCACCACCCGTTCGGTGATGCCTCCGATGTAGGCGGCCAGCGAGCCGACCACCGCGGCGATCACGGTGGTCGCCAGTGACACGACCAGGCCGATCACCAGGGAGCGTTGGATCCCGTGCGCGAGGGCGGCGAACAGGTCGTTGCCGGTGATGTTGGTGCCGAACCAGTGTTCGGAGTCCGGCGGGGTGGCCAGCGCCAGGAAGTCGACGTCGGCGTAGTGGTGGGGGGTGACGAAGCCGCCGAAGATGCCGAACAGCGCGATCACCACGAAGATCACCAGGCCGATGACGGCCATCGGGTTGCGCAGGAAGCGCTTCACGTACAGCCGGGTCTTGCTCGTGCCGCGGGTGTCGTCGGCCTCATCGACGTCCCCGACCAGCGACTCGGCACCGTCGATGCCGTTCGCGGTGCGGTGCATCAGCTCGCCGTCCAGCCGTTGGCTGCCGATCTGTTCGACCTGCCCGGGGGCCAGGTCGTGGGAACGCTCCATCGCCAGTTCTGCGCGCGGCATCGTGTGGACGGCGTCGTGGTCGTGGGGGTCGTGGTCCCCGTCGCCCGCCGATGACCGGCCGGCCCGGCGAGGCCGGTCCGCCTCGTCGGTGGGACGGCTGAAGGTGCTCGTGGTGCTCGTGTCCTCGCGGGTCGAGTTCTCGGGGATCGTGTTCTCGGGGTTCGTGGGGGCCTCGTCGACCTCGGCCTGTTCGCGGGGGGTCTGGTCGTTCATGTCAGCTCACCCGCACTCGTGGGTCGAGGGCCGCAACCAGCACGTCGGACAGGATGGCCCCGATGGCGGTCAGCAGCGCACCGAACGCCGCGATGGCGACCGCACCGTGGACGTCGTTCTTGCTGATCGTCTGCACGAAGTACTGCCCCATGCCGCGCCAGGCGAAGATCGTCTCGCTGATCACCGCGCCGGTGAAGATGGCCGGGATCTGGAAGGCGACCGTGGTCGCCACCGGGATGATCGAGGTCCGCAGCGCGTGCTTGCGGATGGCCTGCGCCAGCGTCAGGCCCTTGGCGCGGGCCGTACGGACGTAGTCGGCGTTGATGTTGTCCAACAACAGGGAGCGCTGCAGGAAGTGGTAGCTGGCGTACCCGAGCACCGTGAGCGAGATGGTCGGCAGGATCAGGTGCCGGATGCGGTCGCCGAGCACGTTCCAGAAACCCTCGACCCCGACGCTCTCGGACCCGGCGACGAACAGCACGGTGTCGCCGACGGACTGGTTGAACCAGATGCCGCCCAGCACCACGACCACCGCCATCACCGGGGCCGGGATGTTCATCGTGACGACCGAGACCTGCTGGGAGAACCCGTCCTGCCACTTGTACTGGCGGGCGGCGGTGTAGACGCCCAGCGAGACCCCGATCAGCACGGCCAACAAGGTGGCGCCGAGCACCAGTTGGGCACTGATCCACATCCGGTAGGCGACCTCCTCGTTGACGAACACCCCCTCGGGCGACTGGCCCCAGTGCCACCGGGTGACGATGTCGGTGAGCCAGATCCACCACCGCTCGATCAGCGGGACCTTGTCGTTCAGGTTGTACCGGTCCAGCGAGGCGTCGATCACCGACTCCGGCAACGGCGGCCGGCGGGCGGTGTAGTTCGACCTCGGCTTGAGGAAGGCGTTGGCCAGGAAGTACGTGAGATTTGTGGCGAGCGCGATCATCAGCACCCAGCCCAGCACGCGCCGAAGGACGTACCGGATCATCGGCCACCACCGGTCGTCGGGGAGGGCGCACCGACCGCAGCACTGCGAAGATGCAGGGTCATCTCATGGCCTCCAGCGTGGCAGTTTCCTCGTCCCCGGGTCCGCGAACCGTGCGCACGATACCCATCCGTCGGGTCCTGATCGGCTCGACGTCCGGCTAAAACTAAGCCACAGCCACGGCGCTCGAACAAACTGGAAGCCCCAATGTTACTCAATCGTAGCCCTGTGGACATCTTGCAGTGTGGACATTCGCTGGACACTGCGGCAGACCTCACTCGGGGATGATCTTGCCCGGGTTCAGGTTCTGCTTGGGGTCGATTCCGTCGAACAGGCCCTGCATCATCGCGACACCGCCGGCGGAGATGTCCTCGGTCAGCCAGGGGGAGTGCTCGGTGCCGACCGCGTGGTGGTGCGACAACGTACCGCCGTGGTCGACGAACGACTGCTGGATCGCCCGCTTGACCGTGTCGTACTGCCGGATCGGATCCGCCGCCTCGTCGTAGACGAAGGCGAAGGTGAAGTACAGGCAGGCACCGGAGTGGTACGAGTGCGACAGGTGGCACATGATCCAGCCCTTGACGCCGAGCTCGTCGTACGCCCCGTTGGCGGCGGCGACCGTCGCGTCGTACACCTCGATCAGTCGTGACCACGGGGCCGCGGTCTCCGACACGTCGGCGGCCGCTCCCCGGTCGAGCAGGAAGTCACGGATGTACGGAGTGTCGAACTTCTTCTGGTCGTACAGCTGGCCCGGGCCGCGGCCGATGCCGAGCCCACCGTGGCGGCGGACGATCGAGTCGACGGTGGCCTTGGTCATCGACACGTGGGTCTTCGAGCCCTCGTACCCGATGAACGACAGGCACAGGGTGTCGAGGTCCCAGCCGCGCACCTGCAGCACCTTCATCATGCCCTCGGTGACGTACTTCGACACGCCCTTGCTGTCCTTGCGGGTGGCGAACGAGAAGCCGGTCTCGTTGGCGTCGGACACCCGGGTGATCGACGGCGCCGCGTCCGACTCGGCGATCTCGCGCATCGTGGCGACGCCGGTCTCGAAGTCGGGGAACAGGTAGGCCTGCACCACCCGCTCGACCGGGACCCGGTGGACCTGCGCGGTCACCTCGGTGATCACGCCCAGCCGGCCCTCGGAGCCGAGCACCATCTCGCGCACGCTCGGGCCGGTCGAGGTGGACGGCAGCGGCCGGATCACCGTGGTGTGCTCGGGCTGCACGACCCGCAGCCCCCGCACGATCTCGGCGATGTCGCCGTACTTGTCGGACTGCATGCCCGAGGAGCGGGTGGCCACCCAGCCGCCGAGGGTGGAGTGGGTGAACGAGTCGGGGAAGTGGCCGATCGTCCAGCCGCGGTCGTTGAGCTGCTGCTCCAGGTCGGGGCCGAGCACACCGGCCTCGATCCGGGCCAGCCCGGACTCCTCGTCCAGCTCGACGACGCGGTTCATCCGCCCCATGTCGAGCGACACGATCTGGCGGGTCTCGTCCGGGCGCGGCTCGAGCGAGCCGGAGATGTTGGAGCCGCCACCGAACGGGATCAGGACGGCGTCGGCGGCCATCGTGGCGTCGACGATCTTGCGCACCTGCTCCTCGTCGGCCGGGTAGACGACCACGTCGGGGATCCGGGGCAGGATGTTGCGGCGGATCCGCAGCAGGTCACGCAGGCTCTTGCCGTACGTGTGCACGACGCGGTCCTCGTCGTCGAGCAGGACGTAGGTCTCACCTACGGCCTCGACCAGCTCGTCACGCAGCTTGTCGGTCAGCTGGGAGTCGGGCACCTTGAGGTCGCCGAAGTCCATCGCCGGGGTGGGGGAGGTCGTGTCAAGGTCGAGCCCGACGGCCTCCCGGACGAAGGGGGCCAGCTTGGGCTTGTCCTCGTGGTGGAAGGCCACGCCTTCGACACCCCAGCCCCACCACTTCATGTGCTTGACGCCGGTCAACGCTCATCCTTCCCCTGGTGCGGATCGCGAGGATCCCCGTCGGTGCTGTCCTGGCTCGTGCTGTCCTGGCTCGTACGGGCCTGGCTCGTACTGTCTCGATCGTCGCTGCCCTGACCCGTGCTGCCCTGATCGTTGTCGTGCTGCGTCCCTGACGCTACTCCAGCCGTACCAGCATCATCGCCCGGCAGGCCCGGCGACGGTGACCCACCCCGCGTGGCGACCGGCAACTCGGCCTGGGTCGGCAACCCCATCTCGACCGCATGGGCGTCGAAGGTGTCGGTGATGTGTGCCGAGATCCGTTCGGTGAACTGCACCGGCGTCTCGCCCGGCTCGGCCTCCATCGGCTTGCCGAAGACGAGTCGTACGGGCGGGCGTCCCGGCTTGGGCCAGGAACGGCCGACCGGCATCGCCTGGAAGGCGCCGATCACCGTCACCGGCACCACCGGGGCGCCGTACTTCACCGACAACCCGGCCGCTCCCGGGGTGAACCGGGTCATCCTGCCGGTACGCGACCGGCTCGCCTCGGGGAAGAGCAGGATCGGGGTGCCCTCGGACAGCAGCTGGGCGGCGACACTGCGGCCCCGCCGCTTGCTGCCCCGTTCGATCGGGAACGCGTTGAAGGCCAGCGCCACGAACAGCTTGCGGTGCCACTTGGTGAAGAAGTAGTCGGCGGCGACGCCGGTGGCCAGGTAGCGGCCCACGTCGAGGGGGATGCCGCACACGATCAACGTGGCGTCGATGTGGCTCGTGTGGTTGGACACGACCACGTACGGCCCGGCGAGGCCGGTCAGGTTCTCCTCGCCGGCGATGTCGACCTTGAGGCTCGACCAGGCAAGGCTCTTGAGGATGCCGCGCTGGGCCACGGCACGCAGCGCCGCGTGGAATCGCGAGCGGTACCTGGTTGTCCGTGACACGTCCCCAACACTAAGGCCGATTGCCGTGCTGTCCGGCATCGGCCGAGTCGGGGCGGGGTTGACGGCTCGTCAGGGACCCGACCTGAGGTTGCTTCGGGGCGTCAGCGACCTGACTTGATCTTGCCCGGGGCGTCAGCGACCTGACTTGATCTTCGACGAGACGAACTTGATCATCGAGCGGGGTGCCACCCGGGCCACCGCGATCGCGACCTTCCACTTGGCGGTCGGTACCGAGACGAGCTTGCCGCGGTCGGTGTCGCGGATCGCGTCGCGGACCAGGTCGGGGGCGTCGATCCACGCCGCGCCCGGGATCTTGCTGGTGCCGATGCCGGCCCGTTCGTGGAACTCGGTCCGGACCCAGCCGGGGCACAGTGCGGTGACGGTGACCCCGGAGCCGGCCAACTCGACGGCGAGCGATTCCGAGTACGCGGTGACCGCGGACTTGATCGCGGAGTAGGAGCCGAGCGAGACGAACATCGCCGTCGACGACACGTTCACGATGGCGCCCGAGCCACGCAGCCGCATCGCCCGACCCGCCGCACCGCCCAGCTGGAACACCGCGCGCAACATCACCTCGAGGGCGTGATCGAGCTCAGGCAGCACGTCGGGATCGAGCAGTCGCTTGTGCATCCCGAAGCCGGCATTGTTGACCAGCAGGTCGATCGGCCGGTCCACGCTGGCGAGCCGTTCGGCGACGAGCGTCGTCCGGTCCCGGTCGGCCAGGTCGGCGGGCAGCACCTCGACGTCGACGCCGTACGTGGCGCGCAGTCGTTCCGCGGTCTCGGACAGCCGGGCCTCGTCGCGGGCGACGATCACCAGATCGTCGCCGCGGGCGGCCAGTTGGTCGGCGAACTCGGCGCCGATGCCAGAGGTGGCACCGGTGATCAAGGCTGTGGGCACGGCGGCCATCCTACGCACCGTGAGCTCGTGGAGGGCCCCGCCTCCCGCGCCCCGTGAGCTCGTCGCACGGCCGGCATCGAGTGGGCAGTTGGAGGGTGGCCCTGTCAGCGAGTGGGCAGTTGGAGGGTGGCCCTGTCAGCGAGTGGGCAGTTGGAGGGTGGCCCTGTCAGCGAGTGGGCAGTTGGAGGGTGGCCCTGTCAGCGAGTGGGCAGTTGGAGGGTGGCCCTGTCAGCGAGTGGGCAGTTGGAGAGTGTCCCTGTCACCGAGTGGGCAGTCGGCGGGGTGAAACCTGCGTCAACAGCTCTCCAAGTGTCCTGTCGATGGCGTCCGTCGGGCGGACTGCGTCGTGGCACACGTTCCCCGTCGTGGCACACGTTGCAGGGCTTCGGAAGCGTATGTCACCGCGAGGAACGTGTGTCACAGCGAGCAACGTGTGCCCCGGGAGGCGTCTCGCCAGGCTCGGCGGGCTTCTCGACGTGGCCGGCACTGTCGTCGGCGCGGAGTCGTTGCTGCGGTCTCGGCATCCGGGAGTGTCCGGGCGGGCCGGGCCTCAGAGACGCTCGCGAAGCCACGCCAGGTCGTCGGGGTGGCCGTCGGCCGGGGTCTCGATCACCACGGGTGCGCCGGCGTCGCGGACCACCGCGGCGAGCCCGTCGGGGTCGCACTGCCCCTGGCCGAGGTTGGCGTGCCGGTCGGCGCCGGAGCCGAAGGCGTCGCGGGAGTCGTTGGCGTGCACTAGGTCGATCCGGCCGGTGATGGCGCGGACCCGGTCCACCAGGCCGACCAGTTCCTCACCGGCGGCGTGGGCGTGGCAGGTGTCGAGGCAGAAGCCGACCTGCTCGACCCCGTCGGCCGCTTGGATCGCGGCCCAGAGCCGCTCGATCCGGACCAGTTCGCGGGCCATCGCGTTGCCACCGCCGGCGGTGTTCTCGATCAGCAGCGGGACGGTGATGTTCGTCCGGTCGACGGCCTTGAACCAGTTCTCGAAGCCGACCTCCGGGTCGTCGTCGGCCGACAGGTGGCCGCCGTGGACGATCACCCCGGCGGCGCCGATCTCACCGGCCAGGTCCATCGTCTGCTGCAGCAGCTTGCGGCTGGGGATCCGGATCCGGTTGTTGGTGGTGGCGACGTTCAACACGTACGGGGCGTGGACGTACAACGCGATCCCGGCGGACTCGGCGGCCTCACGCAGCGCGGCCGCGCCACCCTCGTACGCCACCGTCGGGCGCTTCCACCCCTGCGGGTCGCCCAGGAAGAACTGGCTGAGGCCGGCGTCACGATCGGCTGCCTCGGCGATCGGGTCGGTCTGGTCGACGTGGGCGCCCATGCGGATCTGCGTCATGGGGCCAGCCTAGGCCGACGCCCGGGTGCGATGCCCGGGGAACGTCGCGGGTCCGTGAACGACGAACGGCGGCCACCCCCGAGGTGGGGGTGGCCGCCGTACGACGAAGCGTGTGCGTCAGGCGGTCGCCATGATGGACGCGAACAGTGCGATGTAGATGATCCAGACGATCACGCCGAGCACGGTGAAGATGATCGAGAGGATGAACCCGATCTTCGCCAGCCCGTTGTCGAACCCGGCCTCGGCCGACTTCTTCTTGCCCATGTAGCTGACGATGATGCCGGCCGGTGCGAACACGAAGGCCAGGATCAGCCCAACGATGCCGAGCGTCTTGCCCGGGTCCTCGCCGGTGCCTGCCTGCTGTTGGTACGACATGTAATTTTCCTCCACTCGATACGGGACATCGGGGGCTCCGCAAGCGGTGCCGCCGATGCGAGCCCGCCAAACATTGTTGCGCATCAGGGGTCAAACTCGCCACTTGGACACGTGAAAACCGACACCGGCCACATGACAATCTGGTCACGGTCCAGTCGCCACGAGGGGCTGCAGAGCTGTCCGGAGCACCAGGAAGAGGTACGTACGTGAAGATCGGCGTCGTTGGTTGTGGCCAGTTTGCGGGCAGTTTTGCCCGACTGTGGAACCTCCACCCTGACACCGAGGCGGTGTTCGTCACCGACCTGATCCCGGAGCGGGCGACCGCGCTGGCGGAGAAGGAGGGGTTCGCCGGGACGATGGCCGACTTCGAGGAGATGGTGAACTCCGACGTCGACGCCATCGCGCTGATGACCCAGCGGTGGACCCACGGCAGCCTCGCCATCGAGGCGCTGCGCGCCGGCAAGCACGTCTACTCGGCGGTGCCGATGGCGACCACCCGCGACGAGGTCGCCGGCATCATCGACGCCGTCACCGAGACCGGCAAGGTCTACATGATGGGGGAGACCCACTACTACTACCCGGTGGCGGTGTGGGCCCGGCAGGCCCAGGCCGAGGGCCGCTTCGGTCGGCTGTTCTACGCCGAGGGCGACTACGTGCACGACATGGACCACGGCTTCTACAAGGCCTACCAGTTCTCCGGCGGCGAGAACTGGAAGGCGACCGCCTCGTACCCGCCGATGCTGTACCCGACCCACGCCGTCGGCGGTGTGATGGCCGCCTGGGACACCCACGTCGTGTCGGCGTCCGCGCTCGGGTCGGTCGACGACCGCGGCGACGGGGTGTTCGACCGTGAGGTGTCGATGTTCGACAACGACTTCTCCAACATGTCGGCGCTGTTCGAGACCGCCGACAACGGGATGATCCGGACCAACGAGTTCCGCCGCGTCGGGGTGTCGTACGAGATGAACGAGTCGTCATTCCGCTACTTCGGCACCGAGGGGGTGCTCGAGCAGGGCATGACCGCCAGCCGGTTCGCCACCCGCTCCGAGGGCCTCGACATCACCGAACAGTTGCGGACCAAGGCCGCCGACCTGGCCGACAGTGCGCTGGAGGGCCTGGACCCCGCGTTGGTGGAGAGCTTCGCCTCCGGCTGCGCCCCGGTGCAGGACCGGTCGCGGTTGCCGCAGGAGTACGACGGCGTCCACAACGGGCACCTCGGGTCGCACCACTTCCTGGCCGATGACTTCATCCGGGCGGTGGGTGCCGGCCAGCAGCCGCCGGTCAACGCATGGAAGGCGGCCCGGATCAACCTGCCCGGGATCGTCGCCTGGGACTCGGCCCGCCAAGGTGGCGCCCGGCTGCCCGTCCCCGACCACGGGGACTGCCCGCTGCCGATCGTCGACACCACCAGCCCGCGCCGCTGACACCGGGCCTCGGGGTCTGATCG
Source organism: Carbonicoccus niuqiaonis (assembly GCF_050157065.1). Lineage (GTDB taxonomy): Bacteria > Actinomycetota > Actinomycetes > Propionibacteriales > Propionibacteriaceae > Avipropionibacterium. The sequence goes on from NZ_CP189573.1 coordinate 184,597, forward strand.
GCTCTGATCGGGTCAGATCGGGTCCGCCGAAGGCCCGATCGTGGCCGGGGCGTCGCGGAAGAGGGCGCTGTGGTGACACACGTGGAGCTCACGTCCACCGACGTCGCTGTGGCGCCCCTTCTTACGACGACCCCCCCGGCCGGGGCCCGCCTGGCACCCGCGTGAGCGGGGTTCAGCGGCGCGGACAGAGCGTCAGCACGTTGTGGACCTGGGCGTTCTCGCAGTCGAAGTTGCGCTCGATCTGCGCGATCACCTCGGGGGGCTGGCGGTCCGGGTTGAGGTAGCTCTTGTCCCACACCAGGTACTCGTTGCGGGGATCGTCCAGGCACGCCCGGTTGTGGGCGTAGGTCTCGGTCGTCAGCACCGGCGGCTCCCACTCACCGCGCTGTACGAACACGTTCGTCGGGAACTGGCAGAAGGTGGGGTTGCCGACCGCGAAGACCTGGTCACCGAAGGCCAGGTAGAGCACCGGGGTCTCCGGACCGATCTCCTCCCGGATCCGTTCGCCGGCCCCGAACAGGCCGATGTTCTCCGACAGCGAGAAGTTGGTGGAGAACTGTCGGGACGGCTCGACCGTCACCGACCACGGGGCCCACGGCAGCGAGATCGGCACCAGGCAGATCACCCCGACCAAGGTCGCCAGCGCCGACAACCGCCGGGTGGCCCGGTCCGGGAAGGCGTGGATCCGCCGCCGTTGCACCATCACGCCGACCACCGCGTACGCCACCCACAGCCCGACCAGCGGCCACAGCAACGACACCCGGGTCGGCGGGTCGAGGGTGAACACCACCAACGCGCCGACCGCACCGCCCAAGGCGTACTGCGCCAACCACGAGCCGCCGCGCCGCAACCCCATCACCAGCGCGATCGACGCGACGACCGGGAAGGAGGCCAGGTGGTACGGGAAGTACTGCTGCTGGGCCACGACCGGTAGCCATGCCAGCACCAACGACCCGATCACCAGCACCTTCTCGCCGCGGGTCGCCCGGACCAGACAGGCCGGGATCAGCGCGAACGCGGGCCACATGATCAACGCGTTGCCGAGCAGTTCGAAGGTGAGACTGACGTGGTCGTACAGCGGTCGGCGGGGCTGCATCTGCGAGCCGTCCAGCAGCCACTGGATCTCCCACGGCCACACCACGGCGAGCGCGACCAGCCAGGTGATCCCGGCGACCGTCGCCGAGATCGTCGCGACCACGAACCGTCGGCGTTGCCACGGACCCCGTTCGTCGAGCACCAGCAGGGCCAGCAACCCGATGAGGGCGATCGGCAACGAGACGAACTTGATCACCGAGGCGGTGGCCAGCAGCACCCCACCCAGGATCGGCCCGACCGGCCGACGGAGCAGCGCGATCCCGGTGCCGGCGAGGGTGAGCACGATGGCCAGCCAGTCGGGTTCCCAGGCGATGCCCGTACTGCACAGCAACAGGCCGCCGAGGGCGGCGGCGCTCACCGGCGAGGCGAGCCGCCGGGCCCGCGAGCGCAGCCCGAACCAGAGCGCGGCAGCAGCGAGCCCACTGACCACGATCGCCTGCACCCGGACGACCATCTCGAACGCCACCCGGTCACCGCCGGTCGCCAGCCACGCCGGCCGGAACAGCCCTTCGGTGATGAATCGGTGCATCAACGGCCGGTGGCTGAACGTCTGGCTCACCGGGTACACCGAGGTGAAGTGGGTGCCCGCCTCGTACCGGATGTCGTTGGCGAGCGGAGCCGGCACGGTCAGCAGGACGGCGAGCACGAGGAGCGCGAGCACGATCCACGGGTACGGGTTCCGCCACCACTGGGCCGCCAGCTCCGCCGGCGCGGGCCGAGGTCGTACGGTGTTGCTGCTGTCCACAGCGAGAACGTACCAACGTGGGGGAGAAGATCATCACCGAATCCAGCGAGGCCGTGGGGATGCCCGGCGCAGTGCAGTGGCGAGCCGGAGCGACCTGGCTGGTGCGGTTCGACGGCGAGGCGACGCCCACCCTCGACCTCGCGGCCGACGAACTCGCCACCTTTGCGCGGACGAGTTGCGGGGTGCGGGTGGTGCGTGAGCCGGCGGCCGCCGGCGCCGGCGTGGCGGGGACGATCCGGTTCGGTCAGGCCGACATCCCCGGGTACCGGGTCGACGTGGGTACGGGTGAGTCGGGTCCGGGTGAGGTCACGTTCTGCGGGGCGAACGCGGTCAGCATCCTGTACGCGGTGTACGCCTTCGCCGAGGAGCACCTGGGGTACTGCTTCTTCGAGCCGGGTCGTGATCGGTGCCACCCGGTCGGTGACGTGGCCTGGCCGGCCGGCACCGTCACCTCCGGTGCGCCCGTGCTGCGGTCCCGGGGCTTCATCCAGGAGTACCCACCGGACGCGCGGAGCCGGCAGCTGGCCGACTGGATGGCTCGCAACCGGATGAACCAGCTGCTGACGTGGATGGAGCACTACGACCAGTACGACCCGGAGCTGATCGACCACTTCGCCGTCCGGGGCGTCGAGATCGAGTCCGGCCACCACAACTTCGAGTACCTGGTCCCGCTCGCCGAGCACTACGACGAGCACCCCGAGTACTTCGCCGAGATCGGTGGCCACCGGGTGGGTCCCGACAGTGGTGACGAGAAGCTGTTGCTGTCGAAGCAGATCTGCGCCACCAACCCCGACGTACGGCAGCTGCTCGCCGAGCAACTTCTCGGCTACGCCGCCGAGCACCCCGAGGTGACGACCCTGTCGTTGGTGCCCAACGACGGCTTCGGATGGTGTGAGTGCGAGGCCTGTACGGCGTTGGTGGGCGATCAGGTGCCGGGTCGCTGGGAGACCGTCGCCGCCCACGTCCACCAGTCCCAGGGTCTCTACCACGACCTCGTGTCCGACGTCGCCGATCGGGTCACCCGGCAGCGGCCCGACCTCAAGATCAGCTTCTTCGCCTACGTCAACTACCTGTACCCCGCACCCGGGTTCGTGGTGGACGAGCGGCTGATCGCGTACGTGGCGTTCTACTGGCGCTGCATCAACCACGACCTGGGCGACGCCGGGTGTCCGACCAACGCCGCGTACGTGGCGGCGCTGGCCGAGTGGGGTGCCGCCGACCGGGGTGGGCAGGTGAACGTCTACGAGTACTACATGGGCGTCAACCTGTACCTGTCGCTGCCGATGGTCCACCACACGCGGCTGGCCGATGAGGTGCAGCTGATCACCGAGCGGGGTGGCGACGGGGTGCTGACCCAGTTCTCCCTCGACCACTGGGCGGCGTACGGACTCAACTACTACGCGTTCGCCCGCGCCGCGTGGGGCGAGAGCGCCGACGAGGTGCTCCCACGTTGGTCGGACCACCTGTTCGGCCGGGGTGGCGGTGCGACGGCCGCCGCGGACTTCCTGTCCGCACTGGACACCCTGCAGCGCGATCCGGCCGGGGAGCCCGACCGGGGTGGTGTCGGCTGTCTGGTCCCGGTGCCGAAGTTGCTGCTGGGCCAGCGGAGCCGCAGCGCGTTCGACCGGGTGCTGGCGGCGGCGGAACGGCTGGCGGAGCGGTGTCCCGACGAGCCACTCGCCACGGCCTGGGCGGCGTGGGCGCGCTATCTCGTCCGGCTCAAGGACGCCTTCGACGCCAACGCCGCCGGAGTGCCGGCCGGTGACCGACTGCGCGAGCTCCTCGCCACCGTCGAGCGTGACGCCGCGGCCGGACACCACTACGCGGTCGCCGCGAAGGTCGACCACCTCTTCGGCAGTTGGCTGCGCAGTGAGGCCGCCGGTGAGCGCTGGGGACACTCCGGCATCGACTGGGAGGACCGCTACGTCGAGCGGCGGGAGGCGGAGATGGTCACCGCCCGGACGGCGGGCCGGACCGCTGCTCGTACGGCCGACTGAGGTTTCTCCCCGTACGGTCCGGTGCGGTAGGGTGTCACTTCGGTCGAGCGCTCCCGCGCCCGGCCAGGCATAACGCCCTCCTGCCCCAGGGACGTCCTGGGGCCGCAGAGACCAGAGGAGGTGGAGTTGCGTATGCGCAAGTACGAAGTCATGGTCATCATCGATCCCGACATCGACGACCGCCAGGTGCAGCCCACGATCGATCAGCACCTGAAGACGGTCACGAACGACGGCGGAACCGTCGACAACGTGGACATCTGGGGTCGGCGCCGGCTGGCGTACGAGATCAACAAGAAGCCCGAAGGCATCTACGCCGTCATCGATCTCACCTGTGAGCCGAAGACGGTCAAGGAGCTCGAGCGCCTGATGGCGATCAACGAGCAGATCGTCCGGACCAAGGTCCTGCGCCCCGACCTGCACTGAGCCCCCTCGTACGGGAGCCCGCTCGTACGGGACCTCCTCGTACGGAAGGCTTCGTCCCCAACTCCGTGGCCGAACCGTTGCAAGCTGTCGGTGGCGGAGGGAAGACTGGGGCCCGGTCGGTGACCGGCGTCGCTGCGGCGTCCGTCGGCCGACCGGGAGCAACGGCTGGGATCCATCCACACGACAACGGAGACAGACATGGCAGGCGAAACAGTCATCACCTTGGTCGGCAACCTGACTGCCGACCCCGAACTGCGCTTCACCCCGTCCGGGGCAGCGGTGGCCAACTTCACCGTCGCCTCGACACCGCGCACGTTCGACCGCCAGGCCAACGAGTGGCGGGACGGTGAGGCCATGTTCCTCAACTGCGCCGTGTGGCGGCAGGCCGCCGAGAACGTGGCGGAGTCGCTGCAGAAGGGGATGCGCGTCATCGTGCAGGGGCGGCTGAAGTCGCGCTCGTTCGAGACCCGTGAGGGTGAGAAGCGCACCGTCTTCGAGGTCGACGTCGACGAGATCGGCCCGGCGTTGCGGTACGCCACGGCGAAGGTCACCAAGACCTCCGGCGGTGGCGGCGGCGGTTACTCCGGCGGCGGTGGTGGCGGTGGCTACTCCGGCGGCGGTGGCGGCGGGGGCAACTCCGGCGGCGGCCGTGGCGGGGACGACCCGTGGGGTGGTTCCGGCGGTGGCGGTGGCGGTGGCCAGCGCGGTGGGCAGTCCGACCGGGGCGGCAACGACCCGTGGGCGACCCCGCAGAGCGACGAGCCGCCCTTCTGATCGGAGCCGGCCGCCCCGGGCGGTCCCGGCCGACTGACAACTGAACAGACCAACAACCTCATCACGGTGGCCCACCGGGCACACCCAGGCACATTCCGATCCTTCGCAGGGGTCGGGCTCTGAAAGGAGAGCACCACAATGGCCGCACCTGTACGCAAGCCCAAGAAGAAGCTCGCACCGGTCAAGTCGACCCGGGTTGGCGAGGTCGACTACAAGGACGTTCCGCTGCTGCGCAAGTTCATCTCCGAGCGTGGCAAGATCCGCGCCCGGCGGGTGACCGGACTGTCGGTCCAGGACCAGCGCCGCGTCGCGATCGCCATCAAGAACGCCCGCGAGATGGCGCTGCTGCCGTACGCCTCGACGGCACGCTGAGAAGGGACGACGAGAACATGAAGCTCATCCTGACTGCTGAGGTCGACAAGCTCGGCCTGGCCGGTGACATCGTCGAGGTGAAGGACGGGTACGCCCGCAACTTCCTGCTGCCGCGTGGTTCCGCCATCCGGTGGACCAAGGGCGGCGAGGCGCAGATCGAGGGGATCAAGCGGAGCCGTGACGCCCGCCAGATCCGTGACATCGACCACGCCAACGAGGTGCGCGAGCAGCTCGAGGGCCTCCAGGTCAAGGTTCCCGTGCGGACCGGCGAGAACGGCCGGCTGTTCGGTGCCGTCACCGCTGCGATGATCACCGCCGCGATCAAGAAGGCCGGTGGCCCGAACGTGGACCGTCGCGTCGTCGAGATCCTCAAGCCGATCAAGAACGTCGGCACCCACAACGTGGGCGTCTGGCTGCACGAGGCCGTGACCGCCCACTTCGACGTGGAGGTCGTGGCAGCCTGATCGGCGAGGCCCGCCCGAAGACGTACCGCATCACCACAGCCCGTCGGACGACTGTCCGGCGGGCTGTGGTGCTTCCCCCGGCCGGCGCGGCACACTGGTGGGGTGAGCGAAGGCGAGTTGCAGTGTCCGGCCCGGTTCGTGGTGTGCAGTGACCTGGTCGATTCGCGGGTGCTGTCCGCGCTGGCCGTCGAGCGGGTGGCCGCCACGTGGTCGTACGGCCCGGGCCCCGGCGCGCGCGTGGACGAGCGGCTGGCCGATGCCGATCAGGTGATCGCGGTGCTGGACGAACTCGCCGACCAGTTCCGGGGTGAGTGTGTCGTGGTCGCGTTGCCGGAGCAGGTGATCGCCGCGCGGTCGGCGGAGCTGGCCGAGTCGCGCGCCGACCGGCAGGTCACGGTGCTGGGTGACTGACCGACCGACACGCGTCGCGGTGGTGCCGAACCAGCGGCGGGCCCGATGCCAACTGGTCGGGTTCGGTGTCGCGCTGCTGCTGATGTTGGGCACGCTGGGACTCGGGGTGTGGATCGCCGTCGGCGCGGCGCAGCTGTCGGCCGGCAGTGGCGGCTGGGTCGCCGTCGGGCTGGGCGTCGTGATCGGCCTGGTCGGACTGGCCGCCACCATCAGTGCGGTCGAGGTCCTGCGCCAGGTGGGCGCCGGGCTCACCGGTGACCCGGTGTTCGTGGTCGACGACACCGGCTTCCACGGCCGGAAGGGCCTCACCACGCCGTGGTCGGAGGTCACCGGGATCAGGGTCGTCGACGACGGGGCGGCGCCGCGGGCCCGCCACCAGCACACGAAGTCGTTCCTCGACCGGACCGCCGGCACCGGGCTCGGGATGCGTGACGGGACGCGCCGGGTCCGGGTGTCGCGCGCCGCGGGCCACGACCACACGTACGACCTCACGCTGGCGGTCGCCCCGCACGACTTCGCACCGGTCGCCGAGGCCGTACGGGCCCACGCCCGGTCCCGCGGGGTGCCGTGCACGGGCAGCTGAGCCGTGGTCGGACGTTGAGACCAGCTGAGGGTTTCCGCGGACTGGGCAACGATGAGGGCGTGACTTCTGACGCGACGCCAGCGCCCTTTCCCGAACGAGCCCCCGGCCAGCAGTCGGTCGCCGACCTGGCCTTCGAGCCCCGGGCCGAGGTCCGGATCGGCCTGATCGGGGCGGGGGCCCGGCAGACCAGCCTGGTCAACAGCCTCGTACCGGTGCCGAACTCGACGGTGGTGGCGATCGCCGACAGCAGCGCCGAGGCGATGGTCCCGATCACCGACCTGCTCGCCGAGCGGGGGCAGCCGGCCCCCGACACCCACGCCGGCGACGACGCCACCGCACAGCTGTTGGCCCGCGACGACGTCGACCTGGTGATGATCGCGACCCCGTGGACCTCGCATGCACCGCTCGCCGTGCAGGCGATGAAGGCGGGCAAGCACGTGGCCGTGGAGGTGCCCGCCGCCGTCACGCTGCAGGAGTGCTGGGACCTGGTGAACAGCTCCGAGCAGACCCAGCGGCACTGCGTGATCCTGGAGAACTGCTGCTACGGCCGCAACGAGTTGTTGGCCCTGCAGTTGGTCCGGGCCGGGGCACTGGGGCAGTTGCTGCACGCCGAGGCCTCCTACACCCACGACCTGCGCAAGATGTTGATGGAGACCAAGTCGTGGCGGCGGCAGGCCCACATCGACCACGACGGCAACCTGTACCCGACCCACGGGCTCGGCCCGGTGGCGGCGTACTTCGGGATCAACCGCGGGGATCGGTTCACCCGGCTGGTGTCGATGGGCTCACCGAGCCTGGGGTTGCAGGAGTTCCGTGCCGCGACCGTACCGGCGGGCGATCCACGCCACGACGAGGTCTACCGGGCCGCCGACATCAACACCTCGCTGCTGCAGACCGAGCAGGGCCGCAGCATCGTGCTGCAGCACCAGGTCGTCGGGCCCCGGCCGTACGACCGCCGCAACCAGGTGGTGGGCACGAACGGCATCTTCACCGACTACCCGCCGCGGGTCTTCCTGGAGCAGGACCCAACCCTGGAAGGGATCCAGGGGGATCAGGGCGACGGTGAGTCTGGTCACGGCGAGTACCGCGAGATCGACCCGTACCTGCCCGAGTTCGAACACCCGCTGTGGCGGGCCGAGGGTGAGGCGGCTCTGGCCAGCGGCGGCCACGGCGGCATGGACTACCTGATGTTGCTGCGGCTGGTGCAGACGATGACCGAGGGAACCGTGCCCGACATGGACGTCTACGACGCGGCCGCCTGGTCCGCGCCGGGGGCTCTCAGTGAGGAGTCGGTGGTCGGCGGCAACGTCCCGGTCGAGTTCCCCGACTTCACCCGTGGCGACTGGGCCCGCAACCGTACCGGCATGCCCTGACCTTCCTGGCCGGTACGTCTCCGGTGCTTGTCGAGGGCCCCACGCACTTCGAGTGGGCACTTGGCGAGGCGCCGCCACATCGAGAGGGCAGTCGGAGAGGGCCCGCCACTTCGAGAGGGCACTTGGCGAGGGCCCGCCACATCGAGAGGGCAGTCGGAGAGGCGAATCGACACTGGAGACCTCTCCTACCGCCCGCTCGGTGCGGGACCGCGAGCCCGAGTCGTGACCCTGGCCCGTCGGGGCCGTGCGAACGGGCGCTACAGCGACACAGCTGGACGCATGTGTCGCGTGTGTCGCTCAGACGCCCTTCTTTACGAGGGACCAACCATTTCCCGGTCCACATGACCCCCTGCGAGCTTCCGGACAGGAAACGGCCGCATCGCCTCGTACGGTCATGATCATGACGTACACGATGCAGGTCACCGTCGATTCCGCAGCACCCCACCAACTGGCCGAGTGGTGGGCCGACATCCTCGGCTGGGAGGTCGAACCGTCCGACGAGGAGTTCATCCGGTCCATGATCGACCAAGGCTTCGCCGACGAGGCCGACACCATGGTCCACAACGGCGTCCTGGTGTGGCGGGCGGGTCAGGCCATCCGACACCCCGAGGCACTGACCGGAGCGCCACGACTGCTGTTCCAACTGTCGTCAGATCCCAAGCAGGGAAAGAATCGGGTGCACCTCGACCTCCGCGGTGAGGAGCCGGTGCCCGACGACGAACGGCAGCGGATCCTGGCCGCCGGCGCGACCGAGCTGTGGTCGGCCGAGCAGGGGCCGCACCGGTGGACGACCTACGCCGACCCGGAGGGCAACGAGTTCTGTCTCTGACCTGGGCCCGCGGCGAGCAAGGTCTGTCTCCGACCTGGGCCCGCGGCGATCGAGATCTGCCTCTGACCTGCGCCCGGGTCGATCGAGGTCTGCCGGCGGACGTGGGCTCGGGCGGGCTACGTCGTGTCGCGGCCGATCCGCAGCCATGCCGACTGCCGGATCCGCACCGCCAGCGTCAGCATCCGGGCGACCATGAAGCAGCCGTACGCGATCCACAGCCAGACCAGCCCGGCACCGGTACCGGCCACGATCAGTGCCAGCGGTACGTAGCTGGCCAGCGCGATCAGTTGGGCGAGCGCGAGGTAGCGGGCGTCCCCGGCACCGATCAGCACCCCGTCCAACACGAACACCACCGCGTTGATCGGCGCCAGCACGGCGACCACGACGAGCACCTGGCCGACGAGTGCCTGGACGGCCGGGTCGGGGCTGAAGAGCCCGGCGTACAACGGATGCAGCAGGGCCAACAGGGCCCCGAACACGATGCCGGCGACCACCCCCCACTGCACCATCCGAACGGTCAGTTTGCGGACCACGGCGACCTGACCCGCGCCGAGGTGGTGGCCGATGATCGCCTGGGCGGCGATCGCGATCGCGTCCAACGCCATCGCCAACAGGAACCACACCGAGTTCGTCACCTGGTGGGCCGCCAGCGCGACCGTGCCGAGACCGGTGGCGACCACCGTGGTCATCGTGACCGCACCCTGCAGGCAGGCGGTCCGCAGCACCAGCCAGCCCCCGAGCCGGGCCGCGGCGACGATCCCGTGCAGGGCGGGCCGCAGCCTGGTGCCCTGCTTCCGGGCGCCGCGCACCACGACCACGACCAACGTGGTGGCGCCGAGTGCCTGCGCGATCACCGTGCCCAGTGCGGCCCCGGCGATGCCCATCCCGACGCCGTGCACCAGGCCGATGCTCAGCCCGGCGTTCAACAGGTTGATCACCACCGCCACGTACAGCGGGGTCCGGGTGTCCTGCAGCCCGCGGAGCACCCCGGTCGCCGCCATCATGATCAACAGCGGGAACAGTCCCCAACAACTGATCCGCAGGTACGTCAGCGCCTCGGCGGTGACGGTGGGCGCCGCGCCGTACCAGCCGACGACGACCGGTGAGAGCAGCGCCAGCGTGGTCGCCAGCACCGCACCCAGGATGGCGCCGAGGGCGAGCCCGTCCCGGCCGGCGGCCAGCGCACCGGCGGAGTCACCGAAGCCGAGCCGGCGCGCGACGGTGGCGGTGGTGCCGTACGCGAGGAAGACGCACAACCCGGCGAGCAGCGTCATCACGTTGGCGGCGATGCCGAGACCGGCCAACGACTCGGTCGAGACGTGTCCGACGACGGCCGCGTCGACCATCACCATCAGCGGTTCGGTGACCAGGGTCGCGAACGCCGGTACGGCCAGCGCCGCCACCTGCTTGCCGAGCGCCCGCGAGCTCGGTGTGGCCGCGGTGTCGGTGGTCACTCCGGCGGGGTGAGTCGGGTGTTCGCCAGCACCGGCAGCACGGCGCGGGCCTCGGCGACCGTCGTACGGTCCAGGTCGGCGACCAGCAGCTGGGGGCCGGCGTTGGCCTCGGCGACCACCCGACCGAGCGGATCGACCACCATCGAGTGCCCGACGCCGAGCGGTGGCCCGGACTCGACCCGGTCGGCACCCTGGCTGGCGGGGTCGGCCTGACCGCAGGCCACCACCCAACAGGTGGTGTCGAGGGCGCGGGCCCGGACCAGGTGGCGCCACTGGTCGAGCTTGCCGGGCCCGTCACCCCACGACGCCACCACCAGTTGCACCTCGGCGCCGCGGGCGGCGTACCACTTGTAGAGCTCGGGGAAGCGAAGGTCGTAGCAGACGCTGACACCGGTCGGCAGCCCCGCCAGCTCGAGCACCTCGGCCGGTTCGGTGCCGGGGGCGATGGTGTCGGACTCGGTGTGGCCGAACGCGTCGTACAGGTGGATCTTGTGGTACCGGGTGGTGCCGTGCGGTCCGGTCACCAGCAGCGTGTTGTGCACCCGACCACCCGGCCGGTCGCCGTCGGGGAGGGTCACCGTACCGACGGCGATGGTGGTGTCGAGTTCGGCGGCCAGGTCGATGACGGCTCGGCTCCACGGCCCGTCGACCGGTTCGGCGGCCCGCCGTGAGCTCCCCGCGTACGACATCATCGTCGCCTCGGGGAACACCACCAGGTCGGCGCCGTCGGCGACGGCACGTTCGGTCCACTCGCGGACCAGTCGGAGGTTGGTCGCGGGGTCGGTGGTGCTGGTGAGTTGGGCCAGCCCGACGCGCACGGCTACTTCCAGAGGGTGGCGATCGCGAACGCCAGACCCATCAGGCCCATCCCGATCAGGATGTTCCAGTTGCCGAGGTCGCCCATCACCGGCAGCGTCGGGGCGATGTAGTAGACGATCAGCCACATCACGCCGAGCAGGCCGACGGCGATGAAGGTCGGCGGGACCCAGCGGCGGTTGGCCGGCGTGGCGGCGGAACGCGTCCGAGCGGGGCGCTTGTCGTCGGTGCGCGACTTCGTGTCGGCCTTCGCGGCGCTCGACTTCGCCTTCGTGCCCTTGTCGTCGGCCGTCTCCGCCGCCTCGGCAGCCTCCCGGGAGCGACGGCGCCGCTCGGCGGTCGACAGCTTCTCGATCGGCTCGGTGTCCTTCGCCGTCCCCGACCTGGCAGACGAGGACTTGGCGGTGGAGGACCTGGCGGACGCCGACTTGGTGGAGCCGGACCGAGACGTCGACCTCGCCGACGACGACTTGGCCTTGGCTGAGGTCGACGAGGTGACGGCGCGGCGGCTCTCGTTGGCCTCCTGCCGCTCGGCCACCTTGCGGGCCTGGGCAGCCTTCTTCTTGCGCTCGGCAGCCTTGCGTGTCCTGGATTCAGGCAAGTCGAATCTCCTTGGGTCTGGGGGTAGCGTAGTCAACCGAGACGTCCAGCAAAACTCCGGCGGAGGTACTGCGGTGCCCGAACACCTTGACGAAGGCCCGCGTCGGGGCGATTCGTGGTGGCACCGGGTGACCCACCGACCGCGCCACGCAACCGCTCGCGAGCGCCGTACGCCGAGCCGTCGGTTGGTGACCGGACTGGTCTGCGCGCTGGCCGGATTCATGATCGTCTCCAGCGCCATCAGCGCCCGCGGCACCGACCTGCGCCCCGACCGCAACACCGACCTGGTCGGCCTGCTCAACAGTGAGAAGGACCGCAACGCCAACCTGGCCCGGCAGGTCAGCGCGCTGCGCGAGGAAGTCGACCGGCTCACCGCCGAACGGCAGCCTCCGGGCGACACCGAGGATCAGCTCCGGGAGCTGCAGCAACTGACAGGCCTGGTGGCGGTCCGTGGTCCCGCGCTCACCGTGACGCTCACCGACGCGCCGCCGGAGGTGCAGCCGCCCGGGGTCGACGCCGACGAGTTGATCGTCCACCAGCAGGACATCCAGGCGGTGGTGAACGCGATGTGGGCCGGCGGTGCGGAGGCGATGACGATCCAGGGCCAGCGGGTGATCGCGACCACCGGCATCAAGTGCGTCGGCAACACGGTGGTGCTGCACGGCGTCCCGTACGCCCCGCCGTACGTGATCACCGCGATCGGTGACCCGGGCCTGCTCGCCGCGGCGCTGAAGGCGTCGCCGTACCTGCAGATCTACCAGCAGTACGTCCAGGTGTACGGCCTCGGCTGGGAGCAGCGGGCCTCCGAGGACATGATCCTGCCCGGCTACGACGGCTCGGTGGGGCTGGAGCACGCGCGGGTCCCGGGATCGGGGGCGACCCCGGGACCCTGACGTCGGTCCAACCGCCGCACGCCGGTGAGGATGGGCGCCACAGCGACACAGGTGGACGTATGCGTCGCGTACGTCGCTCAGACGCCCTTCTTTACGAGCCTCCCGCCGGGCGCGGGCCTCTCGAGGAGTTCGACCGGCTCGACGGGCGGCGTGTCAGGCGGGTTGCGCCCCGACCTGACCGGACTCGATGACGTACGAGGCGTCGGTGCTGATCGGCAGCCCCGGGACCGACACCTTGTCGACGGTCATGAAGTCGGCCTGCAGGGTGTCCGGGGTGACGTCCACCTTCACGTAGCCGCGCAGGTTGCTGCGGTAGTGGAGGTACGGCATGTCGCCCTTCCAGACCGCCATCTCGGCATCGGTCCAGGCGCGGCCGTCACCGTTGGAGGTGACCGAGGTGCAGACGATCTCGGAGCCGAGCAACGGCAGGCTGTCGTTCTCGAAGTCGCGGCGCAGGTCGACCATCCAGTGGTTGTGGACGTCCCCGGTCAGCACCACGAAGTTCTCGATCTCGCGCTCCTCGACCAGTCCGAGGATCCGGTCGCGGGAGGCCTGGTAGCCGTCCCAGCCGTCGTTGTACGAGCCCGGGCCGGCGGGGTTGGTGTCCATGTTGGCGAAGAAGATCTGCTGCGGCACGATGTTCCACACCGCATCCGATCCGGTGAGCTGCTTCTCCAACCAGGCATGCTGCTCACTGCCCAGCATGTCGGTCTCCCACTGCTCGGGGCCGTTGACGTTGCTGCGATCCCCGTACGGCTGGTCGTCGCGGTACTGCCGGGTGTCGAGCACGCTGAACCGGGCGAGCCCGCCGTAGTCGAAGCCGCGGTACAGCGGCAGGTTGGTGTCGACCGGCTTGCGGAAGCGGCGCAGCGGCATGTGCTCCCAGTACGCCTGGTAGGCGGCGGCCCGGCGGACGGCGAACGTCTCCCGGGTGGCGTTGCCCTGGTTGGGGTCGTTGTTCTCCGGCACCAGGTCGGCGTAGTTGTTGTCGGTCTCGTGATCGTCCCAGGTGACGATGAACGGGGCGGCCCGGTGTGCGGCCTGCAGGTCGGGGTCGGTCTTGTACTGCGCGTGGCGCTGTCGGTACTCGGCCAGGGTGTTCATCTCGTTGCCGGCGTGGGTGCGCGGCCGGCCGGTGGCGCCGGCGTACTCGTACACGTAGTCGCCCAGGTGGAACACCACGTCAGGGTTCTCGGCGGCGAGGTGCTTGTAGGCGGTGAAGTAGCCCATCTCGTAGTGGCTGCACGAGGCGAACGCGAACGACAGCGGAGCCAGGCTGCCCGGTGCCGGGGCGGTGCGGGTGCGACCCACCGGCGAGACCTCGTTGCCGGTACGGAAGCGGTACCAGTACTCGCGGTGCGGTTCGAGGCCGCGGACGTCGATGTGGACGGTGTGTGCCTCCTCCGGGCGGGCGAGCTCGGTGCCCCGCTGGACGATCCGGCGGAAGTTCTCGTCGGCGGCGAGTTCCCAGCGGACCGGGACCGGACGGTTGGGTACGCCGCCGCCGTCGGCGAGCGGTTCGGGGGCCAGCCGGGTCCACAGCACGACCGAGTCGGGCAGCGGATCGCCGGAGGCGACACCGAGGGTGAACGGGTCGACGAGCCGCGGGGCCGGGGCGGCCGCGGCAACGGTCGGCAGTGCCAGGCCACCGCCGATCGCGGCGGCGCCGACGACGAAGCCACGTCGTGACAGACTGGGGAAATCCGAAGCGGGCATGGGAAAACTCCTCTGGAGGTGGGGGATGCCTCAGTACCCGATCGACGCTAGGCCGATGATCATGATCACCGCAGGGTCGGCTGCGCGACGAGTGGGTGAACGGACGGTGACGTCGGATCCGGTCGACGTGACGGACCTCACCCCGATAATCACCGGGGGCTCTTTCATGCACTTCGTGGATAAGTTCGATTGGTCTTCGCAGATTGCGTCGTTCTCGGTTGGCAACCGGGAACAACAGGGGCAGAGTTGATGTTGTCCAATTCGAGACATCCGCAAGACTGGCGTTCGAGGTGGTTTCCAGCTAGATCGTCGTGGTCCGCCGACCACGGCCCCCTTCTCAGGTCGACGCATCGTCGACGTCTTCCCCAAACACTTCCCAGATCCGAGCGATCGCTGCTGCCTGCCCGCAGCCCGATCGCCGTGCCGACGCCGGTCAGATGCCGGTGAGGCACGCCCAGAGCACCCGCAACAACCCTGCCAGGGAGAAGCTTTCATGTCCGTGTCCGTGTTCCGGACCCGTACGTCCAAACCCAACTCGTTCACCAACTCGGCCCGTGAGCTGCTGGTACGCGCTCGCCCCGACAGCCTGCGCCGGCGTCGCACCGACGACAAGCGCCCCGACGACAAGCGCCCCGACGACAAGCGCCCCGATCAGCGCGACAGCGGAGGCCCGTCCTGGCGCCGTCGGATGATGCCGGTGGTCCGGCGCCACCGCGGCGTGCTGATCGCCACCGTCGCACTGGCCACCGTCTACGCCGCGGCGCAGTCGTTCATCCCCCTGGTCCAGCAGATCGTGCTGGACGACGCGATCATCGAACCGACGATCCCGCTGCTGCCCTGGTTGTCGTTGCTCGCGGTCCTCGGCATCGCGATGGGCGGCCTGTCGGCGGCGTGGCGCTACCTGTCGGCGAAGGCCGCACTCAAGGTGCAGCACGACATCCGCGACCAGATCTACGACACCCTGCAACGACTCGACTTCTCCGGACACTCACAGTTGCAGAGCGGCCAACTGGTGTCGCGGGCCAGCGGTGACCTGCGGTGGGTCCAGGTCCTGATCGGCTTCTTCGGACAGCTCGCCGCGACCGTGATCGGCATCGTGCTGTCGCTGGCGGTGATGATGCAACTGTCGCCGCTGCTCGCGGTGATCGTCATGATCATCATCGTGGCCGTGTTCGCGGTCACCCACCGGATGCGGGGCAACGTGCACGCCGCCGGCTGGGATGCGCAGCGCTCCGAGGCCGAACTGATGACCGAGATCGAGGAGGCCGTCCTCGGCGTCCGGGTGGTCCGCGCGTTCGGGCAGGAGGAGGCCGAGACCAAGCGGTTGCACCACTCGCTGATCGACATGTTCCGGTCGCGGGTTCGTGCCGTACGGCTTCGCGCCCCGTTCCTCGCCTCGCTGATGGCCGGCCCGCAGATCGGGCAGGTCGTGATCCTCGGCCTGGGTGGCCTGATGGTCGCCAGCGGTGAGCTCACCGTCGGCATCTTCCTCGCCTTCATCAGCTACCTCACCCAGCTCGCCGCGAAGGCCCGCACCATCGGCATGGTGCTGAGCAACATGCCGCAGTGTCAGGCGGCGGTGGAGCGGATCGGCGAGATCCTCGACCTGCGGCCGACCCTGGTCGAGGCCGAAGCGGCTCGCAGCCCCGAGGCGCGGGGTGGCCGGATCGAGTTCTCCGACGTCTCGTTCGCGTACGCCGATGGGGACGGGCACAAGGTGCTCGACGGACTCGACCTGACCATCGAGCCGGGCGAGACCGTCGCGCTGGTCGGCCCCTCGGGTTGTGGCAAGTCGACCGCGCTGCAGTTGATCCCGCGGTACTTCGAGGCGGGCTCCGGTGTGGTGTCGGTCGACGGCACCGACGTCGCCGACCAGCCGATCGCCGAGCTGCGGGGACGGATCGCGATGGTGTTCGAGAACAGCTTCCTGTTCTCCGACACCGTGGCCAACAACATCGCGTACGGACGCCCCGACGCGACCCAGGAGGAGATCGAGGCGGCCGCGAAGGCAGCCCTCGCCCACGAGTTCATCCTGGAGCTGGACGAGGGGTACGACACCCCGATCGGCGAGCGCGGGATGACCTTGTCGGGTGGCCAGCGACAGCGGGTGGCACTCGCCCGGGCCCTGTTGATCAACCCCGACGTACTACTGCTCGACGATGCGACGAGCTCGGTCGACACGTCGGTGGAGCACGAGATCCACGCCAACCTCGAGCCGTACCTGGCCAATGCCACGGCCGTCCTGGTGGCGTACCGGGAATCGACGGTCCGGATGGCCGACCGGGTGGTCGTGCTCGACCGGGGCCGCGTCGCCGACCAGGGCACCCACGAGGACCTGTTCGCCCGCAGTGAGCTGTACCGCGACCTGTTCGGTGACCTGGAAGGCGACGCCGACGGCGCCGCCGACCTGTTGCCGGCAGCTCGGCGTGGTGAGTTCGCCGCGACCGCGTCGAGCTGGGAGTCCCGGCAGGACGCCACCGGTCGGGTGCCGCTGGACCTCGGCATCCCGCCGGCACTGGCGGCCCGGATCGCCTCGCTGCCGCCGTTCAAGGACAAGACGCAGGTCGACCTGCCCGCCGAGGACACCAACACCGAGCCGTTCAAGCTGCTCAAGTTCTTGAAGCCGTACCGGGTCGGGCTGTTCATCGGTCTGCTGCTGGTGGCGGCGGAGACCCTGCTGACCCTGCTCAACCCGTTGCTGGTCCGCGAGGGCGTCAACGGCGGCATGCTGGCCGGCGAACGCGGCGTCCTGCTCGCGGTGTGTGGGGCCGCGGCGGCGCTCGCGATCGGACTGTACTTCGTCCAGCGCGACTCGCAGATCTGGACCCAGCGCACCACCGAGCGGCTGCTGGTCGCCCTGCGGGCCCGGGTGTACGGGCAGCTGCAGCGGCTCGGCATCGACTACTACGACCGGACTCAGGCCGGGCGGATCATGACCCGGATGACGTCGGACATCGACGCCATCTCCGAACTGTTGCGGGTCGGCCTGATCAACCTGATGATGGCCGTGCTGACCTTCGTCGGCATGTCGTTCGTGGTGGTCGCGCTCGATCCGCGGCTGGCGCTGACCGTGTTGTGCGTGATCCCGCCCGCCGCGTTGGCGACCGTCTGGTACCGCAAGCGGGCCTCGGTGGCGTACGACGAGGCGCGTGAACGTACCTCCATGCTGAACGCCAACCTGCAGGAGTCGCTGGTCGGCATCCGCGTCACCCACGCGTACCGGCGGGAGGCCCGCAACCTGCAGAAGTTCGACGGGATCGGCAAGGAGTTCATCCACTGGTCGTTGAAGAGTGCGTTCGCGACCTCGGTCTACGTCGGCATCTTCGAAGTGTTGTCGATCCTCGCGACCGTGGCCGTGCTCGGACTGGGCGCGATGTTCGTCGGCGCCGGTACGCTCGCGATCGGCACCCTGCTGGCGTTCATGTTGTACCTGGCGCAGGTGTTCGCCCCGGTGCAGCAGCTGGCGTCGGTGTTCGACGTCTACCAGCGGGCCCGGGCCGGCCTGGTCCGGGTGCGCGAGCTGCTCGAGCTCAAGACCTCGACCCCGGTCAACACCGATGCGGTGAACCCGGACGAGATCGAGGGTGACATCAAGCTCGAGGGGGTCCGGCTGCGCTACGCCGGGACCGCCACCGATGCGCTGAAGCGGGTCGACCTGCACATCCCGGCCGGCCAGCGGGTCGCGTTCGTCGGTCGTACGGGTGCCGGCAAGTCGACCACGGTGAAGCTGGTGTCGCGGTTCTACGACCCGACCGAGGGTGAGCTGTTGATCGACGACGTGCCGTTGCCCGACCTCGACCTGGTCCAGTACCGGCGGCGTCTTGGCTACGTACCGCAGGAACCGCACCTGTTCACCCGGACCGTGCGGGACAACATCGCCTACGGCCGACCGGACGCGACGGACGCCGAGGTGGAGGCCGCCGCCCGCGCGGTGGGGGCGCACGAGTTCATCTCGCGGATGCCCGACGGCTACCACCACATGATCACCGAGCGTGGCCGGTCGCTCTCGGCGGGCCAGCGGCAGTTGCTGTGCCTGGCGCGGGCGCTGCTGATCGACCCGGCGATCCTGATCCTGGACGAGGCGACCTCGAACCTCGACCTGGCGAGCGAACGCAAGGTCAACCAGGCGATGCGGGTCGTCGCCCAGGGTCGTACCACCCTGGTCGTCACGCACCGGCCGCAGTCGCTGCACTGGGTGGAGCGGGTGTTGGTGGTCTCAGGCGGCGAGATCGTCGGCGACACCACCCCGCACCAGTACCTCGCCGAGCACGACGCACCCGCCGATGCCGGGTCAGGCGAGGCTGGTGGGGCTGGTGTGGCTGGTGTGGCTGATGGGGCCGATGGTGAGCCGGCTCGCGGCGAGAAGGTGGCCGCGGCGGTCTGAGAAGCCGCCCGAAAGTGGGTCTCCGTCGTAAAAAGGGGCGCCACAGCGACACACGTGGAGCTCACGTCCAGCTGTGTCGCTGTGGCGCCCTTTGCTGCGACCGCATCGCCGTCGCGGAGCCGAGATCGTGCCCGCGGAGCCGAGATCGTGCCCGCGGAGCCGAGATCGCGCCCGCGGCGCCCAGACCGCGTGGGAGACCAGGTCACCGCGCCGGTGGATCCGAACCGGCGGCGTCGGGGACCAGCAATGAGCTGATCCGGGCGATGACCTCCGGCCGGTGCTGGCCTGCGTGGTCGGCGGCCAGGAAGTGGGCACCGATCGCCGAGGTGATGGCGAGCAGGCTCCGCGCCTCGACCTCGTCCGGATCGTCACAGACCGACCCGATCAACTCGCGCAACAGGTCCATCCGGGCGTTGTCGACCCGGCGGAGTCGATCGGCCACCTCCGCGTCCCGCCGGGCCCAGTCCCGGACCGCCAGGTCGATGGGCAGCAGTCGGTCGTCGGAGAAGGTGAGGTGGCCGGCACGGGTCGCCCGGGTGCGTGGATCGCCGCCCTCGGCCTCGACCCGCGCGAGCACCTCGTCCACGCTCTCGCGCTCCCAGGTGTCGAGCATCGCGGTGAGCAGGGCGTCCCGGTTGGTGAAGTAGCCGTAGAAGCCGCCCTTGGTGACGCCGAGCTGTTGCGCCAACGCCTCGATCCGGACCGCCTCAGGCCCGGCCGCCGCGAGTGCCGCCAGTCCCTGCTCGATCCACTTCTCCCGCGGTGTCCGTTGTGCGCCCACCTGCTGCCTCCTGCCGTCGTGCTCGTGCCGACCACGCCTGACCCGGGGTCATGTCGCTGTGCTGCCTCATGTGCGGCGGCGACGCGCTTGGCGCACCTGAGCTGGGAGCGGGCCCGGCCGTGTCGACCCGCGTTGTACGCAACCGTACAACCGGTGCTAGCGTCATGGTTGTACGCATCCGTACAACACAGGAGCCAGCATGTCACTGACCATCGCCACCCGGGTGCTCGACGACGCCTCCGTCTCGCCCACGACCCGGACACTCAGCACACTCAATCGAATCGACTACGTCGACGAGTTCACCGCCCGAACCGAGGTGACCGCCGCCCCGGAGCAGTGGGCCCGTGTCATGTTCGGTGACGAACCGCAGCCCCTGGCCCGGTTCATCTGGCAGGGCCTGCTCAAGCTCGACCTACTGCCCGGACGGTCGGCCGACACGATCGCCGGCTGGCCCGTCACCGGCCGGGGTGAGGACTGGATCCGGCTGACGACGCAGTCACGCGAAATGGGGGCCGAGTTGGTGGTCCAGGCCGGCGACGGGTCGGTCTCGCTCAGCACCTTCGTGCGGTATGACCAGCCCGGGGGTCGTCGGCGTTGGGTGAGGCTGTCCCGGGTGCACCGGCTGCTGGCACCCAGCATCCTGCGCGACGCAGACGCCACCCTGAGTTCGTCGGTCCTGGTTTCGTCGTCTCCGGGCTCATCGAGTCCGGCCGGGCCGTGAGAAGAGGCGTCTGAACGACACACGTGGAGCTGACGTCCACCCGCGTCGCTGTGGCGCACTCCCTCACGAGACCGAGGGCATCCCGGCGACGTCGGCGACCCCGACCTGCATCGGCAGCACGTCACGGGTGGCGCAGTGGGCGGCCACGGCACCGGCGGCCTGACCCGTCACACTCGCGGTCCCGGTCACCCGGTAGCTCGAGTGGGCCAGGAAGTCGCCGCTGAGGCAGCGGCCGGCCATCATCAGGTTGTCGATGTCGGCCGAGACCAGGGTCCCCAGCGGCACCCCGTACGGCTTGACCGGTCGCAGGCCACGGTCGTCGCCGATGGTGCTCCGGGCCGGGTCGGGGGAGTGCACGTCCATCGCAAAGGTGCTGACGGTGACGGCCTCGTCGGTGATCCGGCCCTCCGCCAGGTCGTCGCCGGTCAGCGTCGTGCGGCCCCGGATCCGCCGGCCTTCCCGGATCCCGATCTGGTCTGCCGTGCTCACCAGGACGAGGTCGGACCACGGACCGCCGAGCCGCCGAAGCGCAGCCACCGAGGCGTGCACCTCTTCGCGCGCCGCCAGGGTGGCTGCGGTCAGCGCATCGGCATCGTCGGGGCGTACCCCGTACATGTGGTTGGCCATCAGCACGAAGAAGTCCCGGCCGATGTTGAACAGCGTCGGATTGCCGTAGCTGGGGACGAATCCGACTTTGTCCAGCTCCGCCCGCAGCCGGGCCTTCCGGTCGGGGACGGTGTGGTCCCAGTACTCGCGGACGTCGGTGGCGCGGACCCCGGCCAGCACGCCGAGCAGGCTCAGCGGCTGCATTCCGCCTTCGGCGTTGCCGAGGTCGAACCCCGCTCCGGCGCGGGCGGCGACGTCACCGTCACCGGTGCAGTCGATGATCACCTTGCCCTGCCAGGCTTCGCGGCCCGACTTCGACTCGGTGATCACGTGGCTCAGCCGGCCCGGTTCCGACGCCACCGTGTCCACCACGCGTGTGCCCAGCCGGATGTCGACCCCGGCGGCGACGCAGAACTGTTCGACGACGAGCTTCATGGTCTCGGGGAAGAAGAGGAAGTGGGACTTGTTCCGCTCGTGGTAGGAGTCGCGGGCGCGCAGCTCGGTGACGAGCTCGGTCAGGATCGTGCCAGGCTTGTTGGCGTCGATCACCCCGGACAACAGCCCGGAGGTCCACACCCCGCCGAGGCAGCCGCCACTCTCGATCAGCAACGTGCGAGCCCCCTGCCGCGCGGACGCGATGGCGGCGCACAGGCCGGCCGGCCCGCCACCACACACGATCACGTCGTAGCTCCGTACGACGGGGGTCTCCCGCTGCTCAGCAATCGTTGCTGGGGCGACGTCAGGTGACGGGGTGGCCATGGGCGGAGTATAGAAAGGCGCGCCTTCTGGTGTTCCGCGGGGCTGCGCTGAGCCGCGATCGGGGTGGCCTGTCGTAAGAGTGGCACTCTGAGCGACACACGTGGAGCTCACGTCCAGCTGTGTCGCTGTGGCGCCCACCCTTGCGACGCCCCCCCGTCTCGGCGGCCCACCGGCGACGGCGGGCGCCCCGGCAGCCGTGGGATCATGGCGCCATGTCCGCGCGGATCCTGGTGATCGACAACTACGACTCGTTCGTCTACAACCTCGTGCAGTACCTGGCCCAGATCGGGGCCGAGGTCGAGGTGTGGCGCAACGACGACGCCCGGTTCGACGCGCCCGGCTGGCACGAGCCGTACGACGGGATCCTGCTGTCACCCGGCCCCGGGACCCCCGAGCACGCCGGGGTCTGCATCGACGTGGTGCGCAACCTGGCCGGGACCGTGCCGATCTTCGGCGTCTGCCTCGGCCTGCAGGCGATCGCGGTCGCGTACGGGGGAGTGGTCGACCGGGCCCCGGAACTGCTGCACGGCAAGACGTCCGAGGTGTTCCACCAGGGGGCCGGCGTGATGGCCGGCCTGCCGTCCCCGTTCACCGCGACCCGCTACCACTCGTTGGCGCTGCGTCCCGAGACCCTGCCCGACATGCTGGCGGTCACCGCGCGCACCGAGTCCGACGTGATCATGGCCGTACGGCACGTCGACCTGCCGGTCGAGGCGGTCCAGTTCCACCCCGAGTCGGTACTGACCGAGGGCGGCTACCAGATGCTCGCCAACTGGTTGGCCGAGTGTGGGGACGCCGACGCCCCGGCTCGGGCCGCCGACCTGAGCCCGCTGATGAGCGCGGGCTGACCCGAACCCGGCGACGGGGACGATCACTCGTCGAACAACGACCAGAACGCCTCCATCACGGTCGGCACGGCCGGTGCGTCGACGGCGAGCTGGGTGTGGAGCACGGCGGCCCGCCCGGTCGCGGGGTCGGCGTACCCGATGCCGCCGAGGCCACCGGCCCAGCCGAACCTGCCGTCGGGGCGCACTTCCACGTGCAGGCCCCAACCGCTGCCGGGCTCCAGCATCCCGGCGGCGGTCGCGAGCTGCGACGGACCCAACGCGTTGGTACGGAGTTCGGTCACCGACGCGGGCGACAGCACGGCCGGTCCGTGACCGAGCAGCGAACCGAGGAAGGCCAGCTGGTCGGGCACCGTCGACAGCAGACCGCACGCCAGCGACCGGAACTCCGGCGCCGTGGTGTGCAGACCGGCCGGGACGTCGTACGGCACCAGTCGGCCCTCGTCGTCGGCGGTGTACGCGGTCGCCAGCCGGTCCGGGTCCCCGACGAACCCCGTGCCGGTCATCCCCAACCGGCCGCACACGTGCACGTCGAGCAGCCGGTCCAGCGGCTCCCCGGTGGCCCGTTCGAGCACCACGCCGAGCAGGTCGCTGCTGGTGTGGTAGCGCCAGGCCGTCCCCGGCTGGTCGGCCAACGGCAGTTCGGCCAACCGCGCCACGTACTCGTCGGGGGTCATCGGCGGTGCGAACGGCCCCGGGGCGACCGACCGGGCCGCCATCGCCTCGGTCAACGGTGCGCCGTCGACCCATCCCAGCCCCGAGGTCATGGTCAGCAGCTGCCGTACGGTGATCGCCGACTCCGCGGGGACGGTGTCGGTCAGCGGTCCGTCCGGGGCGGTGAGGACCCGCGGTGCCGCGAACTCCGGCACCCACCGGGCGATCGGTTCGTCGAGGTCGATCAGCTCGAGCTCGGCCAGCCGTGAGGTGAGCACCCCGGCGATCGGCTTGCTGCACGAGGTGATCGCGAACTGGGTGTCCTCGGTCATCGGCGGGCCGTCCAGGCTGCGACGTCCGCCGGTGGAGATCTGGATGCTGTTCCGGTCCCGCCGACCGGCCACCCACCCCGCCAGTCGCCCCTCGTCCAGCAGCGGTTGCAACAGCTCACGCGTGGTCATGACTCAACCCTGCCAGCACACCCGAGACCCGACCCGGAAAGGACGACGCCGTACGGGCCGGGCTCAGCCACCCCCGGTGGGGGTGCTCGTCGGCGTCTCGGTCGGTTCCTCGGTCTCACCGGGCGGGCTGGGGGACTCCGAGGGCTCCGGCACCCCGATGGTCACCTTGATCGTGGACCCCCACGGCTGGGTGTTCCCGGGCCCGGGATCCTGGCCGATGACGGTGTTCTGCCCGCCCTCGACCTCCTCTTCCTCGAACTCGACCTTGAAGCCGTGCTCCTCGGCGAACTGGGAGGCCCGTTCCCGCGTCATCCCGCTGAAGTCCGGCACCTCGCCCTCGCCGGTGGCCAGGGTGAGCGTGATCTCGGTGTCGGGGTTCTGCTCCGATCCCTCGCTCGGGCTGACCCCGACCACGGAGTCCTTCTTCGAGCCCGGCTCCTCCGAGGTGGCGTACTCGGTCTTGATGTTGGTGAACCCGGCGCTCTTCAACGCTTCGGTCGCCTCACTCGCCGACTTCCCCTGCACGTCGGGCACGGTCACCTGGCTGGGTCCGACGTTGATCGTGATGGTGACCTCGGTCCCCACCTCGACCTGTTGTTGGGCCGGTGGGTTCTGCTCGGTGACCTGGCCGACGGAGCTGTCGGACGGCCCGGCCACCTTCTCGACCTTCACCTCCAGGCCGACCCCCTCCAACGAGTTGGTCGCCTGGGTCTCGGTCTGCCCGATCACCGACGGCACCTCGACCATCTGCACCTGCGGGCTGGCCGAGGACGGCGTCGGGGTCGGCGGCGGACTGGTCGGCGGCGGCGTGTTCAAGAAGTAGACCGCCAGCCCGGCCGCGATCGCGGCGAGCACGATCAGCACCACCAGCGCGACGATCGCCCCGACCCGACGTGGTTCCTGCTCGGGCTCCTCGTCCACCGGGACGACCCCGTGGCCACCGTTGCCGTCGCCGTACGGCTGCACCGGCTCGGTCACCCGGGTGGCACTGGTGGCGGCAGCGGCTCCCGCCCCGGCCCCGACCGCCCCACCGGCGAGCGCGGCGCCGGCCGCACCGGCCGGCTGGTGGTCAGGTACGAGCAGTGCGGTGGGTGCCTCACCGGGGGTCGTCGCGCTGCTCGGCATCGCCGCGGCGAGCGGCTGCTGACCGTGCAGCAACCGCATCAGGTCGTCCTTCATCAGCCGGGCCGACTGGTACCGCTCGTTCGGGTCCTTGGCCAACGACCGCATCACGACCGCGTCCATCCCGGGCGTGACCTCGGGGTCCAGTTCACTAGGCGGCCGCGGCTCCTCCCGGACGTGCTGGTACGCCACGCTCACCGACGACTCGCCGACGAACGGCGGTCGACCCACCAGCAGCTCGTACAGCAGGCAGCCGGCCGAGTAGATGTCGGAGCGCGCGTCGACGGTCTCGCCGCGCGCCTGCTCCGGCGACAGGTACTGTGCGGTGCCGATCACCGCGGCCGTCTGCGTCATCGTCGACGACGTGTCGGCCACCGCGCGGGCGATGCCGAAGTCCATCACCTTCACGTCACCGGCCGGGGTGAGCATCACGTTCGCCGGCTTGATGTCGCGGTGCACGATGCCGGCCTTGTGGCTGTAACTGAGTGCGTCCAGCACCCCGGCCGACAGCTCCAACGCCCGCTCCGGCAGGATCTTGCGGCCGTCGCGCAGCACGTCGCGCAGCGTCACGCCGTCGACGAGCTCCATCACGATGTACGGGATCCGGATGCCGGACTGGCCGTCGGTCTCCTCGCCGGTGTCGTACACCGACACGATCGTGGGGTGGTTGAGCCCGGCGGCGGCCTGTGCCTCGCGTCGGAACCGGGCCTGGAAGGTCGGGTCGGTGGCCAGGTCGGTGCGCAGTTGCTTGACCGCGACCGGTCGGTTCAGCCGGGTGTCCATCGCCCGGCGCACCTCGGCCATGCCGCCGCGGCCCAACAGGCCGGAGAGCTCGTAGCGGTCACCGATCAGCCGCACCTGCGGGCTGTCGCCCGTCCCCGGGCTCGTGGGGGTGGTGTCGTCAGTCATCGGCCCTCCCTCCCCGTTCGTCCCGGGGTTCCGTCCCCGGTGGTTCGTCCTCGGCGGTCCGTCCCCAGCGGTGCAGCATATGTGCCCCACCCCCGTCCATCATGCCGGTGTCGGCGTTCGCGGCGCTCGATCCGGTTCACAGCAGTTCCTCCAGCACTCGCTTCGCGATCGGTGCGGCCAACCGCCCACCGGAGATGTCGTTGGGCTCGATGTCGGCCTCCTCCACGAACACCGTCACCGCGATGGTGCGGTCCCCGGACCGGGCGTACGTGGTGTACCAGGCGTACGGCGGGGCGTCCGGCGTGGTCTCCGCGCTGCCGGTCTTGCCGCCCACCTCGACGCCCTCGATCCGACCGTTGCGGCCGGTGCCTTCGTTGACGACGGTCTGCATCCACCGCTGCAGCACCCGCGCGTTCCCCGGCGTCATCGCCTCACCCACCTGCTGCGGCCGGGTGGTCGAGATCGGGGCCAGGTTCTCGCTCCGGATCGCCGACACCAGGTACGGCCGCATCACCACCCCGTCGTTGGCGATGGCGGCGGTCACCATGTTCATCTGCATCGGTGAGGCGGCCACCTCGAACTGCCCGATCGAGCTCATCGCCAACTGGGCGTCGTTCGGATCGTCGGGGAACCTGCTGATCACCCCGTTCAGGTCGTTCAACTGCGGCGACCCGAAGCCGAACCGCTCCGCCTGGGCCTGCAACGCCTCGGTCCCCAAGGCCAGTCCGACGTTGGCGAACGCGGTGTTGCACGACACCTTCAGCGCCTGTTCGAGGGTGACCTCGTCGCCGCCGCACGGGCTGGTGTTGGGCAGGTACGTCTCGGTGCCGGGGAGTTGCAACCGGTCCGGGGAGGCCCATCGCTGGTCCGGTGCGTGACCGTTCTCCAGGGCGGCCGCGGCGGTCACCAGCTTGAAGGTCGATCCCGGCGGGTAGATCTCCCGGGCGGCCCGGTTGCGCAGTGGCTGGTTCTCGTCGTTGGTCAGCTCGAGCCACGCCTGCGACGCCTCGCCGTCGGCGCCGATGTCGTGGCTCGCCAACCGATTCGGGTCGTACGAGGGGGTGCTGACCAGCGCGAGCACGGCCCCGGTCTTGGCGTCCTGGGCGATCACCGCGCCCTTCAGGTCGCCCATCCCCTCGAACGCGGCCTGCTGGGCAGCCGCGTTGATGGTGGTCTGCACGGTGGCCCCGGTCGGCGGCCGGTTGGTCAGGATGTCGAGCAGCCGGCGGACGAACAGGGAGTCGTCGGTGCCGGCCAGCTCGCCGTTGTAACGGGCCTCCAACGCACTGGTGCCGTAGTCGTAGGCGTAGAAGCCGGTGATCGGGGCGTACAGCTCGCCGGACGGGTACTCCCGCTGGAACCGGAACCGGTCGTTCGCCGGTGTGGTCAACGCGACCGGGGTGTTGCCGACCAGGATCGGGCCGCGGTCCTGACCGAACTGTTCGTCGCGGACCCGGCGGTTGCCCGGCATCTCGTCGAGCTGGCTCTCCCGGAACACGATGGTGTAGGTGATGTTGCCCAGCAGCAGGGCGAACATCACCATCGCCACGATGGCGATCCGGCGGATGGGGCCGTTCATCGCAGGGCCTCCCGGATCCGATCGCGGGCCCGCCCACCGGTGACGGCGGGGATCAGCTGGGTCGACTCCGCGTCCGGGTCGGTCTCGACCGCCTTCGCGACCGGCCGCCGGAACTGGTGCGAGATGATCATCAGCAGCCCGATCAACACCCAGTTGCAGACCAGCGACGACCCACCCTGGGACATGAACGGGGTGGTCAGACCGGTCAGCGGGAGCAACCGGGTGACGCCGCCGATGATCACGAACACCTGCAGCGCGAACACGAACGACAGGCCCGCGGCGAGCAGCTTGCCGAACGGGTCGCGGCCGATCAACGCGGTCTTCAGGCCGCGGGAGACGACCAGCGCGTAGATCATGACCACCGCCATCAGCCCGGCGATGCCGAGTTCTTCGGCGATCGCGGCGGAGATGAAGTCACTCTTCACGATCGGGGTGAGCATCGGCCGACCGAGGCCGAGCCCGCGACCCAACAGCCCACCGAAGGCGATGCCGTATTGGCCCTGGATGATCTGGTACGACCGGTCCGGGTTGGCGAACGGGTCGAGCCAGGCGTCGACGCGCACCTGGACGTGGCTCATCAGCAGCCATGCGGCGACGGCGCCGGAGGCGAAGAAGACGAGGCCGACGATGGCCCAGCCGGGCCGCTCGGTCGCCACGTACAGCATCATCACGAACATGCCGAAGAACAGCAGCGCGGTGCCGAGGTCGCGCTGGAAGGCCAGCACCAGCATGCAGACGCCCCACACCAGCGTGATCGGGACGAAGTCGCGCAGCCGGGGGAGGTCGATGCCGACCACCCGGACGCTCGCCAGCGCCAGCACCTCGCGGTGGGCGACCAGGTAGGACGCGAACGAGATCGCCAGGATGATCTTGGCGGCCTCGGCCGGCTGGAAGCTGAGCGGCCCGACCGAGATCCAGATCCGTGACCCGTTCAGCTCGACGCCCAGGCCCGGGACGAGCGGCAACAGCAACAGCAGCAGGCCGGCCAGTGCGAACAGGTAGGTGAACCGGTCGAGCGGCCGGTGGTCCTTGGTGATGAACAACAGGGCGCAGAACAGCGCGACGCCGAGGATCGTCCACAGCAGTTGCGCCGGGGCGTCGGTGGCCCGGTCGCTCATGTCGAGTCGGGCGATCATCGCCAGGCCGAGCCCGTTCAACAGGAACACGCACGGCAACAGCACCGGGTCGGCGTACGGGATCCGGATCCGGACGACGGTGTGGCAGGCGGCGCCGAGGAAGAGCCACAACCCGACGACGTACGGCCAGTTGTCCGGCAGCTCGCCGTTCACGTTGAGGTGGGTGATCAGCCAGGCGCCGACGCCGAGTCCGATGGCGAGGACGAGCAGCACCAGTTCGGCGGTGCGCCGTTTGCGGTGGACCACCACCATCTGGTCACTCACGCTCGCCTCCTCGTCGTGCCCGTGGGACACCGTCAACGAGGTGCTGCGTCGCTCGGTCGCTCACGGGCACTCCCCGCCCGGTCCGGGTGGGGGTGGGGCCGTTGAGGTGGTGGCGGGGGTGGAAGGGGCAGGGGCGGACGGGGCGGGGCTCGTCGGGGCGCTGGTCTGGCCGGGGTTCGCCGAGGGGCTGGGCGAGCCGTTCGGGGCCGGGGTGGTCGACGGCGGCGGCGGTGCGGTGGTCTCCGGGGGTGGGGGAGGCGTACGGGCGGCGCGGCAGCGCTCGGCCGCCACGGCCAGCTCGTCGACCGAGGCCTTGGCCTGCTCGAGGCTGCCGGCGCGCATCTCGCCGGCCTCGACCTGGGCCCGGTAGAACCGCGGCAGGTCGCTGAGCGGGATCTCCTGGATCTCGTAGACCTGCGACAGCGGGAGGCCCAGCACGTCCTGCGGCAGGCCCTGGTAGATCGCGACGTTCTGGTTGGCCGCACCGATGTAGAACTGCGTCCGGCCCCACGCGGCGCCGCCGACGACGGCACCGGTGAGCAGCAGGCCGACGGCGATCAGCGTGATCAGCCGGGTCAGCCAGCGCCGCTTCGGCGGCTCCGACATCGCGTACCGCTGCGCCTCCTCGTCCTGCTCGTCGTCGCTGCTGGGCGGTGGCGGGGCGTTGGGCCGTACGGGATCGTCGTCGGACTCGACCTCCTCGTCGCCGAGGTCGACCGTACGAGGGGCGATGACCGGGATGTCACGCTCGGTCGCCGCGCCCATGATCAACGGCTCCAGCGCCGGCTCGGGCTGGGTCTCGGTGACGTCGGCGACGATCACGGTGATGTTGTCGACGCCGCCGGCCTGCAGGGCGGCCTCGACCAGGTCGTCGAGGACGGCCTGGATCGACTCCTCCTCGGTCGCGATCTCGAGGATCTCGGGGTCGTCGATCAGGCCGCACAGGCCGTCGGAGCACAGGATCAACCGGTCGCCGGCGCGGACCTCGGTGAGCGAGCTGTCCGGGACGTTGGTGGGGTGGCCGTTGAGGACCTTCAGCAGCAGCGACCGGTGCGGGTGGAAGGCCGCCTCCTCCTCGCTGATCTTGCCGTCGTCGACCAGCGACTGGACCCACGAGTGGTCGTGGGTGAGTCGCTCCAACTCGCCGTCGCGGACCAGGTAGACCCGCGAGTCGCCGATGTGGCACAGCCCCAGCCGGGCACCGTCGAACAGTGCCCCCGACACCGTGGTGCCCATGCCTTCGAGGGTGTGGTCGTCGGCGACCAGGTCGGCGATCTTGTCGTTGGCACGGCGGACCGTCTCGCCGAGCACGTCCAGCATCGCGTCGCCCAGCACCAGCGCGTCGTCGGCCACGGCCGCCTTGACCGCCACCGCGGAGGCGAGGTCGCCGGCGGCCGCACCGCCCATCCCGTCGGCCACCAGCAACATGGTCGGGCTGGCGTACCCGGAGTCCTGGTTGTTCTTGCGGATCAGCCCGACGTGCGAGGTGCCGACGTAGTCCAGGTGCAGCGGCCCGCGCTCGGTGACCACCACCGGCTCGGCCCGGGTCTCGTCGTCCGTCGAGCTCGTCGAGGCGCCCTCGTCCGTCGAGTCCGCTTCCACGTCCGTCGAGCCTGTCGAGGCGCCCTCGTCCGTCGAGTCTGTCGAGGCGCCCTCGGTAGCCGCCTCCGTCGCCGACGCCGTGTCGACGTCGTCGTCCGGGGTGTCCGGGTCCGGGTCGGGCTTGGTGCCGCGAGCCATCAGACCTCCAACCTCATGATCGTGCGCCCGATCCGTACCGTGTCGGCGAGGCCGATCGTGGTCGGCTGCGTGATGCGTTGTCCGTTGACGTACGTGCCATTGGTGGAACCCAAGTCCTCGACGTAGAAGCCACTGTCGCCGGCCACCACACGAGCGTGTCTGGTGGAGACGTAGTCGTCCTCCAGGATCAGCTGGCAGTCCGCAGAGCGGCCGATGAGGACCGTACCGTCCGCGAGGTCTGCTGTCGTACCCGCCTGCACACCATTGGTGATCCCGAAGCGTTGCGGGTGGCCACGATCGCGGCGGCGCAGTCGCTTGCCGGACTTGGGTGCCTCGGCGAGCTCGGGTTGCGGCAGGTCACCGGCGGGGACCGCCCGGCCGAACATGTCGGAGCGGATCACCGAGGCCACCGACAGGATGAAGATCCACAGCATCGCGAGGAAGAGGACCTTGATCAGCGTGACCGCAATCTCCGACATCAGTGTCCCTGTGGCGCGTGGACGAGCATGCGGGTGCTGCCGATCTCGATCCGGGTGCCGTCGGTGACGTTCGCCTCCCGGACGCGGTTGCCGTTCACCACGATCCCGTTGGTCGAGCCGAGGTCCACGACCCGCATCAGCCCGTTGGCGTGGACCTGGATCTCGGCGTGCCGGCGGGAGATGCCGGGGTCGTTGATCCGCAGGTCGGCGTCGGAGCCGCGGCCGATGGTGAAGCCGGGCGGCTGCAGCGGGTGACGCATCCCGTTCACCTCGAGGACCAGGTTGGCGGCCTGCAACATCTCGGTGTCGGCGCGGTCGTCGGTGTCGACCGCGGCGACGGCCTGCGACTCGACGACGAAGCGCCCCGTCGGCAGTGAGTCGTCGACCTCCAGGTTGAGTCGGATCGGCCCGTTGAACACGTACCCGCGTTCCTTGGCGTGGTCCTTCAACTCGGGGATGATCTCGGCGTTGAGCGTCTTGCCGTACGGCACGAGCCGGTCGTAGTCGTGGGCCGACAGGATGACGGTGAAGTCGTTCGGGACCAGCTTCTTGGTCCGAGACATCAACTTGGCCTCGGCGTCGAGCTCACGCTGCAGCCGCGCCGCGATCTCCACGGGCTGGACGTCGCCCTTGAACGCGCGCGCGAACACACCGTGCACCGCGCCTTCGAGCTTCCGCTCGAAGCGATCCAGGACGCCCATCACTCTCCGTTCCGCAAAGGTCGCCACCGATACTATGCGGCTGGGTCCACCGGGCGCGGGGACCACGCCCGCCTCCGCGCCAGTTCAGCCCGCGTCAGAGCCAGTTCGGCCCCGCGTCTGAGCCAGTTCGACCCGCGTCAGAGCCAGTTGGGTTCGTACGACAATGCCGTCGGCAGCCGGTGTCCCCACGGGGCGATGACGTAGGTGAGCCCGCCCGACCGGCCGCTGGGCAGCCATACCTTCTCGAACTGGCGACGGTTGTAGGTGAAGCGCACCTGCCCGTCGTCGGGTCGCAGGTGGGAGGCGGGATCGTTGCAGATGACGTGCCCGGCGGGGGTGAATCCGACGATCACCAGCAGGTGGCCCGCCGTCGAGTAGCCGGCGCCGTCGAGCTCGCCGGACGAGAACGACACCGAGACGATCAGTGGGACGCCGGCGTTGACGAACATCTCGGCCTCGCGGAGGTTGCGCAGCCGGGTCACGTAGCAGCGCAGGCCCCGGGTGGAGGCGTGGGCGGTGTTGAAGGGCCAGTTGCCGGTGCCGCGGTACTGGTGGTCGTAGCAGTACCTGGCGGCGTGGTCGACCTGTGGCCGGGACTCCCCGGGTTGCGTCACCCAGGCCGTCTCGGTCCGACTCGGGCCGCGGCCCCAGTAGTCGAGGACCATCGCGGTCGAGGTTGCCGAGCACCACGCCTCACCGCCGCCGTCCCACTGGGGGTAGTGGCCCTTGTGCCGTTCCTGGGAGTACGTGGGGACGGGCAGGTTGAGCGGATGCGTCCAGACCCGGTTGGTGACCTCGGGGGTGTTGGGGACGCGGGAGGCCATGATCGCGCCCAGCCCGACCCGGGGTGCGGCGCCGCCGGGAGCCTTGAGGAGCATGAAGCGGAATCGGACGGCGGTGAAGGCGTGGGAGCCGCGGGCGACCAGGGTGTCGGTCTGCACCGTGCCGTACGCGTCCTGCTGCCCGGCGACGCTGGCCCGGGTGAGGTCGGCCGAGGTGTCGCCCTGACCCCAGCGCGCCACCACGTACCAGCGGGTCCAGGCGCCCGAGGCCGTGCGGGCCTGGACGGCCACGTCGACGTACGCCCCGCGGGGTGTGGTCGCGTCCCACGACGCGATGACCTGGGTCGCGCCGAAGTCCAACTCGTAGGTCGAACTCGTCCACCAGCCGTAGTCGTACGGCCGGGCGATGCCGGTGTGCGGATCGCGGAAGACGGTCCGACGCAGCCCGCTGCGCTGCACCAGGCCGCCGCGGGCGTCGACGCCGAGCGCGGTGAAGGTGCCGGTGTTCCAGCGGGCCGCGTTGTCGACCACGAAGGCGCGGATCGGTCGCCAGGAGGCGGCTTCGGCATCTCGGGGGACGACCGTCGCGGCTGCGGTGGCCACGGCGGCGGTGGCCGCGGCGCCGAGGAACCTCCGACGGGCCAGGGTCATGGGTTCATCGTGCTGGCTGGGCCGGGTGGGCGCAAGCACCCCGGGTTTCACGCGGTGTCCCCGTCGACCCGCAGTTGCCGTGGGGAGCGGCCGGTCTCCTGGCGGCAGGCCTTGTTGAAGGTCTGCAGGTCGGCGAAGCCGACGGCGGCGGCGACCGCCGAGACGGTGAGGGTGGACGATCGCAGCAGGTGCCTGGCGCGGTCGATGCGCCGTTGTCGGATGTGGCCGACCACGGTGCGGCCGGAGTCGGCGCGGACCAGCCTGGTGAGGTGGGTGTGTGAGATCCCGACCGCGGCGGCGACCTGCGGGACCGTGATCGGCCGGTCGAGGTGGGACTCGATCCACTGCACGGCGCGTGCGACGTGGTCGCCCTCGGCGTGCGGACCGGCCGGGTCGGCCGCCGTCAGCTGCAGCAGTGCCAGCCACAGCTCGGCGCGGCACCGCTCGGGCACCGTGGTGGTGTGGGCGACCGCGGCGGCGAAGTGGGCCGGGAGGGTGATCAGGTTCCGGTCCGCGGTGCGGACGACCGGCTCGCACTCGCCGATCGCGGGGGCCCGCAGATGGGCGTACTCGTGGTTGCTCGGGCCGCGGTAGCGGTACTCGGTGAGTGCGCCGGGCGGCACCAGGGTGACGGTGCCGGGTCGGACGAGGTGGGCGACGCCGTCGATCAGCAGGTCGCAGGTGTAGTGGAAGTGGTGGAAGGCCCACAGGTCCGGCAGCCGGTAGACGTCGACCGACTGTCGTACGCCATGGCGCCCGACTCCGCAGTTGATCACCTCAGGTGGCTCGGTCAGGTCGATCGGCATGGTGGAATTGAACCAGTGAACGGTGGCTGCACACCACGACAACCCGTGCCGGAGTCCGTACGGTCATGGGACATGAGCGCACTGGTGGACCGCAAGCATCTCCTCACGTCGGTGGAAATGGCACAGTTCGTCGCCTCCGGGGCCGTCCGGCTCGACGGGGTCGTCCCGGCCGCGTTGAACGACCGGGCGATCGACGTGTTCGACGCCGGGATCGAGCACCATCCGTACGGCACCGACCTCGACACCGCGTACCCGCCGGGTTCGTTCGTCCGCGACCTGGTGGACCTGCCCGCGGTGGCCGGTGCGATCCAGAGCCTGGTCGGCCCGAGGCCGCGGATCGACCACCACGCGGTGCACATCCGGCCGCCGCACGGGGGAACGGCGCAGCCCATGCACGGTGATGCGGTGATCGACACCCGGTACGAGGGGTTCGACGTCCAGCTCATGTACTACCCGCGCGAGGTCACGCTCGCCCAGGGCGGCACGTTGAGCGTGCCCGGCACCCACCTGCGGCGGATCAACGAGTCGTCGATCGGTCGCTACCAGAACCTGCGCGGGCAGACCCGGTTGGTCTGCCCGGCCGGCACGGTGGTGTTCCTGCACCACGGCATCTGGCACGGTGGGCGGCGCAACGACAGTGACGTGGCCCGCTACATGTTCAAGATCAGGTTCAACCCGACCGTACGGCAGGTGCGGCTGTGGAACACCGATGACATCGACTCCCCCGAGGTGATGGCGGCGCTGAAGCAGCACACCGAGTGGGCGTCGAACGCCGAGACCCGGTTGGAGTACGTGAATCGCGCGCGACTGTGGCGAAGCCTGACCGCGGACCCACTGTTCGACATCGACTACTACCTGAGCCGCGAGGAGATGCGTCCGACGACCATCGCGCCCGGCGCCACCGACCCGCGGCTGGGTGCCTCCGGTACCGGCACCGGCTGGGGCATGTGAGCGAAAGTTGATCATGGGAGACGACACGATGATGATGCAGGACGCCCCACTGGCCGAGACGCCCGAGGGTGGGCTGGAGACCCCGGAGGAGTCGTTCGCCCGGCCACTGGCCGAACCGGACGTACGGCAGCAGGTGCTGGTGCTGCAGCTCGCCGGGTCGGGGCTCGAGGCCACGGTGACCGGGTGGTCCCGCTACGACGGGACGGGCCGCTCGCGGCCGACCATGGGTGATTCGGACGAGCCACCGTACGAGACCGGGGTCGCCGCGCTGGTCGACGGCTGGCGGCTGCTCCAGGCGTCCCAGTTGCTGCCACCGCTGCCCGGCCACGAGCACGACACCTCGTACCTGCCGAACGAGTTCTGGTTCACCCGGCTGGTCCGCGTCTGACGGTTGACGGGTCACGCACGGCCGGTTTCGCGGATGTGCTCCGGCCGCCCCGGCCGTGCTACGCTGTCCGTCGGTCCACAGGGCGGTGGGCACGACATGCGCGCGTGGCGGAACGGTAGACGCGCTGGCTTCAGGTGCCAGTGTCCGCAAGGACGTGGAGGTTCAAATCCTCTCGCGCGCACAACAAAACGACTCTGATGTCTCAGGATGTCTGCTTGGCCCGAACCTGCGGTTGCGGTTCGGGCCTTGTCGTTCGTGCCTGTCGGTGCCGGTCTCGCCGCGCCATGAGCTGCCTGCCGTGGCCGAGCTCGTCGCCGGCCGGCTCGATATCCGCGAACTCGGTGCCTGCCTGACAGGCATGGCGTACCGAAACGCGGCGATTTCGCGTCCCAGGCCGCGTCCACGGCCCATCTGCACGAAATTGCCCTGTTTCGGGCTGGCCCCAGACAGGCGATCAACGTGGTTGTTGGACGAGGTTCAGCTCCACCTGATCCCGGTCCTGCTGGGCGCAGGTCGGTCCCTGTTCGCCGAGATCGGCGCCGCCCAACGGGAATTGGAGCGGATCCAGGTGCAGTCCGCCGAGGACGGCGTCACCCATCTGCGGTTCCGGGTCCGGCATTGAGCTCGGCATGGTGGGCCGTGACCAACGACGACTGACCAGCTGGCCATTACCGTGCGCCGTGCCGGACGCCCACGCGCGAAACCCCGGCCGGGATGACCCGGCCGGGGTTTCGCACATCAGTTCTGGGTCAGCCCTCGATCGGGTCCAGGGTGACGCCTCGCAGGTCGTAGATGTGGTCGGCGTACGAGGTCGGGATCAAGCCCTTGATGCGCGGCTTCATCATGAACGCGTAACCGGCCCACAACATCGGGATCCAGTAGTAGGTCTCCTGCAGCGCGACGGCCGCCTGGGTGGCGAGTTCCATGGCACGTTCCGGATCGGCGAAGGCGGCGCGCGCCTCGTCGTTCAGGTCGGCGAACTTCTTGTACTCCGGCGTCCAGTTGGCCCGGGTCAGCTCGTCCACCTTGGCCTGGGTCTCCGCCGCCGACATCTCGTTCTTCCGGTCGCCCCGGGTGATCGCGAAGAGCTCCCGTTCGACGTCGTCGGGGATCGAGGCCCGGTTGAACAGCGGGGCCGGCTGCGCACCGTACTGCAACATCGTGTACGGCGACGGGGCGCTGTAGTTGAAGGAGAACCCGAAGAAGTCCTCAGGCTTGTTGCCGTACAGCTGATCACCGTAGACACCGACCTCCAGCACCGCCACCGAGGTCTTGATGCCGAGGTGTTCGGTCCACATCTCCGCCGCGGCCTCCAGCATCGGCATCGTCGCGTACGTGATGATGCTGATCGGCGGAATCCCTTCCCCGTTGGGGAATCCTTCGTCCGCCAGCAGGGCCTTCGCCTGGTCCGGGTCGAACTCCAGGGCCGGGACGGCGTCGGCACCACTGATGTCGCTCGGCACGAACGACGGGCCGGCCACGTCGGGCGGCGACACCGTGGCCAACGCATCACGGTCGATCGCCAACGACAGCGCCTTGCGGACGTTCAGGTTGTCACGCAGCAACGTGTTCTTGCTGGAGAGCAACTGCACACCCTTGAACTGGATCAGGGTGCCCCGGACGAGCTGCTCCTCAAGGTCCGGTCGGCCGGCGACGAGCGCCGACGGGTCACCGTCCACCCGGAAGGTGTCGATCTCGTTCGCGTTGTACGACACCATCATCCCGGTCGCACCACTGGAGTTGAACTGGATCTCGCGCTTGGTGATCGTGAACGCGTCCTTGTCCCAGTACGTGTCACTCAGCTCCAGCGTCGCACCGGCGTTCTGTGCGTACTGGGTCAACGGGTACGGGCCGTTGCAGACCAGCTTCTCCGGCATCCAGAAGTCCTGCACGTTCGCCTCCACGGACTCCCGGTGCAGCGGGAACGTTTTCACCGTGCTGTCGATGAAGCCGAGGTCGGGCTCGGTGAGGGTGAACACGAGGGTCTTCTCGTCGGTGGCTTCGATCCCGACGGTGGAGAAGTCGTCGGACTCCCCGTTGAAGTAGGCCGGCAGGCCCTTGATCTTGGTCCGGGCCGGCGTACCCGTCATGGCGGGGGCGTTCTCGTTCTTCTGCTCGGTCAGCTTGGGCGAGTAGTAGTACGAGTAACTCCACACGAAGTCCTCGGCGGTCAACGGGTCACCGTTGTTCCAGGTGGTGTCACGCAGCTTGAAGGTGTAGGTCAGTCCGTCCTCCGACGCCTCCCAGCTCTCGGCCACCCCGGGCAGGTAGTTCGCCGAGTCCTCCGAGTCGCGCCGGACCAGTCCCTCCCACATCATCGCCATCAGGATCGTGCCCTGCGGCGACCCGGAACCACCGAAGGCTGGATTCAGGTGATTCGGTGGACGCCGCGCCTCACGCAGGGTGGTGGTCCCTTCGCCACCGCCTTCGTTGCCCGGGCCCTCCCCAGGGGCGGAGCCGAACCCACAGCCGGCGGCACCCACCGCCGCGACGGTGAGTGACCCGGCGAGCATCGCTCGACGCGAAACCGACGGCCCTGCAACAGCTTTGAGCGTGCCGAGCGGGTCCTGATGAGGAAGCTTGCTGGTGGTCATGATCTTCTCCTCTGTGCTGTTCATTCGAAGGTCACCGTCGTCGTCAGGACGCCGGAGTGGGGGAGTGTGAGGACGTGCGTCGCCTTGCCGAGTTGGCTCCGGCCCATTTGGGTCAAGGTCACGTCGAGTGGGATGGCCCAGTGTAGGGCACAGGTGATTCCGTTCCGCTGGACGGTCAGGCCGACGGCCCGCGCACTGCTCGTCTCGCCGACCGGCACCGGCTCGCTCCGGGTCCGCCGGCCCCGCGGATGGCACCAGCCGGCCCGGCCGCAGGCGTCCTCGGTGTCCGGGACGACGAAGTGCACCTCGTCCGGGGCGGGGCCGAGCAGCAGCGGGATGGTGTCACGTGCGCTCCCGTCCGGGCCGACGTCGACGTTCACCCGACGGGTGATGCTCCCGGCGTCGAAGGTGACGTCGGTGCGGATGTGCCCGGGGGTGTGCTCCAGGCCGTCGGAGCCGAGCGTGGTGTTCTGGTTCTCCCCTCGTACGGTGAAGGCCGCAAGTCCCGGTAGGGCGTCGGAGTCGACCTCGTTGCCGTTGCCGTCGAGGTACCGGTACGTCCCGAACTGGGCGGCGAAGTTCTCCACCTCGGTGGTGCCGGCGAGCAGCGTGGTGTCCCATGACAGCTGTCGATCAAGATCATTCTCACCCCAGATGATCATGCCCATGATCGGGTGCCACACCATCTGCAGGCCCATCCGTTGCCGGTTGGACGTGGAGAACCAGCAGTGGCTGCCCCACAGCGATCCGGCGTAGTACGCCGGCCGACGGACGAACAGGTGCTCCTGGCCCACATTGGCGTGGGCCTTGCCCACCCAGGTGAAGTCGTCGTCGGCCAGGTACGGCTGCATCGCCTTCCCGGCGGCGAATTCGGCCTCGGAGCCACCGTCGGGGGCCAGCGGGACGTGGCTCATCAGTCGGGGCGAGGTGTCGCCCTTGCGGCGTGCGTCCACCGGAGTTGTGCCGAGGGCGGCCCACGCGTCCCGTTGGGCGGTCACCTCCTCGACGGTGCGCGAGTGCGGGATCCAACCCGGCAACAGCGAGGCCCAGTGCCGGTTCAGTGCCTGGGTGTCGCTCACGTCCGCGGCGGCGCGGTAGGAGCGGGTGGCGGGTTGCCGCGAAGCGCTGGCCGAGAACCACAGCGCACCGTCGTCGGGGGCGCCCGGTTCGAAGACGCTGGCGTAGCCGACCCACCCGATGTAGCGCTCGGCCATGGTCAGGGCCAGGTCACGCACCCGGGCACTCGGGGACAGCTGGTGGATGTAGGCGAGCTCGGGTGCCATCACCGACATGTTGTAACCGTGGTCGGCCTGCGAGCGTGCCTCGTGGAAGTAGCCGGCAGGGGCCTGGCCGTCGACGCTGATGAAGTGCAGCTTGTCGTAGATCGAGTCGGCCAGCGCGGTGTCGCCGAGGACGTGGGCGGTCGCGGTGACCCCGGCCAGACCGCTGGTCTGCTGGTTCACCGACCACAGCCCGACCGGCCGCGACGCCCAGTGGCCGGTGGTGTTGGTCAGCACCCAGGTGGAGCAGCGGCGCAGTGCGTCGGCGATCGGCTGGTGCAGGTGGGTCAGGATGTCGCCGTACTGCAGCGAGCCCAGGCACTCCGCCAGTGACACCTGGCCGAACCCGGACGCGGTCATCGAGTTCAGGTCGGTGGTGTACTCGGGGAACGCGCCGCTGGGCTGCTGCAGTGAGAGGTAGTACTGCAGGGCCGCTTCCAGACGTGCGATCAACGCGGGGTCGCCGAAGTAGCGGTTCCACGGCCGCTCATGGGCGGCGAACCAGGCGAGCGTCTGCACGTGCTGCATGATCAACGTGTTGATCGGGTGGATGTAGGGCCGGTGCCACCCGTCGGCGAACCAGCCGCGGAAGTTCTGCCCGGACACGTCCGTCGGTGCCGGGACGAACGTCCCGGACGCGTTGGTGTAGCCGGTGTAGGTGTCACCGGCGTCCATGATCGAGTTCGTCAGCGGCGCCAGCACCGCCTGGAAGCTGCCGAAGATCTGTTCCTCGGGCGCGAAGGTGGCCCGATCCACGGCGGGCTTGAGATCCAGCGGTTCGATCAGCGCCAGCTCGGTGCCCTGTGACGGTGACCCGTGGGCGATGGCGGGCCGGCCGATGCCCACGGCTGCGGCACCGGCCAGCCCGGCCATGCCGGCCAGCGCCGTCCGCCGGGTCATCGTGAGGCCTGCGGTGCGGTCAGGTCCGTTGTGATCCATGATTCCTGCTCTCCTTTGAACGGTTGGACTTCATCGGGGGTGGATGTCGGTCTTCGGGTCAGGCGGCTCGGCGGAACCCCAGCTCGTCGAAGGCGGCGCGGAAGGCGGTGACCGCAGCCTGCAACGACTCGGCGGTCGTGCCGGTCACGTAGGCGCCGATCATCACCGCCCACACGTCGGGGAT
Source organism: Carbonicoccus niuqiaonis (assembly GCF_050157065.1). Lineage (GTDB taxonomy): Bacteria > Actinomycetota > Actinomycetes > Propionibacteriales > Propionibacteriaceae > Avipropionibacterium. The sequence goes on from NZ_CP189573.1 coordinate 224,858, forward strand.
GTCGAACAGTCGCGGCACGTCGGTGGGCACCAGGGTCCGTACCGACGGCACGATGAGGCGGCGTCCGGAGACGCGGCCGGTCTCGCGCAACGACAGCAGGTCCTGGTACGGGAGCGGCTTGCGGTGGCCCTCCAGGTTGACGCCGCTGGCCTCCATCCAGTCGCCGGGCATGTCCTGCAGCGCACTGACACCAGCCAGGTAGCCGAGGCTGCCCGGTGCGCCACCGCCGGAGGGCACGAAGGGTACGGCCGGGTCGGCGAAGTACGAGGGTGCGGTGGCCATGTCGGCGTTGACGAAGTCGAACCCCATCGCGAGCGCCTGGTCGAGTTCGTCCTTGGTGATGAACACCTCGCCGGCGCCGGGCACCAGCCCGACCGGGGCGCCGAGTTCGATGATCTTGGCGAACTCGGCGGCGTTGTCGGCGAAGGTGCCGAATTCGTGGCCGGACATGTGCTTGAGGTTGAGGTGGACCTTGACCACGTCCGCGCCGGCGTCGAGGGCGATCTTGGCCAGCTCCACCTCGTTGGCGGGCAGGCTGACCACGAGTTGGCCACGGCGGCCCGAGAGTCCGGCTCCGGTCCTGGTTGTCTCAGTCATGGTGATGTCCTTTCGTCGGTACGGGATGTGAGGTCGGTGTGGGATCTGAGGTCGGAAGGGGGGCGTCCGGCTTCGGGTGTGCGAGTCGATCATGGGGGTCGCGGTGGGGTGCCGATGGTTCAGGGTGCGTGGTGGCCCGCGTCAGGTACCTCACCATGGCTGGATCCGTGGCCAGGCGATGTCGACGCCCTCGAGGCGCAGGCGCTGCTGGTACTGCGCGAGCTGGGTGCTGCCGACCTCCAACTGCTGGGGCTCCAGTCCGTGCTCCAGGCAGTGGGCGGCGGCGATCCCGGCCGCCTCGCCGATCGACCACTCGACAGGGTGCAGGCGGTAGCAGCCGTTGCTGATGTGGGTGGTGCCGATCGACTTCCCTGCCGCCAGCACGTTGCGTACCCGTACCGGCACCAGTGCCCGGTAGGGGATCTGGAACGGGTGGGCGGGGACGTCGATGTAGTTCTCGCCACCGGTCGACGGGTGCAGGTCGATCCGGTACGCACCGGTTCCCACCGAGTCGGGGTACGCCACCGCCCCGTCCGGGCGCTCCCGTACGGCGACGTCGTTGGCGGTGATCGTGTACCGGGCACGGATCCGTCGGGACTCGCGGATGTAGACGCGCTTGGCGAACCCGTCGTCGGTGCCCATCACGTCGGGCCGCAACCGCAGCCCCGGGAACCCGGTCCCGCCGTCCGACCGCGGAGCCTCGGTCTGCAGCCAGTACAGGAAGGCCCGGCTCATCCGCTTGGCCTGCTGGGCGTGGTGTGCGTCCTCGGCTGCGGTCCCACCCAGCACCGGGCCGTCGAGGTAGTCGATCATCGGCCAGTTCACCAAGGTGACGTCGCTGACCGGACCGCCGTCGGCGTAGTGGTTGCGGGCCAGCATCCGCCGGAAGCGCCACAGGTCGTCGGCCCCGGAGTCGGCACTCTGGTCGGCGACGATCCGGTCGGGGTGGTCGTCCGGGTTCGGGGTCATCGAGTGGTGGCGCGGGGCCAGCGTGTGCGGGTGCGGGACGGTCCAGCCGAACTGTCGGCCCGGCCAGTACGCGGGCTGCCGCGAACGCCAGTCCGCGTAGTCGTCGGGACGATCGATGGTGTGGTCCTCGCCGGCCAGGTGCTCCACCGCGAAGCACCAGGAGGCTGCCTGCATGTCGGTCGGCCGCGCCACGTCGAGTGCGGCCTCCTCGCCGGTCTCCTCGCGCGACTCGAACCCGGTCACGTGCTCCACCCCGGCCAGCGCGATCAGCTCGCCGGTCTCGCTGGCGTCCAGCACGATGGCCGCCGACACGCAAGTGTCGGTGCCGGTGGCGCGACCACGGAAGGTGACGGCCTCGACACGGTCGCCGCCGGTGGCGGCCGCGACCGGCACCTGCTGCAGCATGATCGTCAGGTGCCCGGATCGGACGTACGGCTGCAGCAGCTCGGCCATCACCTCGGCCGACACCGCCGGCTCGTGGCACAGCGGCGACACCAGACCCGCTCCCGGGTTCAGGTACGGCAGCCGCGCCGACGTGGCGCGCAGGTTGCGGTGGGTGCGGTACCAGTCGCGGATCGCCGTACGGAGTTGGCGATAGCGGTGGGTGGAGCCGACGTGCTCGATCCACGGGTGCTCGTCCGGCGGTACGCCCTGGGAGGTCAGCTGCCCGCCCAGCCAGTCCGACTCCTCGGTGAGGACGACCTTGTGCCCGGCCGCGGCCAGCGACCATGCCGCGGCAACGCCGCCCAAGCCGCCACCCACGACCAACACCTCGGTGGAGAGTTCGTCCATGCTTCCTTTCCGCATCGGCCCGAGCACCGTGTCCGTGTCCAGTTCGTCTGGGGGTGATCTTGGGCTGCGGCGGCGGCGGAAACAAGTCCCTGATGCGAATAACCTTTCGGTGATGGCGACGATGGCAGCCGCACCCAAGATTCCTTGCGGGCACAGGAAAAAGTCTCACGACCGCACATGGACACTCGGGTCATTTGTATTAGGCTCCGATCATGCAGAGCAGTCGGCGTCCCACTCAGTTGGACGTGGCGCGGGCGGCCGGCGTGAGCCAGGCGACGGTGTCGTTGGTGTTGAGCGGGAGCCCGCACCCGCGGACCCGGGTGTCCGACGCGAGTCGGCAGCGGGTCCTCGAGGCGGCCGAGCGCCTCGGGTACGCGCCGAACCCGTTGGCGCAGGGGCTGGTCCGCGGTCGGAGTCGGGTGCTGGGGGTGTTCACCTACGAATCGGTGTTCCCCAAGGACGGGAACAGTTTCTACCACCCGCTGCTGGTCGGGCTGGAGTCCGCGGCCGAGGACATCGCGGTCGACCTGTTGCTGTTCACCTCCGCGCCGTTGGTGGCCCGGCGGCGACGCCTGGTCGACACCGGCTGGAACCGGGTCCACATCGCCGATGGGTGCGTCCTGATCGGGCGGATGGGTGATGCGGTGGAGGCGGCCACCCTGGCCGCCCAGCGCTACCCGTTCGTCCACATCGGCCGGCGGGAGAGTTCGAGCAGCATCTCGCAGGTGAGTGCGGACTACGTGCACGCGACCGAGGACGTGGTCCATCGACTGTACGGGCTCGGACATCGCCGGATCGCCCTGCTCGGCGACCTGGGTGGCGCGGTCTCCGCGGTGGACCGGCTCAACGGTTACCGCTCGGCGCTCCAGGAGCTGGGTCAGCGGCCGATCCTGCTCGACGCGGCAGCGTTCACCCCGGACGAGGCGATCGAGGTACTGGACGGGCACGGGGCCACGGCGGTCCTGCTGAGCACGGTGGTGACCTCACCCGACGAGCTCACCCTGGCTGCCCAGCGAGCGGGCAAGCGGGTGCCCGACGACCTTTCCCTTGCGGTGCTGGGCGAGTCCGAGGTCAGCCCGGCCATCGGCGACCACTGGTCCGGCTTCACGATTCCCCGGGTCGAGATGGGCGATGCCGCGCTCCGACTGCTCGACCAGATCGTCCGGGGTGTCGTCGATGCTCCCTCCGAGCAGCTGCTGCCCTGCACCATGGTCGAAGGCTCCACCGTGGCCTCCGCCTCTTGACGGAGGCGTAGCGGCTGCCGACCTTCGTACGGTGGCCGGCGTAGCCGAGGTGACGCCCCGGGGACGACGACGCGAACGGCCGATTCTTCAAGGATGGAAGGGATCTGAAAGGAGCCCTCCCATGACCATCGACCACGACCGTCCCGATCTCTCGCTGCCGACCGAACCCCTGCCCCGACCACCCGCCGCGGCGATGGCCGTCGGGGCCATCGGCTTCGTCGGCCTCTACCTCGCCCGTGACCTGATCATCGGACCCCTGCAGTCCGGTCCGGCGCCGCTGCCCACCGCGTCGGGCGACGAACTGCTCGCCTGGCTGCGAGACAACCCGCTCGCGCAGGTCGTCGGGGCGGCCGTCCAGTTCGTCTCGGTGGCCTTCCTGGCCCTGTTCGCGACCGCCGTCGGCCGGATGGGCGGGACGTACGCCCAGACCCGCGCCGCCCGTACGGCCATGATCATCGGATGGCTGGCCGCCGGCCTGATGATCTTGTCGAGCGTGATGAGTTGGGTGTTGGTCGGCATTGCGCCGACCGTCGGCGTCGAGGTGGCCGAGGGCCTGCGTACGGCCAACTTCATCGCCGGCGGCACGGCCCACGTGGTCGCCCTGGGCGTGTTCGTGCTGGCCACGGTCCGCATCCCGGGCGTCAGCAAGCCGCTCCGGGTGTTCGGCTGGATCGCCGCCGCACCTGCGGTGCTGTCGCTGGTCTCGCTGTTGGTGTACGAGGGCAACGCGCTGATCCTGTTCGGGCGCCTGCTGTGCATGGCGTGGACGGTCGTCGCGACCATCAGCTTGGTCCGACGCAGCCGTGACCGGCATGATGAGGTCTGAACCCACACCCGGAGGCCTACGCCATGATTCCGCTGCGGACGACACGGCTGTCGCTGCGCGCCTTCGCCGAGTCGGACGAGCAGTTCGTCCTCGGGCTCCACCAGAACCCGGAGCTCGCACGGTTCATGCCCACGCAGGTCCTGACCGACCTCGACGGGGCGAGGAAGCGGATCGATCGGTTCCGCCGCCATGACGACCACCCGGTGTACGGCTTCTGGTGTGTGACCCGCCTCGACGGTACCCCGGTCGGTCTCGTGCTGTTCCAGCCGATCCCGGCGTCCGAAGGCGTCGGCGTCGACGACGTCGAGATCGGGTGGCGACAGCACGCGGCGCACACCGGCCGGGGCTACGTGACCGAGGCCGCTCGGGCGGTCCTTGATCATGGCTTCGCCACCGGACTCGACCGGATCGTCGCGGTCACCGACCCGGCGAACCGCGCGTCACAACGGGTGTGTGAACGCCTGGCGATGAGGTACGAGGGGCTGACCCGCGACTACTACGACACCGAGTCCTCGTTGTTCGTCGCGACCCGAAGCTGAGCATCAGCCTTCGACGTCGACCTCGTGGGACCATCCGGAGGCGCCGAGCCGATGAACGATCCGAACGTGGCGGCGATCAGGTGAGCCCTGCCAGAACTCGACCCGCTGCGGTCGCACCCGCCACACCCGCCAGGTGCCCGGCGCCACCAACGCTCGGGCGGCGGCCGGACGAGCCTGCAGGTCCGTTTCGCACTCGGCGGTCGACGCCTCGACCACCGGCCCGCGGACCCGCACCGCACGCATCACCGGCTGCCACCAGAAACTGAGTGCGGCCGCCGGGTTGGCGGCAAGCTGGTCGCCCTTCGCGCTGGCGGTCGTGCCGGCGAACGCCCAGCCCTCCGCGCCGACGTCCTTCAAGATCAGCACCCGGGCATCCGGGATGCCCTCGGCGTCCACCGTCGACAGGGTCATCGCTCGGGGCTCCGGGACGCCGGCGGCGATGGCCACGTCCAGCCAGTGCAGGAACATGGGCGTCGGCTCCGCCGGCAGTTGGTCCAGGTCGAGGGGTGGGGGACTGCCCGTGAGGGTGCCGATGGCGGCGAGTCGGGAGCGTACGTCATTTCCCATGGCTCGATCCTGTCAGCTGACGGCACCCGGCGGCGGCTGTGCTCGACTCCGACCCGGCGTCGGGCTCCGTGCCATGGGAGGGCTGGCCGTCATAGGGTCGAGGGATGCTGGATTCGTCGACCTCGGACTCCGTCCTGTTCACGTCACAACACGTGACGTACGCCTCGGCGGACATCTGCTTCGAGGTCGGCCCGCCGCCGGAGGAGTTGGTCTCCCGGATCCACGCCGTCGCCCTGTGCCGGGGTGAGGTCGTGGTGTGCTGCACCGATGAGGGCTGGCGATTCCTGCCCGGTGGTACCCGGGAGCCTCTCGACAAGCTCGAGGAGCGTGGTGGGCTCGAGGTGCCTGATGGGCTCGAGCCGATCGAGCGGAACCTCGACCGGGAACTGCTCGAGGAGGCCGGCGCCCGCCGGACCGGGCCGTGGTCGTACCTCGGTGCCTTCCGTGCCACACATCTCAACGACCGGCCGTACCGCCCGCATCTGCCACACCCGTTGGCGTTCTGGGCGATCGTGGTCACCGAGGTCGAGCTGGTCGGACCACCCACCAATCCACCCGACGGGGAACAGGTGACCGCGGTCCACACCTTCCCGCCGGCGGAGGCGGTCGACTTCCTCGCCGGGCACGACCGGCTCCACGCCGACGTGGTCCGGCTGGCGATCGCGATGGGCGCGATCTGACGTCTCGACAAGCTCGACGTGCGTCCCGACACGTCCGACGTGCGGGGGTGTCGACGGCGAGCCTCAGACCAGGTCTGACTGGTAGGCGATCACGACCAGTTGGGCCCGGTCGCGAGCCCCCAACTTGATCATGGCGCGACTCACGTGGGTCCGCGCGGTGGCCTTGGAGATCCACAGCTGCTTGGCGATCTCCTCGTTGTTGAGGCCCTGGGCGACCAGGATGAGGATCTCGGTCTCGCGATCGGTGAGCTCGTCCAGCTGGGGATGCCGTCGGCTGACGGCACGGTTGGCGAACGATCCGATCACGGTGCGGGTGACGGTGGGGGAGAGCAGCGACTCCCCCTCGGCGACGAGACGGATCGCCCGCAGCAGGTCCGTGGGCTCGGAGTCCTTGATCAAGAACCCGGCCGCACCCGCCTGCAGTGCGTTGAACACGTACTCGTCGAGTTCGAAGGTGGTCAACATGATCACCTTCACCGCCGACAACGTCTCGTCGGCGGTGATGTCGCGCAGCGCGGCGATCCCGTCGCGACCGGGCATCCGGATGTCCATCAACATCACGTCCGGTCGCGCCCGCCGCGCCAACGCCACCGCCGCGGTGCCGTCCTCGGCCTCACCGGCCAGTGTCAGGTCGTCCTCGGCGTCGATCAACGCGCGCAGCCCCATCCGGACCAGCGCCTGGTCGTCCACGATCGCCACGGAGATCGTCATGTGTCGTCCTCCCCCGGTGGGAAATGGGCGTGCAGGGCGAGCCCGCCGTCGGTCGCCGGCTCGATCCGGAGCGTGCCACCGAGGGCGGCGACCCGCTCCCGTGCCCCGCGCAAGCCGTTGCCCTCCCGTACGGGTGCAGTGATCGGCTCACCGTCGTCGGTCACGTCCAAGGTGAAGCCTGCCTCGCCGGCCGTGATGACGACCCGAATGGTCGACGCCCGTGAGTGTCGGATCGCGTTCGTCAGGGCCTCCTGCACCAGCCGGTACACCGCCGTCTGCACCCGGGCCGGGGCGTCGTCGACCGGTCCCTCGCGAGTGATGACCACCTCGCGGCCCACCGCCCGGACCCCGTCGGTCAGCGCGTCGAGGTCGCTCAGCCGTGGTGACGGCGCCAACGGTTGCGGCTCGGAGTCGTGGGCGCGGAACACGCCGAGCGTCTGCCGCAGCTCGGCCAGCGAGTCGCGACTCGCATCCCGGATCGCCTGCAGGCTCCGCCGGGCCTGCTCCGGGTTGCGTTCCAGTACGTGCAGGGCGACCCCCGACTGCAACGAGATCATCGACAGGCTGTGTCCGACCACGTCATGGATGTCACGTGCCACGCGCAGCCGCTCCTCGTACGCGACCCGCTGCAGCTCCTCGTGGCGTTGCCGTTCCGCGGTCGATCGTCGGTCCGACCTGATCATGGCCGCCATCCCCGGCACCATGGTCACCGCCAACCCGAGGACCACCGCCATGTACAACGTCGGGTCGGCCAACCCCAGCCATGGCTGGGACCAGAACGCGGTCCACACCATGACCGCGACCAGGACCAGCGGGATCCAGAACTCCCGCGCCGGCCGCCGACTGCCGAGGACGAAGACCACCAGCGCCGGGGCGAGCAGCGTCGGCGGGATCGGGCCACCCAGCGTGAGGTAGGTCCCGGTCAGGACGACGACCGCCAGGAACGAGACCCGTGGGAACACCCGGCGAACCGCCACCGCAGCTCCGATGCCGACCGCGAGGGCCACCATCCAGGGCTGCCAGGGGATCGCGGCGAAGCTGTTCTCGTCCCAGCCGCCGGGGCCCCAGGGCGGGCCGTACGGCTCCTCGGGCGGGCCGCCGGGCTGTCGGCCGGGCGGCTGCTGGTTCACCCGGGCGGCCACCGTCAACAGCCAGGCCACGAGCAGGCCGAGGACGCCGTCGACCAGCAGCTGTCGCCACCGTGCCCTGTCGCGGGTCGTCCCCTGCATCGTCCTCACCTCCACCGCCGTACGACGTCACACCCTGTCCGGCACTCGTACCCAGCGTCGAACAGGGAACCGTTCGAGCGTACGGCCCGACAGCCCTCACCACGAGGGGTCGTGGACGTAGCTGAGCTACGTCCACCGACGTAGTCCCGATGCCGTTCCGTGGCCGATGTCCACCGCGCCGCCGCGACGCACAATGGCTTCATGATCACTTCACTGATCCCCATGTTCGGGCCGGGCCCCCACCACGGTGGCCCGCCGCCCTTCGTACCCCTAGGAGGACTCTTCATGTGCCTACTCATCATCGGCCTCGCCGTCACCGCCTTCTTCCTTGCCCGCAACGGCAAGCTCGGTCCGCCACCGTGGGTCCGCGGTGGGCCCCACCACCCGCACCATCCCCACCACGCACCGGAACGGGAGGCGTTCGCCACCCTCGCCAACCGCCTCGCCGCCGGTGACATCACCCCCGACGAGTACCGCGAGCGGCTCGCCGTGCTGCGGGAGTCGCAGCAGCCGGGCAACCCGCCGCCGTACAACCCGGGCTCGATGCGCTGACGGACCTCACCCGGCCCGCACGGTGTGATCGCAGCGGCACGGCCCACCCCACGGACACGATCGGTGGGGTGGGCCGGGTCGCGTCCGGACCGGGCGCCTGTCCCGCACGGTTCTGCCCGTTGGTGCACCCGTCTCCCCCTGCCGGAGTGGCTCGGGCCTCGCCTAATCTTGAGGGGGTGCGTCCGCGCGGGGACGCACGATCCTCGAGGGACGGAGCACCGGCAATGGGTCTGATGGACAAGCTCAAGGGCGAACTGGTCGACATCATCGAGTGGCTCGATGACTCCCGGTCGACCCTGGCGTGGCGGTTCCCGCGCTACAACAACGAGATCAAGAACGGCGCCGAGCTGATCGTCCGCGAGGGCCAGGAGGCGGTGTTCGTCTACCGCGGTCAGCTGGGTGACCGTTTCGGGCCCGGGCACTATGACCTGAGCACCGAGAACCTGCCGATCATGTCGACCCTGCAGGGCTGGAAGCACGGCTTCAACTCACCGTTCCGCTCCGAGGTCTACTTCATCAACACCCGTCCGGTCACCGACCTGCGGTGGGGGACGGCCAACCCGGTCACCGTCCGCGACCCGGACTTCCGGATGGTGCAGGTACGCGCCAACGGCCTGTGCGTGGTCCGCGTCGAGGACCCGGCGATCTTCCTGCGCCAGGTGATCGGCACCGACAGTTCGGTGAACGTCGACGAGATCTCCGAGCTGCTGCGTCGGGTGATCACGCTCGCGTTCTCCGACATGGTGATGGAGACCAAGCTCGGTGTGATCGACCTGCAGGGACGGCAGGTCGAGTTGTCGAGCAAGCTGCGCGACTTCGTCGCCGAGCGGGTCGACGACGAGTTCGGGTTGGCCATCGACTCGATCACGATGAACATCTCGCTGCCCGAGGAGATCACGCAGGCGATGACGCGTGGCGTGGCCCGCGGTGTCGAGGAGGCCGGTTGGGCCAACAACCTGGGCGACATGCAGCGCTACCAGCAGGCGAAGGCCGCCGACGCGATGACCATCGCCGCCGGCAACGAGTCCGGTGGCGGGATGGGCCAGATGATGGGCGCCGGCCTCGGGCTGGCGATGGGCGGCCAGATGGCCAACCAGCTGGGTGGGGCCGCGGCCCCGTCCGGCCCGCCACCGCTGCCCGGGGCGCAGACCTTCCACGTCGCGATCAACGGACAGCCCGGTGGGCCGTTCCAGCCGCAGCAGGTGCAGCAGTTCGCCCAGTCGGGTCAGCTCACCGCCGACACGTTGGTCTGGACCAACGGGATGGCGTCGTGGACGCGCGCCGCCGACGTCCCGGCCCTGGCGCCGCTGTTCGCCGCACCGCCGCCGCTGCCCGGTACCGAGCAGCCCGCCTGACGACCCCGCCGATGTCGAGCGCACCACCACCACTGCGCGGCCAGGGGCAGCCGCCGCCCTTGCCCGGCCAGCGGCAGGCACCGTCCGGCCAGCGGCAGGCACCGTCCGGCCAGCGGCAGGCACCGTCCGGCCAGCGGCAGGCACCGTACGGGCAGGGGCAGGCACCGTCTGGCCCGCAGCAGCGTGGTCCTGCCGGCGGCCCGCCCCCGTTGCCGCCGCAGGTCCCGCAGCGCCAGGGCCAGCAGAATCCGTACGGGCAGCAGAATCCGTACGGGAACAGCGCGGCACCACCGCCCCTACCGGAACCCGCCGCCGGCGAGCGGAATCCGTACGGCAACAGTGCGGCACCACCGCCGCTGCCGGAGTCGGCCGCGATGTCGGAGCCCGACCTGATGCCCGAGCCCGACCGGCTGCCCGATCCGGGGCGGCTGCCGGACCCGGCGGCGCTGCACCACACCGAGCGGACCCGCACGTACCCGTGCCGGGCCTGCGGCGGCAACCTGGTGTACGACGCCGCCTCGACCGGCATGCGGTGCCCCCACTGCGGGGAGACCCAACCCGTGGTCGGCGTCGAGGGGGCCGTCGGGCGGCACGACCTCCGATCGAGCATGGCGGCACTCACCCAGGCCCGTCGGGAGTCCACCACCCGTCTGGTCGGCGGTGATCGGGAGAAGGAGGTGGTGTGCCAGGCCTGCGGTGGCCACACCACGTTCACCGGCACCCTCACCGCGGTCCGGTGCCCGTACTGCAACACCCCGGTCCAGCGCGACGACCTGCAGGACGCCGAGACCCGGCTGGCCGTGGACGGGGTGCTGCCGATCCGGGTGCCGGAGAAGGACGCGCGCGAGCACATCGACAAGTGGATCAAGTCGCGCTGGTTCGCCCCGAACGAGTTCAAGACCTACCGAACGCTCGGATCGTTCAGCAGCATCTACCTGGCCTACTTCAGCTACTTCACCGACACCACGACGCAGTACCACGGGCGGCGCGGCGACAACTACACCGTCACCGTCGGCTCGGGCGACAACCGGCGCACCGAGACGCGGACCCGCTGGCGATCGGTGTCCGGCACGGTGCACAACCAGTTCCGGGACCTCGCCAGCCTGGCCAACACCGGGCTCGACCAGGAGCGGGTCGCCAAGCTCGAGCCGTGGCCGGTCACCGAGGCGGCACCGTACTCGGCGCAGTTCATCGCCGGGCACCTCAGCCGAACCTACGACCGGGACGCCCAGCAGACCTTCGACGAGGTCGCACGACCGTTGATCAACGGTGCGATCGAGCACACGATCCGCGGCGACATCGGCGGGGACAAGCAGGACATCACGGGCATGCAGACCCGGTTCCACTTCCTCGACTTCTCCCACCTGCTGATGCCGGTCTGGTTGTTGACCGTCACCTACCAGCAGAAGCCGTACCAGGTGTTCATCAACGGCACCACCGGCGAGGTGCAGGGGGAGCGTCCCTACAGCGCCATCAAGATCGCACTGGCGGTGATCGGCGGGCTGATCGTGCTCGGGGTGATCATCGCGCTGTTCTACTTCTTCGGGTGAGCGGCCGCCGGGCCGTCGGCTGAACCGGCGCCCCGGCAACACCGACATGCCGTGTCGACGGTGCTTGCCCGGACGGCGGGTGCGTGCCAGCCTCAAGGGATTGATCCCGTGACGGCGAAGGGTGCGCACCATGGACGTCTTGGACTGGGTGGTCGTCGGCGGCTACTTCCTGCTGATGGTGGGCATCGGCGTGTGGTCGAAGCGGCGGGTCGCCTCGGCGGCGGACTTCTTCGTCGGTGGCGGCAAGATCCCGTGGTGGCTGGTCGGCATCTCCCACCACATGTCCGGCTACTCGGCGGCGGTGTTCGTGGCGTACGCCGCGCTGGCCTACACCACCGGGTTCGCGGTGTACGTGTGGTGGGCGCTCAGCATCACCGTCGCGTGCACGATCGGCGCCTTCCTGTTCGCCCCACGGTGGCCGCGGCTGCGGCAACGGCTCGGCATCATCTCGCCGCTGGAGTACCTGGCCGGCCGCTTCAACGTGGCGACCGAGCAGGTGCTGGCCTGGTCCGGCGCGGCGCTGAAGGTGTTCGACGTGGCCGCCAAGTGGAGCGCCAGCGCGATCCTGCTGAACGTGTTCGCCGGGATCCCGCTGGTGTGGGGCATCGTGCTGGTGGGTGGGGTGACCATGATCTACTCCACGATCGGTGGGCTGTGGGCCGACGTGCTCACCGACCTCGGCCAGTTCATCGTCCAGTTGATCGCCGCGGTGGCGATGTTGGTGGCGGTGATGATCCGGCTGGACGGGATCGCCACCCCGTTCACGATGTGGAGCCAGCTCCCGCCCGGCCACGGCAGCCCGTTCAGCGGCGACCTCACGATGTCGTTCTTCCTGGTGTTCATCATCGTCTCGACGCTGTCGTACAACGGTGGCACGTGGAACCTGGCGATGCGGCTGATCGCCTCGCCGAACGCTGCGCAGGCCAAGCGGTCGATGTTGTTCTCCGGGGCGCTCTACCTGGTCTGGCCACTGGTGCTGTTCATCCCGATGTGGGCGGGCCCGATCCTGCTGCCGGGGCTGGCCGAGCCGGAGCAGTCGTACGCCCTGCTGGCCCAGGAACTCCTGCCGGTCGGCATGATCGGCCTGGTGCTGGCGGGCATGTTCGCCCACACCATGGCGATGACCTCCTCCGACGCCAACGCCATCGCCTCGGTGGTCGTGCGCGACATCATCCCGGGACTGCGGCGGGGCCGCGGCCACCTGGCGGGTCGGGCCGAACTGTTCGTGGGCCGGCTGACCACCTTCCTGTTCATCGGGTTGAGCATGGTGATCGCCTTCAGCGCCGACAGCTTCGGCGGGGTACTGGGCCTGATCGTGGCGTGGTTCGGCGCCCTGGTGGGCCCGATCGCGGTGCCGATGCTGCTGGGGATGTTGCCGTGGTTCCGCCGCTCCGGCCCGGCGGCCGCGCTGATCTCCTGGGCGGCCGGGTTGGTGGTGTTCGCGATCACCAAGTACGTCATCGCCGACCAGATCAGTGCCGTCGGCGCCGACGCCAACGCCATTTCGACCGGGTCCCCGGTCGTGGTGTCGATCATCCTGTTCATCGTGATCGGGTTCGTGGCGCCACGGCGTGACCCGGAGGTGGACGAGCTGGTCGACTCGTTGGGCAAGGACCCGGTCGACACCGATGAGGCCGCCACTGCTGTGGCGTAAGGGCCTGCTCGGCCCGGATCATGCCGGGAAGGGCCGCTTCCGGGCAGGGTCGCCGTAAAAAGGGGCGCCACAGCGACACAGCTGGACGTGAGCTCCACGTGTGTCGCTGTGGCGACCCTCGACACGGGCGCCGGCCCGTCCGCGGGCGGTGAGGGCGCCCGACACGCCGATCAGTAGAGGAAGAACGGGAAGAAGTCCGGGTTGTGGGCGTGCACGATGGCCAGGAAGACGACCAGGTCGAAGGTCAGGTGCACGATCAGCACGTAGGTCAGCGACTTCGTCTTGGTGAAGATGTAGCCCTGCAGCAGGGCGAAGGGGACGGTCAGCAGCGGACCCCACGCCGTGTAGCCGAGCTCCCACAGGAACGACACGAAGATCGTCGCCTGCAGCAGGTTGGCCTGCCAGACCGGGAAGTGGCGACGCAGCAGGGCGAAACAGGTGCAGATGAAGAACAGCTCGTCCCAGGTGCCGACGGCGTTGACCCCGATGAAGAACCGGACGAGCTCACTGGTGTCGGTGATGCGGGGCCAGTTCAGGTACGCCCCGGACCGGATGAAGTAGAACGGCAGGATCAGCCAACCCAGCAACGGAACCAGCCCGATGTAGCTCTTCTGGACCAAGGTCCACTTCTTGCCGCTGCGAAACGGGAACCGGATGGCACGACGCTTGTAGACGAACCGGTCGATCAGGAACGGCACGCTCACCGCCAGCGCGAGCACGGTCCCGATGGTGATGAACCGGTCCCAGCTGACGTCGGCCTTCACCGAGGTCAACGACACGATGGTGATGCCAATGCCGATCAGCAGCAGGTCCTTGAACAGGCCACGGTCGAACACGAACGCCAGCACCAGGCTCGCCACGAGCAACACGTGACCCGGCCACCCGATCTGCAGGCCGAACAGCAGGAACGCCGACACCGACACGCCGACCGCCGGGATCAACGCGCGACTGAACCGCGGTCGCTCCTCGTCGTCGGCCGTCCCCGTCACCGCAGGGTTCGACTCCGCGCCCGTTGCCGCGGTGGCGGCCACCGCGGCGTCCCGCGCCGGGTCGGCTGCGCCTGGTTCGGACGGGGTCCGGGCACCCTCATCCGGGGTGTCGGACCCGGCGGGTCGCTCCTGCGGGGACTGGGCGTTGCTGGCCACGGGCGCCAGTCTGCCAGTCGGCCCGTACGGCTGCCGTCCCCGGCCTGTCGCCGGGTCAGTGGTCGTGGCGACGGATCGGCGCGAACAACAGCGTGGCGAGGAACCCGACGGTGAGGGCGATGGCAGGGAGCAGCATCGACTCGCCCATGGCGACCGCGAACCCCTCGCGGAGTGGCTCGGGCAGCGGCCCCATCGCCTCGGCCGAGCCGGCCGCACCACCTCCGAGGTGGCTCACCAGCCGCATCTGCATCACCGCGGCGATCGCCGCCGACCCGAGCACACTGCCGACCTGCCGGGTGGTGTTGTAGACCCCGGAGCCGGCGCCGGCCCGATCCATCGGCAGGTTGTACGTCGCGTTCATCGACAGCGGCGACCAGACCAGTGAGGTGCTGAAACCCTGCAGCGTCGCCGGCACCAGCAGCACCCACACAGTGGTGTCGGTGTGCAGCAGCAGCCAGAAGATGACCATCGAGACCGCCGTCAGCCCGAACCCGGCCATCGCCAGGAACCGCGGGTCGACCCGGCCGACCAGCCGGCCGACGGGGCGGGCCATCGCCAACGACATCACCGCCATCGGGATCAGCATCAGCGCGGCCTGGGTGGGTGACATGCCGCGGGCGAGCTGCAGGTACAGGGTGTACGGCAGCCCGATGCCGGTCATCGCGAACCCCATGGCGGCGATCGCGACACTCGCGACCGAGAAGTTGCGGTCGGTGAACAACCCCAGCGGTATCAGCGGTTCCCGACGGTTCATCGCCTGCCAGACCAGGAACAGGGTGAGGCAGCCGACGCCGGCGATGATCAACCCGGGCACCGAGACGGGGATCCCGGTGGCCACGCCGGCGATCACCAGACTGTCGGTGATCGTGCCCCACGCGTACGTCTCACCCTCCTGGATCCCGAACACCAGAAGGAACATCGCGATCGCGCTCAGCACCACGCCGAGCCAGTCGAAGCTGTGGCTGCGCACCGGGAACCGTGGCACGAACCGCAGCGCCAGGCCGATCCCGACCACACCGACCGGTACGTTGACGAAGAAGATCCACTCCCAGCCGAGCAGGTCGGTCAGGACCCCGCCCAGCAGCGGCCCGACCAGGATCGCGATGCCGGCGGTCGCACCCCAGACCGACATCGCCGGTCCCCGCTTCTGGCCGGGGAACAGTCGGGTGATCGTGGTCATCGTCTGTGGTGTCAGGCACGCGGCACCCAGGCCCTGCACCACCCGGGCGATGATCAACATCTCGATGCTGTCGGCGAATCCGCACCACAGGCTCGCCCCGGTGAAGACGCCGAGCCCGATCACGTACATCGTCCTCGGTCCGACCCGGTCGCCGAGCCGGCCGGTGATCAACAGCGGTACGGCGTAGGCGAGCAGGTAGGCGCTGGTGACCCAGATCGCGCCGTTGATGTCGGTGCGCAGGCCCTCCATCAGCTTGGGCATCGCCACGCTGACGATGGTGGTGTCGACCAAGATCATGAAGAAGCCGAACACCATCGACCACAGCGCCGGCCACGGCCGGTCCAGCCGCGGATCCCGCTCGGCGGCGGTCGTCGGGCTGCTGGGATCGGACACACCCGGAATATAGACCTGTCGATCCGGGCGGCCGAGCCGATCACGTCGTACGGCCCCGTGTGTAGGCTGATCGACACGTTCCAGCACCGGGACCGGGTCGGCCCGGCCCGCTCGGCCGAGCGAAAGGGTGGATCGATGGCGACTGCGTTGCGCGTCCTGGTGATCGGCAGTGGCGGGATGGGCACCAGCCACGCCCGGGCCTACCACGCCAACCCGGGATACGAACTCGTCGGGCTGGTGAGCCGTCGCCCCGAGAGCCGCGACACGCTGTCGGCCGAACTGGGCGGCGTTCCGACGTACGCCGACGGCCACGAGGCCCTTGCCGCGACCACGCCCGACGTGGTGTGCGTCGCCACCTTCCCCGACTCCCACCACGAGTACGTCACGGCCGCGCTCGAGGCCGGCTGTCACGTGTTCTGTGAGAAGCCGCTGGCCGAGACCGTCGAGGAGGCCCAGCAACTCGCCGACCTCGCCGCGCAGCGGGATCGGAAGTTGTTGGTCGGTCACATCCTGCGGGTCCACCCGGCCTGGCAGCTGTTCATCGAGAGGGCACAAGGTCTCGGCAAGCCGCTGGTGATGCGGATGAACCTGAACCAGCAGGCCGAGGGTGCGACCTGGGACCTGCACCGCAACATCATGGCGTCGGTCAGCCCGATCGTCGACTGCGGGGTGCACTACGTCGACGTGATGTGCCAGATGACGCAGGCCCGTCCGATCCGGGTCGTCGCGATGGGTGCCCGGCTCACCGACGACCTGAAGCCGGGGATGTACAACTACGGCAACTTGCAGGTCACCTTCGACGACGGCTCGATCGGCTGGTACGAGGCGGGCTGGGGTCCGATGATGAGCGAGGAGGCGTACTTCGTCAAGGACGTCATCGGGCCCAAGGGATCGGTCTCGATCATCAAGCACAGTGGCGAAGGCGAGTCCGACGACATCGACTCCCACACGCGCAGTGACTCGTTGCGCGTCCACCACGCCGAGCTGGTCGACAACGCCTTCGCCAAGCCGGACGAGTTGATCAACACCGCCGACGCACCCGACCACGACGGCCTGTGCGCCGCCGAGCAGCAGCTGCTGCTCGACGCCATCACCCACGACCACGACCTGTCCGGCCACCTGCGTGACGTGGTCAACAGCCTGCGGATCGTGGTGGCTGCCGACGAGAGCATCCGGACCGGGCAGATCGTTCAGCTCGACTGACCTCTGCCTGACCGCCCGTCGGTGTGACCGACGCGACGGGACGGTCCACCCCACGTTGAGGAGGCACGATGAATCGGGAACCGGACCGGCAGCGCGATGCGGACGCGTCGGACGAATCTGGCCGGCACGAGACCGAACTCGAGAAGTTCGACCGGAACTGGGCCGAGCTGTTGCAGGAGCTTCGAGTCACCCAGATGGGCACCCAGATCATGACCGGGTTCCTGCTGGCGGCCGCGTTCCAGCCGCGGGTTGCCGAGCTGACACCGTTCCAGCAGGTGGTCTACCTGACGCTCGTGGCTCTCGGGGTGGTCACCACGGCACTCGGGTTGGCGCCGGTCGTGCTGCACCGACAGCTCTTCCGGCAGGGCATGAAGCGCAGGATCGTCCGGATCGGGCACGTGATCCTCCGGGTCGTGCTGATCGGGGTCGGCCTGATGTTGGTCGGTACGGCAACGTTGATCACCGACCTGGTGCTCGGCTTCGATGCCGCGTTGATCGCCGGTGGCGCCGTGCTGGTGGTGATCGTGCTGATCGCGGTGTTGCCCCCCGTACTGGCAGGCAAGCGTCAGTGATGATCAGGCGCTGGTGGCCTCAGGTGCTGTAGCGGCCACCGAGTTCTTCAGCTCCAGCCACAGCAGCTCGATGCGTTCGGCCTCCGACCGGGCCGCCCACTCCCGCACGACCTCGCCCAGCTCGGCACCGTT
The DNA here is from genome assembly GCF_050157065.1 of Carbonicoccus niuqiaonis. Classification (GTDB taxonomy): domain Bacteria; phylum Actinomycetota; class Actinomycetes; order Propionibacteriales; family Propionibacteriaceae; genus Avipropionibacterium. Next base: position 242,748 of record NZ_CP189573.1, read on the forward strand.
GTCGGTCACGAACTTCTCCACCGTCCGGTCGAACTCGGCCTGGGCCCGCTTCCGCAGGAACGGCCAGGAGACCATCCCGACGGCCAGCATCCAGCGTGGCCGTACCGCGAGGGTGACGGTGACCTCGTGCCGGTCGGGACGCCGGGTCAGCTCGACCTCGAGGTTCCCGGTGCCCCAGCGGGTGTTGAGACCGGCGCGGAACACCTGGCCGTGGCCGGCGCTCAGCCGGGGGAGGTCGATCGTCGCGCAGGCATCGATGTCGCGGCCGAACCAGACCGGCACCTCGGCGTGGGTGACCGTCGCCTCGGCCGTCACGTGTTGCGGCCGCAGCGGATTGGCCAGTTCGACGATCGCGTTTCCTTCCGCAGCCGTCACGTCGACCTTGATCACATGGTGGTCATCGGTGACGAGTGTGGCGGTCACGGCCCGGCGCGCGTCGGGGTGGTCCTGACCCTCGTCGGTGTCGAGCACGATGCGGTAGGCCGAGCCGGGTGTGCCGGCGGTCCCATCGACCAGACGCAGTCCCTCGCGGCGTTCGCCGTCCAGGCGTGCCACGTCGTCGCCGTCGAACGTGATCGTCCGGATCCGCTGGATCAGGCCAGGGAGGACCGAGACGAGGGACTCGAGGTCAAGGTCGGGGATCGTGGTGGTCGTGGTGAGGCTCGGCACCCGTCGATCGTACGTGGGTCCTGGTGTCGGACCGAGACGCCGTACGGCGGCTCGTTCAACGACTGATGTTGATCACGAACTCCATCGTGCACGGGGAGTCCGGGGTGACCCGGTGGACGTAGGTGTTGTCCATCGGTCCGTCCGGGGACGTCCACGGCTCGACGCAGAAGCCGCCCTCGGGGTGGGTGTAGGTGACCCAGACCGGTGCCGTCGACTCCAGCTGCAGCGTCGGACCCCCGGGCCACGAGATGGTGGGTGGACCGGCCAGGTCGATGAACAGCCCGTTGGCGGTCGAACCGACCTCGGGGGTGGGTTCGCGATGGGAGTCAGCGGTGCGGACCAGCTCCTGGCCGGGCCGGAAGTCGATGTCGGCCGGCCGGGCCGGGTCGCCGCCGAGGTGGCTGACGAACCAGGGATGGAGGCCGACGGCCCCCGGGAACTCCTCACCGTCGGAGTGCACCGACAGGCGGGTGATCAGCGTGTCGTCGGTCAGCTCGTAGTCATGCCGGACCCGACCGGCCCACGGCCATGCGTCGGGTTGGTCGGGTCCGATCCGGATCTGTTGTTCGATGGTGGTCGGCGTGTGCGCCAGGACCTCGAACGGCCACGAGTGCACGGCTCCGTGGTAGTACTTCGGCCCGGACGGCGACGTGCGCCCGGTCATCTCGTACTGCTTGCCGTCGAAGTCGACGATGCCGTCGGTCAACAGTCCACACCACGGGGCCATCGGGAACGATCCGCGGAAGTAGTCGGCTCCGTGCCTCCCCTGACAGGTCGCGATCACCTCGGACCCGTCGACGACCAGCGAGACCAACCGGCCCCCCGATCCTGGTTCGACACGGGCGGTCAGCCGCCCGTCGGGTGAGATGAGCTCGTACGTCTCCGGCGCGGCCATGGCTCCATGATCACCGGTGGTGGTGCCGTTGCCGACGCGGTCCACCATGTGAGGACCGTGTTGCCGCAGCAAGCCGGGGACAGCCGCCTCGGTCCCGGTCCAGGTCCCCCGCTCGCCCGGGGGAGTAGCGTGAGCCCCATGAGGCGGCGCGTGCTGTTGTGTTCCCCGCTGGTGCTGATGGTGGCTGGCTGCCTGCCACGTGATCCGGAGGGCTCGCTGGCGCGCGTCCGCACCGACGGGACACTGCGGGTCGGTGCGTCGCCGGCCCCACCGGTGGTCCTGTTGCTGGACGACGGGGTGGCCGGCCCGGAGCCGGGTCTGATCGCCGGTTACGCCGACAGTCTCGGTGCCGTCGTGGAGTGGACCGTCGCCGGGGAGCAGCACCTGGTCGAGAAGCTCGAGCACTACGAGATTGACGTGATGATCGGCGGGCTCACCTCCGACACCCCGTGGCAGCAACGGGTCGGCATCACTCGACCGTACGCCACCGTACCCGATGGGGACGGCCATGGTGAGGCCAAGCTGGTGATGGCGGTTCCGATGGGGGAGAACGCCCTGCTGAGCAGCCTGGAACGCTACCTCGACTCCCGGGTGGGGCCATGACCGCAGTGCACGCCCGGTTCGGCGACACCGACCTGCCCGAGCAGCAGGAGCAGGCGTTGCGGCGGGCGGTCCGGCTCGAGGTCGTGACCGTCTGCTACGTGGTGACGGCCGTCGCGGTGGTGGCTGCGGTGATGGGCAACTCGCAGGCGATGAAGGCCGCCTGGGTGGAGGACCTGTTGTCGCTGTTGCCACCGATCGCGTTCCTGATCGCGGTTCGACTGGTCCGGCAGCGCAGCACCGGTGACTATCCGTACGGGTTCCACCGCGCGATCGGGGCGGCGCACCTGACCGCCGCGGTGGCGCTGCTCGGGATGGGCGTCTTCTTGATCATCCAGTCCGCCACCGGCCTGATCAGCGCCGAGCACCCCACGATCGGCACGGTCAATCTGCTGGGGGTGACGGTGTGGCAGGGCTGGCTCATGATCGCCGCGCTGCTCTACACCGGTGTTCCGCCGGTGATCCTGGGCCGACTGAAGATGCGTCTGGCCGAACCGTTGCACGACAAGGTGCTGCGGGCCGATGCAGACATGAACAAGGCGGACTGGGCGACCGCGGGCGGGGCGATCCTCGGTGTCATCGGCATCGGGCTCGGGCTGTGGTGGGCCGACGCCGTGGTGGCGATCGGGATCGCGATCAGCATCGTCGCCGACGGGATCGGAAACCTGAGGGCCGTAGTCGCGGGGTTGCTCGACCGGCAGGCGCGAACCCACGACGACGCGGAACAGCACCCGTTGATCGATGAGGTGGAGGAGCTGGCCCGGTCATGGCCATGGGTGAGCACGGCCCGAGTTCGGATGCGTGACCTCGGCCACGTCTTCCACACCGAGGTGTTCGTGGTGCCGGCAGACGAACAGGTGGCACTGGCTGACCTCGAACGCGCGAGCGACGAGGTGGCCGGCCTCGACTGGAAGCTGGACGACGTGAGCGTCGTGTGCGTCCGCGAGCTGCCCGAGCCGGGAGCCGAGCACTGACGTCCAGCTGCGCGGACCGGTACGGGTTGATCAGGAGGGGAGCGGTGCGCCCTTGCTGATCAACTCGACCCCGGCATCGAACTCGTCGTAGTGGTTGCAGGTCAGCACGCCGACGGTGACCCCGCCGGAGCCGTAGTGGATCACCCATCCCTCGTCGTCGTCGACCGCGAGCCGGGCCTCGTCGAACCCGTCACCCCACGACGCGTACTGCAGTGGGTGTTCACCGATCTCGGACCAGAAACCGGGCACGTCGGTCCACGTCCGGGACTCACCGGCCGCGTTCGCGCCCGCGATGCCACCCATCCGGTCGGCGTCGTCCCAGTGCTCCACCACCAGCCGACGACCGGCCACCGCGTGCTGGGCGAACGCCACGTCACCGGCCACGTACACGTCAGGGGCCGAGGTGCGGAGTTGGTCATCGGCCAGGATCCGACCGTCGGCGACGTCGAGGGCCGCCGTACCGTCCAGCCCGGTGGCGAGGTCGACGCGGGGCCGTACGCCCAGTGCCGCCAGCACCAGGTCGGCCTGCAGTTCCTCACCCGAGGCGAGGGTGACGGTCCCGCCGGCAGCGGCGCCGGTGATCGTGACCCCGGTGCGGATCGTGACGCCGAGGTCCTCGAGCCAGGTCGTGATCCGGCTCGCCGCCTCGTCGCCGAGCCGGTCCGCCTGGGGCTTGGCCGAGCGGGTGAGCAGGGTGACCTCGAGGCCGCGGCGGCGAAGTGAGGCGGCGGCCTCGCACCCGATGAACCCGGAGCCGATCACGATCGCGCGCCGGCCGTGCTCCGCCGAGGCGACCAGCGCCCGGGCGTCGGACCAGCTGCGCAGCAGGTGGACGCCCGCGTCGGCGTCGGCCACGTCGAGTGGGAGGGCCTCGGCCCCGGTGGCGAGCACGAGCTTGCGGTACGCGAGGTGTTCGCCGCCCACGGTGACGGTGTGCGCGTCGGGGTCGATGCTGTCCACCGGCGAGGCGAGGCGCACCTCGATCCCGGTCAGCTCGGGGTCGTCCTCCCCGGCGATCAGGGTCAGCTCCAGCGGGCTCGCGCCGGCGAGGATCTCCTTCGACATCGGCGGCCGTTCGTACGGCCGCTCGGTGTCGGCGCTGAGCAGCAGGATCGGTCCCTCGCCACCGGCATCCCGGTACGACCGGGCGGCCGCGACGCCAGCGGGACCGCTTCCGACAACAACCAGTCCGTACATACCAGCCTCCTCGGATGTGTGCAGTGCTTCCATCACACCACCTGGTCACACGGCCCGACGGGGTGGGTGGCCGGGGCCGGTCGTCAACGCTGTACGCGGGCGCTGCCGCCGCCGGCGAGCTTGCGTACCTCGGCCTCGGTGGCCATCGACGTGTCGCCGGGGGTCGACATCGCCAGCGCCCCGTGGGCCGCGCCCAGGTCGACGCACAGCTGCAGCGGCTCGCCGGTCATCAGCCCGTAGATCAGCCCGGAGGCGAAGGAGTCGCCACCGCCGACGCGGTCGAAGATCTCCATCCGCTCCCGCTGGCGCGACTCGACGAAGCCCTCGTCGCGCGACCAGGCGACCGCACCCCAGTCGTTGATCGAGGCGCTGTGCACCCCGCGCATCGTGGTGCCGACCGCCTGGAAGTTGGGGTAGGTCTGCACCGCGGTCTCGATCATCTTGTGGAACGCCGAAGCCTCGAGCTCGGTGAGGTTCTCGTCGACCCCCTCCACCTCGAAGCCGAGGGAGGCGGTGAAGTCCTCCTCGTTGCCGATCATCACGTCGACGTACCGGGCGATCTCCTTGTTGACCTCTTGGGCCTTGGCGTGCCCGCCGATCGACTTCCACAGGCTGGGCCGGTAGTTGAGGTCGTACGAGACGATGGTGCCGTGCTGCTGGGCGGCCTTGACCGCCTCCAGGGTGACCTCGGCGGTCGACTCGCTGAGCGCGGCGAAGATGCCGCCGGTGTGCAGCCACCGGACGCCGAGCTCGCCGAAGATGTGTTGCCAGTCGATGTCACCGGGCTTCAGTTGGCTGGCGGCGGTGAGGCCACGGTCGGAGCAACCGACGGCACCGCGGACGCCGAACCCGCGTTCGGTGAAGTTGAGGCCGTTGCGCACCTCGCGGCCGATCCCGTCGAACTCGGCCCACCTGATCAAGGAGGTGTCGACGCCACCGGTCAGGATGAAGTCCTCGACCAGACGCCCCACCTCGTTGTCGGCCAGCGCGGTGACCACCGCACCCCGGAGGCCGAACACCCGGCGCAGGCCGCGGGTCACGTTGTACTCCCCACCGCCCTCCCAGACCTGGAACTGCCGGGTGGTGCGGATCCGACCGTCACCGGGATCGAGGCGCAACATCACCTCGCCCAAGGACACGGCGTCGTAGCGGCACTCCTCGGCGGGCTTGACGTTCAGGGTCATGATCAACTTCCTTTCGGACTCGGGTGGTGGGTGGCCCTCAGGTGCCGCGCAGTTGCGCGGCCAGCGTGACGGCTTCGTCGGCGAGGGTGGTGATGGTGGCGAAGTCACCGGCGTTGATCGCCTTGGGCGGCACCATCCAGCTGCCACCGCAGGCGAGTACGGCGTCGATCGCGAGGTAGTCGGCCAGGTTGCCGGCCGAGATGCCCCCGGTCGGCACGAACCGGACCTGTGGGAACGGCGCCGACAGGGCCTTGATCGCCGGCGCGCCACCGGACGTTCCGGCCGGGAAGAACTTGACCGTCGTGATGCCGGCGTCGAGGGCCATCATCACCTCGGTCGCGGTCGCCACACCCGGCAGCAGCGGAATGCCGTGCTCGGCACACCGCTGTGCAACGGTCGCGGAGAAGCCGGGCGACACGATGTAACGGGCGCCCGCCTCGACGGCGACGTCCACCTGGGCGGCGCTGACCACGGTGCCGGCGCCGACCAGGATGTGCGAGTCGCCGGACAGCACCTGGATCGCCTCGGCGGCCGCGGCCGTCCGGAAGGTCACCTCGGCGACCGGCAGCCCCCCGGCCACCAGCGCCTCACCCAGCGGCTCGGCCTGATCGGCCCGGTCCAGCGCGATCACCGGTACCAGCCGTGTCCGGCCGATCTGCTCCAGTACGTCCACAGTCAACTCCTTGCTCGGTTTGCTCGATCCTATCCTCGTCCATCAGGGCGTGACAGCGCTTTCCATCCCAGTGTGCGGCACGACGTGGGCGGACCGACCCGGCCGGGCGCGACGCCGTACGATGCTTGCGCGGGCAGGCAGTCGCGGGTCGGGCGACGATCGACGGAGACAGGGGGTGGCGTGATGGCTCCGAACACACGCACCTCCACTCCGCCGCCGGTACGCCGGCGCTCTCCGCTGTTGCTGCTCGGACCGGCCTTCGTCGCCGCGATCGCCTATGTCGACCCCGGCAACGTGGCGGCCAACATCACCGCCGGTGCCCGGTACGGATTCCTGCTGGTGTGGGTGCTGGTGCTGGCCAGCGCGATGTCGGTGCTCATCCAGTACCAGTCGGCCAAGCTCGGGTTGGTCACCGACAAGTCACTGCCGGCCCTGTTGGGCGATCGACTGCCTCGGCCGGCCCGGCTGGCGTACTGGGCCCAGGCCGAGCTCGTGTCGGCGGCCACCGACCTGGCGGAGGTGATCGGCGGCGCGCTGGCGCTGTACCTGCTGTTCGGGTTGCCACTGCCGATCGGCGGGCTGATCGTCGGCGTGGTGTCGATGATCATGTTGGGGTTGCAGGCCCGGCGCCGGCAGCGTTCGTTCGAGTTCGTGATCATGGGCCTGCTCGCGGTGATCACGATCGGCTTCCTGACCGGTCTGGTGATCAACCCGCCGGCGGCCGGCGATGTGCTCGGTGGCCTGACGCCGCGGTTCGCCGGGACCGACTCGGTGCTCGTCGCGGCCAGCATGCTCGGTGCGACGGTGATGCCGCACGCGATCTACCTGCACTCCTCACTGGTGCTCGATCGCCACGGCACCGGCCATGACCCGTCCGTGCGGCGTCGGCTGCTGAAGGCGACCCGGCTGGACGTGCTGCTCGCGTTGGCGGTCGCCGGGCTGGTCAACATCGCATTGTTGCTGCTCGCCGCGGAGTCGTTGCGCGGGCAGCCGGGGACCGACTCGATCGAAGGCGCCCACGCCGCCATCGCCACCGCCTTCGGGCCGGGGGTGGCCCTGGTGTTCGCGATCGGACTGCTCGCCTCCGGGCTGGCCAGCACCTCGGTCGGTGCCTACGCCGGGTCCGAGATCATGGCCGGGCTGATCCACCGCCGCATTCCGCTGGTGCTGCGCCGGCTGGTCACCCTGCTGCCTGCACTCGTGCTGTTGTCGGTCGGCATCGAACCGACCTGGGCGCTGGTGTTGAGCCAGGTCGTGCTGAGCTTCGGCATCCCGTTCGCGCTGGTCCCGCTGGTCGCCCTGACCGGCAGCTCGAGGGTGATGGGTGAGTTGCGCAACGGGCCGGCGCTGCGGGTGGTCTCGGTGCTGGTGATCGCCGCCATCATCGCACTCAACCTCGCGCTGCTGTTCCTGACCCTCACCGGTCTGTGATCGACCGGCCTGCGCACGCCGGGGTGACCGACCCGGGCGGACCACGCGGCCGGGCACGCGCTGAGCAGAATTCACCGGTTGTTCAGCGCCAACGGTCCGTGAGGTGAACCGCACCGTTTAGGGTGTCCGGCATGTCGACATCACTCACCGCCTGGACCGAGCCGTTGCCCGCCCGGACGTGGGTGGCGTGGCGTCCCGGCCGCGACACCTGGTTGGCGCTGGTGTCGGTGGTGGCGATGTGGGCGTCCTACTACGGCCAGGGCGTGGTCGGCGAGAGCAACTCGCTGGCCGGCTTCGCCATGTTCATCGTGTTGATCATGATCGTGCTCGGCACGCTGGTGCCCGTGGTGGTGGTGATCCGGCTGATGCGGCGGCCGCTCGCCGACATCGGACTCACCCTGCGCCGCTGGTGGCTGGCCCTGGTGATCAGCCTGATCGTCGGAGGTGGCAGCATCCCCGCCCTGTGGAGTGCGGCCGGGGAGGCGGGGCTCGATCCGTTGCCGCACATGGTGGCCAACATGTTGATGGTGTGGGAGCCGATGTTCGTGTACGGGTGGCTGCAGCTCCGGTTCCGGGATGCGTTCGGTGAGCTGCCGGCTCCGATCCTTGCCGCCCTCGGGTTCGGCGCCTACCACCTGGGGTCGGTCGATCTGCCCACCGTGCTGTTCTTCACCGCGTTCGGGTTGGTGTTCGCGATCGCCTTCGCATTCACCCGCAACCTGCTGTCCCTCGCCCCGCTGACCTGGGCCGTCACCAGCGGCATCGGCACCATCTCCGCCGGGGTCACCTTCGGCTGGAGCGAGGCGGCCATCCTGGTCGTGCCGGCGCTGTTGCAGGTCGTGATCGTGGTCATCGCCTGGCGCACCCGACCGCGAGCGGTGCCGGGCTGAGGGCTCCGCGTCCGGGCCGGTCGTCGGCCAGGGGAGGCCTCACCCCGCTTATGCTGTGCACATGCCGCCGGTGGTCGAGTCCGAGTCGCGCGTGGCGGGCCGCCATCGGGAGTTGCGCTTCCCCGAACGGATGGCGTTCGCGGTCGGGGACTTCTTCGGCGGCGGTGCCGGCTCGCTGTTGGCCGTGCTCTACCTGTTCTTCCTGACCAACGTGATCGGGCTGAACCCCTTCCTGGCGGGGTTGGCGGTGATGGTCTCGAAGGTGTGGGACGCGATCAACGACCCGCTGGTCGGGGCGCTGAGTGACCGGACCCGCACCCGCTTCGGCCGGCGCCGCCCGTACATCGTCATCGGTGGGCTGGCCCTGATCGGGGTGTACGCGCTGCTGTGGCTGCCCGACGGGCCCGCGGAGACACAGGCCGCCAAGGCCGTCTGGGCGAGCCTGACCTACATCCTCTACAACACGGTGCAGACGGTGATCATGGTCCCGTACCTGTCGCTGTCGACCGAGATCACCACCAGCGCAGCGCTGCGTGACAAGGCGAACGTGCTCCGGCTGCTGTGCTCGACGCTGTCGAGTGCCGGCTGCACGCTCGTCGCGACCGCCCTGTTCGAACAGTTCCGGGTCGGCGGGTTGAGCTCGACCCAGCTGTACGCCGCACTCGTCCTCGGGATCGGCGGCTTCTTCGCCGTGGCGGTGCTGGTGGCCGGCATCTTCTCCCGGGAGCGGGTGCCGTTGACCCCGCCGACCCCGTGGCAGCCGTCGCTGTTCTGGAGCCCGTTCAAGGTGCCGGCCTTCCGGCTGCTGTTCGGGCTCTACCTGTGCCAGATCCTGACCATGGACATGATCACCGCGCTGTTGCTCTACTACTCCAGCTACGTGGTGCCGGACGTGAACTCGACGGTGTTCCTGGGGTTGTTCATCGTGGTGCACGTGGCCGCCTATCCGATCATGTTGCGGCTGGTGCGGACCATCGACAAGGCGCGGATCTACCGGACGCTGATCCCGCTCGCCCTGGTCGCGATCATCGGAGTCGCGTTCTATCCGGCCGACGCCCCGGTGTACGGGGTCTACGCCCTCGCCTTCGTACTGGCCGTCGGGCTGGCCGGGGCCGTGCAGATGCCATGGGTGATGTTCCCCGACGTGGTCGACGCGTACGAACACCACCACGGCCAACGGCAGGCCGGCACCTGCGGTTCGGTGATCACCTTCACCCGCAGCCTGGCCACGGCGTTGATGATCCAACTGGTCGGCGGTGTGCTCGCCGTCACCGGGTACGTCGCCAGCGAGCAGGGCGCCGAGGTGACCCAACCGCCGTCGGCGATCCTCGGCATCCGGCTGCTGATGGCGATCGCGGTGTTCGGCCTGATGGCCGCGGGCTGGCTGATCGCCCGCCGCTACCCGCTCGGTCGTACGGCGTCGGCCCAGCTCCGGGTCGAACTCGACGAGCAGCGGGCCGCCCGCGACGCCGTACCGGCAACGGAGGCTCAGGCCTCGGCGACCAGGGATGCGTCGTCGTAGTAGCTGACCCCGGTCCCGGTGCTGTCACGCCACAGCCGGACGCTGACCGCGACCGCGCCCTCGGGTGCCGGCTTGGTGACCGTGACCGGCTGCCATGCGCCGTGCTCGGTGAGCCAGGCGTGGTGCGCGACCAGCCGGGCACCCGCGCCGTCCCAGAACTCGAGCGACAGGTAGCTGGCACTGCCTTCCTGGTTCAAGATCTCCACCGACGCGGTGTACGTGGTACCCACGGTCGCGGTGAGCTTGGGGCTCGACAGGACGGCGCCGCCCGCGGTTGATCGGTCGTCCAGCATGACGCTGCGCTGCCCGGTCCGGACCTCGGCGGTGGAGCTGGCGACGGTGGCACCGGCACGCGTCCAGTGCGTGGGCAGCGATCCGGTGACCTCCTCGAAACCCCCGTTGGGCAACAGGTTCCCGGCGGCCGACTGTGGCACCTGATGGGCCTCGACGTCATCGATGACGAAGTCGCTGCCCGGGTAGTTCACGCCGGCCACGCCGATCACCATCTCCACGCTGGCCACCCCGCGACCCCGGAACGTCGGCGGGATGTCCTCCAACAGCGATGCCGAGTGCCACTGCCCCGGCGTCGCCTGCAGGCCCACCAGCCGCTGGAACAGGATCCCGATCCGCGCGCCGGCGGCGTCGTGCAACCCGACGCTGACGGTGAGGAAGCCGCGCCCCGGTGCGCCGACCGGAACGTGGTAGCGGAAGCGGAACGCCAACAGGTCGGACCGGACGGGGAACCGCTGCCGCAGGTCCGCCCCGGGCACGGCGCCGAGCCGGAGCGCCGTCGTACCGGTGTGCACGATCTCGTCGTCGACCCGCCACGCACCGATGGTGCGCCAGTCGGTGGTGCCGTCGGCGAACGAACCGTTGGTGATCAGTTGGACGGCGGTTCCGTCGAGCAGTGACCGGGTCAGCCGTGCGACCCGCGCCGTCGGGGTCGGGGCCGGGTCGCCGGCCAGGGCCGCCAGGCGGTCGGTCACCGGGCCACCGGCGGGTTCGTGCTCGGTGACGTGGTCGACCACCGACCAGAGCTGGGGGCCGCTGAAGCCGGTCCAGCACATCCCGCGGGTCTCCGGTCGCAGCGCGTGCTTCAACACCGGATCGGAGGCGAGCTCGGCCACCAGGGCCAATCGCGCGCGGGACTGCTCCACGCGGGTCGCCAGGTGGTCGGACACGTCGTCGAGGATCGCCAGGGCCTCGGCCGTGGTGTCGGCGGGTCCGGCCGTGGGCGGGTAGCTCAGGATCGATCCCTCGTAGTACCCGAAGGACGTCAACAACATCTCGGCCCGGGTGCGCTGGGCAGCGGTCGAGGTGGCGTCCCGGGCGGCTTCGAGGTGGCCGCGTGCCGTCGCTGCGTCCGCGGGGGTGACGGCCTCGAGGTAGTCGGCGTAGTTGAAGTAGAAGTACGGGTTGCGGGCCTCCACGGCACTGGTGAACCAGGTGGTGGACGGGACGCGATCCCGCCAGATCCCTTCCCACAAGGAGAAGTAGCTGGCCAGGTGAGGTGCGGCGGACGGTCCGACGGCGCGGTCGTACCACTCCTGTTCCAGCTCGGTGACGTCGCGGGTCGGGTCCCACAGCAACTTGCCGTACAGCCACGGCTTCGGACCCTCGCCCCAGTTCGGATACAGCTCCGAGTACTGGGCCGTGACACCGTGCTCGACGCCGTATCGGTAGACCTCGCCCATTGTGTGGTTGTAGACGCGAGGGATGCAGTACGTGGCGCCGTATGCGTACTCGTAGAAGCCGAAGCTGGGCGCGACGGCCGCCCACGCCTGCGTCAGTGCCTGGTCGGCGGCCCGGAAGTCGGGGTCGACCCAGCCGTAGCGGTCGACGGTGACGAAGGGAACCACCTGGGGGTGGATGGGGAAGGTCGGTGGCGTGGCGACGTTGCGGTAGGCCAGCAGCCCGAAGTACTTCGTGGCGAGTGCGGGGTTGCGCGCGATCACCGTCTCCACCACGGTGTTGGCCCACTGGTAGAAGCTCTCCGACGCACTGGGTGCTGCGCCGTCGACGGCGGGCTCGAGGTCGTCCTCGCTGTAGCCGGCCCCGTCGTTGACACCGAGCGAGAAGGACGTCATCTTCGGGTTCGCGGCGAAGTGATCAAGGATGAACTGCACCGCCACCTCCACCGTGCCGGGTTCACTGAAGTGCGGTTGCCAGCCGGTCCGTGCCCCGGGCGCCGGGATTCGGGGTTCGCCGCCGATCACCGGGTAGTACTCGGGATGGGTCTGGCCGTACTGCTCGACGGGGAAGATGCTCCACAGGTTGTGATGGGCGAGGATGGTGCGGCGGAGCCTGATGCGGGAACCCCACACCACTTGGGGATCGTCGCTCGCCCAGTCCGGGGAGAACGGGCTGTTCTCCTCGTACAGCGGCGACATCACCCGAGCCGCCATCGTGGGCTCGCTCTGCTGGATCCCCTTGGGGACGACCAGCGACGACGCCTCGGGTACGTCCTCGCCGTCGGGGCCGGGGAGCAGCCAGCGGACGCCGACGTGCCGTTCGAGGAGCTCCAGCACGCCGTGGCGTACCCCGTGGTCCGAGGGGGCCAGAATCGTCACCGCGGTGTCGGCTGTCCCGATCACGAACCCGTCGTCGGCCAGGTCGGCCACCCGGTGGGCGGCACCCCGGTGCGACCCGCTGCCCGTGATGCCGAGGTAGATCCGGTTGCCGGTGGCGGGCACGTCCTGCGGTGTGTGCAGCGGGAGCGTGATGCCCGAGGCCTTGGCCACGTACTCGATCAAGGTCGCGGCAGCCGCCTTGATCTGATCACTGGCGTCGGCGGCGATCACCACCGATGCCGGGACCCCGTCGACCACGATGGGCACCCCACGCCCGTTGGCGGCCGGTGCCGCGTTGGCGCGGAGCCCGGGGCCGCCGAGCAGCAGGCCGCCGGCTGCCGCGCTCCCCATGGTCAGGACTTGGCGTCGGGTGAGTTCACCGGGACCGGTCATCTGCTGTGCCTCCATTGGCGTGGGGGTGTGGGACCACCGTGATCCTAACCTAGGACCTAGGTGTCGTGGCAAGGGTTGTGCCGCTCCCTGGGCATCGCGTCCGGCGGCACGTGGGGGTCGGCGCTGCCCGTACGGACGCCGCTTCGCCGGGCAGCAGCAGGGTGTGGGACGCTCGACGTGTGACCGACCGGGCAGACCGATCCGTGACCGAGCAGGCAGCCGTGTCGAAGTCCGGCGACCCCGGAATGTCGATCAAGATGGGCCCCAAGTCGTTCCGTGGCATCCTCGCGCTGCTGCGTGGGGAGACGATCGACGAGGCTGCGATCGAGCCGCTGCTGGCCTTCGTCGACCACCGCATCGACTGTGCCGACTTCCGCCTGGTCGTGCTGCTCAAGGTGTTGTACGCCGACCCGGCGGGCCTGTCGCCGGCGATGCGGGACCGGATCACCACGTCGGTCCTCGGCTTCCGGTACTGGATGGACGAGCCGGGCAGCGACGGGATGTGCCACTGGTCGGAGAACCACCAGATCCTGTTCGGGGTGGCTGAGCACCTGGCTGGCGCACTGTTCCCCGACAAGGTGTTCACCAACAACGGCATGACCGGCGCTGAGCGGCGAGACCGGGGAAGGAAGCGGATCGACCACTGGTTGGCGCAGCGCTTCCGGCACGGCTTCACCGAGTGGCTGTCCAACACCTACTACGAGGAGGACGTGGCGGCGCTGGCACTGCTGATCGACCACGCCGTCGACCCCGACCTCGTCACCCGGGCCACGATGATCATGGACCTGCTCATGCTGGACCTTGCCCTGCACCGGTTCGACGGCCGCTTCGTCGGCAGCTCCGGCCGCTGCTACGAGCAGCAGAAGAAGGACCCGGCGACCGCCGACGTCAACCAGGTCCTGGCCCACGCGTTCGGTCCGGACGTGCCGATCGACGAGGAGAGCCTGTCGGTCGTCTTCCGGACCAGTTCGTACGAGGTCCCGCCCATGATCGGCTCGCTGGCCGCGGCCGACGAAACCATGATCATCAACTCGTCGACCGGACTTGATCTTGACGAGGTGGCGGTCGAGTACGCCGACGACCCTGACGACGTGGACACCGCCGGACTCACGTACTGGTTGATGGAGGCGTTCACCACACCTGAGTCGATCGACCTCACCGCCCGCATGGTCACCGAATGGCGGATGGGCGACAACCCGTTCCTCGGGGCGCTGGTCCCGTTGGCCAAGCTCCGGCCGACCGGGCTGTTGCCGACCGTGGTGCGCGTCCTCAATCCCGCCACCCAGGGGGTTGCGATCCAACGTGCCGACGTGACGACGGTGCGGACCTCGTCCTGGCTGGCTTCGTGTGCGCAGCGGCACCAACCGGGCGGATTCGGTGACCAGCAACACATCTGGCAGGTCACGCTGCCCGGCGACGTGACGGTCTTCGTGACACACCCGGCGGCACCGATGTTCGACGACGTCAGCCGAAACTTCTCGCCGTCGGCCTGGGTCGGCAACGGGATCCACCCCGATGCCGTGCTGCGGGGCGACGTACTGCTGGCCCGACACGACCTGCGCGTCCGCCCCGGACTGCTGGAACGGCGCCGACGATGGCTGACCCATCTGCACTGGCCAGCGGCGAAGATGGACCGCACGATCGCCGGTGAACGTCGGTTGGCCGGCCAGGTCGGCGACAGCTTCGTCGGGGTGGTGGCGCTGTCGCCCCTGACCCCCGGCGGTCCGGACGAGATCGTGCAGCACGGGGCGATCACCGGCTGGGCCGTGATCTGCAGTGACACCGGGACCCATGCCGACCTCGACGCCTTCGATGCCGAACTGCGCCGCCACGTCCTGACCGACGACGGTCGTGAACTGACCCTGACCCGCCCGTTCCGCCCCCCGAGCTCGTCGAAGGGTCCGGGCTCCAACGGCGAGCTGCCGGCGCCCGCACGTACCTACCAGCTGGCCAAGGGCGGAGAGTTCCGGGTCGACGGGGAGGCGGTGTCGACGGCCCACCCGCGACTGGCCGGCCCAGCGGGCACCGTCGAACGACGACCGAGCCGGATGGAGCTGTCGTACGGCGGCCACGAGTTGATCATGGACTGGCCATCCGGGACCAGGGAGGTCCGATGACGACCGAGCTCACCGGCCGGGCACTGGCCACCGAGGCGATGTCTCGGGCCGTCGCCCTCGCCGACTCGATCACCACCACTCAGCTTGCGCGAGGGAACGTGCTGAGCTGGCACTGGGGTCCGGCGCTGTTCGGCGAATCCCTGACCAGGTTGGAAAATCACCTCGGTGAACTCCGGTACGACAGGTGGCTGCGTCGCTGGGCTGATCACCACCTGGCGGTCGGACCGGCGGTCGAACAGTCCGACACCGCCGCTCCCGGACTGATCACGCTGGCGCTGCGGGACCGGCCGGGTGGGCAGGTGTACGCCCCACTCACCGAGGCCGTGGCTAGGTACGTACGGTCGGAGCCCCGGCTGGTCGGCGAACTGTGCAACCACCTGGGGCACAGTCTGATCGGCAAGTTCTATCCCCGCTCGGTGTGGGTCGACAGTCTGATGATGTTCGGGGTGTTCCCGGCCCGGTACGGCGTCGCCACAGGTGATGCGGCGATGATCGACATCGCAGCCGGCCAACCCGAGGCGGCTGCCGCGCTGATGCAGCACGACAACGGGCTCTGGGCACATGCGTGGTGGGCGAAGGCCGGTCATGCCTACCCCGGATCCAGCATCTGCTGGGCCCGCGGCAACGGCTGGGTGATCGCCGCCCTGCCGATGATCACTGCCGAACTGTCGGCCGACCACCCACGTCGAGCCGGCATCGTCGACGTGCTCACCCGGACCAGCGACGCCCTGGTCGACCTGCAGCGTGCTGACGGGACGTGGGCGACCCTGCTCGCCGGTGGCGGCTACCGCGAGCTGTCGGCCACTGCGCTGATCGCGGCAGGTTGGTACGACGCGGTCGCGCAAGAGCTGCTGCCTGATTCGTACGTCCCGCGTGCCGACCGGGCGCTGGCCGCAGTCACCGCCGCGGTGCGACCCGACGCGATGCCGGAGATCTCCGGCCCGACGATCCCGCTGCCGCTGTTGCCGGAGCTCGGCTATCGCGTCATCCCACGAGGTGACAACCACCCGTACGGCGTCGCCGCCTTCTTGTGGGCTGCCATCAACCGGGACCGACTCGGCGCCTGAAAGTCCGGTCGCCGGAGTTGTCCACAGGTTTGGGTGTCGGCGGCCCCGTGGAGTCGTTAAGGTGGCTGGGTCGAACTGGCCCTCCCCCCGGTCGCGGCGTCAAGGACTGACGCCACCGCCTGGCGGAGGACTGACCGAGCGGAGTCTGTTCATGGAGTCATCGCGGCCGATGGTGATGGGGTCGCGCCCACGGTGGCGTGGACTGGTGGCCGTTGCCGCCGTGGTGGTGACGTTGATGGCGTGTACGCCGGAGGAGCCGCCGCCCGGTCCGCCGAGCTCGCCGACGGTGACGAGTTCGGGCGAGCCGTCGCCGTCGCCGAGCCCGAGTCCGTCACCGACGATGCCGACCGAGGCCGACAAGCAGGCGGCGATCAATGCGTACATCGAGGCGAACAAGATCGTCGATGACGTAGGCATCAAGGGTGGTGCCGAGGAGTTGCCCGCATCGCTTGAGCAGTTTGCTGACCCGTCTGGATCCTGGTACGAAGCACAACTTGCCGGAGCTTTCGAGGCCAAGGCCCAAGGCTATAGATTCAGTGCCCGGACGAAGGTGATCGCGAGCCGCGCAACTGTTCTTGATGCGAACACTCAGCGTGTCTACGTGTGCGTGGATGGGCGGCACATGCAAGTCATCTACAAGGAGATCGGGCCAAAGCCTGGGGCGCTGATCGCAGGCAATCTCATCGTGAAGCGGCAGCAGGGCGAATGGCGAATTACGGACTTTGTAGACGGCAAGAAGTTTGTGAAGGTGGACGAATGCGAAGGCTGACCATCGTTCTGATCGTGGTGATCCTGCTTAATGGCTTCGTGCTACCTGCGCATGCAGACCTGATCAATCCTGACGGTGACGACAAGACTGCTGACTTGAACGCCCAGCGGGAGCGGCAGAAGAAGGCTGAGGGGGAGGTGGACCGCAAGATCGCCGAGTCCCAGAAGGGGAAGGCTCCGAAGGGTCACCGCCCGTTGACCAAGAAGGAGATCGAGGAGCTCAAGGAAGCCCGGAAGCAGCGGGAGCTTTGGGCTGCGCGTCGCTGTGTACCCAATTTGACGCGAGGCGGGATGCCCGAGAGTCGAGCTCAAGAGATTTGCAGAGCCGCCGCCGGCACGGTGGAGATCCCACGCACATTGTTGAGTGAGTTGGGGCTCGCTCCACCACCGCCGAACCCGGAACTCCTCGCCCAGCGCGCGGTGTTGCAGCTGACGGTGCCTGAGCCGACGCCACATGTCGGGCCGCCGCCCAGCATCAATCGGTGGAAGATGGCGGTCGTGGGCTATCCGCTGTGGCTGTGGAGCAGCCCCAACGAACCGGTGACGGCGCAGGTCACCGAGCAGGGCATCACGATCACGATGACGGCCCGCAAGACCGGTACCGACTTCGACCTGGGCGACGGCACCAAGCTCACCTGCACCCGTACCAAGGCCTGGACCCGTGCCGTGAAGCCGAACACGGAGTCACCGGTCTGTGGCCACCGCTACACCAGTCCGTCACGCAAGAACGTGCCCTACGTGGTGACCGCGACCGATCACTGGGAGGTCAGCTGGTCGGCGCTCGGCCAGTCGGGAGTGATCTACCTCGATCCGCAGGCCAGCATCCAACTGCCGGTCGGTGAACTCCACTCCGTGGTGCGCTGACTCTCCTCGAACCCACTCACCTCTCCTCGAACTCACCAAGTGCAGCCGAAGGGTTGCATGTCTCGGAGAGCTGTGGCACGGTGTAGTGCAACCACAAAGTTGCATATCTGCTCGGATCGCCGAACCACCAGTCGATCCCGGCACCCACCAGGAGAGGGATCGCCCATGGACACCACGCCCAACCCCAAGGCCGTGATCGACGCCGATTCATTCACCGTGCGTCGCACGATCCACATCAACGCACCGCGCGACAAGGTCTGGCGTACGGTCACCGAACCCGAACTGGTCTCACAGTGGTTCGGCGAGCTCACCCTCACCGGCACGGGGGCCGGCGCTCTCGGCTCCATCGGCTGGCCCGGAAACCGTCGGGTACCGATCCGGGTGGACGCCTTCGACCCCCCGTCGCTGGTGTCGTACCGGTGGTGCAACGAGGAGGGTCCGCTGCCGGACGCCGTCGATGACGAACGCTCGACAGTCTTCACGTTCACCCTCGAGGAAGTCCCCGACGGCACCCAGCTCACCGTCGTCGAGTCGGGCTTCGAGCACGTCACCGACCCGACCGGACTGATGTCGGATCACCGTGGCGGCTGGGACGCCGAGCTCGACAAGCTCGTCCAACTGCTCGAGGGTGGCGCCTGATGAGCACCGGCACCCTGGTGGACGATTCCGTCGTTGCCATGTGCAGTGCACTCGGCGACGAGACCCGCTGGAGCATCCTCACCGCCCTCGGTGAGGGTGACGCCTCGGCCTCGACGCTGGCACGCAGGCTCCCCGTCTCCCGACAGGCCATCGCCAAGCACCTCGCCGTCCTCCAGGAGGTCGGCCTCGTCGAGACGATCCAGGTCGGGCGCGAAGTGCAGTACCGGGTCATCGGCACCGAGCTCAGCAGCACCGCCCGTCGCCTCGACGCCATCGGCAGCGCCTGGGACCGCCGCCTCGCCGCCATCAAGCAGATCGCCGAATCACTCTGACCCCACCACAACCACGGCGGCAGCTTTCCGTACGCCCCAAGGAGAACGTCATGATCAACAACAACGCACCTGAACCCACCATCGCCGACCGCGCCACCTTCGAGGCGCAGCTGGCCGACCTGCGCACACAGGAGAAGGCCCACACCCGCGCCGGCGACTCGATCGCCGCGACGCGCCGCCGACTGCCGGTGGTCGAGGTGGACCCCACCACCCCGGTGATCGGCCCCGACGGCCCGGTCCGACTGATCGACACGTTCGAGGGCCGCTCGCAGTTGATCACCTACTACTTCATGTGGCACCCCGGCCATCCCGCCGTCGAGCAGTGCGAGGGCTGCACCTGGAACAACACCCAGGTCGACGACCTGTCGTACGTCCATTCCCGCGACATCACCTACGCCGTGTTCTGTCAGGGCCCCTACGCCGAAAGCAAGCGCTACCACGAGTTCATGGACTGGACGATGCCGTGGTACTCCGCCGAGGAGTCGCTCGACACCCTGTTGGTCGGCCGAAGCATCGGTCAGATGCACGTCGTCTGCTACGTGCAGCGCGACGGCCGGGTGTTCGAGACCTACTGGACCACCAGCCGCGGGGTCGAGGCCGTCGACATCAACTACCGGCTGATGGACCTCACCCTGTACGGCCGCCAGGAACCGTGGGAGGAGTCGCCGGACGGCTGGCCCCAGCCCTACGAGTACACCGGGTCGGGAGTCGACGACCGGCATCCCTTCCGTACGAACGGCCGCCCCATCGCCCACTGGTCACGCATCAACGCCGGACGCAGCGACCAACTCACCCCGTGACCGACCAGCACCGTACCGAGGAGGACCGATGAGTGACCTCAGCTACACCTACGTGACCTACCTGCACAGCACACCGGAGTCCGTCTGGCACGCCCTGACCGATGCCGAGGCCACCGCCACCTGGTGGGGCCACGCCAACGTCTCCGACTGGCAGGTCGGCTCCAGGTGGGAGCACCGCAAGCAGAGCCCGACCGGTGAGCTCGACGGCACGGGCGAGGTGCTGGAGAGTGACCGGCCACGTCGGCTGGCGTTCACGTTCCCGTCCGGCGCCCCGTCGCGGGTGGCGTTCGACATCGAGCCCCACCACGACCTGGTGCGACTCACCTTGACCCACAGTGAGCTCGCCGACGAAACCCTGCGCAGCGTCGTGGCGTCGGTGTGGGCGGCCGTGCTGTCGAACCTCAAGACCTACTTGGAGACCGGACGACCGCTGCCACAGTCGCCGGTCGGCATGCTGGGCCTCGACTGAGCCCCTGCCCGAGGTCCACGGGCCTCGACGATCATGCGGACAGGTTCTGTCCAGAAGGGGTCCTAGCGTCATGGGTGTCAGGCCAACCCCGGCCGTACCGGACGAGAGGAAACCCCCATGAGCACCGCCGCAGCCGACGTCGTCACCGCAACCACCACCATTCCCGCCGACCTCGATTCCGAGCGGGTCGTCCTGCTCGAGACCCTCCGCAAGCATCGGACGCTGCTCCGGTACACGGTGCGCGGCCTGTCCGAGGAGGACGCGCGCCGCCGGACGACGGCCAGCACACTCACCCTGGCCAGCATCCTCAAGCACGTGCTGGAGGTGGAGGAGGGCTGGGTCGACTTCCTGCGGACCGGTGTGGTCGCCGGCGCCGACCGGTGGCGGACCGACGAGCACGCCGAGGACGCGACCGCCGACACTGTCGAGTCCAGCGCCGACGCTGCCGAGTCCAGCTCCGACGCCGAGTCCAGCGCCGACGACGCCGAGGTCCCCGACGACTTCGCGTTGACCGACGCCGACACCGTCGAGCACCTCCTCGCCCGGTACGAGGAGGTCGCCGCCCGTACCGACGACCTCGTCGCGACCGGTGACCTCGACGTCTCCCATCCGCTGCCGCCCGCGCCGTGGTTCCCCGAGGGCGCCCGCTGGTCGGCCCGCCACGTGTACGCCCACATCATCGGCGAGACCGCCCAGCACAGCGGCCACGCCGACATCATCCGGGAGACGCTGGACGGGCAACGGTCGATGGGCTGACCGGGGCGTCGTCCACCCACTGGCGCCCCGGTCGTCGACGGCAGGCACAATCGTGGTGCACGACGATTCAGGAGGCCCCATGTCCACGTTCACCGTCGAACTGCCGCCTTCGGCCAGACTGGTCGACGGTCCGGCCGGACCGGTGATCGAGGTCCATCATCCCGCCGCCACCGGCGAGGTGCACCTGCACGGCGCGCACGTCACCTCCTGGGCGCCGGAACCCCACGGCGAGGTGCTGTGGCTGAGCCCCGAGTCGGCGTACGGACCGGGCGAGGCGATCCGTGGTGGGATCCCGATCTGCTTCCCGTGGTTCGGCCCCGGCCCGGACGACTGGCAGCCCATGCACGGCTTCGCCCGCCGGGTCCCGTGGACACTGGTCGGGGTCCGCGAACAGGCCGCCGGCGTGACCGTACGGCTTCGCCTCACCGACACCGACCTGCCGGACGACCTACCCGGCCGGGAGCACCTGACCGGAGGGTTCACCGCCGACCTCGCCGTCACCTTCGGCGCCGAACTCGACGTCACCCTGGAGACCACCAACAGCGGCACCGATGACCTGCGGATCAGCGCCGCCCTGCACACCTACTTCGCCGTCTCCGACGTGCGGCAGGTCAGCCTCGACGGGCTGGCCGGTGCGGGCTACCTCGACAAGGCCGGCGGCGGCGACCACCGCCAGGACGGTCCGGTCACGTTCACCGCCGAGACCGACCGCGTCTACCGCTCCACCGCCGACGTCACCCTGGTCGACGGGCCCCGACGCGTGGTGATCAGCAAGTCCGGCTCGCCGCACACCGTCGTCTGGAACCCGTGGGTGGCCAAGTCCGCCCGGCTGCCCGACTTCCCCGACGCCGGCTGGCCACAGATGGCCTGCGTCGAGGCCGCGATCGTCCCCGGCGACGAGGTGACCCTCGGCCCCGGCGCCTCCCACGTCCTCGGTCAGCACATCCGGGTGAGCTGACCCGACTCGGCCGCTCGCCGCAGCTCGACCGCGCAACGAGTTCCGGTCGTTCAGCTCAGCTCGACCGTCGCCCGGGTGCGCACCGCCCGCAGAATGTCGTCGACGTCGGCGATCCGCAGCAGCATGGAGACCTCGGCCTGCGGGAGGTAGGTCCCGTCCTCGTCCGACTGCTCGGCGTCGTCGTCGCGGAGGTCGATCGACCGGGGCAGTCCGGCCAACCGCAATGCGGTCACCGCCGGGTCCAGCAGGGCCGCCAGCAGCGCAGGGAAGGCCATCTCCCGGCGGGCCACCAGGGTCAGCGGCACCGTACCGAACAGGGCGCGATGGGCCTGGAGCCCGCGCAGCACGTCGAGCACCCGCATGGCCCCGAACGGGCGACCGAGCATGGCGGCAGCCCGACGCAGGTGCCAGTCGGCCTGCGGGTGCCAGGTCGTGCGGCCGGTGCCGCGGACCGCCAAGGTGAGCAGGGGAACGGCCCCGGCGTCCGGCACCGATGGGTTCAGGAAGGGGCGGTGGCTGGCCCGGTCGAGCAGGAACACCGTCGTGTCCGCGGTCGGCTTCGTACCCTCGGGTCGGTTCAGCACCGCCTCCAGCGGCCAACCCGGCTCCGGCTCGAAGGTGAAGTTGAAGACCTCGTCGCTCTGGCGGCGGAGGCGCCGACTGATCCGAGGCCGCGTGTCGGCCGTCAGGGAGGTGAACCCGAAGCAGGTCTCGCGGATCTCGGCGGCAAGCCGTTCGGGATCGGCCGGGGCCGGCGGCCGGGCCGGGGTCAGCCAGTCCTGCAGGGTGGCGTTGGCGGCTCCGTCGGGAGGTGGCTGGGTCCCGAAGACGCGCAGCTGGTCGCCGGCCAGTCGTACCCCGTCGATGTCGGCCGGCTCCACAGTTCCTTCCGGCTCGGCAGTTCCGTCCGGCCCCGCGTCCGTCGCGATCGTGTCGACGTCGCGGACGTGGCGGGTCAACCACCCGAAGGCACGCCGGCGCGACTCAGGGCTGTACGAGTGCCCGGCGTCGAAGCCGAACACCTCGAGCGGCCACTGGTTGCCGGTCCCGGCGGCGTACCAGTCGACCAGCCGATCGGTGACCGACACCACCGATTCGTACTCGCAGTACAGGTCGAACCGTGGCGCCAGCACGAGCATCGGCCGGGGTGCCACCAGGGCGTAGACCGACGCGATCGACTCGCCGAGCGGATTGACCGGGAAGTAGCAGTCGCAGTGAACGTCGATCGTCCGATGTGTCACGTGGGACACCTCACCCACCGTGCCGGTGGAGCTGACCACCGCGCGGATCCGCGGCTCCAGGGTCGCCGCCCACCAGCTCACCGCACCCCCGCCACTGTGTCCGGTGATCCCGATCCGATCAGGGTCGACCTCGTCCAACCCGGCGAGCAGATCGAAGCCACGCACCGCCGTCCACCCCTCGGCAGCCACCGGGGAGTAGCCACGGCTGATCCAGTTGAACGCGCCCTCCCGGTGGGTGCCCCGATGTACGCCGGGCACCTCGCCGTACTCCACCGTGTCCATGATCAACGTCGTGAAGCCGAGCTGGGCGAGTCGCCTGGCATGGTCCTGGTACTGGATCTTCTGGGTCGGGCTGTGCCCACACACGTACAGCATCGCGGCACCCGAGGCGAGGTCGGCGCGGGGACGGTAGAGGTTCGCGGTGATCACCAGCCCCGGCGATGCCTCGAACCACCCGAGCTCGATGGTGTGGGCAGCGTCCCGATCCGTGCCAGGCCCCTCGACGGTGCCGGTGACCACCCACCGCGGCGGGTTCTTCCGCTCGTCCCGGCGGTGTGCCAGGCCCCATCGCTGCCACAGCCTCGTCCGCTGCTCCTCCTGCCAGCGGCCCATGTCGGATCCCGTGTCGGGACCGCCCGGGCCTGCTGCCTCGCGAGTCTCGGCCAGGCTGCGCAGGAACGCGTTGATGTCCATCGTGGACCCCTTTCGGCTGGGTGTGGCAGCAGGCTAGGGCCGCCGCAGCAGCTGTCCAGATCGGGCCATGCGGCCGGGTCATGACGTACGTGAGTCCCGACCGATCCGCTGCTTGCTGTTCACGCAGCCGTCGGTGTCGTTGACCGCAGCATTCACGCGGGTGTTGCGTGACGTGAGTTGGCTGGCGGCATGACTTCATCCCCTCTGCACCGATCCACTTCCCGCCGTGCCGTGATGGCCGGGGCACTGGCCGGTACGGCCGCGCTCGCCCTTGCCCACCGGGCCGAACCTGCCCGGGCCGTTCCCGGTCGTCCGGCCCGTGCCGACCACGTCGTCCTCATCGGCTGGGACGGCTTCGACCCCGCCTACTACGGTCTGGCGCCTACCCCGAACCTCGACCGACTGATCGCCCTGGGATCACGCTCCACGACCCAAGGCGTGATGACGTCGATCACCAATCCGTCCTGGTCGTCGGTCGCCACCGGCGCCTGGCCGGAGCGCCACCTCAACACCGCCTACTGGTACGACCCGGAGCTCGGCACCGGACGTGGTCAGATGCGCGACCTCACGGTTCCGACGATCGCCCACGCGGTCCGCGACGCCGGTGGGACCGTCGCGTCGGCCCAGTGGTTCATCCTGCAGAACTACGGCACCGCGTACGGCGACCCGGAGGGCCTGTACATGCAGAACGGTGGCGCCGAACGCCGGTTCAACGACATGATCGACGTCATCGAGGGCCGACCGGTGAAGTCGGGATCCGCGATGGTGACCGCACCGCGCATCCCGGACTTCATGGCCGTCTACTGCGACAACCTGGATGCCCTGGGTCACGGGGGCGGCGAGCACAACCCGGAGCTGCCGGCCGCGTTGGCGATGCTGGACGCCAACCTTGGCCGCCTGATCGCGGCACTGGAGAAGGCCGGCATCTTCGACCGTACGGCGTTCGTCCTGCAAGGTGATCACGGCATGACGACGTTCACCCGGGCCAACGGGCAGCAGATCCTGGACGCGATCGCGGCCACCGGTCACACCGGCGAGTTCCTCGGCAACGGTCAGGCGCCGTCGGCCGGCACCGACGTCGTGCTCGTGGTCGGCGGGGCGGCCAGTGTGCACCTGCTGACCGACTCCGCTCGGGCCGACCTCCGCCGCATCCAGCGCGCGATCGCCCGGGTGGAAGGAGTTGCCGGGGTGTACGACAAGGGCTGGCAGCGTGCCAACCACATGAGCTCACGACACGGAGAGTTGATCATCGACCCGGCCGACGACTGGAGCCTGGGCCTCAACCCACCGGCATCCCCGGTGGGCCGGCACGGCTCGACCGCCGATTGCGAGGCGTTCTTCATGATCGGTGGCTGCGGCATCGTTCCCGGACGCCAGACGCGCAACGTCCGCCACGTCGACGTCGCCCCCACGATGGCAGCCCTGCTGGGGATTCCGGCGCCGTCCGGGGCGCAGGGCCGCGTGTTGAACGAAGTGATCGCCCGCCCCTGACTGGCCCGCGGCTGCCGAGGCTGACGCAACCGCGGCGATTTCGGGGCCCGGGCCCGCTGACGCGGACATCACCTCGAAATCGCCGCGGTTCGGTACGCCAGAAGCGTTGCCGACTCAGCCGACGGCGTTCGGCAGGTCCGGGAAGAGCCGGGCGAAGCGGACCCCGGCCTGGAACCGGCTCTGCGCGCCGAGTCGCTCCCGGACCAGGGCGACCTCGGAGCGCACCGACCGGGCACTGATGCCGAGGGAACGGGCGACCTGATCATCGGTGCAACCGTCGGTGAGCAACTGCAACACGTGCAGCTGACGCTCGGTGAACGTGTCATCGGTGACCTCGCCGGTGACGGTCGCCGCGGCGGCCCAGATGCCCTCGTACAGGTCGCAGATCACCGTCACCATGGCCGGATCGGAGATCAGCGCAGCGACCGTCGCCGGGTTGTCCGGTTGCCGCAGGTCCAGCATCACCCGGTTGCGGTCGACCACCACCATCGCGCGCGTCACCGCCGGCGACACCCGCGCCTCCACACAGCATCCGAGGCGCTCCACCGAAGCACGTGCCTCGCCGATGGTCGGGTACAACGCCCGGATCGACGTCGTGGAGGACCGAGCGTCGCGGTGCCGACAGGCCGGCAGTCGGTTCTCGATGTCGTAGCAGGGCGTCGGGTGCATGCTCATGCTGTGCGTTGCGGTCCGGGTTGCCTGCCGCAACACGTCGAGGATGTTCGTACGACCGTGCACCAGCCGGATTCGTGAGAGGTCGGTGACCTCGAGGATCCGGTCCGCGAAGTTCGCCTGTCCCGGCACACTCGTCGGAGCCGGATGCGGACACTGCTCGCGCAGGGTGTCCACGGCGGGACGGGCCGTCATTGCCATTGCCTCCCCAGTCAGGCCCGTCACATGTTGCGAGCGGAGGATGCGCGCACGGTCCGGGCGGGACGATCCAGACACTAGGACCGGGGAGGGTCACCATCTGGCCGTCGCGAGAAGGTCGCGAGGATGACGCGTTGGGCACGGCAATCGTGGGGGACCGAGGCGTTCAGCCGTGCCGATCCCGCAGGATCTTGTGTCTGGTTGTCGACCCATGATTTTGGGTTTCGGCCATACTGGACGGGTGCGTCAGATCGAGCGATACGTGGCCATCGGCGACTCCGCGACAGAAGGCCTGGCGGACCCTGACCCACGAGGCGGGTACCGCGGTTGGGCCGACCGGTTGGCGATGATCTTGAGTCAGGAAGGTGATCAACCGGTCCGGTACGCCAACCTCGGCATCCGCGGCATGGTCGCCGCCGAAGTGCGGGCGCTGCAGTTCGACCGGGCGATGGCGATGGAGCCGGACCTGCTCACGATCACCGCCGGCATCAACGACTGCCTGGCGTTGGTCACCGACTTCGACACGGTGACCGATCACCTCACCGCGATGTACTCCGAGGCTCGTGGGCACGGCATCACGGTGATGACCTTCAACGTGCCCGACCCGGTCAAGATCAACCCGTTGGCCACCGGACCCATCCGCGAGAGAGTCCTTGCCCTGAACGAGATCCAGCGGCGTGAGTGTGCTCGGTACGGGGTGCTGCTGCTCGACCTGGAGCATTACGAGATCGCCGGCGACCGGCGGCTCTGGTACGACGACCGGCTGCACGGCAACGCCCTCGGACACCGCCGGGTGGCCCACGGAATGGCAAGCCTGCTTGGGCTTCCGGGCCACGACCACTGGCAGGAGCCGCTGCCGGAAGGGGTGGAGCACCAGCTGCGTCGGCAGCGCATCGCCAACGACCTGGATTGGGCGCGGCAACACTTCGGTCCGTGGCTGGTCAAAGGACTCCGCGGCATCCGGCAGGGGGCCGGGATCGAGGCGAAGCGGCCCGAGTTGACCTTGGTCGAGGTCGCCGACCCCGACGAGACCGACGCACCGGAGGAACTGCCCACCCCGTCGGCCCCGTGAGCTTCTCGGAGGGCCTCTTGCGGGACGTCTCGACAGGCTCGACGGGCGGCTACTCGGGGGAGCGGCCCGCGGCGTCGATCGACAGCACCGTGCCGCCGGGCAGCCCCATCGGGATCAAGTTGATCACGGCAGGGGAGACGCGGTCCAACGGTGTGGCGCCGTAGCCGAGCGCCTTCAGCGACGCCGCGTCCGGGATCCCGAAGCGTTGGCCCTCGACCAGCAGCACCGCCGACTCCGGATCGGCCTCGGTCAGCGAGTTGGCCAACAGTGCACCTCGGCCCGGCTCGCTGACCACGGCGTCGGCCAGTCGCGGATCGGCGTTCGGGGTGGTCACCTCCGGCGGGGTCACGTCGCTGGCCACGACCGGCCCGGACTCGGCGGACTCCCAGGTCGCGCACAGCGGCCCGTCGGCGATGCCGGGCGTCGACGGCACCTCCGGCATCGTGGTCGGCAGGTCGGCCACCGACCGGTCCGGCAGGGTCGCGCTCAGGTGTGACGACACCTCGGCCGAACTCAGCTCGATGCTGGTCGTGTTGGTGTCGGCCTCCACGGCCTTGTGCTCCAGTGGCGTGATCCGGCTCAGCCCGTCCTCCAACATCAGGTACGTCGCCTCGCCACCCCGGACGTGGACCAGGTCACCCACCGTGTCGGCCTCGCCGGCGGCGTTGCTGCTGGGCTGACCGGTCTCGAGGCCGTCCAGGATGCGGTCGGCGCTCAGCTCACTGCCGACCGGCAGGGTCGACAGCAGGCCGTACGCCCCGGTCATCGTCGGGTAGCCGAGCAGCACGACCAGTGCCGGTGTCTGCTCACCGTCCTTGCGCGGGATGAGGTGGGCGGTGCCGTCGACGACCAGGTAGTCGTGTTCCTCGGCGTCGGTCAGCACGACCGGGACGGCCGTCCCCGGGCCCTGCTGCTCCTCCTCGTCCTGGGTCTCGCCGAACCGGACGGTGGTGTGACGCTCCCCGTCGGGGGTGGGCGCGGTGGCGCAGACCTGCAGTGGGTAGAGCCCGAGCTGTTCCTCGTTCGGCAGTTGTCGCGGTGCCCCGGTGATGCCGAGTGGTGCGCCCCGTTCGACACCGGTCAGCGACTTGGACTTCAGGCTCCGCACCTCGGCACCGTTGCTGGCCAGCTTCGCCGAGGTGATGTTCTCCATCGGATGCAGGACCGGGTTGCGGTACCAGAAGACCTGCCCCGCCTCGGAGTCGATCACGACGAGGCTGGTCTCCTCCTTCCACGTGGTGTTGTTGCCGGGGTTGATCAGCCCGACCACGCCGAACCCGGCCATGATCACGATCCCGATCATGATGCTGGCGAAGGTCCCCATCCCGATCCGACGCAGCGGCGAGTCGACCCGGTCGGGGTTGCGGTCGACCAGCGCCGCGACCAGGCGGTCGCTGGTGAACTTGTACGCCTTCAGCAGGTCCTTGCGGCTTGCCATCGTTGTCCTTGCGGGTGTGTCGGGGTCCTTGCGGGTCGTGAGGTCCTGACGTGTGTTGGGGCACTTCCCTGTGATCGGTCACCAGATTCGGGGTCATCCTCCCATCACGGAAGTCCAAGGAGGGACCATCGGGGCTCTAGAGTAGTCACCGACCACCGACGGGCCGGCGAAGGACAGACATGGCGGGACGGACCACCGAGCGCATCGTGACGCAGTCGCGCCGTCGTCCCGTCCTGCTTCCGCTGACCGCCCGCTTCGTCGCCGTGGAGGTCGCGCTGCTACTGCTCGGACTGGCGGTGCTGTCCGGTCGCATGGTGTTCATCATCGTGGCCGCCGTGCTGCTGGTCCTGGTGCTGGTGTGGGTGATCCCGATCGCCGGCCGGTCGCTCGGCCAGCGGCTCGCGGCCCGGATCCGGTTCTCGCAGCGGTCGCCCCGGCAGGTCAACCCGGCGGACGTGCCGGCCGACCTGGTCCCGTTGGCGGAGTGGATCCCGGGCCTGTCGGTGAGCCTGACCACCACCGGTCGTGGCGAGGAGGTCGGGGTCATCACCGACGGCAACGCGTGGACCGCCGTGCTCGCGCTGGCCTCCGACGAGAACCTGATCGCCGACAAGGGCGAACAGCTCAACCTGACCGCCATGGAGGGGCTGACCACCCAGGACGACGTCGTGTTCGCCGGGGTGCAGGTCGTCACCTACACCGTCCCGGCCCCGACGGTGCTGCTGCTCGGTGGTGAGACCGAGGCCTCCCAGTCGTACCGGCAGATCACCAAGCATCCACCGCCCACGGTCCGGCGGACCTGGTTGTGCGTACGGCTCGACCCGCGGCTCTGCCTCGGCGCGGTGGCCCGTCGCGGGGCCGGCAAGGACGGCATCTACGCCACCCTGCGGTTCGGTCTGCACCGGGTGCAGTCGGTGCTGAAGCGGCAGGGCATCGCCACCACCGTGCTCGACCCGCTCGGCATCTACGACGTGATGGCGCTGACCGCCGGCTCCGGGCCGGAGGAGCACGGGACCCAGCGGACCTCGGAGGACTGGACGCACTGGACCTGCGACGGGCTGGTGCACAGCGGCCGGCTGATCCGGCGGTGGGGCACCAGCCCGTCCGCCGGGTACGGCCAGGTGCTGGACGCGGTCGCGTCGGCGCCGGTGCTGTTCTCGATCACCTCCTACACGTTCGCGCCGGGCCGGGCCGCCTCCGGTGGGGTGCGGCTGGTCACCCCTGACGTCACGACGGCTCAGCACGCCCAGCAGTACGTGCTGGACCACCTCGGCGGCGCCCTCACCCTGGCCCCGGCCGGTGGCACCCAGATCCCGACCGTGCTCGCGACGGTCCCGCTCGGCAGGGGGTTCGCCGCATGAGTGACTGGCAGATGACCGACCCGCCCCCGAAGCGCAGCAAGCGGGCCAAGCCGGCCAAGGCCCCCAAGGCGAAGCGCGCCAAGCGGGGCGCCGACGCCGACGCACCGATGAACTGGGGCGGCAGCGACCCGGCACCGATGAACTGGGGTGACCAGGCACCGCCGCCTCAGCAGGGAGCGCCGGGACCGATGCCCGGCCAGGCCCCGCAGTCGTACGGCCCCGACGGGCTTGCGCCCGGGTCACAAGGCTCGGCACCCGGCGCCCTCGCCCCCACCCCGGGCTCGGCTGCGCTGGTCGGCCAGGGGCAACGGCCCGGCCAGTCCGCCGGTTCGGGCCACTCGGCCGGTTCTGGCCACTCGGTCGGTTCGGGCCGGTCCGCCGCCTCCGCCCCGTCGGCCGCGTCGGCCGCGTCGGCCGCCTCGGCCCCGGTCCCGGCCCGCGACATCCGGGCGCTGCCCGATCGTACGCGGCCCAGTGAGCCGTCCCCGGCCGTGGCCGCAGGGTGGGGTGACGACCAGTCGTCGGGTGAGCCGGTGGTCCGCACCGGTCCCAGCGGGCTCCTCCTCGGCGGCGGGACGCACGGCCCGGTCTCGATCCGACTGTTCCGCCGTACGCCGACGAAGCTGGCACTCGCGGTCCCGGACTACGTGGCCTGGCTGCTCGCCTTCCGCTGCATCTCGCTCGGCGCGCACCTGTCGATCTTCGCCCAGGAGCCACGACGCTGGAGCGGGCTGGTGGACGCCGTGCACACCGGCGGCGGGAACGCCGACCTGCTCGGACCCAACGACAGCGCCCCCAGCGCCGGCCGACCGTGGCGGCCGTCGGTGGTCGTCGACGACGCCGCCTTCTACGACGGCATCCAGCAGCCGTTGGGCAGTTGGCAGGCGCTGCTGATGAGCATGGACGTCACCGCGTCCAGCTCGGTGTTCGCGCTGCGCAGTTGCGAGATGGCGTTGGTCGCCCCGTTCAACGCCAAGGTCGGTGAGAACCTGCGCCGGGCGTACGCACTCAACTCCCAGCAGTTGCGCAGCTGCCAGAACCTGGCCGACCACGAGGTGATCCTCGCGATGCCGCGGCGGGTGGTCAAGATCGCCATCCCGCCGACGAAGCTCGAGTACAAGATGCTGTTCGCCTGAGCGTGCTTCCCGCTGGAGCGGCCAGCCGCCGGGCCGCGTACGGCGTCAGCCGGCGAGGCCGAGCGCGAAGGCGTACAGGTTGAGCACGGCCAGCACCAGCGGCACGATCGCCATGATGGCCAGCCACTCGAAGACGTCGCCGAAGCGGCCCCAGATCGGGGCGACGATCCGGTCGGCGAAGCTGGCGGCGTAGATCACCAGGATCAGTGCCAGCAGCGCGGCCGCGCCGATCCCGACCAGCACCCGGATCACGTCACTGGGGATCATGACCATCGCGATCCCCAGCGTCACCAGCACGATCACCACGCCACCGATCAGCAGTGGCAGCCGGTGTTCCAGCCCGACGAACGAGCGGGCCCGCAGCAGCAGCGCCAGCCCGATGCAGAAGGCGAGCGCGACCGCGAACCAGGAGCCGTGCTGCAGCACCAACAAGGTGCCGAGCGCGACGGTGATCGAACTGGCGGTGAGGAAGGCGGCCAGCAGCTTGTCGGCCATCACTGCGCGGACGACGATGTCGGACTGGACCGGGGTGTCGTCACCGACCAACTGCTCGGCCGACGAGGGCAGGTTCGGCATGGCGACCCGCGCCAACCGGAACGAGGCGGTGGGCAGCAGGGAGGTGAAGCCCATGATCAACGTCACCGCGATGGCCGCCACGGCGATCTGCTGGTCGGGGATGATCACCGACACGATCTCGACCACGATCACCACGAACGCGACGATCGCGGCGGCGAGGAAGGCGAACGGGGTGGCCTGGGCACCCAGCCCCATCACGCCGGCGGCCAACAACACACAGGCCGCCGAGGTGAGCACCTGGATCGGCAGCCCTTGGTCGAGCAGGAAGAAGCCGCCGAGCCCGGCGAGCACGACCGACATCCACGCCAGTGCGACCGCGGCCGTTCGCTTGCCGAAGGCGCGGGAGGCCAACACGGCCGACAGTCCGGCGGCGAACGCGAGGCCGAGCGTGGAGACCGAGGCGGCCAGTCCCGGGCTGCGGAGCAGCAGCAGGGTGGGGATGCCGATCAGGATCGCCGCCCCGACGAGCAGCGCCATGATCACGCTGTGGCGTGAGGTCCAGTTCGGCTGGGTGGCGGTGGAGGTGGCGACGGCGTCCACCACGTCGTCGAAGGCGGCATCGGGCATCGCCGACTCGAGCTGACGCAGGTGCAACGTCTCGCCGTCGCGGATGTCGAGGTCGGCGATCGCACGGGTCGGGTCGAGCGGGTCCTCCCCGAACCGCTGCAGCACCCAGGCGTGCACCACTTCGGCGGCCGAACCACCCTCGTACCCGGAGAACCGGACGATGTTGGGCATGATCTCGCCCAGCGTGGTCCCACCGGGCAGCGCGAGGTCGATCCGGCGCGTCGGGGAGATCACGGTCACCCGAGCGAGGTCGTCACCAGCCACTGTCACGTGCGGCAGCGTACCGAACGGGTGGGGTCGAGTCCCGTCCCAGTGCTCAGTCGTGCCGCCGAAGGTGCGATCGCACGGGCGGACGGGCGGGGCGACAGGGCGCCCGACTCGACCGTGACCCGGCCGTTCGGTGGGACGCTGCCCCACTCGGTTGGCATGATGGGGTGCGCCGGACCGAACCCGGTGGGAAACTCGTCGGTGGTCGACGCCGCGACGGTCGGGTCGACACGGCACGTTCAGGACCGAGAAGGGCGGATGGATGGCACAGGTCACGTGGATCCGGAGCAAGCGCGCGGACCCGCCTCCGATGCCTCGTGGCGACCTGTTGTTGGAGTCCCCGCCCGAGATCCCGGCACCCTCGGGGTCGAAGAACTTCGGTGCGGTGCTGCGGATGTTGCCGATGGTCGCCGGTGCCGGTGCGATGGCGCTGATGATGATGAACGGTGGCCGCGGGCCGCTCGGCGCGGTGATGGGCGGCATGTACGGCATCTCGATGCTCGGCATGATGCTCAGCCAGACCGGCCGCGGCAACGACGACACCGCCGCGCAGCTGGACGCCTCCCGGCGCGACTACTTCCGCTACCTCACCCAGACCCGCCGGCGGGTCCGCAAGGCCGCCGACGCACAACGCCGGGCCGTCACCTGGCGCCACCCGAACCCGGCGGTGCTGTGGTCCATCGTCGGCGGCAAGCGGATGTGGGAACGCCGCCCCGACGCCGACGACTTCATGTCGGTCCGCATCTCCGAGGGTCCGCAGCAGTTCGCCCAGCGGATCACCCCGCCGGAGTCGAAGCCGATCGAGGACCTCGAACCGCTCACCACCGGCGCGCTGCGGCGCTTCATCCGTACCCACCGCACGGTGGCCGGTGTGCCGCTCGCCCTGAGCATGAAGGGCTTCACCACCGTCCAGCTGATCGGTGACCTCGATCGCGAGCGGGAGCTGGCGTACGCGATGGTCTGCCAGATGGCCGCGTGGCACGCCCCCACCGACTGCCGGATCATGTTCTGCGTCTCCAAGGAGAACCGGGACCACTGGGACTGGGCGAAGTGGCTGCCGCACGCCCAGCACCCGACCCGGACCGACGGCGCGGGTCCGCTGCGGTTGTTCGCGACCTCGCAGAACGAGCTGTCGCAGGTGTCGGACGGTGCGGCGGGGCTCGGCGACGACGCCCCCAAGCACATCGTGCTGGTGGTCGACGGGGTGACCGCGGTGACCGGGGCGTCGATGGCGACGCCGAACACGCGGGTCACCCTGCTCGACGTCAGTACGATCCGCGAACGTCCCCGGCGGGTCGAGCACGGCCACGCGATGTTGGAGGTCCGCGAGGAGACGCTCACCCTGCACCGGCGGCAGCAGTCGGGACAGGTCGCCCGGACCCCGCTGGGCAAGCCGGACGGCATCCCGGTGGTCACCGCCGAGGTGCTCGCCCGATCGTTGGCGCAGTACAAGATGCCGAGCGCCGCGGTCGAGGAGGCCGCCGCGGAGGAGGAGGACGAAGGCATCGAGGAGGTCGTCTTCGAGGCCCCCAAGGACTACCCGGCGATGTTGGGGCAGAGCGACCCGATCAACTTCGACATCCGCACCAACTGGAAGCTGCGGCCGATGCACCAACGGCTGCGGATCCCGTTCGGCAACGGCATCGACGGGCGACCGGTCGAGCTCGACATCAAGGAGTCCGCACTCGGCGGCATGGGACCGCACGGCATCTGCATCGGCGCCACCGGCTCGGGCAAGTCGGAGTTCCTGCGCACCCTGGTGCTCGGACTGGCGATGACGCACTCGTCGGAGTTCCTCAACTTCGTGCTCGTCGACTTCAAGGGTGGCGCGACCTTCCTCGGTGTCGACAAGCTGCCGCACGTGTCGGCGGTCATCACCAACCTGGAGGGCGAGCTCACCCTCGTCGACCGGATGCAGGACGCCATCGCCGGCGAGATGGAACGTCGGATGGAGGTGCTCCGCGCGGCCGGCAACTTCAAGAACCGTGAGGACTACGAGGAGGCGCGGCTCGAGGGTGCCGACATGCCGCCCATGCCGAGCCTGTTCATCGTCGTCGACGAGTTCTCCGAGTTGCTCGCCGCGCGACCGGAGTTCATCGAGTTGTTCATCCAGATCGGCCGGATCGGCCGATCGGTCGGGGTCCACCAGCTGCTCGCCTCGCAGCGGTTGGAGGAGGGCAAGCTGCGCGGCCTGGACACCTTCTTGTCGTACCGGTTGGCGTTGCGCACGTTCTCCGCCGCCGAGTCCCGTGTCGTGATCGGCGTGCCTGATGCGTACGAACTGCCGCCCGGTCCGGGCAACGGCTACCTGAAGCAGCAGGGTGACAGCAACATGCAGCAGTTCAAGGCGGCGTACGTGTCGGGGCCCTGGCACGGCTCGGCGGCGGCACCGGCCATCCAGGGCAGCAGCTCCGGCGGCATGCTCGCCGCCTCGGCGCTCACCACCAACAAGTGGATCCCGCCGGTGCTGGAGTTCGAGGCCGGGCACGTCCCGGTCGTCGAGCCGCCCCCCGAGCCGGAGCCGGAGGAGACCGAGGACGGCGTCGAGGAGACCGAGGAAGTCGTCGACAAGCCGGCGGACCAGGAGGAGGACGAGGCGGAGACGCTGCTCAATTTGGTCGTCGACAAGCTGATCGGGCACGGCTACCCGGCCCACCAGGTCTGGCTGCCGCCGCTGGACGACCCGCCCACCATCGACCAGCTGGTCGGCAGCGAGCTCGTGGTCGACCCGCAGCGTGGCCTGACCACCGCCGACACCCGGTTGCACGCGCGGTTGAGCGCCCCGGTCGGCCTGATCGACCGGCCGCGTCAGCAGCGCCGCGACCCGATGTGGGTCGACATGGCAGGTGCGGGTGGTCACCTGGCCGTGGTCGGTGGCCCGCAGTCGGGCAAGAGCACCGCGTTGCGGACCCTGATCACCGGGCTGTCGGTCACCCACACCCCGGCCGAGGTCGGCTTCTACGTCCTCGACTTCGGTGGCGGCTCGATCGGGTCACTGCGCGACATGCCGCACGTCGGCTCGGTGTGCGGCCGGCTCGACGTCGACCGGGTCCGCCGGACGATCGCGGAGATGACCTCGCTGATGCAGTCGCGCGAGCTGTCGTTTGCCGAGCTGGGGGTCGACTCGATGACCTCCTACCGGCGCGGCCGACGTGACGGCTCCATCCCGCCGGACCGGTTCCCGACCGACGTCTTCCTGGTCGTCGACGGCTGGGGGACCCTGCGCAGTGAGTTCGAGGCGCAGGAGGCCGTGCTGACCGGGCTGGCCGGACGTGGTCTCGGCTTCGGCATCCACCTGATCGGCAGCGCCAACAAGTGGTCCGAGTTCCGGATGGCGATCCGCGACCTGCTGCAGAGCCGGATCGAGCTGAAGCTCGGTGACGCGTTCGAGTCCGAGATCGACCGGAAGGTGCAGGCCCTGGTGCCGTCCGGCCGCCCGGGTCGTGGCCTGTCGAACGACAAGCTGCACATGCTGATCGGCCTGCCGCGGATCGACGGGGTGGAGAACGCCGACGACCTCAGCGACGGCGTCAAGGCGATGGTCGCCAAGGTCAAGGAGAGCTGGTCGGGTCCCGATGCCGCCGAGGTGCGGATGCTGCCGGACCTGCTGCCGGCCTCCGCGCTGCCGCCGATCACCCAGGACGACAACGACCGCTCGTTCGCGCTGGGGATCGACGAGCTGGAGCTCGCCCCGTACGTCTGGGATCCGAACGTCGACCCGCACTTCGTGGCGTTCGGCGCCCCGGAGTGCGGCAAGTCGTCGCTGATCCGGCGGTTCCTGGACGGCATCACGACCCGGTACACGCCCAAGCAGGCCAAGATCATGATGCTGGACTACCGGCGCGCCCACCTCGGCTACGTCGAGGGTGAGCAGATGTTGGGGTACGCGGCCTCGCACGATGCCGCCGACGAGCTGATGAAGGGCGCCGCCGCGGCGATCAAGGCTCGGCTCCCCGGCCCGAAGGTCACCCAGCAGGAGCTGCGCGACCGGAGCTGGTGGAAGGGTCCCGACCTGTTCATCGTGGTCGACGACTACGAGCTGGTCGCGACCAGCCTCGGCAACCCGCTCAACCAGCTCGCCCCGTACGTCTCACAGGCGTTGGACGTCGGACTGCACGTGATCATCGCCCGCGGCATGGGCGGTGCCGGCCGGGCCGCGTTCGGTGACCAGGTGATCGCCCGGATGAAGGACTCGGTCAACCCGGGCCTGATCATGAGCGGTACGAAGGACGAGGGTGCCCTGCTGTCGGACGTGAAGGCGACCCCGCTGCCACCCGGTCGCGGCACCTTGGTCTCCCGCGCCGGCAAGGTGTTGATGCAGACCGCATGGACCCCACCCAAGGAGTGACACCGGACACGCCCGCCGAGCTTGTCGAGACGTCCCCGGATTCGCCCGTCGAGACGTTCCCGGACACGCCCGTCGAGCGTGTCGAGACGCCCGTCGGCGGCGTGGAGGAGGCGCGATGACCACCGTGGCCCAACTGCGCAAGGCTGCGCTCGCCCTGCCGGAGGTGGAGCAGGGCTCCGACCGTGATCGGTTCCTCGTCCGCGGGAAGCGTTTCGCGGCCGCGGTCGACGGTGTGGCCGAGTTGCACATGTCGGACGAGGATGCCCGTACGAGCATGGCCGACATCCCGGCCGCCGAGCCGTTCAGCCTCTCGGGGAAACCGGTGGGCATCCGGGTGGCGTTGACCGAAGTCAACGGGATGCAGCTGAACGCCCTTGTCCGTCGGGCCTGGGCCGCCCGGGCACCGAAGCGGCTCGTCACCGCCGCCGAGCAGGCCGAATCCGGTGCCGATGGGGCGGGGGATCTGCCGCCAGCGATCGGCAAGCCGGCCCTCCGGGCGCTGCTCGGTGCCGGCATCACCTCGATGGCCGACGTCGCCTCCCGGACCGACGACGAGCTGCTGGCGTTGCACGGGGTGGGCCCGAAGGCGATCAAGATCCTGGCCGAACACCGCCGACAACCCTGAGCTCCGTCCGTCGAGCTCGTCGAGACGCGTCACGCGCGTCGAGCTTGTCGAGGCGCGTGACGCCCCGTCGAGCTTGTCGAGGCGCCATCGCAGGGGTCGGCTGGGCGGCCAGAAAATGGCTGATCCCTCGCAAATATGGGCGTCTGAGCGACACAGGCGACACATACGTCCAGCGGTGTCGCTGTAGCGCCCTCTCCCACGCGCCGCCCGGGCCAGGGCCACGACTCGTGCTCGCGGTCCCGCAGCGAGCGGGCAGTCGGAGAGGTCGCCAGCGTCGATTCGCCTCTCCGAGTGCCCTCTCGATGGGGGACCGCCTCTCCAACTGCCCTCTCGGTGAGGGACTGGCTCTCCGAGTGCCCTCTCGATGAGAGAGCGCCTCTCCAACTGCCCACTCGATGAGGGGACGCCTCTCCGAGTGCCCACTCGATGGGCACAGCCTCTCCAACTGCCCACTCGAGACGAGCGGTAACTCTCGACAGGTTTGGGGGCGTACGGAACCGGCTCGGGCGTACGGAACCGGCTCGGGCGTACGGAACAGGCTCGGGGGACGTGGGTCAGTCGTGCCGGGCGGGTCGCCAGCGACGCTTGCGACCGGCGGGCAGGGCGGCGGCGATGACACCGGCGATCGTGACGATGCCCAGCGAGGTGCCGGCCACGGCGAGGGCGGTGTTGCGCGCCGCGTGGTTGGTGTCGACCGGGGGCGGCTGGATGTGCAGGTTGCCGGGCTGGGTCTCGGCACCGGAAGGGGCCGGCGGTCCCACGGGTGCGGTGAGCGCCCGGTACGGGTTGATGATCCCGTTGCCGAGCTGCAGGTCGGGCGCTCCACCGACCGGCGGATCGGCGGTGACCTCGAGCCGGCGCCGTACCTCCTTGGCGGTCATGTCGGGGTAGCGCTCCATCAGCAGGGCGGCGGCGCCGGCCACCAACGGGGTGGCGAACGACGTACCGGTGTCGACCTCGAAGTAGGACGGCCCCTGTCCCGGCGGACAGTTCGGGTCGGAGGACAGGCACAACGGCTTCATCCCGACCACCCCGGACCCGGGGGCGGCGACCGAGATCTGCATCCCCTCGCCGTACTGGCTCTGCGGGTCGGGCACGTCGGTGGCGGTGGTCATCGCGACCGCCATCACGCCCGGGTAGTTGGCCGGGTACGAGGGCCCGGCGGCTCCGCCGTTGCCGGAGGCCGCGACCACCAGGATGCCGGCGGCCACCGCCCGCTCGATGGCGGCCCGGTACTGCGGGGTGTCGCTGCCGGACTGGCTGATCGAGATGATGTCCACCTTCGCCGCAACGGCCTTGTCGATCGCCTCGATCACCGGGCCCAGCGGCTCCGGCTCCCGGGGACTCGTCTCCTGCAGGGCGCGGATGGCCAGGATGTTGACGTCGGGCGCGATCCCCGAGTAGTCGTAGTCGAGGTCCGGGACGTTCTGCCCGGCGATCAGCGACACCACGAACGTGCCGTGACCACAGTCGACCCGGTCGTCCTTGGCCTTGTCGACGCCGGTGGTGTTGTCCCAGTCGAGGTTGATCCCGGCCATGTACTGCGAGCTGCCCTGGAAGACGCCGGTGTCGATCACGGCGATGGTGACGCCCTTGCCGGTCGCGATCCGGTGCACGTCGTCGTACCGCAGTCGTTTCATGTGCCAGGCCTCGCCCGGTGCGGCCTGCGACAGGTAGGTCTGGCAGGCCTCCGGGGTGTAGTCCTCGAGGGCGTGCGCGGGGGCCGCCGGGACGATCAGCGCCGCGATGAAGCCCAGTACCGCGAGCACCGCGCCCAGCCGTCGGCGACGGAGCGTGGGTTGGCTGGCTGCAGGCACGCCCCCAAGGGTAACCGTGGGCGGGGTTGCCCGCCGCCGACGACGGACGGTCGGCGAGAATGAACCCCATGGTTGAGCTGTTCGCCCACCGCGGCTGGTCCGGCGCCCACCCCGAGATGACGCGCGGCGCGTTCGTGGCCGCCATCGACCTCGCCCGCCGGGAGGACGTACGCCTCGGGCTGGAGTGCGACGTCCACTTCACCGCCGACGGCCGACTCGGCTGCCTGCACGACGCAGACCTTGTCCGTACGGGACGCTGGTCGGGCGAGCCGTCGGCCGCGCTGGCCGACCTCAGCCTCGCCGAGCTGCGTACCGTCGACTTCGGTGCCTGGCGCTCCGACCTGGCCGACCTGGCCGAGCTGACCGAGGCAGACCGGGCCTTCGTGGAACTGTCCGACCTGTTCGACATGGTCGCCGAGGCCCGCGCCGCCGGGGTCGACGTCCACCTCGCGGTCGAGACCAAGCATCCGGTACCGCACGACGACCAGGTCGAGGGTGCCCTGGCGGAGCTGTTGGGTTCGTACGGTTGGGCCGACGGTTCCGGGCCGGTCCGGATGATCAGCTTCGACCTGGCCGCGCTGGATCGGATGCGGGCCAGCTGTCCGAGGGTGCCGCTGACGTACCTGATCAGTCGTCCCGACGACGGCACCATCGACCACCTCCCCGGCGACATCGCGGTCGGCCCGGCCGGCACCCTGCTGCGCGACGACCCTGCGTTCGTCACCCGGCTCCATGAGGCCGGCCGCGAGTGTCACGTGTGGACCGTCAACGAACCCGCCGACATCGCGGCCTGCCTCGCCCTCGGCGTGGATGCGATCACCACCGACCATCCCGACCGCGCCCTCGCCGCGCTGGACCGCAGCCGCTGACGTCGGAGAAGCTCAGCGCAGCGGTGCGAAGGGGCGCAACTCGGCCGGCATCCGACCGCTGGTGATCTGCTGGGCGAGCAACCGCCCGGTGACCGGACCGAGCGTGATGCCCCACATCCCGTGACCGCCGGCGACCCAGACCCGCGGTGACCGGGTGGCACCGATCAGCGGCAGTCCGTCGATGGTGCACGGCCGGGAGCCGACCCAGTCGTCCTGTCGGTGGTCGAGGTCGACGCCGGTCAGCAGCGGCCGGGCCGCCTCGACGATCGCGGTGATCCGCCGCTGGTCGAGCGGTGCGTCGGGTCGGCGGAACTCCATCATCCCGGCGACCCGCAGCCGCTCCCCGATCGGGGTGCACGCCACCCGGGCGGCCGGCAGGTACACCGGACCGGTCGGCAGGTTGTCGGCGTGCACGCTGAACGAGTAGCCGCGGCCCGCCTGGACGACCCGCTTCACCCCGAAGTCGCGGACCAACTGCCCGAGCCAGGCCCCGGTGGCCACCACGACCTGGTCGAACTCCTCGGTGCCCTCGCTGGTGGTCACGTGCACGGTGCCGCGGACGTCGGCCAACTGCGTGACGTCGACGCCGGTACGGACCTCGCCGCCGCGGGCGACGACCGAGTCGGCCAACGCGGCCACGTAGCTGCCGGGGTCGACGAACCGCTGCCCGTGGAGCACGATCGCGGCGCCGATCTCGTCCGACAGGGCCGGCTCCAGGGTACGGGCCTCCTCACCGCTGAGTGCGTCGAAGCTGATGTCGCCGCCCGACTCGTGGATGTGCTCGATCTCGGCCAGCAGCGTGGCCCGCTCGGCCTCGGTCCGGTACGCGGCGAGGAAGTGTTCGGCGGCGAGCGTCGGTGCGGCCACCCCACCCTCGGACAGCAGGTCGAAGCTCGCCAGCGACAGGTCGTTGATCGGCACCAGCGACTCCATCGCCCGCCGCCACGCCTTGGTCGTGGAGTGCCGG
This sequence comes from Carbonicoccus niuqiaonis, assembly GCF_050157065.1. Taxonomy (GTDB): domain Bacteria; phylum Actinomycetota; class Actinomycetes; order Propionibacteriales; family Propionibacteriaceae; genus Avipropionibacterium. The sequence goes on from NZ_CP189573.1 coordinate 283,854, forward strand.
GTGAAGCCGAACACGAACCGCAGGAAGTCTGGCTTCAGGCTGGGCGGTACGTACACCGGTGAACTCGGGCTGAAGACGGCCCTGATCCCGTACTGCAGCACCGCCGGCTCGGGCAGCGGGGTCGCGATGCCGGGGGTCAGCCAGCCCGCGTTGCCCCAGGACGATCCGGCGGCGACCCCCGTACGGTCGAACACCGTCACCTCGACGTCGTGGTCCTGCAGGAACCAGGCCGTCGCCAGTCCGACCATGCCGGCACCGACGACCGCGATGCGGGTCGCGTCACCGGGCTGGCGCGCACTTGAACTCATGGGGCCATTGTGTCCCCCGGTGCCATGTCGCCAACGTCCGGGTGTGGCGCCCGAGACAGCTCACCCGAGCGCGTCGTTCGGGGCCTCGGGTGGGGCGTCGCGCACGATCGGACAGGTCAGGCAGCGCGGCCCGCCGCGGCCGGAGCCGAGTTCGCTGCCGGCGATGGTGAGCACCTCGATGCCGTCGGCCTCGAGGCGCGCGTTGGTCTGGGTGTTCCGTTCGTACGCCACCGCCACCCGGGGCGCGAGGGCCAAGGTGTTGTTGCCGTCGTCCCACTGTTCACGCTCGGCGGTGACCGGGTCGAGCCCGGTGTCGATGACCCGCAGTTCGTCGATCCCCATCGCCGTGGCGGCCGCGGCCAGGAACGGGGCTGGTTCGTCGACCACCACCTGGTCGTCGTCGAGCCGCAGGGTGCGGGCCTGCAGCCGGTCGGCGACGTTGGGGTACATCACGCAGGCGTCGGTGTCGACCATGGTGACGACGGTGTCGAGGTGCATCGTCGCCCGGCCCTGGTCGATCGGCACCGCCAGCACCCGACGCGCCAGGCCCTGCCGCAGCAGTGTGTGGCTGAGCCGCTCCACCCCGGCCGCGCTGGTCCGCTGCCCGATCCCGATCGCGAGCACCCCGGGCGCCAGCACCAGTACGTCGCCGCCCTCCACGTACTCCGACTCCCAGCCGTGCACCTGCGGCACACCGGCGAACCGCGGGTGGAACCTGTTGACCAGCTCGGTCAGCTGCGTCTCGCGCCGCCGGGCCGGCAGCGCCAGCGAGGTGATGATGACCTGCTCGCCGAGCCAGCACGCCGAGTCGCGGGTGAACAGCAGGTTGGGCAGGGGCGCGATCACGAAGTCCTCCGGCGACAGTGACGCGGTGACCAGCGTCCGGACGCCGGTGATCTCGTCGTTGCGCAGCCCCGCCACCAGGACGTCGAGCAGGTGGTCGGTGTCGAGCTCGGCCAACCGGCGACCGAGGTAGTCCTGCAGGGCCGGTCCGATCCGGTGGTCGGCGATGGTCTGGTCGATCGCCCGTGCCCGGGCGGCCGGGTCGGCCAGCACCTCGGTGAGCAGGTCGCGCAGCAGCAACACCTCGATCCCGCGGCCGGTCAACAGGTCGACGTACGCGTCGTGCTCGGCCTGGGCGCGATCCACCCACGGGATCCCGTCGAACAGCAGGGTGTCGTTGTTGCGCGGGGTGAGCCGCCGCAGCTCCGCACCGGGACGGTGCAGCAGCACCGTACGCAGTGGGCTCACCTCGTCGTGGATCCGGCCGGTCGGGCGTGGCCCGGCGCCGGGGTCGGCCGTCATCGCCATGATCACCACTCTCGGTCCACGTCTTGGTCCTGCGACCCTAGCGTGGCCACCCGATATCGTGTCCCGGTGACTGCTGCAGCGCCGAGCCCCAAGCGGCGTCTGTGGGGTCCCAACGAGTACGTGCCGTACACCCCGACGGCCTGGCACCGCGACCACCGGGTCGCCATCGGTGGCATCCTCGGCTTCTCGGCGATCAGCCTGACGTTGGCCATCCTGGGCCCGTCGGCGGTGACCCTGGTGCTCGGTCCGCGCGACGGCAGCCTGTTGCCGCCGTGGTACGGCCCGGCACTGCCGCAGCGACCGAACGAGTGGGTGGTCTGCATCGCCGCGTGGGTGGCGATCCTGCTCGGTGGTGCCTCACTGCTGATCGCGTTGCGCGCGCTCGACGCGGGCTGGCGGCCGCGACCCCGCCGGCTGTGCACGATGGGCACGGTGCTGGCGCTGCTGCACGCGGTCGTCCCGCCGCTCACCTCGGCCGACGTGTTGATGTACGCCGCGTACGGACGGCTGCAGCTGATCGGCCGGAACCCTTACGAGATCACCCCGGCCGAGGTGTTCCGCAGCCAGTACGACCCGGTGATGGAGTGGACCGAGCGGCCGTGGGAGGACACCCCCAGCGTGTACGGCCCGATCGTGTCGTGGCTGCAGCTGGCGGCCAACCACCTCGGCGGCGAGAACATGCACGACATCGTGTTCTGGCTGCAGCTGTTCCACGTACTGGCCTTCCTCGGCGCCTGCGCTGCCACCATCTGGATCGCCCGCGGTGACCGGGACCGGCTGAACCGGGCGATCCTGATGACGGTCGCCAACCCGCTGATGATCTGGGGCATCGTGATCAGCGCCCACAACGAGGCGCTGTCGGTGATCTTCGCGGTCGGCGGGATGATGCTGATGCGCCGCAGTGCGTTGGGTGCCGGGCTCGGGATCGGGCTGGCCGGGTGTGCGAAGTTGTCCATCGGGTTGTGGGGCCTGGCGATGCTGTGGGCCTATCGCAAGCAACCCAAGAAGGCGGCCCTGCTGTGCCTCGGCGCGGCGATCCCGATGAGTCTGGCGTACGGGCTGTGGCAGCCGCAGGCCCTGGTGTCGGTGCTGCGCAACGGGTCGTACGTGTCGGGCGGGTCGTGGGCGCAGCCGGTGTCGCGGTTCTTCGACCACGTGATGCTGCTCGACACCACGACGGCCAAACTGCTCACCGGCATCATCTCGTACAGCCTGTTGGTGGTGCTGGTGATCGTGCTGTGGCGGTTGCTGCCGTGGAGTGCGGTGCCCGGCATCGCCCCTGACACCTCGCCCCGCGACGACGTGATGACGGTGGCCGTACGGGCCGCGCTGGTGTTGTCGGTGGCCTGGCTGGTGTCGGCGATGTACACCCTGTCCTGGTACGACCTGATCGCCTTCGTGCCGTTGGGGGTGCTGGCCTCCTCCCGACTGGACGTGATCATGATCGTCCGCAACACCTTCTTGTCGGTGGCCTACGTGCCCGGTCGGGTGGTGGACCTGTCGGATCAGCTGGACACCGTGGTGACGCAGGTCCGCGAGACGGTGAGCCCCGTCGTGCAGTTGGGCGTGGTGGTGGCCATCTTCGCGTGGGCTGTCGAACGACGACGATCCCGGCGGCGCGGCGACCCCGCCGCAGAGGGGGCAGGGTCGAACGTGATGACGTCGGACGGGGCGCCATCGGACGGGGCGGACGGGGCGGACAGGGGCGCGACCGACGAGGATCCCTCACCGGACCGTGGTGACCGGTCCGGCGCCACCGGGACCGTCGATCGAACTACGCTGGCGACGTGAGCACTCCTGTCCCACCCGAGGTGCCCCTCGACGAGCTCGGGGAGCGTGGTGGTGAGTTCGGCGGACGTGTGCCCGAGGGGCCGGCCGACGGGCTCGAGGGGCGTGGGCCAGCGACGGCGACGCGGTCGGCGTCGCGGCGGAAGGCCAAGCCCGGTTGGTACGACGACCCGGCCGATGCCGACGACACCTTCCGGTGGTGGACCGGGACCGGCTGGACGGCATGGCTGTCCGACGACGAGGACGCCCCGCCCCCGCCCGAGGACGATCCGCGGACGCGGGGTGAGGTACCGCCGGGACCGCCGCGCCGGTTCGGGCTGGTGCCACGGATCGTGATGGGGCTGACCGCGGTGGTGATCCTGGTCGCCGGGATCATCGTCGCCGGGTGGGACAACCGGCGACCCATCGTGCTCAACAAGGCGCAACCGACCAGCACCTACAGTCCGCTGTCCATGACGCTGCTCTGTGACGCTCCGACGGCGAACATCGCCGGCGAGATCGGCTACGACGTGCCGGACGGATTCATCAGTTCCGGCCCTGATGAGGGGCCGATGGACTGGGTGACCTGCCTGACCCGGCCGAGTGCGGATCTCGACGCGAACGTGGTGTTCGCGTTGGGTCACGTCCCGGCCGACGTCGAGACCAGGTCGGTGCAGGAGATCGCCGAGGAGGTCCAGCTCCGGATGTCAGCTGACCTGTTCGAGGGAGGCCGCGCCGACACCTCCGAGCTGGCGAGTGGGGCGGCCTCGGAGTTCGGTCAGGCGTGGCGCATGGCCGGCGTCTGGACCACCGCCGACGGGTCGGGTCAGGACTTCGAGATCATCGTGTTCGACCTCGGCGAAGGGAGACGAGCGCTGTACTGGTCGGTGATCAGCCAGAACGACGTTCCCGACGCCGAGCGGACCCGGACCGAAGAGCTCCGGACCAGTTTGCGGCGACTCTGAACGCCCACGGCTCGCTGATCAGGTTTCGAGTGCCAGCCATCTGACATCCCGAGGCAGGAGGGTCCTGACCGGTGCCGACATCGTCGATCGACCGCCCCAACATCGTGATCTTCATGACCGACCAACAGCGGGGTGCCACCATCCTGCCGGGCCGGCATCGAGCCCACACGCCCCATGTGGATCGACTGATGTCGGAGGGGGTGACGTTCCCACGTGCCTACACCGTCTCCCCGCACTGTTGTCCCTCCCGGGCCTCGTTCCTCTCCGGCCTCCATCCCTCCGAACACGGTGTGTGGAACAACGTGAACGTCGCCAACGCGCTCAGCCGGGGGCCACGGTCAGGGGTGCGGATGTGGTCGGAGTCCGTCGCCGAGTCCGGCTACCGATTGGGATTCACGGGCAAGTGGCACGTGAGCAACACGGCCGGACCAGCTGATCATGGCTGGGAGGAATGGGGCGTCACGGCTCGTGGGAGCGGAGCCGCGGACCGCAGCGAAGAGGAGCAGCGCGAGCATGCGATGCGACGCCAGCTCACCACGTTGGCGCGCAGAATGCGCGACGACCTCGGCCACCGGCGTCCGGGGGAGATCATCCGCCCGGGGTACCCCGAGTACGTGCACTATTCGGTCCACCCGGATGCCTTCGGTGACCAGCGGGTGGTGGACTCCGCGACGGAGTTCATCGGTCAGGCGGCCGCCGGCGAGGAGCCGTGGATGGTGTACGTCGGCACCTTGGGGCCGCACGACCCCTATCAGCCGCCCCAAGAGTTCCTCGACATGTATGACGTCAACGACGTGGAGCTGCCCGGGAGCTTCACCGACCCCATGACCGACAAGCCGGCGTTGTACTCGCGGATCCGTGACCGCTTCGACCAACTCACCGAGGCAGAGCACCGTGAGGCCTTGCGCCACTACCTGGCCTTCTGCAGTTACCAGGACGCGTTGTTCGGTCAGGTGCATGCCGCTGTCGCCGCTGCGGGGCAGTTGTCGAACACGATCTTCGTGTACCTGTCGGACCATGGCGACTACGCCGGTGATCACGGCCTGTGGGGCAAGGGGCTGCCGTCGTTCGCGTCTGCGTACCACATTCCCTTGGTCATTGGTGGTGCGCCACTCGACGAGGCGGTCCACGGCACGCGGAGTGAGCTGCCGGCCATGATCACCGATGTCGGCCCGACCCTGCTCGAGCTCTGCGGGGTGACCCCCCGGCATCCGATGTCCGGACTCTCCCTGGCCGACGCGTTGCAGGGCACTGCGCCGGCTGCGCGCGACGAGCTGGTGTTCCAGACCAACGGCAACGAGTCGTACGGGAACCAACGGATCGTGATGACCCCTCGCTGGAAGCTGGTGGTGAACTACTTCGATCACGACGAGCTGTACGACCTGGAGTCGGATCCCGAGGAGATGCGCAACCTGTTGCACCGGGAACGCCAGGGCAGGACCCTCGGCACCGACCCGCAGTCGCCGGTGCCGGCGGACCTTCGCGACGTGGTCGAGGATCTGTACACGCGGCTGTGGCGGTTCGCCATCCGGCATGGTGACGACCTGACCGACGGCTACATCGTGACGGCGTTGGGGACCCACGGCCCCGGAGAGGTCGCGCGCATCGCTGACCGTGCCTCGGGGTGATCAACCGGCTGCCTGAGGACCCGTGGTGTGCCGTGGCGTACGGATGACGTGCCCAACGATCAGTGCTGCCAGAGGTGCTGGGCCGCGGCACCTGCCCGGGCCAGGGCCTGCTTGACGGGCACTCCGGTCGCGGCCGCGAGGTCGGCCACGTCGGTGAATTCGGGTTGGACGTTCACCACCCGGCCCGAGACCCGACCGAGCTTCACCCGAACCGGGTGGCCGTCGATCCGGACGGTCTCCTCGGTACGGTCCAGCACGTGCTTGGTGACCTCGACCTCCCGCACGCCGAGCGTGGACGTCCGCGTGATGATCACCTCGAGCAACCTCGCTCGTGCGGCCGGCGCGCACAGTACCGACAGGGTGTGTGCCGGCCGGCCCTTCTTCATGATCATGGGGGTGAGCCAGGCGTCCGCGGCACCGGCGGTGAGCAGGGTGTCCAGCACCCCGGGCCACAGCCGCGGGTCGAGGTCGTCGACATTGCACTCCAGCACGAGGCCCGGCTCGGTCGGGATCGCCGCCACCGGGGCGACTGCTTCGTCCGCTGTCGTCAGCGGGCCCGAGGCGCCGGATGGCGTGGGGTCGGGGGCCGTGTGGCCGATCACCACGCGACAGACGTTGGCCAGGCGTTCCGGGTCGCGTGAGCCCGCTCCCGTCCCGACCGTCTCGATGATCATGTCGGGGGCCTGGCCGTACGCGGTCGCGTACTCGGCGAGCAGGGCGGCGCCGGTCGGCGTGGTCATCTCCATCGCGACCGGGCCGCCGGTGATCACCATCGCAGCGGCGCGAGCGAGATGGGTCACCGCCGGACCGGGGATCGGCACCCGGCCGTGCTCACCGACCACCTGCTCGCCACCGCCGACCGTGACGACCGAGGAGGTGAGCTCCGAGATGCCCAGGTCGGCCAGTGCGGCAGCGCAGCCCACCACGTCGCCGATCGCGTCGAGAGCGCCCACCTCATGGAAGTGCACCTCGTCCGGGCTGGTGCCATGGACCGCCGCCTCGGCTTCGGCCAGTCGACCGAACACCCCGAGGGCCCGGGTCCGCACTTCGGTCGACAGTCCGGCGGCCATGATCAACTCGCGGACCTCCGCCCAGCTACGGGTGTGCCCGTGATCATGGGGGTGCTCGTGATCATGGACGTGTCGGTGGCCATGTCCGTCGTCGTGCCCGTGGCCGTGGCCAGGTGCGTGTGCGTGCGTGTGCCCGTGATCGTGACCATGATCAGGTGGTGGCAGGGGCGCATCCGCGGCCTGTCCCGTCCGGGTGTCGATCACGGTCGCCTTGGTGGCAGCCAGGCTGTGCCGCGAGGTCCGCTGCACGGTGATGTCCAGTGCCGGGTCCACCAGCCGTACGGCCGCCACCACCACCGCCAGGTCGGCACCGGCGTCCAGCAGGGCGCCCAGGAGCATGTCCCCGGCAACGCCGGCACCACAGTCCAGCCACGCCACCCGGGCACCGGCGGCGCCGGTGGTCGTACCGCTCATTCGGGCCGCCGGCGGGCGATCCGGGCCGCGTGCACCCCGGCGGAGAACCCGCCGTCGATGTTGGTGACGACGACCCCGGGAGCGCACGAGTTCAGCATCCCGAGCAGGGCCGAGAGCCCACCGAAGCTGGCGCCGTACCCCACCGAGGTCGGCACCGCGATCACCGGCACCCCGGTCAGCCCGCCCACGACCGACGGCAACGCGCCTTCCATCCCGGCCACCACGATCAGCACGTCCGCCGTGTCGAACTCGGGCTTCGCCTCGAGCAGCCGGTGCAGCCCGGCCACCCCGACGTCGTTGATCCGGGTGGCGTCGGCGCCGAAGCAGCGGACGGTCAGCGCCGCCTCGGCCGCGACCCGCTGGTCGGACGTGCCGCCAGAGATGATCGCCACGGTGCCGGTCGGCTTCGGCAGCGTGCCGAGGGTGGCTGCGCGGGCGACGGTGTCGACCACCGCCTCGGGCAGGTCCTCCCCGATCCGGGTCATCGTGTCGTCGCTGAGCCGGGTCGCCAGGGCCGCCCGGGCCGGGTGCGCAGCTCGCAACCGGCGGAGCAGGGCGACCACCTGATCGGGGGTCTTTCCCTCCCCGTACACGACCTCGGGGTCTCCGGTCCGCCGGGCGCGCTCGAGGTCAAGCCGTGCCCAGGCCTCCCGGCCGTTCCGCTCCTCGCTCATCTGCGCACGATATCCCGGAGGCACCGGGCAGTTCGACGGAGCTGCGGTTGAGTCGGGGTGCTTCGAGGGCGTCGCGGGAGGGCAGCCCGTTGGATTCTGTGCAGAAATCTGTACAGTTGCTGTATGGCGGTTTTCGCTGCAGCTCCGCACGCGGTCTCGGTGTCCGAGGCGGCGACTCGAGGCATCTCGAGCCTGGTCAGGTCGGCCGAGCGCGGGGAGGACGTCGTGGTCGAGCGCCATGGCAAGGCTGTGGCCGCGGTCGTTGGCATGGCCCATTTGGAGGAGATCCGCCGCCTCGAGCAGGACTTGCGGGAGAGCGTGCTGCTCCTCGCGCGGGTGGCGACCGACAGTGGTGCCCGTACGGATCTGGACACCGCGATCGAGGCGCTCGGCCTAAACCGTGGCGAACTCGAGGCTGAATTGGCCGACGATCGGGTGTCGGCGTTGGAAGAGTCGCCGCACACGATTCCACTGGCCGAAGCGCTGTCAGCACTGGGAAGGGTGATCTACGGGCTGGAAGCTGCGACCGAGCCCGCTGTTGATCAGGTGCCGGACTGGCTGGTGCACACACTGGTGAACGTGGTGAAGATGCCTCGGCAGGAGGTCGACCGGCTGACACCTGCCCAGGCGCATCAGGTCTGGGATGCCTACGTCAGCTCGCCAAGGGACTGAAGAGAAGCGGCGACGTCTCCAACACCGTGGGCGACGACTCACGGCACGTCGCTACGCTGGGGCCGTGTCCACACCACGCACGTACGGCTACCTCGGGCCGGAGGCGACGTTCACCCACCAGGCGTTGCTGCAGCTCGACGACGTCGTCGATCCGCGGCCGTTCCCCGACGTCCTGGCCGCCATCGACGCGGTGGTCGAGGGCACGATCGACGCCGCGCTGGTGCCGATCGAGAACTCCGTCGAGGGTGGGGTGTCGGCCACCCTCGACCACCTCGCTGCTGCCGACGGTTTGATGATCACCGCCGAGGTGCTGCTGCCGGTGCGGTTCGTGTTGTGCGCGACCGCCGGGACCACCATGGGGTCGATCACCGAGATCCTCACCCACCCGGTCGCCGACGCCCAGGTCCGCGGCTGGCTGTCGACCAACCTGCCCGCGGTTCCGGTACGGCACGTCGGCTCGACCGCCGGGGCGGCGGCCGAGCTCGCGGCCGATCCACGACCGGGTCGGGCCGCGGTCTGCGCCGAGATCGCCGCCGAGACGTACCAGGTGCCGGTGCTGGTGGAGGAGATCGCCGACAACGACCTCGCCGTCACCCGGTTCGTCGTGATCAGCCGGGTCGCCCGGCCCACGCCGCCCACCGGTGCCGACAAGACCACCTTGGTGCTGTTCCAGCGCGAGGACCACTCCGGTGCGCTGCTGGAGATCCTTGACCAGTTCGCCAGCCGCGGCATCAACCTGTGCCGGATCGAGTCCCGACCCACCAAGACCACCTTGGGCAGCTACTGCTTCAGCGTCGATGCCGAGGGGCACCTCGCCGACGCCCGGATGGGGGAGGCGCTGCTCGGCCTGCACCGGGTCTGCAAGGACGTGAAGTTCCTCGGTTCCTACCCGCGGGCCGACGGGCAGGCCCCGGTGATCACCCCCGGTACGGCCAACGCCGACTTCGCCGCCGCCGCCGCGTGGCTGGCCCAACTCCGCGGCCGCTGACGGGCCCCACGACGAGCGGGCCCACCCGAGCCGCCCGACCCCACCGCGGGCACGATGGAACTTTCTGCAACACCCTTCCGGGACAGCGGTACGTACCGCTAGTCTCGGCGTGACCGGCACTGCCGCCGGTCCCCGTTGACCCGAAGGAGTGTCACCGACGTGACCACTGCCCGCCCCCACCCCCTGCGTACTCCCGTCCTCACGGTGCTGCTCGCCGGGCTCCTGCTGTTGACCCTGGTCGGCCCGGCCGTGCAGGCCGATTCCGGTCCGGCCGCCGAGGAGAGCCCCAACCTGCTCGGCAACCCTGGCTTCGAGGAGGGCGCCGCGCCGGACACGCTGGCCCACTGGGCGCCGTGGTCGGCCTCCTCGGCCCAGCTCTTCACCACCGCGACCGACCCGGTCAGTGAGGGGACCAAGAGCCTGCGACTGACCGATCCGTCGGCGGAGAAGGGCGGCGGACTCATCAGCGCACCGATGTCGGTCGATCCCGACGTGGTGTACGAGGTGGGGCTGGACGCCTACGTCACCAGCGGCTGGTTCTCGATCATCGTCTACTTCTACGACGCGGCCGGCGAACAGGTGAGTGCCAAGCAGCAGGCGGTGAGGGTCGGCTTCGACGCATGGCAGCGGGTCGAACTGGACTTCTACGCACCGCCGGCGGCCGGCTCGGCCGCGGTGATGGTGTACGCCCCGATCGGCAGCACCACCGACACCTGGATCGACAACATGCACTTCGGTTTCGCGACCCCGGACGAGCCGGGCGAACCCGGCGAGGATCCGCGGGTGGCAGCGGTGCTCGCGGAGAACGCAGACGTCCGCCACCTCGGCCAGCCGGTGCAGACCCGTGACGGGTCGATGCCCGCCGTCGGCCAGCAGGACGGCCGCTGGGTGTCGTACCAGGTCTTCAAGGGGGAGCCCAACACCGAGTCACCGGGAACCCTGACGGTCACCGACATCGAGACCGGCGAACTGTTGCAGACCCGCCCGATGCAGACCGTCTCCAATGCGTACGGCATCGTCACCGCCACCGACGGCCGGGTCTACATGGCCACCGCCGGCGACACCCACCTGTGGGTCTACAACCCCGAGACCAAGCAGGTGCGCGACATCGGCAAGGTCGGCACCAGCACCGCGATCTTCGGGATCACCCCCGGGCCGGACGGCACGGTGTACATCGGCGGCTACCCCGAGGCGCGCGTCTACCAGTACGACCCGACCACCGACATGATCAACGACCTCGGGCTGGTCAGCGCCACCGAGCCGTACGCCCGTTCGGTCGCCTACGACCACGAGACCGACGAACTGTTCGTCGGCGTCGGCGGTCAGAAGGCGAGCATCTGGCGCTGGACCGAAGGCGGTCACGGCGAGCTGACCCGGATCACCGACGAGACCAACGCCCCCGGTCTGGAGAGCGAGTCGATGCTGGTCGCGATGTCAGTGGTCAACGGCCGGATCTTCGCCCGGACTAAGAATGTTGCGCTGTTCGTGATGCAGCCGAACGGGACTGTTGATCACTGGAACAAGGGCGAGAAGGCGGTGTACGGGTACCGCTTCTTCGCCCACCCCACCGACCCCGACCTCGTGCTGTACGGCTTCGCCGGCGACCTCTATTACTACGACATCGAGGCGAAGACGAAGCGTGTCGCGTACGAGGGGGTGGCCGGCTATCTGGGCGACATGGCCTGGGTCGACGTCCCCGGTGACGATCCCGAATGGCCGGGGATGACCATCTACGGCACCGACGTGGACGGTGTCATCCGGCTCAACCTCAGCAGCGGCTCGAAGGAGACCCACGAGGTCGGCTTCGGGCAACCGACGGTCATCCAGTCGATCTTCCGTGGTCCCGACGACACCATGTGGGCCTCCGGGTTCGGCGGCGGACTGGCCCAGGTCAGCCTCGACGGGACGGAGCAGTTCCCGACCTTGGCGCAGGGCCAGTTCGAGTCCGCCATCGTCCGGCAGGACAAGATCATCATCGCCTCGTACGGCAATGCGCGGGTCAACGAGTTCGACCCGACCAAGCCCACGCAAGCGGCCCGACTGCTGTTCGACGGCCACGCCGAGGGACAGGACCGGCCGATGACGATGGCGTACAACCAGGAACGCGACGAGTTGTACGTCGGCGCGATCGCCGGGTACGGCCTCAACCAGGGTGGCTTCGCGGTGTACGACTTCGCGACCGGCGAGCACCGGTGGTTCACCGACGACCTCGTGTTGCGGCAGTCGGTGATCTCGGTGCTGTACAACCCGAACGACGGTCTCGTCTACATCGGCACCACGCTGGACGGCGGCCTCGCCTCCGATCCGACCGATGCCACCGAGGCCAAGATCATCGTGTGGGATCCGGTCACCCGGCAGCCGGTCCGCGAGTTCGTGCCCGTCGCCGGCAAGGAAGGTGTGACCGGTCTGGTCGTCGGCCCGGACCAGAAGGTCTGGGGCATCGCCGAGAACGTCCTGTTCACGCTGAACGGCGACGGGACGGCGGTCGAGTACGCCGAGCAGATCGGGATCCCGGAGTACCCGGATCGCACGATCTGGAAGTGGGCCCAGCTGCACGTGTCGCCCATCGACGGCAATGTGTACGGCACGGTCCGCAACCGGCTGTTCATGATCAACGGCGAGACCAAGGAGTACACGACACTGCTGAACGGCACCGGCAAGTACGCCGAGCTGAACGCCCGAGGCGACGTGTTCTTCGAGGGCCTGGGCTCGCACGTCTTCACCTACGTGGTGCCGCAGCCGATCACCGACGTGACCGCTGAGCAGAAGTGCCTCGCCGTCCGGGCCACCACTGAGGGCCGCGCCCTCGACCTGTCCGGACTCAGCGGCCGCGGGGAAGCAGGGAAGAAGGTGGTCCAACGCATCGTCGACGGCGTGAAGGCCGGACACGGCGAGGAACTCGAGTCCGCGTACTGCAGCTGAACGATCACCCGGCACCCACGCCCGGCGAGCTGGTCGAGACGCACCCCACGTCCGTCGCGCACCCCACGCCCGGCGAGCTGGTCGAGACGCCGACTCAGCGGGCGAGCTCGGCCGGCTGGTCGCTGCGTGGCACCCGGATGGTCAACGCGTGGTGGTCGATCTCGAACACCACGTGCTGGGCCTCCCCTGCGGCGTCACCGTCGAGCTGGTACTCCCGCGGCTCGTCCAGGTGCATCACCACCTTGCGGGCGGTGTGGCGCTGCAGTTGATCACTGCTGCGGTCACGTCGGGCGATCACCTTCGCGGTCAGGGTCACCTTGTCGCGCCACGTCCGGGGCGCGGCGGCGAGCAGGTCCAGCAGGCCGTCGTCGACCTTGGCGTCGGGGATCAACGGGATGCCGCCCTGCAGGAAGCCGACGTTGCCGACCACCAACACCAGGAAGTCCTGGGTCGGCTGACGTTCCCCGTCCACGCTGATCCGGACGGCGACCGGCGGGTGGTTGACGTGCTGGGCGGCCGACACGAAGTAGGCGGCCGAACCGACGGCCTTCTTCAGGCTGACATCGGTGTTGCCGAGGATGGCGGCGTCGATCCCGATCCCTGCCATCACGGCGAAGTGGGTGGGTTCGTGTTCGTCGACGGTGATCTTGACCAGGTCGATCCTGCGGGTGTCGCCGTCGAAGGCGACCTCGAGCGCGTCGGCCTCGTCGAGCGGGATCCCGAGGTTGCGGGCCAGCAGGTTGCCGGTGCCCGCCGGGATCAACCCGAACGGGATCCCGGTGCCCGCCAGGCCGGAGCTGACGACCCGGATCGTGCCGTCGCCACCGGCCCCGAGCACCAGGTCGACCCCCTTGCGTACGGCCACCTCGGTCATCGCCCGTCCCGGGTCATCCGGCGTCGTCTCCAACCACAACGTCCGGCTGTACCCGCGCCGCTGCAGCTCGTACTCCACGTGGCGACGGAAGGTCACCCAGTTGGTCACCTTGATCGGGTTGAAGATCACCGCACACCGCGGCCCGGTCGGCTCGGGCGGTGCAGGTCGGCTGTCGACCCACAGCAGGTCCTGCCAACGGTGCGGCAGGACGTGCACGTCGGCGGCCACCAGGGCGACCGCAGCCGAGGCCCCGCCGAGCAGGGCGCCGCCGATGATGTCGGACATCCAGTGCGCCGACATCACCCACCGGTCGAGGGCCACCACCAGCACCAGCGCCGCCGACCCGATCGTCCACCACCGGCGGGTCCACTTGCTCCGGCGGGTCACCGTCATCACCGCACCGACCATCACCGCCGCCGCGACCGCCGCGGTGACGTGTCCCGACGGGTAGGCGAAGCTGGTGACGGTGATCGACTCCATGGCCTGCTCGGGGCGCGCCCGGCCCACCACTCGGCGCAGCAGGGCGGCACCGCCGCCGGCCAGCAGCACGGTCAGCACCAGGGCCGCGGCGACGTTGCGCAGCCGATGCCGTACGGCCCACAGCGCGAGTCCCAGCAGCGCCCCGTACAACAGCCACGGATAGGTGACCAGTGCAACGGTGGTGAGGATCTGCCCGAGCGACGACAGCGGATCCACCGGCGGTGCGAGCAACTGCCGGTCCAACGAGGGGATGGTCCAGGTCCGCAGCACCAGGATCGTCCAGACCGTGAAGCCCATGACGAGACCGGTCGTGATCAACAGACCGGAGCGTGACGGAGGCCGACGTGCCATGATCGACAACCTAGCCGCTCGGTAGGCTGGAGCCGTGATCGATCCCAAGCTGCTGCGTACCGACCCCGACCGCATCCGCACGTCGCTGCGCTCCCGGGGCCAGGACGAGTCGGTGGTCGACGCCCTGCTCGCCGCCGACGAGGCGCGCCGGGCCGCCATCGGGTCGTACGAGCAGCTGCGCGCTGAGCAGAAGGAGCTCGGCAAGCTGATCCCCAAGGCCCAGGGCGACGAGAAGGCCCAACTGCTCGCCCGGACCAAGGAGCTGGCCGGCCAGGTCAAGCAGGCCGAGGCGACCAACACCGCCGAGGGGGAACGCTTCGACGCACAGCTTCGCGCACTGCCGAACCTCGTCTTCGACGACGTCCCGCCCGGTGGCGAGGACGACTTCGTGGTGCTGGAGACCGTCGGCGAGCCGCGCGACTTCGCCGCCGAGGGGATCGAGGTCGCCGACCATCTCGACCTGGGCAAGCGGCTCGGCGCGATCGACATCGAACGCGGCGCGAAGGTGTCGGGTTCACGGTTCTACTTCCTCACCGGGGTGGGCGCCGAGCTCGAGTTCGCGCTGGTCAACTTCGCGATGTCGAAGGCGCTGTCGTACGGCTTCACGCCCGTCATCGCGCCCGCCCTGGTCCGACCGCAGGCCATGGAGGGCACCGGGTTCCTCGGTCAGGCCGAGCAGGACGTCTACCACCTGCCGGCCGACGACCTCTACCTGGTGGGTACCTCGGAGGTGGCGCTGGCCGGGATGCACGCCGACGAGATCCTCGAGGCCGATCAACTGCCGATCAAGTACGCCGGCTACAGCCCCTGCTTCCGCCGCGAAGCGGGCTCACACGGCAAGGACACCCGCGGCATCTTCCGGGTGCACTGGTTCGACAAGGTCGAGATGTTCGTCTACTGCGCGCCCGAGGACGCCGAGGGCCTGCATCAGCAACTGCTCGCGTACGAGAAGGAGTTCCTGACCGCGCTCGAGATCCCGTTCCAGGTGCTCGACGTCGCGGCCGGGGACCTCGGGCTGAGCGCGGCCCGCAAGTACGACTGCTACTCGTGGGTGCCCAGCCAGCAGCGCTACCGCGAGATCACCTCGACCTCCAACTGCACCGACTTCCAGGCCAGACGGCTCAACATCCGCTCCCGGTTCGAGGGCGGGACGGGACCGGTCGCCACCTTGAACGGCACCCTGTGCGCGGTGCCGCGGACCATCATCGCCCTCCTCGAGAACCATCAACAGGCCGACGGCTCGGTCCACGTCCCCGAGGCGCTGCGACCGTTCCTCGGTGGCCGCGAGTCGCTCACCCCGATCGGCTGACGGCGATGATGCGACGCAAGCCGAAGGGCACGCCGAAGGGGTGGTCCCCCAAGATGGTCGCGCTCGACATCGACGGCACCCTGGTCGACGACCTGGGAAACATGCTGCCGTCGGTACGGTCAGCGGTCCGGCGGGTGGTCGAGGCCGGCATTCCGGCGGTGCTGGCCACCGGCCGCTCCTGGCACGGGACCCAGCAGGTGTTCGACGAGCTCGAGCTGCCGCCCGGGCCGGCCGTGGCGTCCAACGGTGCGGTGATCGTCGAGTACCCGCCGTTCTCCGTACGGCGTCAGGTCACCTTCGACCCGGCGGACGTGATCGAGAAGGTGCAGCGGCTCGCGCCGAACGCGCTGATCGCCGTGGAGGACCTCGGCCGCGGCTACCGGATGACCGGGCCCTTCCCGGAGGGGGAGTTGTCCGGTGACCTGGTGATGTCGACCGCGGAGGAACTCGCCGCCGAGCGGGTCACCCGCGTCATCATCCGCGAGCCGGGCCGGTCGGACCAGGCGTTCATCGAGCTCGCGCAGCAGCTCGGCCTGCACGGGGTGTCGTACTTCATCGGCTACTCCGCGTGGCTCGACATCGCCCCCGAGGGCGTCGACAAGGCGACCGCGCTGGCCGACATCGCCGGCGGGTGGGGGATCGACGCCGCCGACGTGCTCGCGCTGGGCGACGGTCGCAACGACATCGAGATGTTGACCTGGGCGGGCCGTGGCGTCGCGATGGGGCAGGCGCCGGCCGAGGTGAAGGCGGTGGCGGACCACGTCACCGACCCCTTCCTCGACGGCGGCACCGCGGCTGAACTCTCGCGCTGGTTCTGAGCTTCTCCGGCCGGCCCCCTCCGTACCGCGCCGCCGGGCACTCGTCAGGCGTACGGCCCGCCACGCCAGCTTCGTGGCCCGGACCCGGGGACGACGAAACCCCCGCTCCACGGGGGCGGAGCAGGGGTCTCGGGGGATCGGATCGCCGTTCCCGGGTCGGGGAGCGATGAGGTGACCCGGGGGGCTGCGAGACTTGAGTCTCAGACGCCGGTTCGTTCCGACTGGCTCAGCGAGGTGTGGTCGCTGAGCCGCGGAGGAGCCGGCGTCTGTACGTCCAGCGGTCCGGTCACCGGGGACCGGAACCGCCCGACGGTCAGGCCGCGCGGCGGGTCTGCGAGGCCGCGGCCGGCAGCACGACGCGGCGGAAGGCCTCCATCACCTGGCGCATCGACACCGTCTGCGGCTTCCGGATCGGGGTCACCTTGGTCTCGTTGCGGGCGCGACGCAGGTGGCGCTTCACCGTCGACAGCGAGCAGCCGAGCCGCTGGGCCAGCATCTCCAGGCTCTCGTGCGGGTTGGCGTTGCGCAGCCGGACGACCTCGTCATGGTCGACCTGACGGTGCCGGGCGGTGACACCGGCGAGGGTGTCGAAGTCCTCCGGGGCGACGGTCACGCCCAGGCTGGCGCGGATCTCGTTGCGCTGGCGACGGGTGGTGCCGGCGGCGAAGCCGTCCACGTCGTACTTCACGACGGCGTCGTAGAGGCAGTTCTGCATCAGCGGGCAGGTCGCGCACACCTCCTCGGCGCGGCGGGCCAGCATGGCCGCCTGCCGACGCTCGGCCGCAGGGGCGTTCGAGGTGGGCGGCTCCTCAAGCAGGGGGTGTTGGAACAAGGACGTGGCCTGCGCACACGCCGGGGCTGCCGTGGACTCAACCGTTGCACTCATCGTGAAGCTCCGATCCGTCTGACTCTGGTTCAACATCTCGCCTCCGACGGCCATCGATGAGCCGGAGGTTCCCTCTGATTTCGTTGCTGTGTCTACGTTTGCAGCCCACGGATGACCCAACAAGCCGGATCGGTAGGACCTCATGCCCGTCTTTGGCTAGGTAGCACATGAAGGCCTGTGTAGGTAGGGGTACTCAGACTGTGTAGTCACTCCCCGAAGGGCTGCGAAACGGCTCCGCGTCCTCGATTCGTCTGCTGACAAGGACCGACGCCCAACGTCGGTGTACTCACAAGCTACCCATGAGTAGCCTCCGAATCCGGCGACGTCGGGGTGGAGTACTCAGGTAGCCGAACCCGCCCTGCGAGGCGCGAAAAAACTCCGAAAGAATCTTTGTCAGGACCATGTCCGCGACCCGGATCGGCGGTGAGTGCGGACGTGGCGGGCCGCCCGGCCCGGCGTGACACCCGGGCTCCCGGTGCAACAATGAACGCTCGCCGGGTCGGGCACGGAGGGGAGAGGCTGCGGTGGTGACCATCAAGGACGTTGCGGCGCGGGCCGGGGTGTCACCGGCGCTGGTGTCGGCGGCGCTGGGCGGTTCGAGCCGGACGGTCCGGATGAGTGAGGCGACCCGGCTGCGGGTGGAACAGGCCGCCCTGGAGACGGGCTATCGCGCCAACCACGCGGCAAAGGCGCTGCGCTCGGCCCGGACCGGTGTGATCGCCGCGGTCGTGCCGAAGATTGCGAACCCCGTGTTCGAGCTCGCGATCCGGGGGATCCAGGCCGCGGCCGAGGAGCACGGTGACGTGCTGCTGCTGGCCGACTCGACGTGGATCGAGCCCGGCAGCCACCTGATGGCACGGATGGCCGGCAGCGGCATGGTGGACGGATTCCTGGTCAGGGCGACCGAGTGGGGCAGCGAGCGCAGCGACGAGCTCAGTCGTCGCGGGCTGCCGTTCGTGATCCTGCAGACCCCCGTCGCCGACGCACCCACGAGTGTGTGGACCGACGACGCAGCGGGTGTCAGGCTCGCCACCTCGCACCTGATCGGTCTCGGCCACCGCGACATCGCCCTCGTGGGTGGGGTCAACAGTCCGACCGCTGCCCGCGCCACCGGGTACCGCCAGGCGATGGATGCGGCAGGTCTGCGGGTTCGCCCGGGTCGGATGCAGTTGTTGGGGTTCGACCCGACGGTGATCGACGCCGCGGTACGCGACGTCATGAGCGAGCCACGGCCACCGACGGCGATGGTGATCGACAACGTGACGGCGGCGCCGGGCGCCCTGGCCGCACTGCTCGACCTGGGGGTCCGGGTGCCGCAGGACCTGTCGCTGGTGGTGTTCCAGGACCTGCCGGCCGCCGACCACTTCCGGCCCGCGCCGACGACGGTGCGGATGCCGCTGGCCGAGGCCGGCCGCCGCGGATACCTGACACTGCGGAAGATGATCAACGGGCGGTCGGGAGCCTCGTCACTCGTCCGCCGGCCGGCACCGAAGCTGATCGACCGGGGGTCGACGGCCGCTCTGCGTGCCTGAAGGGCCGTGACAGGGGGCCGTCGTGCCGAAGGGCGCTGTGGCGACACAGGTGGAGCTGACGTCCACGTGTGTCGCTGTGGCGCCCTCTTTTACGAGGGGTCCGGCTCAGGTCGGTCCAAAATGTGGCCGTCACCCTTGATTCATCGGTGAATCATTGCCATCCTGAGGCCGGTCAGTTGTCGCGTGGCTCCACCGGTGGGGCTTTGGAGGTTTCGATGGTGCACATCGGCGTCGTGTCGGGTTGGCAGACGGTGAACATCGGGGATGTCGCCCACACCCCGGGGACCCTGACGGCGTTGTTGCGCCACGATCCCGATGCCCGGGTGACCCTGCTCGCACTGAGCCTGGACCAGCGCGAACGCGACATGTTGACGCGCTACTTCCCCACCGTGGAGGTGGTCACCGGGCGACTCTCGGACGCGGAGTGGGCTCCCGAGGTCGAACGGTTCGCCGCGGAGGTGGACGTGCTGGTCCACGGCTCCGGGCCCGACATGGTCGCCCACCGGGAAGTGGCCGCGTGGCGAAGCCGTACCGGCAAGCCGTACGGGTTCTTCGGGATCACCGTCGATCCGCTGCGGCCCTACATCGGTCCACTGGACCTGTCGGCGACCATGATCGACTCGGTGTCCGGCGACCTGGTGCCCGCGGATCGGCGTGAGCTGTTGGACGGTGCGGCGTTCGTCTACTGCCGTGACGTGCTGACCGCGACGTTCCTGCAGGCACAGGGAATCCGGTCCGAGGTGGTGACCTTCGGACCCGACGCCACGGTGCTGTGTGACTTCTACGACGACGCCGACGGGGCGGCCGTGCTGGCCGAGTACGGGCTGGTGGAAGGCGAGTTCATCTGCGCCGTGCCCCGGCTGCGCTTCACCCCGTACCACGAGATCCGTGGTTACGAGCCGCAGGCCGATGACCTCCGCAAGGCCGCCTACAGTGCCGGGTACCGTGAGCACGACCTGGCGGCCCTGCGCCGCGGCATCGTCGCGTGGGTGCGACGAACCGGACATCCCGCGTTGGTGGTGCCGGAGATGAGCTACGCGGTCGAGTTCGCCCAGGCCCACCTGGCCGGCGCCTTCCCCGAGGACGTCGCCGACAAGGTTCACGTCCTGCCTCGCTTCTGGGAGCTCCAGGAGGCTGCCGCGGTGTACCGTCGCGCCGCCGGCGTGCTCAGCAGCGAATGCCATTCGCCTCTGATCGCCATCGCCGAGGGGGTCCCGGCGATCTACCTGCGGCAACCCACCGACACCATCAAGGGCGCGATGTACGCAGGGCTCGGGCTCGGCGACTGGGTGATCGAGCTGGAGAGCGCAGACCCAGGTGCAGCCGTGGAACGCGCCATCCAGCGTTGGGTCGACGACCCGGCCGCATCCAAGCAGGACAGCCAACAGGGCCGGGACCGTGGCCGGGCCCTGCTCGACTCGATGGCGGCAACGGTTCGGGCTGCCGCTGCTGCACCCGTCACCGCCTGACCGGACGAACGTGATCAACACCGCCTGATCAACAACAACAGAACGACACCACCATCCGCTCCGGAAGAGGAGTCCCGCAATGACGCGACACCTGTCTCGACGATCCCTGCTCGCCGGCACGGCGGCCACCGCCGTTGGCGCCGCCACCGTCGGCCTGGTCGGGTGTGGCCCGACCGGCTCGACGCCTGACGAACAGTCCGGCCCGGCCGGGAACGTGGCCATGCCCACCTACACCGACCCCGTGACCGCCGAGCCTGACCTGGTGAGTGCCCACCAGGGGATGAGTGCCTTCTTCCAGTATCCGACCGACCCGACGGCCTCGGTGCCGGAGCCGCCGTTGAACGGGGAGACCGTCTCGGCGCTGACGTACACCTACGATCCGCTCGCGCCCGGGATGGACCAGAACCCCATGTGGCAGGCGATCAACGAGGCCATGGGCGGGACCCTCGACATCAGCTGGGTGCAGTCGGGCGAGTACGCGAGCAAGCTCGCGACCACGATCGCCGGTGGCGATCTGCCGGACTTCGTGAGCGTGGTCGGTGACGGGCCGGCGTGGCCGGCCCAGTTCCCGGCCCTGTTGCGGGCCCAGTTCACCGACCTGAGTGAGTTCCTGGCCGGCGACGCCATCAACGACTATCCCAACCTGGCAGGGATTCCGACCCGGTCGTGGCAGCGCAACGTCATCGACGGGCGACTGTGGGGTGTGCCGATCCCTCGCGTACCGATCGGGGCGCCGGGCCTGCTGCGCGAGGACATCGTGACCGCCGAAGGTCTGTCGATGGCGCCGCAGTCCAAGGACGAACTGTTCGCTCTGCTCAAGGGCCTCACCTCCCCGGACAACAAGCGGTTCGGCAGCGCTGACCCGGGGGCGATCGCCTCGTTCCTGGCTGCGTCGCTGGGAGTCGCGAGCGGCTGGACCGAGCAGGCCGGCGCCTTCGTCCACGAGATGGAGGACGAACGCTATGCCCAGGCGCTCGCCGACGTCGCCGAGCTGTGGCAGGCCGGGGTGTTCCATCCCGAGTCCATCGCCGCCACCAACAACATGCGCAACGACTGGTTCACGTACGGCACCGTGCCGTTGGTGTTCGGCGGCTTCGCCGGGTGGAGCAAGTACGAGGCATGGGGCGAACCGGTTGACGGCTTCACGATGGCGCCGCTGCAGATGTTCGCCTACGACGGGTCGGCCGAGCCCGTCCACCGGGGCGGTTCGGTACAGGCGTCGACGACGTTGATCAAGAAGTCCGATCCCGAACGGGTCAGGTTCCTGCTCCGCACCCTGAACTGGCTGGCCGCCCCGTTCGGTTCGTCGGAGCACCTGCTCAAGGCGTACGGCGTCGAGGGCGAGACGTACACCCTCGACGGCTCGGACCCGATCCTGACCGAGAGCGGGGCAACCCTGCGGCTGGTGCCCTTCGCCTACGTCGGCGACGCACCCCAGATGATCTACGACCCGGGCAAGCAGCGGGTCTCCCAGGCCCGTTTCGACTACCAGGAAGCGGCCCTGGCCATGGTTCCGCCCGACCCCACCCTCGGGCTGTACTCCGAGACCTCGACCGCGAAGTCGTCCCAGCTTCTCCGACAACTGAACGACGTTCGTGCGAGCGTCCTCACGGGCCGGGATCCGGTCTCGGCCTGGCAGTCCGCGGTCGAGAAATGGCGCTCCGACGGCGGCGACGCCATTCGGGGGGAGTACGAGGAAGCCTTCGCGAAGCAGTGACGGGCCGGTTCAGCCGGACATCGCGATCAGGTCCTGTTTGGCGACAGCCGATCGGAGCAGATCGCGAAACTCGGTGGGCTGCTCGAGCCAGGGGTCATGACCGGCGTCGGGGATGACCACCAGTTCGACGCCCAGCTGTTCAGCAACGACATGCAGTTCGGCCTCGGGTCGCGAATCGCCTGCACCGCCGATGATCGTGGTCCCGGCGGGCGCGACCTGCCGCAGTTCGTCCATCCTGTCCTCCAGCGGTGTGGCCCGCTCGGCGCTGTTCAGTTGCTGGTTCATGGCGAAGTTGATCGGGCGTGCGGCTCGCGCGGACTCGGCAGCCCACTGCCATGCCCGGGACTGGTCGGCATGGTCGGTGAACCACGACAGGGTGAGGTGCTCGATGTCCTCGGCATCGCTCCGCCGGTCCTGGGCGTTGAGCTCGTCCAGTCGGGCCTGTTGGGCGGGAGACCGGCGCGCCTGCTCGGCCCGCTTCTGGCCGTCCCGCCACCGTGGTCCCAGGAACGGTCCGGACAGGTGGACGAGTCCACCGACGCGCTCCGGGTGGGCGAGGGTGATGTAGCTGGACAGGTTGGTTCCGAAGGAGTGACCGACAAGAGTCACTCTCTGGTGGCCCCAGTGGTCGAGCAGGCTGATGGCGTCCGCCACTGCCCGGTCGAGCGTGTGCGCGCCCCGCCACCGGGAGACTCCGACGCCTCGTTGGTCGTAGCGATGGACCAGCCAGGTGTCGTCAAGGCAGGCGGCGACGGGCGCGAGGTAGTCGCGTACGCCGGGACCGCCGTGCATCAGCAGCACCGGGAGCCGCTCCGCTGACGGCGTGCCCGTGGTCCACGTGCCCAGCGCTGTCCCATCGGGCAGTGGGACCATCGTGGCGGACATCAGGTCAGAGGTACATGCCGCTCCGGCCGGGCCCCTCGTCGCCGGGAGCCTGGCCCGGTGCCGGCGGACCCTGCGGGAGTGCGCGGCGCATCTGCTCCAGCTGGGCGCGGCTGGCCATCTGCTGGGCGAACAGTGCGGTCTGGATGCCTTGGAACAACCCTTCGAGCCAGCCCACCAGCTGGGCCTGCGCGATCCGCAGTTCCGGCTCCGACGGGGTGTCGCTCTCGAACGGCTGGGCCAGCCGGCCGAGCTCCTCGGCGAGCTCGGGGCTGACACCCTCCTTGAGCTCGGCGATCGAGGTCCGGTGGATGTCACGGAGCCGCTGCCGGCTCTGTTCGTCCAGCGGTGCCTCCTTCAACTCGGCGAGCAGGGTGCGCGTCATCGTGCCGATCCGCATCACCTTGTCGGGCTGCGACACCATGTCGGCCAGGGCGGCACGGTCGTCGTCCGACCCGCCCTCCGGGGTCGCGGCGTCCTGCTCCTGCGTCTCGGGCGGACCCTCGACGGCCATCCCGCTCGGCGTCACCAGGATCACCCGGCCGTCCTCGGTGCGGGCCGTGACGGCAGGGGCGCCCTGCTCGGCTCCTTCGGCTGCTGATCCACCGGTGCGCTCAGACATGGTGCCGATCCTACGACCACCCGCTCGCCCCGCCGCCACGACGTCGGCACCCGGGCCGACGGTCGGCCAGACCAGCCGGTCGGTGAAGCCGTCGGCAGGGCCGCGGCCGCGCCGGGATTGGTGCGTCGGCCTACTGTCCGGTAGGAATGGTCCCCGGACCGGACCTAAAGGGGTGGCGCATGTCGGTGGCCCGGCCTACCGTGGAGCAAGCCATGAAGGACTTCCCACCCCGGGTCACGGCGTACACCCCTGAAGCCGAGCACACGCCTGACACAAGCTCCCCGACGCGCTTCCTGATCTGGATGATGCGTCAACAGTGGCGCCCACTCGCCGTCTCGTGCCTGCTCAGCGTGGTCTGGCTGCTGCCGCAGTTCATGGGGCCGTGGCTGCTGGGCAAGGCCATCGACGAGGGGATCGTCGCCGGGTCCACCACCGACCTGCTCCGCTGGGTCGGCCTGATGCTGACGCTGATGCTGGTCGGCGCCGTCGGCGGGATCCTCTCCCACACGTACGTGGTGAAGACCTGGCTGATCATGTCGTACGGCACCACGAAGTTGATCACGCGCAAGTCGACCGAGCTCGGGCACGTGCTGCCGCGCCGCACCCCGACCGGTGAGGTGTTGAGCATCTCCGGCAGCGACGGGGAGCAGTTCGGCCACCTCACCGAGGTGATCGCGTCGCTGTTCGGCGCCATCGTCGGGTTCATCGTGGTCGCGGTGCTGATCCTGAGCACCTCCCCACTGCTCGGGTTGATCGTGCTGGTGGTGTCACCACTGCTGTTGGCCGGTGCACTGCCGCTGCTGCGGCCCATGCACGCCCGGCAGGCGGTGGAGCGTTCCCGCAACAGCCAGTTGACCTCGATGGCCACCGACATCGTCGCCGGACTCCGGATCCTGCGCGGCATCGGCGGTGAGCGCACGTTCGGCGACAACTACGCCGAGCAGTCGCAGCGCACCCGCCGGGCGAGCGTGTCGGCCGGGCTCTTCCAGTCGTGGCTGGACGCGTTGAGCGTCGCCTTCTCCGGGCTCTTCCTGGTGCTGCTCACCTGGCTCGGCGTGCACGAGGTCGTCGAGCAACGCCTCAGCGTCGGCCAACTCGTCAGCTTCTTCGGGTTCGCACTGTTCATGATCGTCCCGCTGCAGACCCTGTTCCGCGCCTTCCAGCACTGGGTCCGCAGCCTGGTGTCGGCGCAGAAGGCGGTGGCCGTCCTGGGGCAGCGCACACCATGGCAGGACCCCGACGATCCCCAGCCCCTGGCCGGCGACGCCGACCTGGTCGACGACGCCACCGGGGCGGAGATCCCGGCCGGCAGGTTGACCGTGGTGGTCAGCGCGGTGCCCGACGACTCGGCGGCGCTGGCCGACCGGCTCGGTCGCTACCTACCGCGACGCACCACGCCGCCGGTCCCCGAGGACGACAGTGTGCTGAAGGGGCGGGCCGCCAAGCAGGCCCGGCTGCGTCGGGTGGAACGGATCGCCGCCGCCGAGGCCGAGGACCGGGAGTTGGTCGGCGGTGACTGGGGCGTCCGGCTCGGCGGGGTCGACCTGGCCCACGCCCGGCTGACCGACGTCCGCGACACCGTCCTGGTCAGTGATGCGGCCGCCGGGGTCTTCGCCGGCACCCTGCAGGAGGCGATCGACCCGCATGGTCAGCTGACCCGAGAGCAGGCCGAGACGGCGCTGCGGGTGGCCGCGGCCGAGGACGTGTACGAGGCGGTCGACGGTGGCTGGCAGGGCCGCATCGACGAACGTGGTCGGGGCCTGTCCGGCGGCCAACGGCAGCGGTTGGTGCTGGCCCGTGCCCTCGCGGTCGACCCGCCGATCCTGGTGCTGGTCGAGCCCACCTCGGCCGTCGACGCCCACACCGAGGCGCGGATCGCCGAGCGGCTGGCCGCGCATCGTCGGGGCCGGACCACCGTCGCGACGTCGGTGTCGCCGCTGCTGCTGCACCACGCCGACAACGTGATCCTGCTCGACGCAGGGAAGGCCGTCGCCAGTGGTGACCACGCCGACCTGTTGGCGACCGACCCGCGCTACGCGGCGGTGGTCTCACGAGCCCTCGACGAGCAACTGGTCGACCCGGTGGCCCCGGATCTGGCCGACGGCGAAGTCGTACCGGCCGCCGACGACGTACCCCTTCAGGGGCGGGCGTTGGCCGACGTCGTACAGCGCGGCGACGAGTTGCGGGGGGTCGAGTCATGAGCGACCTGCTGAGCACCTCGGCCGCGACGTGGCGCGATCCCGGTACGGCGGTCGTCGACCCGGTCGAGCCCGACGTCGTACCGGCCGAGCTCGTCCCACCGCGGGTCGGCACGTTCCCGGCCCGGCTGGCTGCCTGGCGGCAGCGGCACCTGTTGCGCGAGCGGCGGGCCGAGCGGGTCTTCCGCCGGTCCCGGGACGGCGCCGGCGGGTTGCCGGTGTCCGACGGCGAGACCGTCCGTGACTTCGTCACCGACCTGATCAAGCACCGTTCCGGACTGGTCGCCCTGCTGCTGGTCGTCAACGTGCTCGCCGCGGTCGCGGGCCTGGTGGTGCCGCGCGTCCTGGGCGTCCTGATCGACGGTGCGGTGCCGGGCGCGGACACGGTGCGGCTCGACCAACTCGCCCTCGGCGTCGCGGTCATCGTGGCGTTGCAGGCCCTGCTCACCTTCGGTGCCCGCTTCCTGGCGACCGTCTTCGGCCAGGACCTGTTGTCGACCGCCCGGGAGTTCGTCGTACGGATGGTGCTGCGGCTCCCGTTGGGGCGGGTCGAGCAGGCGAGCACCGGCGACCTGGTCACCCGCGTGACCCGCGACGTCGGCGCGATGAGTGGCGCCGCCCAGTGGGCGATCCCGACCGTCCTGCTGGCCGGGGCGACCGTCCTGTTCACCTTCGTCGCGATGGTGATCAACTCGTGGCTGCTCGCGCTGCCGATGATCGTGTGCACCGGGCTGACCATGATCCAGGTTCGGCGCTACCTGCGGCGCTCACCCGGCGGCTACATCACCGAGGGGTCGACGTACTCCCGGATCGGCTCCACCCTCACCGAGACCGTCGAGGGTGTCCGTACGGTGGAGGCGCTGCGACTGCGGCGCGACCGGGTCGACGCCGGCGACCACGACATCGCGGTCTCCTCGCAGGCGGAGCGCTACACGATGGCCTTGCGCAACCTGTTGTTCGCCGCGTTGAACGTCGGCTTCGGGGCGCCACTGGGGTTGACCGTCCTGCTCGGGGCGTACGGCTTCGCGAACGGCTGGGTCACGATGGGCCAGATCGCGGCCGCCACCTTGTACATCTCGATGGTGACCGGGCCGCTGGACCAGTTGATCCACGTGATCGACCGGCTGCAGGTGGCCGGGGCCTCGACCGCCCGGTTGCTCGGCATCGCCGACGTCCCGCCGGATCGGGAGGAAGGCCCCGAACGGCCCGACGGGCCGCACCTGGTCGGGCAGGATCTCCGATTCGCCTACCGCGACCACGACGTGCTGCACGGCGTCGACCTCGACCTGGTTCCGGGGGAGCGGCTCGCGATCGTCGGGCCGAGCGGGTCGGGCAAGTCGACCCTGGGCCGGCTGCTCGCCGGGATCAACGGTCCGCGTACGGGCCGGGTCACCGTCGGCGGGGTCGACCTGGTGCGGCTGCCGATCGAGCAACTGCGGACCGAGGTCGCCCTGGTCACCCAGGAGCACCACGTCTTCGTCGGGACGGTCCACGACAACATCGTGCTGGCCCGCGAGGACGTCGGCGACGACGTGGTCGAGGCGGCGTTGCGGACGGTGGACGCGTGGCCGTGGGTGTCCCGGATGGCCGACGGCACCAAGACGATGCTCGGGTCGGGTCACCATGCGCTCACCCCGGCGCAGGCCCAGCAGATCGCGTTGGCCCGGCTCGTGGTCGCCGACCCGCACACCCTCGTCCTGGACGAGGCCACCTCGCTGATCGATCCGCGGACGGCACGTCACCTGGAGGGGTCGATGTCGTCGCTGCTGGAGGGGCGGACGGTCGTCGCGATCGCGCACCGGCTGCACACCGCCCATGACGCCGACCGGATCGCGGTCGTGATCGACGGCCGGATCGTCGAGCTGGGTGACCACCACGAACTGGTGGCCCGGGGCGGGGAGTACGCCCGCCTGTGGGAGGCCTGGTCCAGCTGAGCGCGGGCCCGCCGCCCGGACCTGCAACGTCCTGCTGAGACGTGTGCAGCAAGCTCCTTGACGGTTGCAGTGAGGGCGAGCATGCTCGGCATCACCCAGGACGTGTGCCCGCGTTCGCCCCACGGGCCGTGTCCCCCACTCAAAGGAGAGTTCCATGTCCCCCAACATTCCTGTCTCGAACGGCCCTGCGTCCAACGGTGTCCCCAGCGGTGCCGAGCTCGGTGGCCCACGGCTGACCCGACGTACGGTGCTCGGCGGCAGCCTCGGCGTGGCCGCAGCCGCCTCCATCGCCGGCCCCGCGGTCGCCGCCGGACCGGCACCGGTGGTGATCGGTTCGACCGAACGCCGACTCCCCATCGTCGCCTCACCGGACGAGACCGGTGACGTGGCCGTTGCCGTGACCGAGCTCGTCGACCACGTCACCGCCGTCACCGGGGTCGCGCCCCGCGTGGTGGCGACCGATCCGGGGGAACCGGCGCTGTGGCTGGGTGCCGCGGCGGTCGACCGGTTCGACCTGTTGCCGCCGTCGGACCGGTCAGGCTTCACGGTCCGGGTCGCCGCCGACGCGGTCACCGTGGTCGGCGGCAGCGAGACCGGCACCCTGTACGGGGTGTACGAGCTGCTCGAGCGGTGCGGCGTGCGCTGGATCGAGCCGGGGCCGTACGGCACCGTGCTGCCTGCCACCCTGGCCGTACGCGCCGGTGAGTTCGCGTCGGCACCGTACTTCGTCGATCGGGTGCTGCAGGCCGTGAGCAACTACGGCCGGCTGCCGGCCGGTTCACCGGTCGACCCGCTGGAGTCGGCCGAGTGGTACCGCCGCCACCGACTCACCACTCGCGCGTACGGCGCCCACGGGATCCCGATGTACCCGCGGGCGACGAAGGCGACCAACCCGGAGCTCTACATCCACGTGGACGGGGTGGTGACCAATCAGGTCGACGTGACGTTGCCGGAGGTGCTGGATCGCTGTGAGGCCGAGATGCGTCGCCTGCTGGCCGCCGACCCCGACCTCGATTACATCAACCTCGGGCCTGCCGACGGCAGCGGGTTCGGCGTCACCGACTGGGACGTCCCCGGCCGGATCGACCCGCTCTACGGTGAGCTCATCGTCACCGACCGCTACATCAAGTTCTTCAACCTGTTGCTCGATCGGCTGGCCGACCACCCCGACCTCAAGCTGGCGTTCTACGCGTACCACCTGTACATGGAGCCGCCCGCGCGGGAGGTGCCGAACTCACGGATCGTGCCGGTCTTCGCCCCGATCGTGGTCGACCGGCGCAAGTCGATCGCCGACGCCGACGGCTGGGAGCGCCGCTACGTGCTGCGGGTGATCGAGGACTGGAAGTCCCTCGGGCTGGAGTGGATGTTCCGTGGCTACATCGGCAACCTGGCCGACCCGGGCATGCCGTTCTCCGCCGCCCGGCAGATGGCCGACGAGATCCCGGAGTACGCCCGGCTCGGGGCGACCGGCGGCATCCGCCAGGAGTGCATCGCCGGCTGGGGCCACCACGGTCCGGCGTTCTACCTGACCGCCAAGCTGATGTGGGACCCGACGGCCGACCCGGCGGCGATCATGGGCGACTACTACCGGTCGGCGTACGGCCCGGCGGCGACACAGGTGCAGCGCTACTTCGACCGCCTCGAGTCGACGATCGCCAATGCGCCGTTCACCGCCGGTTCCATGATCGAAATGCCCGACTCGCTGCCGGACGCGGTGATGACCGAACTGGCCGGACACCTCGACCGGGCAGCCGGGATCCTGTCGGGCGCCGGGGCGACCGCGGCGCTGGCGCGGCTCGACGTGGTCCGGCGGGTGCACACCTTCGGTGCGGTGACGCTGCCCAGCCTGCGAGCGCAGACGCAGGGGGACACCGCGACCGCGGTGGCGACGCTGGCCACCGCTCGGGAGGCGTTCGCCGCGACCCAGGTGGACAGTCCGGCCGGGTTGCGGCCGGCCGGGATCAGTTACCTGGAACGCTTCCACGGCCGTGCCGTCGAGGCGGTGGCTGCGCAGGTCGACGCGTACGGACCGCCGGTGGTCACGCTGCCGCGGGAGTGGGACCTGCTGGTCGACCTCGGCGGTACGGAGGCACTGCCGACCGCGGTGGACGGCAGCTGGACGACGGTCGACCTCCACCACACGTGGTCGGCGCAGGGGCTGCGCTACGTGAAGGGGCAGGCGTGGTACCGCTGCACGGTGCCGGCGGCCGCGATGGCGGGGCGGCCGAGGCTGGTGCTTCCCAACGTGGACGAGAAGGCGACGGTCTGGGTCAACGGGGTCGCGGCGCCGCTGATCACGGGCTCGGGAAGTTTCCTGCCGGAGGTGTTCGACCTCGGTGACGGCTGGTCGACCACCCACGACAACACGTTCGTGGTGTTGATCAACAACCGGGTGCTCGACGAACTCGGCACCGGTGGCCTGTACGGGACCCCCTTCGTGTTGGCCGACAGGGCGACCGCCTGGACACCGCCGGTGATCGAGCCGCCGGTGGCCGACGAGCCGCGGCGTGGACCGTCGGCACCACCGGCCCCGGCCGGGGCGAAGCCGGTCACCGGTGCGTGGGAGGCGATCTGTGACCTGACCGGGAGTGCGGGCCGGGTGGGGCTGTACGACCCACGGATCAGCAGCCAGCACTTCCGCGCCCACGACCCGGCCCTGTCGTCGGTTGATCAAGGTCTGAGCCGCTACGACGCAGGCCTGGTGGTGCGCGCGCAACTGCCGGTCCGGCCGAGTCGCGACAGCAGGACGGCCCAGTTGTTGCTCGCGATCGCACCCGACGAGGCGAGGGTGTGGGTCGACGGAGAGGAAGTGCCACTGACGCCGGCGGCCGACGGTTGGTCCCAGGCACGGATCCCCAGGCCGCGGGCGCGTACCGCGACGATCGTCATCGCTCGCCCGCACCTCACCGAGCAGCCGCTGGCCCCGCACTGGGGCTGACCCGGAGCTCGTCGAGGGTCGACAGGGCGGTTTCGTGGGCGCCGTGGGGCGGGTGGCTCGTAGAGAAGGGCGCCACAGCGACACAGCTGGACGTATGTGTCGCCTGTGTCGCTGAGACGCCCTTCTCCACGAGCCACCAGGGGATCGCCCGGGGTCTCGACGAGGGATGGACGGCGGGTGGCGCTTTGGGGCCGGTGTTCGGAAGGATTGCGTCCTGCCACCAAGGCGGTGGTACGAACGGCGGGAGAGTGGCGATGACGTCGAGAAGGATGTTCCTGGGAACCACCTTGGGTGCGGCCGGTGCGATGGGTCTGGGCGTCCGGGGTGCGTGGGCGGACGAGGGTGACCTGATCTGGCAGGACACCTTCCCGGCCGTCGGTGTGGGTGGCCGACCCGCGGGATGGGGTGGCATCTGTGCCTGGCGGGCCGACGGGCATGCCGATCCGGGCGCGATGGAGGTTGCCGACACCTCCGCGACCGCGTACGCCGTCGCGACGTCCCCGTTCATCCCGGTCGGTGCGAACCAGTGGATCGCGCTGATCACCGTGTCCCGGGCGACGAGCACCGGCACGCCGACGATCCTGGTCGAGGAGTTCGACGAGGCCGGTGTCCGGGTCGCGACGCAGTGGCTGAACACCGACGAGCACGGCGACGTGTGGGCCGAGTACCGCACCGACTTCCGGGCCTCCCGAACGACCACTCGGCTCCGGTTGCGGGTCTATGCCGCCGGTCGGGCCGGGGCCGACAAGACCGGCACGATCGTCGTCGACTCGATCACCCTGCGCGAGGGGGCACCGCCGCCGGACGTGGTGGTCGACGGGTGGGGCAACCCGGTGCCGGTGACCGACGTGGTCGACATCATCGAGGAGTTGCCGCCGGAGGAGTTCTGGGGCATGTTCCCACCGGCTGCGCACGATCCGGCCACCGCGGCCAGGTCGGTGTGGAGCCTGCCGTTGCTGCGCCGCCACTACTTCACGGTGGACCCGGCCCAACCGGCGACCGTCAAGCGGGTGCACGCCGAGATGCCGGTGCTGGACAAGACGTTCGGGGTGGTCGCCGACGTCTCCGACGAACGGATGCGCAAGGTGGTCGCCGCCGACATTCGCCACCGGCCGATCGTGACCGCGCACCCGTGGACGACCGGCACGTACTCCAATACCTACTACCCGCGTCGGATGCATGATCATCTGAACAACGACTTCCTGCCTGCGACATCGATCAGCTCCGACCCCGAACTCGTGGCTCGCCGGGCGGAACTCCTTGCGTACATGCACTTCTCGCAGTTCACCGCCGACGGCGACAACGGGTTCACCCAGGAGTACTACCCCGACTGGCACGCCGACGCGGCCGCCTCCGGTCTGACGCGTCGCTGGGCCGGCGGCTGGGACTACCTGTTCGACTGGTCCTGGCTCGACGGGTACGGCTACCGCTGGCAGCTGCACGAGCCCGATCACCACGTGGGGAGCCAGATGGCGCAGTCGATGGTGCGGGCCTACGAGATCACCGGTGACCGCAGCCACCTGGACGCCGCCCAACGGTTCGTGTGGCACCAGTTGCCGCGGTACGGGTTCCACAGCGGGGTGTGGCAGGGACGGACCTACTACTGGACCGAGTACGACCCGACCGGCGAGTTCGAGCCGCACCGTGACGCCACCGACAACGTGGTCGCCCTGTGCGCCATGGGGGTGGCGATGGTCGGCCACCACACCGACGACCGGCGGATGCTCGAGATGGCCCGGGGCATGGTGTGGTACTGCGTGCGGGAGTGGGTCACCGACGGTCGCTGGTACTACGACGGTGCCGAGAACCCGCTCAATCAACGACGTTCGGTCAGCCACGACATGGCCGTGCTGCCGATGCTGATGACCGCGATCGCGTACCTGATCAAGTCCGGTGTGGTGCTCGACCGGGAGATCGACGTCGTCAGCGAGGCGTACGACTTCTACCTGATCAACTACGAGTACAACCCGATGGCCAAGGTGAGGTACGGACAGCTGACGAAGCTGCCGGCGGGCCCGACCCCGCGTGGCACGGGTGAGCGGTTGGTCGGCTGGTTCACCGCCAACCAGACGGCCGCCGAGTTGACCTACGCCGACCCGCAGCCGGCTGCCTCGGGGCACCGGGGCCGATTGCGACTCGTGGTGTCAGCGATGCTGGCACCTGAGCGTGCCGGCGAGGACTGGCGCCCGGCCCCGGGCCGTACCGTCGAGACGTTCGTGACCGCGGCCGAGCTGGCCGCCGGCGTCGCGGTGCCGCTGGCGACCGCGCCCGCCGACGTGGTGCGGTTCGTCGTCGACCATCGACCCACCCGTCCGGTCGCGGTCACGCCGAGCCTGATCAACTACACCGACGCGACCGGGGAGGCTCGCGAGGTCACCGCCTCGGTGCCCGACCCGGACGTCTCGGTGGACCTGACCGAGGAGAACTACGCAGCCATGGTGACCCGCGCGACCTTCGGCGTCGGAGAGGACCTGGGGGCGCGGGTGCGGCGGGCCTGAGTCCCGACCGATCAGGACGCCACCTGGCGCTCCGCCGTGTCGAGGTGGTGGCGATCGCGGTACGCCTGCGGTGATGTGTGGCAGGCGGCCGCGAAAGCCCGCGCGAACGTGCGATAGGTGCCGAATCCGCTGAGCTGGCCGATGTCCGCAGCGGTTAGGTCGGTGCTCTGCAGCAGCTCGACGGCATGGCCGACCCGCAAGTGCTGCAGGAAGCCGGTGAACGTGCTGCCGGTCCCGGTGAACGCCTCGCTGACGGCCGCCGGGCGCATCCCGAGCGTTCGGGCGACCGTGGCGCGATTGATCGGCCGGGTGAAGTGTTCCTGCAGGTGGGCGAGCACCCGGGTCAGCTCGTCGTGGTGAGCACCCTCGTCGACGTCGATGTCCGGTGCGGCGGTGTCGGCATGGCGCAGGAAGCTCACCAACGCCTGCATGATCAACGTCGCCGCCATCACACCGCCGCCGAGCCGCGTGGGGTGGTGCCGTTCGGCGAGGATCGTGTCGAAGAGCTCGCCGACGGCCGCGGCTGTCGACGCGTCGAGTTGGACGGCGGCCGGAATCTCGCTCCCGACGGCATTCAGCCGGTCGGCGACCGGGTCGCCCGACAACAGCGGCTCCACCAGACCCATGTCGAACATGCACACCGACTTGCCGACGGGTTGCTCGGTACTGATCCCGTGCAGCACGTTCGGCCCGGCGTACGACAGCAGGCCGGGCGCCATCGCATGTTCCCGACCGGCAATCTGCATCGTCCCCGATCCGCTCCGCACCAGGGTCAGCTCCGCCATCGCGTGGAAGTGCACGGGAATGGTGGTGCCCGTGGTCTCGTAGCTGCACAGTCGGGCCGGGCCGACCGTGGGTCTCACCACCGCGGACGGCGGCGGGCCCGACTGGCGACAGCCGGGCCACTGTCGGGCCGACGACGCGGGCTCACCCTCGGTTGGCTGCTCGCGCCAAGGAGTCGACACCTGTCCCGCGGCCTGTCGAGTGTCCAACGGTGATACGCGGTTACGCATGGCCTGATGTGCCCCTTCGCGGAGTAGTGGTGAAGACGGGCGGGCTGTCGATCGCGTCTTCGCGTGCTTTCATGATCAGAATAGGAGGTGTCGGCGCGATGGGCACGGTCTCGGTCTGCGTCGGGTCGGGCGTCGATCGGTGAGGCTGCACCGTGGCGACCAGTACGCCGCCGACGATCGTTGCGGCGCCTGCCAGCTCAATCGTCGTCACCCGCTCGCCGAGCAGCAGCCAGGCCGTCGTCATGCCCACCACCGGAACCATCATGGAGAACGGGGCAACGGTGCCCGCCGGGTGCCGAGCCATCAGCCACGTCCATCCGCCGGACCCGCCGACCGTCGCGATCACCACCGAGTAGCACAAGGCGATCAGGGCCACGGTGCCGGTCGGGGTGGTCATGGTCGTCAACGAGGCGGTGATGCGGCCCGGTCCTTCCGTCAGGAACGACAGCGCCAGCATCGGCGCGGGTGGGACGACGCACATCCACAGTGTCAGGTGCAGCGCATTGCGGGCCCCGGCCTTGCGGTTGGCGATGTTGCCGATGGCCCAGCCGAAGGCTCCGGCCAGTACCAGGAGAAAGGGAGCGAGCCCGGTCGTCCCGGAGCGCTGCCAGCCCACGACCGCGAGGCCTCCTGCCGCGAGCGCGATCCCGCCCAGGTGGCGCAGCCCGAGTCGCTCGCGCAGGAAGACTGCCCCGAGCAGCACGGTGAACGGTGCCGAGGCCTGCAACACCAGCGACGCCAGCCCGGCAGGCATCCCGGCCGCCATGCCCGCATGCAGGAAGATGAACTGCAGGGTGCCGAACCCCAGGCCGTACCCGATCAGCCACGTCAGGGGCACGTCGGGACGAGGCACGAGCAGCACGGTCGGGATGGCGATGAGGCCGAAGCGCAGTGCCACCAGGAAGGTCGGCGGGAACTGTGCGAGAGCGAGGTCGATGGCGGTGAAGTTGAGGCCCCACATCAGCACGACACCGATGGCGAGAAGGCGATGTGGACCGGGCACGGGTCCATGATGGGAGAGTTGTTCATTCAGCACAATCAATACTTTTGACACTGAGTCTGTAGTGCTGCTTCAGTGTTGTCCGGGACTGAACGGTGGGAAGCGAGCGTGGACGTACGTCATCTGGAACTGCTGCGCGAACTGGCCGAGCGCGGCAGCGTCACCGCTGTCGCGGCGGCCACGCACCGGACGCCGTCGGCGGTGTCGCAACAGCTCAAGCAGGCCCAACGGGAGTTCGGGGTGCCGTTGGTCCAACCGGACGGCCGTGGACTCCGGCTGACCGAGGCCGGGCTGCTGCTGGCGGCCGGCGGGACGCGGGTGAGCACCACCGTGGCGGAAGTCAGGGCGACCTGGGACGCCTTCCGTGGGGAGCCCTCGGGTACGGTCCGGCTTGCGGCGCCGCCCAGTGTGGCCACGTTCCTGTTCGCCGAGACGATGCAGGCTCTGGGTGAGGGTGCGATCGAGCTGGTGTGCTCGGACGTCGACATCGCCGAGGCCGCCTTCGCGGGGCTGACCGTCGACAACGACATCGTGATCGGCTACAGCCTCACCGGTCCGCGACCGGCGGGCACCGACGGCCTCACCGTGGTCCCGATCGCGCACGAGCCGCTGGACGTCGTGATGGCGGCGGATCACCCGTTGGCACAGCGTTCCACCGTCACTGCGGTGGAAGTCGCGGGCGAGGACTGGGTCGGTGTGCCGGAGGGCTTTCCGTTCGACACGGTGTTGCACGGCGTCGAACAGGTCGCCGGGGTGACCCCCCGGGTGGTCCAGCGGCTGCGGGACAACCGGCTGATCGAGTCGCTGGTGGCCGCGAACCGTACCCTCGCGATCCTGCCGCGGTTCACCACGCCCAGTGCGGCCAGTGGGCCCGCCGGTGGGGTCTGCCTGCGAGAGCTGGTCGACGTTCCGGCCATTCGCCACATCTCGGCGATCCTGCGGCCCGACCGGGCCGAGCGACTGGCCGTACGACATGTGCTCGACGCGCTTGTCGACGTCGGACGACGGGTCGAGCGTCGCCACGCCGTGGTTGTGGGCTGACCACGGACAGAACGACCGGTGAGCCGGACAGATTGTCCTGTCGAGAGCCTTGGCCAATGGTTCCCGCGTTGGTTGACTGGGCATGCGTAGCCGTGGCGACCGGTGGGTCGGCCGGCGGCGACGCTCCGCCCGCAGGCCCATGGGCCGCAGGTCACGTCCTCGAAGGAGAGAACATGCCCCAGGACCAGGAGTCCCATCCGGTGTCCCGACGTCTCTTCCTGGGCGGTGCGGCCGTTGCCGGTGTCACCTCGGCCGGACTGCTCACTCCCGCGGGATCGCGCGCCCGGGCCGAGGAACCTGCCCAACCGCATCCCACGTCGCGGGCCGCCTTCGACCGGCTGGATGCCGCCATCAACAACGGCAACAGCGTCAAGGACGAGACGAACGACAAGGACAGCTCCGGCCTCAGCGGCAAACTGGCGTGGCGTGAGGCGTACGCGCTGGAGGGATATGCGCTGATGTACCAGGCGCATCGCGACACCTACTACCTGGACAAGATGGTCGACCACATCGATCACGTCCTGGCCAACCGGGACAGTGAACGCGGTGTCACCGACTACGCCGGCAATTCCCACCCGGCGTGGCGCGCCGACCACCTCTACACCATCGGTTTCACCACCGTCCCGGACAGCTCGGGGCGGCCGATGTTCGAGGTGCGCACGGCACTGTCGTGGGGCGACGTCACCACCGTCACGATCACTGCCGGCTCCGGGGCCGGAACCTTCCGGTTGGAGGCGCACAACACGTTCCACAACCGGACCACGCTGTACGAGAACCTCAGTGTCGACCCGGCCAGCCCGGACTATGCGCTCAAGCGGATGTTCGAAGGTTTCCGGTACGAGAAGCCCAACCGGGTGTTGCTCACGATTCGCGACCTGCGGGACCAGCCGTCCGGGCAGGACGAGATCTCCCAGGGCCAGTTCCCGATGGTCTCGGCACCGTACGTGTACGGGGCCCACACCGGCAGCATCGTGCATCCGATGGCGCTGTTCGCCAGGCTCGTTCGCGAGGACGAGGCGCTGATGTCCGACCCGACGTACCGCAACCGTGCGGAGCTGTACCTCGAGGCGGCCGCCGATGCCGTCGCCGTGCACGACCCGGAATGGCGGGAGAACGAGGAGGGGGAGGGTTACTACGTGGCCCAAGCGGGCGCACCGGTCTGGAACGCCGGCTTCGACAACGCGATCGGTCACTTCACGCCCCTGGGTCGGGCCATCGTGCAGCTGGCGCGCGTCACGGGCGACCGGCAGTACGTCGAACGGGCCAACGCGATGGGCTGGACGGTGCGCAACAGCCTCGTCAGCGACGGGCGGGCCTGGATCTGGCCCTCGTGGTGGCAGAAGGGTGCCCCGTACAACGGCTGGGACATCGACAATCCGCGGTCCGGCTTCTGGCCGTGGTATCCACCCAACCGGATCATCAAGAACACCAGCCACGCCCAACATGACGTGAACTTCGCGCGGGACCTGCACGAGGCCGGACTGCCTGGCCGGCCGCCGTTCCCCGACCTGGCGATCCGCCGCTTCGCCGCCACGTTCACCGACAACATGATGACGTTCACCGAGGACGGCTCCCCGAGTGTGTTCCGACTCGTCGACGGGTCCCGCGGCATCGGGACCAGCGGGCAGGAACAGATGTCCACCGGCTTCGCCGACCTCGCGACCTGGGACTCGCGCGTGCTCGACCACTCGGTCGCCATCCTGGCGAACCACATGGAGCTCGGGAGACTCACCATGGAGTCGGCGATGTACTGCCTGGCACGGGTCAACCATGCGGCCGGGGCGACAGCGTGATGACGACGACACCTTGACGACGACCACACGGGAAACCGTACGAAGGGAAGAGAATCGGTGGAAATGCTCGGCGACGGCCGTACGAATGCGATGCCGCTGGCCATGGCTCCAGAAGTCGACGAGGACAATCCGTTGGCGATGTCGCTGCTCGAGCTCAACGCGGCCCCCGAGGCGCCGCGGGTGCTGCCTGCCGACGAGGAGTGGGACGAACGTCGCAGGCTGATCCTGCGCGTCTGGCAGGACCACATGGGCGAGCTGGACGAGCCGGGTTCGGGCGAGATCAGGCCGCGGCGTACGGAGCAGGAGCCGGACGCCGGGATCGAGCGGCGCCACGTCCACATCGACGGTGGGGCGGCCGGTGACATCCCGGCCGAGATCCTCGTACCGACCCATGTCGACCAACCGCGTCCGGCCGTCGTGGCGTGCCACCCCACGAACGTCGACGGCAAGCGTGCGGTGAGCACGACGGTCGGGGAGCGCCGCACACCGTACGCGTTGGAGCTCGCGATGCGCGGCTACGTGGTGGCGGTCCCCGACATGCTGACGGCGGGGGAGCGGGTGTTCCCCGGTCACGACCCGTTCCACACCGCACCGTTCTACGAGCAGCATCCGCGCTCGACCATGATCGCGCGGAACCACGTCGACATGGTCTCCACGGTGAACGCGCTGTGTGGGATGTCGGAGGTGGACCCGACCCGCATCGCGGCCATCGGGCACTCCCTGGGCGGCTACACCGCCACCTTCCTGGCCGGCCTGGACGACAGGGTCGGTGCCGTCGTGAACTCCTGCGGCTTCGCCCCGTTCCGGCACGACCTGAAGCCGACCCGGTGGGGCCTGCGTGGCTGGTACAGCCATCTGCCCCGGGTGAACAGCGAGCTCGCGCGCGGCCGGGTCCCGTTCGAGTTCTCACAGATCGCGTCCCTGATGGCGCCGAAGCCGATCTTCAACTACTCCGGCCAGCTCGACGCCATCTTCCCGCACTGGCGGGCGATCACCGAAGCCCTCGGCGAGATGGGGCGGCTGTACGAGACCCTGGGCCACGCGGACCGCTTCGTCTCGTTGATGGGGTGGGGACCCCATGCCTTCCCGCCCGAGATCCGGCAACAGTCCTACGACTTCCTGGATCACTGGCTCGGGGCACCCGACACGGACTCGACCACAGGCAACGCAGTCAATGACGACCGGAGGGGAGACGCAACATGATCAACAACGCTCGAGGTGTGAGCAGGGATCGCGGAGTGTCGCGGCGGGCCGTGCTCGGCGGGGCCGCCGCGGTGGCCGCCGGCGGGATGTTGGCCGCCTGCGCGCCGGGCACGGAACAGTCCGGTGGGACCGGCGGGTCCACCGAGGCCGGCGGGGCCGGTGCGGGTGCCAGCGTGCCTGCGTACGTACCGTTCCCGGGGATCGAGCACGACCTGCCAGGGACCGCCGAGGGCATCCCGCCAGGGGTCTACAGCTATCCGGACCCGCCGATCGTCCGCGACGGCTACCCGCTGCCGGCCGGTGACCCGATCAGCGCCCTGGTGCAGGGGCCGCCCAACAACGTGCCGGACAGTGAGAACCAGAACTTCCAGAACATCGTGAAGCAGATCGGCGCACCGTTGCAGATGGTGTACGGCGGGTACCCGGAGTACACCAGCAAGTTCCAGGTGACGATGGCCAGCGGTGACCTGCCCGACATGTGCATGATCGTCCCGGTGGCCGAACTGCCGAGGCTGCTCGAGGCGAACTTCACCGACCTGTCGGACGTGCTGGGTGGGGACGGGGTCTCGAAGTACCCCGGGCTGGCGAACATCCCGACCGCCGCGTGGAGCGTACCGACCATCAACGGACGACTGTTCGGCATCCCGATGCCGCTGCCCCCGGCCGGCAAGGTGATCACCGCCCGCAGCGACACGGTCGAGGCGCGTGGTGTCGACCCACATGCGATCAACCTGCGCGACGGGCAGGACTTCCTCGACCTGCTCGAGCAGCTGACCCGTCGTGAGAAGAACGAGTTCTCGATGGGCGCCAACCCGACGGCCTGGCTGCTGAGCATCGTGAAGCAGATGGTGGGCGGCCCGAACGTGTGGAAGCTCGACGGCGACACGTTCGTCCACGAGAACGAGACCGAGGAGATGAAGGAGGCGCTGGAGCGGTCGAAGGAGATCATCGCGGCCGGCTACCTGCATCCCAACTCCTTCTCGGATCCGGGGAACAACGGCACCTGGTGGACGTCGGGCGTGACCGCGCTGTACATCCAGGGCTTCTCCGGGTGGACCCGGCAGTCACGGTTCGACGTCGACTGGGAGTACATCAACGTGGAGGTGCCGGCCTGGGACGGTGGAGCAGCGCCGGTGCACAAGTCGTCGCCGGCGTACGAGGCGTTCATGGCGTTCAAGCAGGCCGAGGGTGAGCGGCTCGAGCAGATGCTGCAGGTGGCCGACTTCCTGGCCTCCCCGTTCGGGACCCAGCAGTTCGTCGACCTCAACTACGGCGTGGAGACCTACAGCTACGAGATGCGGGACGGGGAACCGATGAAGCTGGAGGAGGCGCCGCAGGTTCCCACGCACCTGCGCTACTGCGGTGGCAACTACGCCAGCGTGCTGTACGGCGCGGGCAACAAGGAGTACGTCGACGCCCAGCACGACTACGTCAACCGGGTGATCCCGGACGGTCTGGACAATCCGGCGGGCGGGCTCTACTCCGAGACCGAGGTCACCAAGGCCGCCACGATGACCAAGGAGATGCTGGACGTCCAACGCTCCATCATGCAGGGCGAGAAGCCGCTGACCGCGTGGGACGAGTTCGTCTCGGAGTGGAAGTCCAAGGTGGGCGACCAGATGGCTGCCGAGTATGCGGAGGCCAAGGCCAACTCGTGACGGGGGCCAACTCGTGAGGTCGGCGAACTCGTGAGATGCCTTGTGGGTCAGGGATCCTGGCAGTCGGGTACGCCGAACGCGCGCAGGATCCGTACGGCATCATCGGCGAGTTGATCATCGGTCGTCGGAGTTCCGGCGGTCAGTGGGTAGTCCGCCGGGTCGATGTCGCTGAGCTGAGCCCGGTCCTGGTCGGTGAGTTCGTCGGTGCCGGCCAAGGTGGCCGTACCGTGCAACAGGGTGGTCAACAGTGAAACCGCACGACTGGCCTCGGCCAGCTCGAGCCCGGCCCGCGTCAGGCAGCCGAGCAGCCCTTCGTTGAGCGCGAGCGAGTGCCGACCGATGATGCGCCCGGCGGCGAACAGGGCCGCGACTCCCGGGTGGTCGACGAAGAGTCGCTCGACCTGTGCCACCACTGCGGCGACCGCACAGGACGGGCACGGATCCTGGGTGAGGCCGGTCAGGTCGATGTCGGCGAGCAGGGCATCACCGACCAGGTGGCGCAACTGCTCGGTCGAGGTGACGTAGGTGTAGAGCGCGTTCGGCAGCACGTCGAGTTGCCGCGCCACCGCGCGGAGGGTGACCGGGGCGGAGCTGGTCAGCGCAAGTGATCGCCCGGCGGCGACGACGGCACCCAATGACAGGTCACCCCTGGGTCCGCGTCGGGTCGCCTTCGCCATGACGCCATCGTACGGCTTGAGTTTGTACGGCGTACAGAAGGAGTCGGTGCCCATGTTTCCCCGTCCGCTGGTGCTCTACACCGTGATCGTGATGGCCGTGGTGCTGTTCGCCTCGCTGCCGACCCTGCTCGGTGCCCCGTCCGACATCGTCGCGATCGCCACCCCGATCGCGCAGTTCGTCCCGGCGGTGGCCTCGCTGGTGCTGATCCTGACCCTGCGGCTCGGGAAGGTCACCGAGGTCTGGGCGCTGCGGCCCGGTGGGGTCGGACGACTCTTCGCCGGAATCGGGCTCGCCCTGCTGGCGGTCGTCGCGGTGACAGTGCTGCAGCTCGTCGTGGTGGTGTTCTCGGGTTCGAGTCCGTGGCTCGGCGTGACCGATCCGGCCGTGCTGGTGGCGATCCCGGTGACCGCGCTGGTGCTCTTCCTGCCGTGCCTGGCCGAGGAGGTCGGCTGGCGAGGGTTCGGTCACCACGTGCTGCGGGGGCGCAGCTTCTGGGCGACCGCGGCGACCATGGCCGCGATCTGGTCTGTGTGGCACCTGCCGTCGATGTTGGCCTATCTGCGCCACGGGGAGTCGTCGGGCCGCGAGGTGATCGCCGTGCTGCTGAACCTCTTCTTCGCCGGCCTCGGGCTCAGCGCGCTGCGG
Source organism: Carbonicoccus niuqiaonis (assembly GCF_050157065.1). Taxonomy (GTDB): domain Bacteria; phylum Actinomycetota; class Actinomycetes; order Propionibacteriales; family Propionibacteriaceae; genus Avipropionibacterium. Next base: position 326,112 of record NZ_CP189573.1, read on the forward strand.
GAACGGACCGGGTCGATCTGGGCCGCCGCCGTCGGTCACGTCTTGATGAACACGCTGGTGGTGTACGCCCAGTCGAACCTCGTCCGGCCGCCGTCGGAGCTGGGCGACCTCGGTTTCTGGTTGCTCCAGGCAGCCGGCTGGCTCGGCTGGTTGCTGGTCGCCGTCGTACTCCGTCCTCGTCGTCCGGCCGAGTCCAGCCCGTCGCAGCCGTAGCCTCCACGCCCCGGGCCATGATGGAGACATGGCAGGCGACGCGAGTCGGCGAGGATCGGGCCGGCACTTCCGGTTCGGCGGCGAGTGGCTGGTCGACGTGTCGCAACCTGTCGCGTACGAGGTGTTGGCCGACCTTGCGCACTACCCGGACTGGTGGCCGGAGGTGCGCGCTGTCGCGCGACTGGGACCGACCGAGGCGCGGGTGCTGGTGAGGTCGAGGCTGCCGTACACCCTCGACCTGGTGCTGCACGCAGCGCGCGCCGGCGATACAGCACCGTCAGGCGACGACGTCCTGCACACAGACCTTGCCGGCGACCTGGTGGGCTGGGCGAGGTGGTGCGTGTCGGCGGAGGGGGAGCGCACGCGCCTGGCGTTCAGCCAGGAGGTGGACGTGACCGGTACGTTGCTGGGCCTGGCCGCGGGCATAGGTCGGCCACTCCTGGTCTGGAACCACGAGCAGATGATGCGGTCGGCGATCCGGGCCCTGCCGGGCGCGGTGCGGGCGGGGGGCTCGTGACGAAGGGCGCCCCAGCGACACAGCTGGACGTATGCGTCGCGTACGTCGCTGTGGCGCCCATTTTTACGAGCCACCTCTGCGAAAACGCCCTCGCGGGACCCGATCAGCCGGTGACACCATGATTCGGTGTTCCGGTGAACCCACGTCCGAAGCCATCTCGCAGGCCCCGATCGCCGGACAGCAGTCAGGGTTTGCACTGCACCGCGCGGGCCGCGAACGCCACGTACCAACTGCTGCCGTTCGCGTACTGGTTGGAGTTCGCGCCCGCGTGACCGCGCTCGCTCAGATGAACTGGACCCCCTGCACCTGGTAGTAGGAGTCCCCGCGGTAGAACTCGACATCGCTGTTGAAGAACAACTTCTCGCCCTCGGCCAGCTTGCGCAGGCCGATGGCGAGCACCTCGCCCCGCTCGCCGAGCGCGGCGAGGGCCTCGTACGCGTCGATCATCCGCTGGTCCTGGGGGCCGGGCACCTCACCGCCGAACCACACCCGGACCTCGACCAGGCGTGGCTCGTTGTTGGGCTGGCCGGCCGTCGACAGGGTTCCGACGATCTTGCCCGGGCCGCCGTTGGTGCATTCGATCGAGATCTCCTCGGTGGTGCACTGCCAACCACGTGCGGCGAGCTCGTCGAGGAAGGGCTGGTGGTTGTCGGCGAGCGGGGTGCGCGGCACGAACTCGAGGCTGGACTCCCCGACCGACACCGAGGTGATGTCGTCGCTGGAGCGGACGTTGAAGGTGCCGCCGTCCTCGGAACTCCATTCGGTGTCGGCGGTCTCGTTCTCCACCTCGCCGTCCACGGCCTCACGGATCGCCTGCCGGTCGGCGTCGGAGATGGGCACCTCATCCAGCAGCGGGTCGATGATCGCCCGGATCTCGGTGGCCCGTTCCGCCTTCGGTACGTCGTTGCGCAGGACCTGGACGGTGAACTTCTGAATCGCCCCGTCGTCGCCGACCTTCACCCGCAACGTGACCCGATGGTCGGTCTCCATGAGGTAGCAGCCCTTGACCTTCACCGGGGTCGTGGCCTCGTCGTGGCAGGTGAGCCCGGCGGACTGGGCGACCTGCGTCACCACCTCGGGCACCTCGACGGTCGGCTGCTCAGGCAGCTCACCCTGACCGGCCGTTCCGCCACCGCCGTCGGGACCGTCCCCGCCGCCCAGAACGTTGGTGACGACCAGGTAGCCGCCGCCGACGAGTAGTGCCAGCACCACGACGGCGGCGCCGATGATCAGCGCCAGCTTCGGCCCCTTGCTCGGTGCGGGTCCGCTTCCCGGACCATCGGGCTGCTGCCCCGGACGTGACGCCGGAGCCGACTGCGGCGGGTGTCCGGGTTGCCCGGCGTGCTGCGGTTGTCCTGAGTACGGTGGCTGCTCCGCGAAGTCGGGTTGTCCCACCTGTTGCGGCTGCCCCGTGTGGTCGGGTTGCCCCGCGTACTGCGGCTGACCGGGCTGGTCGGTGTACTGGGGCTGGTCGGTGTACTGGGGCTGGCCGGTGTACTGGGGCTGGCCGGTGTACTGGGGCTGGCCCGCGTAGTCGGGTTGGCCGGGCTGCTCAGGTGGGCCGGGTTCCCCGGAGTACCGCGGTTGCCCCGGCGGCGGCCCGAAGTCGGGGCCGGCCTGCTGAGACGGTGGCTGGAAGTCCGGGTGCTGCGGCTGCGTCACGCTGATCCTTCTGACGACGTCGGTGGGTTGGAGCGCCGCAGCGGCAATCGGTCCGGCGGCACGCCGACCGGCCGCGACGCCTAGGAACAACAGGGTTTCATGACCCGGGATCACCCACCAGCCCGGCGCGGCGGCATGGGCCTCGCCGGGCGCGAACGGGAGGCCTGCATCCGTAAGAAGGGGCGCCACAGCGACACAGCTGGACGTATGTGTCGGCTACGTCGCTGTGGCGCCCAGCTGTACCGGCGTCAGCGGTGCACGGGCGGGAGTTCGTCGCCGGGAGCAACGCCCAGGTCGTAGCCGATGGGTTCGTCGGTGTCCTCGATCGACGGCACCGGCGTGGGCAGTTCATGGGCGGGGGGTTCGGAGACGGCCCCCGCCGCGCTGCGACGTCGACGCTCCCGGACCGCCAGCAACACCAGCCCCACCACGGCGACCGCGATGCCGATCCCGGCGTTCACCACGAACGCGGCCTGCCAGCCAGCCTGGTCGATCGTGATCCCGGCCAGCGGCGCCCCGAGCGCCGAGCCGCTGGTCATCGACGATCCGTGCCAGCCGAGCGCCTCCCCCCGAACCCGGGCCGGCACCACCCGACTGAGGTGGTCACTGGTCGCGGCGATGGTCGGCGCACACAGCAGGCCGGAGAGGAAGAGCAGCACACAGAAGCTGATCGGTCCTTGGGCGAGCGCGATCGGCACCGTGGTCACGCCCAGCCCGAGCAGCAGCCAGAAGACCGGAATCGTCCGACGCATCGCCCCGTACGCCAGGCCGCCGATCACCGAGCCGAGCCCCCACACCGCCAGCACGAGCCCGATCTGCGCGTCATACCCCATCTCCCGCATGGCCGCGACGACCCCGACGTCGCCGGCGGTGAGCACGATGGTCGAGGCGGCGCCGGCGGCGAGCAGCGCGACCACCACCGGGGTGACCCACACCCGGGCGCTGATCGGCGTGGTGTCGGCCTCGTTCGCCTCGTCGCGATGCCGTTGCGGTGGGTTGATCACGAACAGCAGCAGGCCACCCAACAGGCTCAGCGCCTGGGCCACCAGGAGGGCCGTACGGGTGTCGACCGCGACTGCCACCACGACCCCGATGGTGGGGCCGATCATGAACGCGGCCTCCGCGGCAACCGAGTCCAGCACCATCGCGGTCTTGCGCGCGGTCACCGGGGTCGAGGCGATCAGCCACTGCCGGATGATCCCGAACGTCGGCACCAGGAACAACCCGGCCAGCCCGACCAGCAGGAGCAGCGGGACGTACCCGACCCACGGCGCCACCGCCCAACAGGCCGCCCCGACGACGACACACGGGAGCACGGTACGGCGGAGCCCGTACCGATCCAGGATCCGGCCACGCCACGGGCCGCTGATCGCCAACGCGACCGTGTAGGTGGCCGAGACGGCCCCGGCGGCGGCGTAGCTCATGCCGAGCGACTGCACCACGTGCAGCACCAGCAACACGTTTGCCGCCGTCATCGGAACCCGGATCAGCAGTCCGATCAGCAGGGCATGTCGAGCGCCGGGAACGCCCAGGACATGTCGGTACTCGGTGAGCGCCACAGTGTCCAAGCATGGCACCGGTCGGCAGCCCGCAACGAATGCATTCCGAACACCGATGACTGTGCCAAGGCAACGACGTGCCGGCCCCCACCGACCCGGTCCCGGACTCCCTGCGGCACGGTGTGGATGTCCGCCTCCGGAGCCCGGCTGTGGTGCTACGGTCACCGGAATCGGTCGTCGGGAGGAGCCATGTCGAGACATCCACTTCCGGCGCAGCGGCAGCGGCTGATCATGGAGGCGTTGCAGCGGGACGGGTCGGTCACCGTGGCCGAGGTGTCCCGGGTCCTCGGAGTCACCGAGACCACCGTCCGACGTGACATCAATCAGCTCGCCGAACAGGGTGTGCTGGTGCGGGTCCACGGTGGTGCGACCGCGCTGGCCGACCGGGCCCCGGCCCGGGCTGGATCGCGGCCGACGACGGCGACCCTGGTCGTACCGACCGACGACTTCCACTGGGGTGCGATCGTGTCCGCGGTCCGGGCGGCGGCACGCGCGGCCGAGCTGGCGTTGCACGTGCACCGCGATGATGCGGTGACCCCTGACCTGTTGCGTCGACTGGCGGCCGACCCGCCCGCCGGGTGGCTGCTCGCGCCGCCGCTCATGGCGCCATCTCGGGACACCTTCGACGACTGGCTCGACCACTGTCCGGTGCCGGTGGTGTTGCTGGAACGCGAATCGACCCCGGGCGTCGGGACCGGCGTGCAGAGCGTCACGTCCGACCATGCCCGGAACGCGGCGGCGGTGGTCGGCCACCTCGCCGACCTCGGTCACCGCCGGATCGGCATGATGGTGCCGACCGGTGGGCCTCGGGCCGATGAGTACGTACGCGGTTGGCAGCAGGCGCTGGCCCGGCGGGGACTTCCCGTCACCCCGGTCCTGCCGAGCATCGACATCATCGATCCCGGTCGGGCCGAACTCACGCACCGGGTGGTCGAGGCCCTGCGTACGGACCGCCACACCGCCCTGCTCGTGCTGGGGGACCCGCACGCGATGGTGCTGCTGCAGATCTGTCAGGAGGTGGGCATCGCCGTCCCCGACGACCTGTCGGTGGTGTCGTTCGGCGACTACATGGCGAGTTGGGGCCACCCGGCCCTCACCGCGTTGCGGCCGCCGTACGAGACGTTGGGCGCCACCGCCGTACGACTCCTGCTCGCCCGGCTGCGTGGTGGGTCGACCCCACCGAGTCAGCACATCCAGCTCGAGGGGACCCTGGTCCCGCGCGAGACCGTCGCCCCACCTCCCTGAGGTGCGACGGCCGGTTGCGCCCGAAAACGGACGAATTCGATCAGATCGCTGCGTTTGCTTGTGTCGCAGGACGGTCGCACGGGAAGCTGGCACGACCTTCCACTGCCAGCGAAAGGGACATCGGTGTCCATCGAATCCAGCAATGTCGTCGACCCCACCACCGCCACGGCCGAGGGCTTCACGCTCTCGCGACGTGGGCTCTTGGGCGGTGTCGGCGCAGGTCTTGCGCTGACCGCGCTCCCCGGCAGCCTGGTCGCCCGGGCCGCCGACGGTGACGTGGTGCTCGTCAGTGACGGGCAACCTCGGTGTGCCGTCGTGATCGCCGCGGATGCACCTGCCGGCGACCTGAAGACACTCAACGCCGCTGCCACGCTGATCGTCGACACCGTCAAGGCCGCAACCGGTGTGACGTTGTCGGTGGTGCGTGGCGAGCCGACCGGCCTCACCCCGCTCTACGTGGGGCACCGCGGCGCGAGGACGACCGATGCGTGCACCGTCGACGGGCTGGCCCGTGACGGTTTTTGCGCCGAGTACGTGCCGGCGGCGGTCACCCTGCTGGGTCAGGGCAGCTCCGGCACCTGGATCGCCACCCTCGACTTCACCGAACGGATCGTCGGTGCGGCCCACCTGCTCCCCGGGCCCGGTGGGACCGCCGTACCGTCCCTCCCCGCCGTCCGGACGGCACCGAGCCTCGTACGGCAGGAGCCCGACTTCGCCGACCGGCGGATCTACTCGCTCGGCACCGGCACCGAGTACACCCACTCCAACCCGGACGCGGTGTTCGGCTCCCGGCTCAAGCTGTTCATGGAGTCGCGCTACTCCCACGCCATGACGTTGGTGTACCCGCCGTCGGTGTACGGCGAGACGATCCCCGAGATCTACCCGGTCCGTGACGGGGTGCGCCGGATCCCCACCAGCGACACCCTGAACGCCAACTGGAACCCGCGCTGGCAGGACCCGATCACGATCCAGCCGGCCGTCGACTACGTGGTCGCCCAGCTGGCCGAGCCCGACGCCACCGGCTGGGTGGGGATGGGGATGAACGACAACGGCGGCTACTCCGACGACACCAAGGCGCTCGGGCTGATCGACTCCGACGGCCTGTTCTCGCTCAGCGACGTCTTCTGCGACTGGCTGAACAAGGTGGCCGCCGGCGTCGAGGCCGCGGTCGGGCACCAGGACTTCCACCTCGGATTCCTTGCCTACAACGACATCCGCTCGGCCCCGACCTTCGACCTGCATCCCTCGCTGGTGCCGCACATCACACGGGACCTGTTCGGCTGGACGAGCGAGGACCTTGCCGAGCACGACAAGCAGCTGATCGCCGGCTGGGCGGCGCGTGCCGGCAAGCTCGGCTGGTGGGACTACGCCTGGGGCAACCCGATCATGATCCCGCGGCTGTACCACCAGGCGCAGCAGCGCGCCCTGCAGTACCTGCGCGACCACGACGTGACCAGCGTGTTCGTCGAGATGGACCAGAACTTCGGCGACGGATCGAAGGCGGCCCTGTACGCCAAGCTGCTGTGGGATGTTGATCTTGACGTGATGGCGGCCCGGGACGAGTGGTGCCGCCGCACCGCCGGCGACGCCGGGGGTCCCCACCTGCAGGCGTTCGACCAGCTGTGGAACGACTTCTGGACCACCATCATGCCGACCACCGAGTACGCCCGGGGCGGCAAGGGCATGAGCTACTTCTGGTACTTCGACTGCGACTACCTCAACCACGTCAGCAACGACCTGATCGACACCTCTCAGGCCCATCTGGACGCCGCACTGGCCGCCACCACGACCGAGGGGGAGTCGCAGCGCGTCACGATCGTGCACCGGCAGCACGAGTACTACCGGGCGAGCGTGCGCTCGTACGACCGGACCCCGACCACGCCGGCGGATTTCGGCGAGGCGGTGGAGCAGCTGCAACAGTTGGCGGGCGAGGTCGACGAGCGGGTGGCGTTCGCGAACCGGCGGGTTGAACTGCTCGAGGAGTTCAAGTCCGATCCGATCCTGCGACACGGGGCCGGCGGTCCGGCGAGCGGTCTGGGGTGGAACGGGTGGCCACTGAAGTCGGCATGGCAGCTCGGCGGCATGATGCACGAGCAGGGTCGACGCAGCGGTGCCGCCGGGCTGTGGCAGACGGCCGAGCGCCTGGTGCGCGAGACCACCTCCGATGAAGTGCGTGGGTGGCTGCGGTTGCTGCTCGACATCGCCGAGGGGCGAACGGAGAACATCGCGGTCAACGGTGACTTCTCGGCCGGCACGATCGACCCGTGGATCATCGACACCGCCAGCGGCTGGCAGGGCGGTGAGCCGAGCCTCAGCACCGAGGTGGTGCGCAACGGGCCCGCCAGCCTCCGGATCGTCGGTCCCACCACCGGTGGCGGTGTCCGGCAGCGGGTGCCGGCGAAGCCCGGGTTCCTGCGATCCTCGTACTGGTTCCGCGCGACCCCGACCGAGAACCCGTTGGGCAACGTCACCAACACTTGGTTGATCTTCGACGCCGCGGGTAAGCGGATCGCGTTGATGCGTGGTGAGTCGAAGGCACTGGAGACCGACATCGGCTCCTGGCGCGAGATCACCATGCTCCGGAACCTGCCCGAGGGCACCGCCGAGGTCGAGTGTTACATGTCGTACTTCCGCTTCGCGGCACAGACTGAACTGCACGTCGCCGACATCAGTTACACCCAGACGACCGACGCGTAAGGCAGGGCCCGACCCCACTCCCTCGAACCGTCCCCCGACGAAGGAGCATGACATGACTGGAACTGTTGTACAGCAGGGAAGTGGCGGCCTGAGTCGCAGGTCGCTGTTGGCCGGAGCCGCCGTCACGACAGGTGTCGCCCTGGCCGGACTCCCGGTGCGTGCGCACGCCGACCCCGCCTCGTTCACCGTCCTCGAGGCGGGGACGAGCTGGCCGGACCTCAGCTCGTACGGGGTGGCCAACCAGCCGATGGTCTACCAGAGCTCGTTGATCACCGCCGGCGAACCGGACGAGACCAAAGTCAGATCCGCCGTCTCGACCAAGGCGGCCGAAGGCGTGACCCAGCTGTGCCTGGACATCGAGTTGTGGGAGCTGAACAACCTCCCGCAGGCCGAGTTCGAGGCGAACGCCGCGAGGTACAACCAGGTGATGGAGTGGGCCCACGACGAAGTGCCGACGATGGACCTGGGGTGGTACCGCATGCTGCCCCGACGCGACTACTGGTCGCCGGTGACCGGCGACACCGCGGGCTGGTACGCCGACAACGCGCGGCGCCAGGGCATGGCGGCGGAGGTGGACAGCCTGTACCCGTCGATCTACACCTTCTACGCGAACCAGACCGGCTGGGTCACCTATGCCGAGGCCAACATGGACCAGGCCTGCATCTACGCCAAGCCGGCCTACGTCTTCCTGGATCCGCGCTACCAGGCCAGCGGGCCGGAGGACATCCGCAACACCTTCATCCCGCGTGACTACTGGCGACTCCAGTTGGAGACGGTGTACGCCCACCGCCAGTCCAGCGGGTCCTGGATTCGGGGCGTCGTGATCTGGGACTCGTCGGCGTGGGATCCCAATCAGGGTTGGTGGTTGGAGACCCAGGACTTCATGAGTGATCACGGCCTGGTCTGACAGGTCACGCCGGTTCCGGGGCCGCAGAATCATGCGGCTCGCACCCGCCGATCTCTACGCGGCGCCGTGCCCTACGGCCGCCGCCGTGGTCAACACGATCTTGCCGACCGTGTCATCACTGTCGAACAGCGCATGGGCGCGGGCCGCCTCGGCCAGCGGGATGGTCGTGGTCGGCGTGGTGCGGATCGCGTCGGACCCCAGCATCGGCCACACCTGATCATGGACCCGGGCACAGATCGCCGACTTCTCCGACACCGGCCGACCACGCAACCCGGCGGCGCTGATCGATCCGTTGCGGGCGAGCAGCCCGGCGAGGTCGAGTTCTCCCTTGCGGCCGCCCTGCAACCCGATGGTGACGATCCGGCCACCACGCTTCAGCAGCCGGACATGATCAGCAAGGTACTTTGCGCCGATCGGGTCGAGCACCACGTCCACCCCGCCCAGGTCGTGGACCCGGCTGACCCAGTCGTCGGCCTCGTCGCGCGGGATGTCGTACCGCAGCACATGATCGGCACCGAACGACCGGCAGTGGTCGACCTTGTCGGCCGACCCGGCGGTGGTGATCACCGTGGCGCCGAGCTGCTTCGCGTACTGGATGGCGAAGGTGCCGATCCCGCCGGCGCCGCCGTGGACCAGAAACACCTCGCCGGCGGTCAGTCCGGCCCCGGTCGCGGGTCCGCCCGGCCACCGGGACAGGTTGGCCACCACGGTCGCGGCCACCTCGACGACACCGCCGGCTGTGACCAGGTCGATCCCGGGTGGTGGCGGCAACAGCTGCCCGGCCGGCACCGCCACGTACTCGGCATAGCCGCCACCGGAGAGCAGGGCCACGCACGGATCGCCGACCTGCCAACCGGTGACGTCGGCACCGACCTCGACGACGGTGCCGGAGCACTCCAGGCCGAGGATCTCCGAGGCACCGTCGGGTGGTGGGTAGTGCCCCTGTCGTTGCATCACGTCGGCCCGGTTCACCCCGGCGGCGACGACCTGGACCAGGACCTCGTCGGCAGCCGGCGAGGGTCGTACGGCTTCGCCCCAGACCAGCGCGTCGGGCCCGTCCTCGTCCCCGACGGCGATCGCGCCCATCATCGTTTCACGCATACCCGCGCCTCACTCATCGCCGGCCTCGTGCGCCACCGGCTCCGGGCTCGCTGCCCCGTGGTGGTCCGCCAGGTGTTGCGCGACGTCGTCGGTGAGGGCGGCCACGGCTCGCCGGTCCGGTGCGGACGGGAGCCGTACGACCAGGGCCGGGGAGGTGCCGAAGCGACGGAACCGCAACTCATCGTCGGTGGCCGTCACCGCACGGATCTGGTCCCATCCGGCGGCCTGTCGAGTGCCGCCGGCGGTCGCAACCAGGCCGGTGGCGTCGATGTCCACCGTCAGGGCGCCGCGCCGCCACTGCCACACGAAGAGTCCGGTCAGCCCCAGCCCGACCAGCAACAGCACGCCGCCGATCACCGCCCAAGCCGCCTGCTGGGTGGCCTCGGCGACCACGAAGCCGGCGAGGCCGAGCACGAGGCCGACGCCGCTGACCACGGCACCCCCGATCGGGGGCCGCGGACTGATCACGTGATGCACGCGGCGAGGGTGGGATTCGAACCCACGGAACGGTTTGAGCCGCTCGGCCGCTTTCAAGGCGGCTGCACTAGTCCACTATGCGACCTCGCCCGATGGCGATCCAGGACCGCCGAGGACCAGTCGATCCTAGCCCAGCCGACCCACCGGCGCCGCGTTCACCCGGGGCAGGCCACCCACTCCGGCGGCCTGAATCACTCCGGCGGGTGGTAGGCGCAGGCGTTGGCGGTGTTCTCGCTGGCCGGGGGCGTGGCGGAGGCGGACGAGGAAGACGAGGAGGACGACGATGACGAGGAGGACGAGGAGGACGGCGTCGACGTCGGCGGTTTCGTTGAGGAGGCGGACGAGGACGATCCGGAGCCCGGCTGCGTCGGCGGTGGGGAGGAGGCCTCGCCGATGGCCCGGGTGACGCGCTCACGCATCTGCTCGAAGTCGGGGTTGGTGCTGTTGAAGCCCTGGACGCCATGCTTGAACACCACGCTGCGGACCTGACCGTCCTTGACCCGCAGGCTGAGGTCGACGAAGGCGGGCAGGGCCTCCTGCGGGATGTCGGTCAGGATCAGTTGGCCACCCTCACGCGCGATCGCCTCGTACCGCGACACCACGTTGGTGGGGTTGACCTGCCGGATCATCGCGTCGATCACGCACCGCTGTCGGTCCATCCGGTCGTAGTCACCGTTGTAGGAGCCGTAGCGGCCCCGCGCGAACCACATCGCGTCGGTGCCGTCGAGGTGCTGCTCGGGTCCCGGCTCCAACCAGCGCTCCGGCGGCCGGCCGGCGTCGGTCGAGCCACCGACCGCGACCCGCTCGTTGATGTTGACGGTGATGCCGCCGAGCGCGTCGATCATCTTGGAGAAGCCCTGGATGTCGACCAGCACGTAGTAGTCGATGTCGAGCCCGGTGGCCTCGCCCACCGACAGCTTCATCACGTCGGCGCCCACGTTGTCGGTCGGGCCGAGGATGTCCTTGCCGAGCAGCGCCGGCACCTCGCCGTACAACGCGTTCAGCATGTACATCGGGTCCTCGCCGTTGCCGTTGCCGAAGCCGTTCGGGTAGTGCTCGTGCAGCGGGCTGTCCTCGGGGAACGGCATCCTGGCGGTGTTGCGGGGGAGGCTGATCAACGTGGTGTCGCCGGTGTGCGGGTCGATGCTGGCCACGATCACGGTGTCGGTACGGACCCCCTCACGGCTGCCGCCGTCGGAGTCACCGCCCAGCAGCAGGATGTTGACTCGGTCGATGCCCTCCCACGGGCCGTTGACCGCGGTGGGCACCGTACTGGGCTTGGTCGCCGACTTGGCCTTGTTGGACGACTTGAACACGCTGCCGACACTCTGCGCGCTGGTCGTCGCATACACCGAGCCGATCGTCAGCGGTGCGGCCACGAGGAACACCAGCACCGACACCACCGCGGCGCCGATGCCGCGCTGTCGGTTGCTCAGGTTGGCGGGCCGCAGTCGGATGTGGGTGAGGATGATCACGCCGACCCAGACGGCGCCGCCGACGAGCATCGCGACCCCGGCCACGTGCATCACGGTCGGGTTCAGGATCAGCGCCAACATGCCGCGGCCGTTGACCAGGGCCCCGATCACCAGGATGTGGAGCAGCAACAGGAATCCGGTCAGGATCAGCGTGCCGAGCACCTTGCGGCCACCGAACATGAGGCCCAACCCCGGGAAGATCGTGCCGGCGATGGTGCCGGCGATCGAGCCGCCGAAGCTGCGCCTGCCCGTACGCGGTTCGGGGTCGTGGTCGAGGAACGCCGCAGGGTCGGACGAGGATGCGGGCATCACCGCATCCCGGCCGGTGTCGCCGTGGGCGTCGCGGTTGGGCACCAGATGAGCGTAGCGCGGCCGGTGGCAGCGACGCGCCCTGCGGACGTCATCGGCTCGCCCGCGTTGGCGAAGTGATGGGGTGTTTGGGTAGGCTGGGCCGTCGATTGCGGTCGCGGGCCTCCCGTCGCCGCCGTCGAGCACGAGGAGGCGTCGCCTAGTCCGGTCTATGGCGCCCGCCTGCTAAGCGGGTTGAGGGCTTCAACCCTCTCGCGGGTTCAAATCCCGCCGCCTCCGCCGTACGTGTTGGGACCCCGCTCGGAATCCGAGCGGGGTCCTCTGTCTTCGGCCACTGAGCTTGTCGAGGAAGACTCAGCCGACCGCAGCCCGGAGCCGTACCAGCTCGTCGGTCAGCGGCTGGGGCACCCGGTCCCCGATCTGCTCGAACCACTCACCGATCGAATCGGCCTCGGCACGCCACTCGTCGGCGTCGTACGCACACGCGGCGGCGACCTGCTCCGGCCCGGTGGTCAGCCCCGACAGGTCCAGGCCGTCGGCGACCGGCACGTCCCCGACCGGCGTCGGTACGGCATCGGCACGACCTTCGAGCCGCTCGACGATCCACTTCACGACCCGGGAGTTCTCGCCGAAGCCGGGCCACAGGAACCGGCCCGACTCGTCCTTGCGGAACCAGTTGACGCAGAACACCTGCGGCAGGCCGGGGCCCGCGTGCCGCTCCCCCAGGGCCAGCCAGTGGGCGAAGTAGTCGCCGACGTGGTAGCCGAGGAAGGGTCGCATCGCCATCGGGTCGCGTCGCACCACGCCGACCGCACCGGTCGCCGCCGCGGTCGTCTCACTCGACAGCGTGGCGCCGACGAAGACACCGTGCGCCCAGTCGCGGGCCTGCGCGACCAGCGGCACCGTGGAGGCCCGCCGGCCGCCGAAGATGATCGCGTCGATCGGCACTCCGGCCGGGTCGTCGTACGAGGCCGCCAGGGTCGGGCACTGCCGGATCGGGGTGCAGAACCGGCTGTTGGGGTGGGCCGCCGGACCGGTCGCCTCCTCGGGGCTCCAGGACCGGCCCTGCCAGTCGGTGGCGTGGGCCGGCGGATGCTCGGTCATGCCCTCCCACCACACGTCACCGTGGTCGGTCACCGCGACGTTGGTGAAGATGGTGCTGCCACGCTCCAGGGTCCGCATCGCGTTCGGGTTGGTCTTCCAACCGGTGCCCGGCGCGACGCCGAAGAAGCCGTACTCGGGGTTGGTGGCGTACAGCCGGCCGTCGGCTCCGAACCGCAACCACGCGATGTCGTCGCCGAGGGTCTCGACCGTCCAGCCCGGCAGCGTCGGAGCCATCATCGCCAGGTTGGTCTTGCCGCAGGCGCTGGGGAAGGCCGCCGCCAGATGGTGCGACCGGCCTTCGGGTGAGGTCACCTTGATGATCAACATGTGTTCGGCCAGCCAGCCCTCGTCACGGGCCATCGCCGACGCGATCCGCAGGGCGTAGCACTTCTTGCCCAGCAAGGAGTTCCCGCCGTACCCGGAGCCGTACGACCAGATCTCGCGGGTGGTCGGGAAGTGGGAGATGTACTTGGTGTCGCTGCACGGCCACGGCACGTCGACCGCACCGGCCTGCAGCGGGGCCCCGACCGAGTGGAGGCACTTCACGAAGTCGGCGTCGCGGCCGCCGGCGGTCATCGCTTGCAGCACCTGGGCGCCCATCCGGGTCATCACCCGCATGCTCGCCGAGACATAGCCGGAGTCGGTCAGCTCCACGCCGAATTTGGGGTCCTCTGCGTCGAGCGGGCCCATGCAGAACGGCACCACGTACATCGTCCGGCCCCGCATCGAGCCCCGGTACAGCTCGGTCATCGTCGCCTTCATCTCGGCGGGGTCGGCCCAGTTGTTCGTGGGGCCGGCGTCGGCCTCGTCGTCACTACAGATGTACGTCCGGTCCTCGACGCGGGCCACGTCGGCGGGGTCGGTCCGGGCATGGAACGAGTCGGGGCGGACCTCCGGGTTGAGGCGGACCAGGGTGCCGGTCTCGACGAGCTCGTCGGTCAGTCGCTGCCATTCGGCGTCGGAACCGTCGCACCACACCACCCGGTCGGGGGTGGTCAGGGCTGCGACCTCGGCAACCCACGCGAGAAGTTCGTGGTGGGTGGTCGGGGTGGGAGTCGGAGCGGTCGCCGGGTAGCTCGCGTACGTCTCGGCCGGTGCAGGGGACGCGGGGAGGGCGTCGTGTCGTGTCGTCCTGACGGGCGCGGTCGCGGTCATCGATGGCTCCTCGAGAGTGGGGTAGGACCAGTGGGGAAGTGGTCTGACAATAGCCCACATGGCAGAGTGGTCCTACATTTCGCAAGCGTTTGCTTGACGTGAGGGTGCTCACATCGGCCTGCAGCAGGCGCCGGAGAGCTTGTGAAGCGGGTCACGAGTCAGTAGGAGCCCGGGCGTGTCGCGATGGTCCGGGATGTCGCTCGAGCCGATCGTGGCTGTCTGACTGGCCGGGACCGTCGTAAGCAAGGGCGCCACAGCGACATCCGTGGACGTCAGCTCCACGGACGTCGCTGTAGCGCCCTCGTTTGCGAGACGGACCGTCGCCGGGGCGGTCGTCGTGACACTCGAACGGCCAGCTCGACCGGGCGGCCGGGGCAGCTCAGGCGGCGGGAGTGGTCTCTCGCGTGACCTCGACGAAACCCCGGAGCAGGTCGCGGGCATGCGCGAGCGACGTCATCCGTGCGTCCAGGTCGGCCAGTCGTCGGGCGAAGGTCTCGGCAAGTTCCTCACAAGGCTCGAAGTCGGGGGTCGGTCCCGCCGCACACGGCAGGACGGCAGCGATCTCGGCCGTGGACAGGCCGGCGGCAAGCAGGTTGCGGATCTGGGCCACCGTGGTCACGGCGTCCGATCCGTACTCGCGGTAGCCGGTGGGGCCGCGGTCAGGCTTCAACAGTCCTTGTGCCTCGTAGTAGCGCAGCTGATGGGTGCGAACTCCGGTGCGGCGGCTCAGCGCTCCGATCAACACGACGGTCTCCGATCCCGGTCCCGCCCGGCCGCTCCGATGGCAGCCGGGGAATCCTGTGTCCACAAGGTTTCTTGGCCGTTCGGTGATTCCGCCTTGACCTTCATACCGGTGTGAACGCCCACCATCGTTGCATGACGACGAACAACGAGTCCCAGTTCTATGACCTACGTGACCGCCCTGCCGTGTCGGTGATCGGCCTCGGCCTGATGGGCAGAGCCCTGGCCGCGGCGTTGCACGCTGCCGGGCACCGCACCACCGTGTGGAACCGCACCTCGGCACGAGCCGACGAACTGGTCGCGAGTGGAGCCGTCCGCGCCGAGTCGCCCCAGGTGGCCATGGCAGCCGGACCCCTGGTGGTCATCTGCCTCACCGACGACGCTGCCGTCCGGGAGGTACTGGGCGGTCTGGCCGCCGGTGCCCTGGCCGGGAAAGTCGTGGTGAACCTGACCTCCAGCGGCTCGACCCAGGCCCGGGAGCTCTCTGCGTGGTTGGCCGAGCGGGGTGCCACCATCGTGGACGGTGCGATCATGACCACCCCGTCAGGGATCGGCACCCCTGACGGCCTGGTCATCTACAGCGGTCCTCGGGACGTGTTCGACCGGTACGAGGAAACCCTGCACACCTTGGGCGGAGCGCCCACCTTCCTCGGTGAGGACGTGGGTCTGGCGTCGCTGTACGACCTGGCGCAGCTCACGATGATGTGGAGTGTGTTCAACGGGTTCCTGCACGGGGCGGCGCTGCTGGCGACGGCAGGGGTCGACGCCGCTGCGTTCCAGCCGGCCGCGACACAGACGGCGAACATCACGGCCAGCTGGTTGCCGGGAATGGCCGCGCAGGTCGATGCCGGGGACTACGCAGACCCCGACGCCTCGCTGGCCACCCATCTGGGAGCGATGGACCACCTGCTCGCCGGGAGCCAGGAGCTCGGCATCAGCACCAAGCTCCCGACCTTGATCAAGTCTCTGGCCGAGAGGGCGGCTGCGCACGGATCAGACGGCGACGGCTACGCGTTGTTGATCAAGGAGTTCCGGCGTCCCACGTGAACTGGCGGTCAGGTCGTGTGCCATCGGCCGACTGAACCGTTGGGGTGGAAAGGCTGAACTTCTGGGGTGGAACTGACCGCTTGTTGGAGGTCGACCCGCGGTTGCTGATTGGCTGGGCACATGTCCTCACTCAGCAAGCCGGCCATCTGGGCGGCGGTCCACGCCGAGCGCCACCGACTCGTCGGCGACCTGACCGGGCTGGCGCCCGAAAAGTTCGCCGAGCCGTCCCTGTGTGCCGGGTGGGACGTGCACGACGTGCTGGCCCACCTGGTCGACTCCGCCGGCACCACCCGACTGGGCTTCGTCGGGCAGATGATCAGGGCCCGCGGTGACTTCGACCGCGCGAACGCCCACGGCGTCGAGCGGGAACGGCGGGAGGATCCGGCCGACACGCTGGCCGCCTTCAAAGGGTTCGCGAACGCGACCCACACCCCGCCCGGCGGGCTCGAGACGCGGCTGGTGGAGGCGTACGTGCATGGCGAGGACATCCGCCGCCCGCTCGGCATGAGGGGCAACTACCCGACTGCACCGGTGCTGACCGCGTTGGCGTACCAACTGCGGACGTCCGAGGGGCTGGGTGGTGGCCGCGAGCGCGCCCAAGGGCTGCACCTGGTCGCCACCGACACCGACTACACCGCCGGCGACTCGTCGGGGGAGACGGTCGAGGCGCCGGCCATCGACCTGCTGCTGCGAGTCAGCGGGCGACCCACCTGAGCAGCGTCACCGCCGGCACGGTGAAGGCCACCCGGCACGGGCGACCCACCTGAGCAGGCTCAGCTGAGCCAGGACTCCAGGTGCTCGGCGATGAACGCGTCGTCGCGCAACTGCGGCCACGCCTGCCACACCCGATCGATCTCCTCCAGCTGACCGGGCGACAGCTTCTCGTCCGGCTCCAGGCACCACAGGCCGGCCATCAGGCCCTGTCGGCGCAGGCCCTCGTGGATCCCGGGCAGGCAACCCACGAACCCGTTGAGCCGATCGAAGAAGGCGCCGTTGGCGTCGGTCAGCGGCAGGTCCAGCAGCTCGAGTTCCTGTCGGGCGGCGGTGTCGCCGGCCTTGGCCTGCTTGCTCAGCGCCAGAATGCGTACGGCCTCGAGGGTGAACAGCGACCACTGACCCAGCAGGCCGCCGACGAACTCGAGCGGCTTGCCGTCGGCCCGCGGGTACTGCAACAGCAGGTCGCCGATGATGTGGTCGTCGTTGCCGGTGTAGAGGGCGACCTGGTCGGCCCGGTCGGAGTGGGCGACACCCCACAGCACGTCGGCCGTGCAGTACCGGTCGAACGGGGCGGCCTTGATGCCGATCGTCGACTCCTGGTTGGCCAGTTGCTGCCAGAAGTCCTGTGACAGCAGGCGTCCCCCGACACTGGGCTGCAGGTAGAACCCGATCACCGGGATCTCCTGGCCGACGAGTCGGGCTCGGTCCAGCAGGCCTGCCTCGTCCAGGTCGCCGGCACCCTGTGGTGCCAGCAAGGCGGCGTGGTAGCCGAGGTCCCTGGCCTGTACGGCTTCGCGCACGGCCTGGTCGGTCGGGCCACAGACCCCCGCCACCATCACGGTGTCGGCGTCGCCATGATCAGCCACCACGTCGAGGGCGGCCTGCAGTACCGGCTTCAGCAGGTGGGAGTGCTCGTAGTGGATGCCGAACTGCGTGGAGTGCACGCCCACGGCGATCCCGCCGGCACCGGCGGCCAGGTAGTAGCGCGACAGCGCACGCTGTCGCCGCTCGTCGAGCTGCAGGTCCTCGGTCAGCGCCAACGGCTGCGCCGGGATGACCGTCCCGGCGGCGAAACGCTCCAGGGCGGCCATCAGAACTTCCCGTCCCGGGTCTGGAAGTGCGTCGGCTTGTCGAGCAACGGCAGTCCCTGTTCCACCCAGTCCGCGGTGGCGGTGATCAACTCCTCGGTGCCGACGGTGGGCTGGCCGAACAGCTCATGGCACTTGGAGGCGTTCGACAGCAGCGCGTTCGGCGCCTCGGTGCCGACCAGCTTCGCCTCCCGACCCATCGCCGAGGCAATCTTCTTCGCGGTGGCCGCGATCGAGATGGTCTCCATCCCGGTCAGGTTGAGCAGGAACGGCGGGACGTCGGCGTGCAACAGCGAGCGGATGATCACCTCGTTGCAGTAGCCCTGCCAGATGATGTTGGCGTAGCCCATGCTGATGTCGATGTCGACGCCCGACTTGATCTTGGTCGCGATGTCGACCAGCACGCCGTACCGGGTCTCGACCGCGTAGTTGAGCCGGATGATCGACAGCGGGGTGTTGTCCTTGTGTGAGAAGTGGGTCATCACCCGCTCACGCCCCAGGCACGACATCGCGTAGTCGCCCACCGGACCGGGGAAGTCGGTCTCCACGCAACCGCCGGAATCGACCGGTACGAAGGGATACACGTTGCCGGTCGACAGCGCCGCGATGCGCGAGCCGGCGAACCGCTCCGCCACCCGACCCGGCAGGTACGCATTCGTCGCCCAGGTGTCGTGCTCGTTGCCGTCGGTGCCGAACTTGGCCCCCACCAGGAAGATCACGTTCTCCACGTCCGGCAGCTTGGCGAGCCCCTCGTCGGTGGAGACGTCGCTCGGCACCACGGTGGCGCCGAACGACTCCATCTCCTCGGCACTGCCCGGGCTCCCGAAGCGTGAGGCCGCGTACACCGTCGCGCCGGTGCCCGCCTGCTCCACCCCGCGGCAGGCGAGGTTCACCAAGCTGGGGCCGAGCTTGCCGGCCGCGCCGACGACGAGGATGTCGCCCGACAGGCGTCCCAGGTCGGCGGCCAGGGCGGACGAGACGGTGGCCATGGCGTTGTTCAACGCGTCCACGGATGTGAGATCGGGCAAGGGAGTGCTCCTGGTGGGGGTGGGTGGGTGGACGGTCAGCGTAGCGAGTCGACGTTCGCGACGACCTTGCTGATGGCCGACGCGATCTGGCCGACCTGTTCGGTCGTGCCCAGCATCAGCGGCTGGGTCAGCCAGATCGAGTCCTTCGACACGGCATCGGTCACCGGGCAGTCGGGCGTCGCGTACGGCTGGCCCAGCTTGTCGGCGATCGCCTTCGCATCGCGGACCAACGGCTCGTTGCGGTGCAGCGGGACGTACCCGCCCGAGACCCCGGTGACGCCCTCGGCCGACAGCGCCTTGACCGCGGCGTCGCGCACCGCGGCGTCGCCGCCGAACGCGGAGAACCGCATCAGGAACAGGTGGCGACCGTGGGCGGTCTGCCGCTCGTCGGTGGCGTCGACCTCGACACCCTCGATCGGCTCGAGCAGCTCGGCGAGCAGGTTGGCCGCCTCGTCGCGCTGCTTCTGCTGGGCGTCGAGCCGGCTGAGCTGGACCCGCAGCACGGCGGCCTGGAACTCGGTCAGTCGCAGGTTGTAGCCGACCCGCTGGTGCTCGTACCAGCCGCCACCGCGAACGCGGCCGACGTTGATCGCCGAGTAGAGCGCCTGGGCCAGCTCCTCGTCGTTGCTGGTGACCGCGCCGCCCTCGCCGGCGGTGAGGTTCTTCGACGACTGGAAGCTGAAGGTGCCGATGTCGCCGAGGCCGCCGACCGGGGTGCCCCGCCACGCGGCACCGGTCGCCTGGGCGCCGTCCTCGATGATCAACAGGTCGTGCTCGCGACCGATCGCGGCGAACGCGTCCATGTCGGCGACCGCGCCGGCCAGGTGGACCGGGATGACCGCCTTGGTGCGCTCGGTGATCGCGGCCTTCACGGCCTCCGGGTCGAGCAGGTGGTTGTGCGGCAGGACGTCGGCGAACACCGGCACAGCGCCGACGAACAGCGCGGCGGCCGCGGTCGCGATGAAGGTGTACGGCGGCACGATGACCTCGTCACCGATGCCGACACCGCCGGCGGACAGGGCGGCGGCCAGCGCCAGGGTGCCGTTGCTCAGCGCGCTGGCGTACTTCGTCTGCTGGTGGGTCGCGAACTCGTTCTCGAAGGTCGCCACCACGTCACCGTGGGTGCTGCCCCACTTCCCCGAGTTGAGCACCTCCAGCAGGGCATCGGCCTCGTTCTGGTCGTAGATCGGCCAAGCGGGGAAGTCGCCGGCGACGGTCGGCTGACCGCCGTTCACGGCCAAAGGCTCGGTTGCCATGTGTATCTCATCCTTCGAAGAGTTCGGTACCGCACGTATTGCGGATTATGGTATCCGCCCATAGCCTTTCCGCAAGGGGATCTCGGAGTCCCGTCCACGTGGCGGGCACCTCGACGGGCCATCTTCCGTACCAACACACCGTTTCGTGGAGGAACTCAGCCATGCAGGCCACCAGCCAGACCGAGCAGTCCGACCAGCGCAAGGGCGACCAGGCCGAGGGTGGTGCGCGCCTCGCGAGCGAGGGTGGCCAGCCGATTCGTACCACCCCGTTCCCGTCGGTCGGGGACATCAGCGGCCGCCGGATCGACGAGGCCGAGATCGAGGCCGTCGCCGCCGTGCTCCGGTCCGGCAAGCTGAACCGGACCGCCGGCACCGTGACGACCGAGTTCGAGAACACCTTCGGCAAGCTGTACGGCATCGAGCACGTCGTCGCCTCCACCTCGGGCACCTCGGCGATCCACGTCGCCGTCGCCGCGATCAACCCGTCGCCCGGTGACGAGATCATCACCACCGGCCTGAGCGATGCCGGCACCGTGCTGCCGATCCTGGCGCAGAACGCGGTCCCGGTGTTCGCCGACGTGCTGCCCGACAGTGGAGCACTCGACCCCGAGTCGGTACGCAGCAAGATCACCGACCGCACCAAGGCGATCATCGCGGTCCACCTGTACGGTGCGCCGGCCCGGGTCGAGGAGCTCCGCGAGATCGCCGACGAACACGGCATCTACCTGATCGAGGACTGTGCCCAGGCGTACCTCACCGAGACCGCGTCCGGGAAGCTCGCCGGCACCGTCGGACACCTGGGCTGCTTCAGCCTGCAGCAGTCCAAGCACATCACCGCCGGCGACGGTGGCCTGACGATCACCGCGGACGACGAACTGGGCCGTCGCGCCCGGCTGTTCACCGACAAGGGCTGGCCGCGTGACACCAATGAGCGGACCCACCTGTTCCTCGGGCTCAACTACCGGATGACCGAGGTGCACGCGGCGATCGGGCTGGCCCAGTTGGCCAAGCTCGAGCAGATCGTGGCCGACCGGCGTCGCACCGCCGAGCAGTTGGCCGAGGTCGTCAATGCCCTGCCGGGGCTCAAGACGGTGCCGGTCAAGGGTGCCTCGTGGTGGATCTTCCCGATCTTCGTCGACGAGTCCGCCGCCGGGGCCGACGCCAACACCTACTCCAAGCTCCTGGCCGCCGAGGGCGTGGGGTTCGGGGCCGGCTACATCCAGACCCCCCTCTACCTGACCCCGGTGCTGGCCGAGGGCCACACGTACGGAGACTCGGGCTTCCCGATCACCGAGGCGAAGTCGCAGTACGTGCGCGGGCTGTGCCCGGTCACCGAGGACCTGATCAACGGTGGCAAGATGCTCGTCTTCTCGTGGAACGAGAACTTCACCGACGCCGACGTGGCCGACATCGCTGCGGCGATCACCAAGGTCCACACCGCCGTCACCAGCTAGTGGTGCTCGACGTCAGCGGTGCGCGACGTCAGCGGTGTGCGGGGGCCGGGGTCGTCGCGGTGGCGACCTCGGCCAACGCCTCCTGCAGGACGTCCTCCGCGGCCGGGGTGAGCCGACCCGGCATGCCGAACCACAGCGGCGCGTCGGTGGCCTCGTAGCCACCCTCGGCCAACTGCTTGGCGGTCACCACGTAGCCGAGCATCCCGTTGCAGTAGCCGAGCGAGATCACCGTCCCCTCACTCACGGCGGTGACGTGATCGGCGTACGGACTGGTCACCTCGGCCGACATCCCGACCAGCCCGAGCCCGGCACCGAACCGGAGCGACGAGATGGTCAGCGGCGCACCGGTGCGGCGCTCCGGATGCGCCAGCAGCAGGCGCGACCACTGCGACACCTGCACGTGTTCGCTGTTCACCAAGTCGCTGAGCTCGGCGGCCGCCGGTGCCGGCTCGGTGGGGAGGTCGACCTCGACCAGTCGGCCGGCTAGGTCGGGTTCGATCGGGGTGGTGTCGCCGGCCAGCAGTCGTCGTA
The DNA here is from genome assembly GCF_050157065.1 of Carbonicoccus niuqiaonis. Lineage (GTDB taxonomy): Bacteria > Actinomycetota > Actinomycetes > Propionibacteriales > Propionibacteriaceae > Avipropionibacterium. Next base: position 348,395 of record NZ_CP189573.1, read on the forward strand.
CGGCGTCGGCCAACTGCTCGCCGAGGTCGACGACCGCCGCCTGGTCGCCGCCGAGGAAGGTGGTGCCGTCGTACGCGTCGGGGTTGACGTTGCCGCAGCATCCCTGCAGGTACACGGCGATCGCGGCATTGCCGGACTCCTCCAGGGAGCTCATGGCCGCGCCCGGGAACTCGGCGCTGACGGCGTTGCCGTGATGCAGCGTGGGGTGGCAGGCGTGGTGGAACAGGGTCGCCACCACGCTCCCGCCGGTCCGGAAGTTGATCACCGTCAGCCGTTGCGACAACGCCTCGGCCGACTCCCGGCCGGCGCTGCGGGCGAAGCGTCGGTCGATGCCCAGCTCGTGCCGGCCGTGGGTGGTGTCGAGCGTCACCGGGACGGCGGTCGCCAGGGCGGCGCCGATCCCGGCCACCACCTCCCGGTGGCACCGGGCGACCCACTCGGCGTCGGCGACGCCCAGCCCGTCGGTGAACCAGCTGGACGGTTGCGGTGCCGAGTGGGTGTGGGTGGCGCACAGGAACAGCTCGTCGGGCCGCAATCCGTGTACTGCTTCACATTCCCGGCGTAGGTGCTCGACGTTGTCGGGGCCCCAGCACAGCAGGTCCGCGACCACGATCACCGCCCGTCGGTCACCGTGCCGCAGCGCGATCGTACGGACGTGCAGCGGCGACAGCACGTCCTCGGCCGGCCCCTCGTCGGCCCGGCTCGCGTACCCGGCGAGGGGGATGGGGCGGGTCGGGGTGATCTCGCGGCGGTCCCAGCCGAGGGTCAGGTGATCGGCGGCCGTCATCGGGCCGCAAGTTCCCACCGGTGGGTGCCGGGGGTCAGGTCGACCGCCAGCTCGTGGAAGGTGCGACCGTGGCGGACGACCGGGGTGATCGACCCGGTGCCGGAGCTGACGGTGACCTCGCCGTCGCCGACCCCGGGGAGGGTGAGCACCACGCCGGCCTCGGCGAGCTCGGCGGCGGCGGTGACCTCGACCGTCCAGCCGGTGTCGGTGGCGGTGACGGCCACGTCGATGCGGCGACGTGACCGCTCCCAGGTGTTGATCTGGTCCGCTGTCCACCAGCGCATGCCGCGGGCGCGACCGGCCTGCGCCACCTCGGAACAGGCGGCCCGGGTCAGCGGACGGCGCAGCAGGTGCGGGCCGTGGAACAGGAAGTGCGCGACCCCGTGCACCGACTCGGCACCGTCGAGGATCACGTCGCGGGACGAGGCGTGGCTGGCCCAGCACAGGTCCTGGGTGTGCAGCGGGAGGTTGATCACGTCCATCGGCCGGTTCGCCAGCTCGACGTCACTCATCGGGAAGCCGACGTGGGCCGTACCGAAGGTGAAGCCGACGCTGCCGATCTTGCTCGGCCCGCGGGACTCGTCGAGCTGGATGCCCAGCTGCTCGCACCACTGGTAGAACTCGGTCCAGCCCTCCCAGCGGGTGTAGTGGTTCTTGTTGGAGATGATCTTGGTGTCGGTCCTGATCAACTCCTGGGCCCACTCGTACTGACCCTTGATCTGCTCCCAGCCCCACTGCGCGATGTCGGCGTCGTCCATCGCGTTGTAGTGCAACGCGTGCTCGTGGCCGGCCGCGGTGATCTTGTCGTAGATCTCGGGGGAGTACTTGCGCACGTTGTACACCTGGCACCAGGTGACCTTCACGTCAGCCTCGGCGAACGCGTCGAGGGCGGCCTGCCCCTCCTCGTCGATGTTGCCGTCGGAGTCGTGGGACATGTGGGCCATCGCCGGCACCCCGGCCGGCCAGTAGTGCAGCCAACCGTTGGCGCTGCCGACATGATCAAGTCCGGCCCACACCAGCTGGGCGACCGCGATCGCCCACAGGTCGGCCTGCGGCAGGTCGAACAGCGGGGCGGCGTACGGCGGCGGGTAACCGAACTCGTACCGGCCGCCGGGGAGGTCCGGCTCACCGGGCGGCAGCTGCCGGTCGGCGTCGATGTCGAACGCCAGCCCGTCCTCGGCCTTCAGGATGCCCTCGTCGAGGGGGGCGGAACCGTCCGCGGCCGGTCGGCCGTCCTCGGTGACCGGGTGGCCCTGCAGCAGCGTGACCAGGGTCTCCCACACGGCCACGCCGAGGCAGAACACCACGCCGTCACCCAGCGGTCGGCGGGTGATCGCGGCGGTGTCCTGGGCGTCGGCCCACGTCGCCAGCACGCTGACGTCGTCACCGGTCGGGGTGAGCTGGTGGCCGGTGATCGCCCGGATCGGACGGCTCGGCCGCTGCGTCCACAGCGGGTCGTCGGCGAAGTCGACCCGGCCGAATTCGGCCGGGGCCGTGGTGACGCCGGCCAGCCCGGCCAGCGACAGGTCGTGGTCGCCCAGCACCAGCACCCCGCCGGCGCGGACCCAGGCCTCGAGGGCGTCGCGCTGCTCGGGGGTGACGGGGCCGAGCTCGGCGGTCACCAGCACCGCCAGGTCGTCGGCGCCGGTCAGGTCGAGGGCATCGAGGCGCCGGTACGGCTGCCGGAGGTGGTCGAGCACCTCGAGGGCGTGCAGACCGTGGGCGTGACGGCCCGCCTGGTGGTGGGCGGTCACGGTCGCCGTGTCGATCACGAGGCCGACGTCCGACCGGGTCACGGTGGAAGTGGCCGCTGCTGCAGTGCTGTTCACGTGTCAGTCCCTCAACTCGATGTGTTGAGGGAAGTCAATCCCAAATCGTGCTATACCGCAATGTCTGATTGATGTTTTGGACTGTCCCTTACGTGCTGGCCTGCGTGGGTCAGGACCCTCGACAGGCTCGAGGAACGGTTCTGCTCACTCGCGCGGGTCGGCTGCGGTGATCGCCTCGGTCAGCTTGTCGCTGGGGGTGTGGTCGTCGGCGGGCTGGAGCCGCTCGTCGAGCAGCTGGTAGAGCATCGGTGGCCGGCCGACCTTGCGGGTCCGGGCCGGTGGGAGCGGCCAGGCGAGGCCCTGGGCGACCAACGACTGCAGGGTGCGGCGGGCCGTACGCAAGGTCACCTGGGTGATCCGCGCCACCGTGTCGGCGTCGACCACGAGCCGGCCGTCGCCGGAGTCGTTCAGCGCGTCGACCAGAGTCCGCAGGATCGCGACGAACCGGTCGTCTCCCTGCTCCTCGCCCTCCTCCGGTGCCTCGACCGGCTCGCTGCCGATCGCCAACCGCAGGTTCGTCCCGTCGCCGCCGACCAGGTAGGCCGCACGGGTCTCCGGCCCGCCCGAGCGCGCGATCGCCCGGTAGGCGTTGTTCTCGGCCTCGACGGTGGAGCGACCGAGCCCGACACCCACCTCGAGGTCGATGCTGAGCGCCTTGGAGACGCGCTGGACGAACGGGGCCCTGGTCAGGTCGTCGGTCGCCATCCGCAGCGAACCGTACGTGGTGAAGATCAAGAAGCTCTTCTGGTCGTGCGACAGCACGATCGCGTCCATCCGACGGGCCTCGCGCAGCAGCTCACGGTGCAGGGCGAGCCGCAGCTCCTGGTACCAGTACTGGGCGGGGCTGGTGCGCGGCGGGAGTGCGGAGTCGGGCAGTTGGGCGATCACGACCGCGATCCGGGACTCCTCGAACCGGGCGCCGCTGCCGAGCAGGATCGCGTTGTTGAGCGACTGCCGCAGCGTGAGCAGCGCCGGTTCCATCAGCAGGGTCGGCACGCCCTCGGCACGCAGGTCGTCGAGCACCGCCGGGATGGTCGTGATCGCACCACTGGTCTTGTCCTCGCGGAACAGGTCGAGGTGGAAGTCGCGGTAGGCGTTCAGGCCGTAGCGTTCCTCGTACGGCATCGCGTGGGTCTTGCGCGCCGACAGGCCGACCTCGGTGTAGGCGTCGGAGATGGCGGTCTTGGCCATCGAGTCGATGCTCATCCGGCGTGGGTCGAGGCCCTCGCTGAGTGCACGGACCAGCGAGGCGTGGAGCGCGGGACCGCCGGTCGGCACGTACGTCGCCGGCACGCCCAGGTCGCCGTCGGACTCGCGGACGACGATGTCGTACGGCAGCGGCCCGGCGAACAGCAACACGTCGACCTCTTCGGCGATCCGCTGTGCCGACTGGGTCTCGGTCAGGTTCGGGTACGAGCCGGGCACCACGCGCAGGTTGGCGTTCCCACTCTTGCGGGCCACGTCGGTCATCTTGTGGATGAACCGATCTGCACCGATCAGGCCGACCCGGACGGCTCCTTGCGTACTTGACGACGCTTGCATGTCGGTACTGTACAGATTCGGACACCCATTTGGGCGTAGATCAGTCCATTCGGAATACGCGCGCCGCCTTCAGCGGGCGTCCGTCCTCGTCGGTGGTGCGTTCGAACAGCGGGGCCATGAGCTCGCTCCAGCGCACCTCGTCGGGGGAGTCCTTGCCGGGAGCGTCGATCTCGGGAGCACCCGGCAGTCGGCGCACGGTGGTGATGACGAGGTCGCCGCGCCGGAAGATCGAGTAGTCGTACGCCCCACGCCGCTGCAGGCCCGCGATCACACCTGGGAGGGTCTCGGCGTGCCACCGGTCGTACTCCTCGCCCGCACCCGGCTTCAGGTGGTAGACGAAGCACTCCTGGTTGCCGTCGTCGACCCAACCGGGGCGCTGGTCGGTGAGGTCTGGCTGGTCCGGCATGGTGGCTCCTCGAGGTGGTGGCGACCCGACGATTGGTGACAGGTGGTCGACATCAGGTACAGTAGGCCGTCGTCGTAGGACACGACTGCACCCGTAGCTCAACGGATAGAGCATCTGACTACGGATCAGAAGGTTTGGGGTTCGAATCCCTACGGGTGCGCACAGCGAAAGACCTTGTCAGCCCATGTTTGCCTGGGTAGGGGTCTGACCGACAGACAGCCTTCGGCAGCAACCATCCACAGGTGAGCTGCACATTGCGCGACATGAGACGTTCCGGCAGGCAACACTGCTGTCTGTGGGAATGGGCAACATCGTCCGACAACGCCGGGTCAGTATGGGTCTGACACAGGCCGAGCTGGCCGCGCGGCTCGGCGTCGACGTCAGACAGATCCGACGGTACGAAGCGAACACCACCGAGCCCACACTCCAGGGCGCGCGGCGACTTGCCGATCTGCTGGACGTCAGCCTCGACGAGCTCGCCGGATCGTCTGTCGACCACAGCGGCACCTGGTGGTCCGCGTGGCACGGCTCGGGGTCCGACGCCCAACTCGGCGAGCTGGTGCTGATCCGGCGCGGCTCCCTGTTCGACGTCAGCGCCGCCCCATCGCCCTCGGACGCACAACAAGGCGGTACGTGGCGCGGCGAACTGCGCCCTGTCGATGATGATGCTCTCCTCGGCTGGTTCGTCCGCGACGACGCGCCCCGCCATGGAACCCTGGCGCTGCAAGCCTCGGGCAGTCTCCTGCATGGCCCGTGGCTGGCGATGGACTCGCCGGCCGGCCTCAGCAGCGGAATCGTCGTCCTCGGTCGAGAGGCACAGCCGACCGTCGACCATGCTCGAAACCTCGCGAGATCCCTCCGGGCACGATCCGACCGGCCCTGATCACAGCCCGACGCATGCCCGGGAGATGTTCGTCGACGGCCGTTTCCGTCTCCGGGCCGGTCGGCGTCCCGGGCGTCAGTCGGACTGTCGCCGTACCATCTCGGTGATCCAGGTCGGCGCGTACGGGGAGGTGCAGCCCGGTGAGGTCGGGTAGTCCTTCAACACCTCGAGCCGCTCACCGATCGCCAACGCCCGGGGGCGCAGATCCGGGTTGTGGATCCCGATCTGCGCCAGACACTCGTTCATCGCCCACTGCAGTCGGTCCGGCGCATCCTTCATCTCGGACTCGATGACGTCGAGCAGTCTCGGCAGGTCCAGCCCGTCCGGCTTCTTGACCACGCGCTCGGTCGTCAACGCCCAGCCCGCGCTCGCAATCACCGGATCAGGGTCGACCAGCCACGCCAGCCGCAGGTCCTCGGCCGCAGGATGCTTCTTCACCACATAGTTCACCAGCCAGTCGTGCACCTTGGGCGTGCCGGCCTCCCGCAGCATGGTGTCCAGTTCGTCGCGCTGGTACGTCTTCGGGCGGCAGACCAGTAGAGCCAACAGCCTGGCAGCGGTGTCGCTGGTCGCCCACAGCGCGCGGGCCAGCTCGGGCTGGGTCTTCAACCGCTTCGCGACCGCCCGCAGCTGGGTGAGGTTCACCCCGTGGTCGTCGCCGTGCCTCTGGTTGACCTCGCGGATTCGCGGGTCCTCGAGCTCGGCGAGCTCGGCCAGCAGTTCGTCGACCGTCGGTGTCGTCTGAGTGCCTGCCATGTCCGGCCTCCTCGTCTCGCAGCTTGCCTCCCGGAGAGCCTACGGCGAGGGGCCGGAGCCGGGTGCCACCAGCGGATTCCGCAAAGCGACCCGTCGGGGGTGCTGGGTTGGGGCGGCTCAGACGTGGGCGGGCCACCCCCGCACAGTCGACCGGTCGCTTTGTGGAATCCGGGGGACCAGCTGCGGGATCACCGCGCCACGGACCCTTGACCAGGCCCGAGGCGAAGGGGATGACGCCGCGCAGGCGGGTAGCAAACAGGTAGCATCACGGTATGAAGATCAGTGTGAGCCTGCCGGCCGAGGACATCGGGGTCCTCGACGAGTACGCGCGCCGGACCGGTCTGGCGTCCCGATCGGCGGCCTTGCGCCACGCCGTGGGCATGCTGCGACTGCCCGACCTGGAGCAGGACTACGAGGCTGCGTGGCAGGAGTGGGAGGAGTCGGGCGACCGCGACGCGTGGGACGTGACGGCGGCCGACGGGCTCGCCGATGCTGCGCGGTGAGATTCGGCTGGTCGACCTGAACCCGGTGCGGGGCAGCGAGGCCAACCAGCGTCGACCGGCCGTGACGCGTGGGACGTGACGGCGGCCGACGGGCTCGCCGATGCTGCGCGGTGAGATTCGGCTGGTCGACCTGAACCCGGTGCGGGGCAGCGAGGCCAACCAGCGTCGACCGGCCGTGATCATCAGCAACGATCGAGCGAACGCCACTGCAGCGCGTCTCGGCCGCGGTGTCGTCACGGTCGTCCCGGTGACCAGCAACGTGCAACGGGTGTTCCCGTTCCAGGTGTTGCTGCCTGCGGACGCCACCGGGCTGAGGCGTGACTCCAAGGCCCAGGCCGAGCAGGTCCGGTCCATCGCGGTGGAGCGGATCGGACCCGTCCTGGGATGGCTGGCCGCCGATCTCATGGTCGACCTTGACGATGCGCTGCGGCTGCACCTGCAACTACGCCGGTGAGGTCCCGGACGGGACGAGGCCTTGCGTCGGGGCGGTCGGCGCAACCGTTCGGCTAGGGCCTGCGCCGGACCGACGGTTCGTCGTGGCCGTAGAGCCGACCCTCCTGCGCCTTCACTGCGGAGACCAGGACGAAGCTCAGGCTGACCAGCAGGGCCCAGGAGCCGAGCTTGCCCGTGTGCACCATCTGCCACACCTCGGACTGGTCGGGATATCGCCAGGCGCCGAGGAAGGTGGCTGCGTTCTCGGCCACCCACAGGAAGAAGCCGATCAGCACGAACGACACCCACACCGGCATCCAGTAACGGACGCGGCCCACGGTGAAGTGCACCCGGCTGCCCCACAGCGCGATCAGGAACCCGATCGCGATCACCACCCGCAGGTCGACGATGAAGTGGTGGGTGAAGAAGTTCGCGTACGCGGCGATCGCCAGCAACGTGACGGGCAGCCAGCGGTAGCCGGTGACCCGCAGGTCGAAGCGCCGGAACGCCTGGCAGATGTAGGAACCGACGCTGGCGTACATGAATCCCGAGTAGAGCGGGACGCCGCCGATCTTGATCAAGCCGGGCTCCGGGTACGACCATGACCCGACCGAGGTCTTGAACACCTCCAACGCCAGGCCGACGACGTGGAAGGCGCAGATCACGAGCAGTTCGCGTACGGTCTCCCACTTCATGATCAGGAACAACGCCTGGACCGCCACGACGTAGATCAACAAGGCGTCGTACCGGGCGATCGGCAGGTCGTACCGGCCCCACACCACCGAGCTCACCGCGAGCCCGATGAACACCGCGATCGCGAAACCGCAGCACTGCAGTTCGATCCAGCCGAACCGGAACAACTGCGCGACCAGCCCGCGCAACCGGGTCAGCGGCAACCGCTCCGGTGCGTGATCGGGATCGGGGCGCTCACCGGGCTTCAGCACCCGGCCAGTGTGACATCACCGGTCGCGTACGACCCGGCCTTCGTCCCAGACGGGTTCGGTCGACTCGCGGACCTGGCCGTCGGCGCCGAACACCAGAAAGCGGTCGAACCCGCGGGTGAACCACCGGTCGTGGGTGACCGCCAGCACGGTGCCCTCGAACGCCTCCAGCCCGATCTCCAACGCCTCGGCCGAGTGCAGGTCGAGGTTGTCGGTCGGTTCGTCCAACAGCAGCAGGGTGGCCCCCGACAGCTCCAGCAGCAGGATCTGGAACCGGGCCTGCTGACCACCCGACAGCGAGTCGAAGGTCTGCTCACCCGACCGCGCCAGCTCGTAGCGGTCCAGCACGCGGGCCGCCTCGTCCCGCGGTCGACCGCGTCTGTGTTCGTCGCCGCGATGGAGGATCTCCAGCAGCGTCCGACCGACCAGCGCCGGATGATCATGGGTCTGGGCGAACCAGCCGGGCCGGACCCGGGAGCCGAGCTTCGCGCTCCCGGTGTGGGCGACCGGTGCCGGCACCACGTCGCCGACCGGCCGGTGCTCGACGTCAGGATCGGAGCCGCCGGCGGCGAGCAACCGCAGGAAGTGCGACTTGCCCGACCCGTTGCTGCCCAGCACCGCAACCCGTTCGCCGAACCACACCTCGAGGTCGAACGGCTGCATCAGCCCGGTCAGCTCGAGGCCCTGGCAGACCACCGCCCGCTTGGCGGTCACGCCGCCGTGGAGCCGCATCGTCACCTGCTGCGGGATCGCCACCGCCTCGGGCGGGCCCGCGTCCTCGAACCGCTGCAGCCTGGTCTGCGCCGCGTGGTACTGGCTGGCCATGTCGGCGTTGTAGGAGGCCTTCTGCTTGTACCGCAACATCAGCTCGCGCAGCTTGGCGTGCTCCTCGTCCCAGCGGCGCCGAAGTTCCTCCAGCTTGTCGTTGCGCTGCACCCGTGCCTCGTGCCAGGTGGCGAAGCTGCCCGGATGCACCCACAAGGTGGCCCCGGCCGCACCCGGTTCGAGTGTCGCGACCCGGGTGGCGACGTTGGACAACAGTTCCCGGTCGTGGCTGACGAACAGCACGGTCTTGGGCGACTCCTGCAGCTGCGCCTCCAACCACTGCTTGGCCGGTACGTCGAGGTAGTTGTCCGGTTCGTCCAGCAGCAGCACCTCGTCCGGCCCGCGCAGCAGCGCCTCCAGTGCGAGCCGCTTCTGCTCACCGCCCGACAGGGTGTCGGTGGTCCGCCACTGCACCTTGTCGTACGCCATCGCGAGCGCGTTGACCGTGCACACGTCCCACAACGTCTCGTACTCGTACCCACCGGCGTCGGCCCAGTCCGTCAACGCCTGGGCGTACGCGAGCTGCGCGGGTTCGTCGTCGACGGTCATGATCAGGTACTCGGCCCGATCGAGTTCGTCCGCGGCCCGCCGGATCGCGGGCGGCGCGACGGAGACGAGCAGGTCCCGTACGGTTGGCGGCTCGTCGGTGGTGTCACGGCCCATGGTCCCGATGAACTGGCGCATCACGCCCACCCCGCCGGTCCGACCGACCGACCCGTCCTGTGCCGACAGGTCGCCGGCGATCAGCCGCAGCAGGGTCGTCTTGCCGGTGCCGTTCGGCCCGACCAGGGCGACCTTCGCGCCCTCACCGACCCGCAACGAGACGTCGGCGAGCAGCGGCCGCCCGTCGGGGAGGGCGTAGCTGACACCGTTGACCTCGAGATGACCCACGCGCTCATTGTCTCGGCGGTCGGGTGCCGACCTCAACCGGGATTCGTGCCACCGTGGCCCCGTACGATGTCGGCCATGTCGCAGATGGGTGATCAACTCCGGCCGCACCTCCCCGAGGGTTTCGCCGTTCCCGAGGAGCTCGAACGGGCCTGGACCTGGATGGAGGAACAGGGCTGGGGGCAGACCAATGCCCATGGCTACTTCCTCACTCCGTATGCCGGTGAACTCCAACTGGGCATCGTGTTCACCCCCGACGCGACGCTCGAGGGACTGGTTGAGTCGGACACCCCCGGCGCCGATCAACTGGTCGCCATCGCCGAGATCGCCGGGGACGGGTCGACCGGTGCCCTGTGGCGCAACGATGCGGGCGCCGTCCGCTTCGTCGGACTGGGCTCCGAGGGCGAGTACTTCCTGCTGGCGGACTCGGCCGTGGAGTTCCTGCAACTCATCGCGATCGGGTACCGCGACCTCAGTACGTACGTCCTCGGTCTGCCACCCGAGGACGACGAGGCGGTCGAGGGCCACGCAGCGTTCCGCGAGTGGGTCACGGAGACGTTCGGGGTCGAGGTCCCCGACGAGTGGCCGGCCGTCGGCAGCGACGAGTTCACGGCGTGGATGGAGGCCAAGCTCGGCATCGAGCCTGAACCGACGCCCGACCCACCGACCGGCGGCGCCACCGACGTGGCCGGCGGTGTCGAGGTCGTGCTGGCCGCCCTCGGCGCCGGTGACCGCGACCGCGCCGTCCTGGACCTCGTGCAGGCCGCCGGGATCACTCCAGACCCGGAGGAGTTGGCCGCCGGCGGTGTCCGCAGGCTGGCGAAGCAGTTGCGCTCGGTCGGCGTGGAGATTGACGTCGAGCGGGGCAAGGTCGACACCATCTTCATCAAGGTCGAGCGGGGCGGTTCGACGATCACCGACCCGGCGTCCCTGCTGACCGGGGTCGACGCGCCGGGGAGTCGGGAACGGGTCGCCGAGTTGCTCGGCCCCGTGGAACGAGCCGGGGAGACGTGGGATCGGTATGTCGTCGGTGGCCGCTACCTGCACTTCACCTTCGAGGCCGACGGGCTGACCAAGGTCGTCGCCATGCTGTCGGCACCCTGACCCCACGCCCGCGGAGACCATCCCACGCCCGGCGAGACCCACCCCACGCCCGGCTCATGTGATCGACCCGCGCACGTGCTCCGGCGAGACGTTCCCTCGCCGTGACATACGTTCCTCGCCGTGACATACGTTTCCGAGGGCCTGAAGCTTGTGCCACGGCGGGAAACGTATGTCATGGCGAGGAAGTGGTGCGACGGCGAGAAGGCGGTCCCACTCGTCCCACGGCCCCACCGAGAGGGCACTCGGAGAGCTGATCCCGCGGGTGACACCCCGCCGACTGACCTCTCGGTGACGCGGTGACTCTCCAACTGCCCTCTCGGTGACGCGGAGGCTCTCCAATTGACCTCTCGGTGAGGTGGTGGCTCTCCAACTGCCCTCTCGGTGACGGGGAGGCTCTTCAACTGCCCCTCGACCAGCTCGGGGGCGTAGGGGCTCGGCCTTCGGCAAGCTCGGGGGGCGGAAGGCGGCGCGGAGGCCGGATGGCAGGATCGAAGCATGGCGCTGATCGAGGACTACGCACTGCTGGGTGACCTCCAAACGGCCGCACTGGTCGGCCGGGACGGTTCGATCGACTGGCTGTGCCTACCCCGGTTCGACTCGCCGGCCTGCTTCGCGAAGATCCTGCACGACGGTGATGCCGGGTTCTGGCGGATCGCGCCGGCCGGAGCGGGGGACTGCACCAGCCGGCGCTACAGCGGCGACACCTTGGTCCTCGAATCGGAGTGGGTCACCGACACCGGCACCGTCCGGGTGATCGACTTCATGCCGCCGCGCGGTCAGGAGCCGGACCTGGTGCGGATCGTCGAAGGCGTGTCGGGCACGGTCGAGATGGACACCCAGCTGCAGGCGCGGTTCGACTACGGCCACATCGTGCCGTGGGTCCGCCGAACGGCTCCGGACCAGATCCTGTTGGTGGCCGGGCCTGATGCCTTGACGTTGACCACGCCGGTCGAGATCGTCGGACAGGACCAGTCGTCGGGTGCGCGGTTCACCGTCACGGCAGGTGACCGGATCCCGTTCGTGTTGGCACACTTTCCGTCCCACCTCCCCACGCCGCGATCGGTCGACCCAGAGGCGGCGCTGGTCAGCACCCTCGACTTCTGGCACACCTGGGTGTCGCAGCTCGCCTACGAGGGGGAGTGGCGGGACGCGGTCACGCGTTCCTTGATCACCTTGAAGGCGTTGACGTACGCCCCGACCGGCGGCATTGTCGCCGCGGCCACCACCTCGCTGCCCGAGGAGCTCGGCGGGTCCCGCAACTGGGACTACCGCTACTGCTGGTTGCGCGACACCACGTTCACGCTGCAAGCCTTGCTGGGAACGGGTTTCGTGGCGGAGGCGACCGCCTGGCGGGACTGGTTGTTGCGCGCCGTCGCCGGTGATCCGGCCGACCTGCAGATCATGTACGACCTGCACGGGGCGCGCCGGATCCCCGAGCTCGAACTCGACTGGCTCGACGGGTACGAGGGCTCGAAGCCGGTACGGATCGGCAACGGCGCGGCCGGACAGTTGCAGCTCGACGTGTGGGGTGAGGTGCTGGACGGCCTGCACCAGGGTCGGACCGCCGGGGTGCCGTTCGACGAGAACGCGTGGCAGCTGGTGAAGGCGCTGATCGCTCACCTCGAGGACCGGTGGCGCGACCCGGACAACGGGTTGTGGGAGGTGCGTGGCGCCCAACAGCATTTCGTGCACTCCAAGGTCATGTGTTGGGTCGCCTTCGACCGGGCCATCGACATGGTCGAGCGGTACGGCCTCGACGGGCCGGCCGATCGGTGGCGCGCCATCCGGGACGAGATCCACGCCCAGGTCTGTGAGCACGGCTACGACACCGAACGGCAGACGTTCACCCAGTTCTACGGCTCCGAGGGGTTGGACGCCGCCCTGCTGTTGATCCCCGCCGTCGGCTTCCTGCCCTGGGACGACCCACGGGTGGCCTCGACCGTGGACGCCGTCCAGGCCGAGCTGGGTCGGGACGGGTTCGTGCTGCGCTACCACACCCATGCCGACAACCGGGTCGACGGACTGCCCGGTGCGGAGGGCACCTTCCTCATCTGCACCTACTGGCTCGTCGACGCACTGGTGGGCATCGGTCGGGTCGAGGAGGCCCGCGCCCTGTTCGAGAAGTTGCTCGCCGTCCGCAACGACCTCGGGCTGCTCAGCGAGGAGTACGACACCGTCACCGGCCGGCTGCTCGGCAACGTGCCCCAGGCGTTCAGCCATGTCGGCCTGGTGAATGCGGCCCGGCATCTCAACGGTCACGCGATCGGGTCGGCCGACCGCAAGCCGGGCACCACGGTCCGCTGATCCCCACACGGCCAAGCTCAGCCAGTGACGAGCCGTCCGGCGGTCAACGCGAGCTGGGCCCGTACGGCTCCGGCCGGGCTGGTGAGCTCGAACCCCAACCGGTCGCCCAGCCGCACCAGACGCCTGGCCACGCTGCTGTGGTGGAGATGGAGGACGGCCGCGGCACGCCGTACCGAACCCGCGGCACAGTACGCCTCCAGCGTCAGCAGCGCCTCAGGATCGTCGGCCAGTCGGGCAACGGCCACGACGTCGGCATTGCCGGCGGCGACGTCTCCGGGAACCTCGGCCAGCAAGGCCAGGACGCCGAGTTCGGCGTAGCTGATCACCGGCTGCGTCGTGGTGGTGAACCGCAGTGCCGTACGGGCCTCGCGCCACCCCTGCTCCGGGGAGATGGTCGAGGCGACACCTGCACGTACGCCCTCGCCGGGGAACCCTGCCGGGTCCAGGGCAGTGGCGAGAACGACGCCGATGTCACCCAGGGTTGCCGCGCGGGTCGGGCCACGGTCGCCGACCAGCCTGGCCAGCTGGTCCAGTGACATCGCGGACCGGACCGCAGCCACCGTGACCGGCCGACCGGGGGTGAACCCCAACAGTCGCATCGCCCGGGCGCGCGCCACCTCGTCGCTGCCAGGCCCCACCGCCAGCTCGACCAGTGCCGGGTCGGCCATCGTGGTGCCTGCCGGACCGTACCGTTCGGCGACGCCGGCGGCCGCCAGCGCGAGTCGCTCCAGCACCAGTGCGTCGAGCTGGCGCGGCGGTCCCGGCCGCTCCAGCCAGACCGTGCCGATCTCCTCGCCGTCGAGGAGTACTGGTGCGTCGGAGGAGGGGCGGCCCGCGCCGAGCACTTCGCGGCCGACGGGGGAGTATCGAACGACCGTGTCGGTGCCGTGGAGCCGCATCGCCGAGACGCACTCGGCCAGGTTCGCCGTCGCCCGGACCAGCGCGGCCGGATCGACTCGACGCCGCATCAGCGCGTCATAGAACGCGATCACACGCAGCGCACCGGCCGCGTCGGTGTCCAACTGCGAGATCCGTAACACCAGGGCATCCACCCGGCGCAGGCTAGTGCGGCAGGCGTCGCACGGCCGCCGAACATTGCGCGACGCGTGGCGGATGTCTGACGCGGTCGCCGTGGCAACACTGGCTGCCATGGATGCCGAACTCGAACCGTTCCTGCCGATGTTTCCCCCCGCCGACCTGTCCGACCCGCCGGCCGCGCGCCGCCAGCTCCGCGAGTTGATCACCACGATCGACGTGGACACCACCGGGCTGCAGATCCAGGACCACATGGTGCCTGCCGACCCGGACGTCGCGGTCCGGACGTACCGCAGCGAGGCCACCCGCGGTGACCGTGCCCCCGGCGCGATCGTCTGGCTGCACGGCGGTGGCTTCGTGATGGGCGACCTCGACACCGAGCACCCGTGGGCGACCACGCTGGCCAAGGAATCGGGTGTCACCGTGGTCTCGGTCGACTACCGGCTCGCTCCCGAGCATCCCTTCCCGGCAGCGCTTGACGACGCCCACGCCGTACTCGGCTGGGTGTCCGACAACGCCGCCGAACTGGGAGTCGACCCGACACGGCTGGCGGTCGGCGGCCACAGCTCGGGGGCGGGCCTCGCCGCCGCGGTCGCCCTCCGTGCCCGGGACGAGGGCGGGCCCGCGCTACGCTTCCAACTGCTCCACCAGGCCGGCTTGGACGACCGACAGCAGACCTGGTCGGCGAGCACCTTCACCGACACCCCGTTCCTCACCCGCGACAAGGTCAGCCAGCTCTGGCGGCACTACCTCGGCGAGGCCGAGGCGACACCGTACGCGGCACCTGCCAGGGCGGCCGACCTGTCGGGGTTGCCGCCGGCGTACGTGGCGGCGGCCGAGCACTGTCCGAACCGGGACGAGGACGTCGACTACGCCCGTCGCCTGCTGCAGGCGAACGTGACCACGGAGCTGCACGTGTGGCCGGGCGTGTTCCACGGCTCGCAGGCGATCCTGTCGGCGGAGGTGTCGCAACGCCAGAACGCCGAACTCGCCGCGGCACTCCGTCGTGGCTTGGCCGACTGACCGGACCACAGTGCCATGGTGGAGGTATGGACGACTCGGAACTGACGTCTCCCGATCGGGTCCGGACGGCCATGGCCGCGATCTCCCGCAGCGACTTCCTGCCGCCCGAACTGCAGGACCGGGCCGGGGAGGACCGGGCGCTGCCGATCGGGTACGACTCCACCAACTCGCAACCGTCGACCGTCCGGTTGATGTTGCAGCAGTTGGCCGTACGGCCTGGGCACCGGGTGCTCGACGTCGGCAGCGGCTCGGGCTGGACCACCGCCCTGTTGGGCACCCTCGCGGGGCCGAACGGGCACGTCGTCGGTGTCGAGATCGTTCCCGAGTTGATCACCCGGGCACGAGCCGCCCTCGGTCGGTACGACCTCCCCGGGGTCCGCATCGCCGAGGCAGTGCCGAGCCGGCTCGGCGCCCCCGACGACGGACCGTGGGACCGGATCCTGGTGTCGGCCGACGCCGGTGAGGTGCCGGCCGAGCTGGTTGATCAACTCGCCGACGGCGGCCGGATGGTGCTGCCCGTCGACGGGGCGATGACCGTGGTGGTCCGGACCGGCAACTCCGTCCGGACCACCCGCGTACCGGGTCGGTGGATGTTCGTACCGCTGCAACAGTGACCGCCCCGGGCAAGACGGTCAGCCGGCAGGCCCCTCGCCGGCGAACCGCACGCCGGGGACACCGGGCTCGGTGACGTAGGTGGCGCGGGTCGAGATCGGGGCGCCGGGCCGGGAGACGTACGGCACCACGCGGAAGTCGGTGGTCCACAGGTCAGGGGTGACCGTTGCCCGGACGTAGCCGCGCCGGTAGTTGGCGAACTTGATGTGCGGGTTCGCGGCCAGCGAGTTGCGGCAGTACCCGTCCTGGTCGGCACCGTCGCCCTCGGTGCTGATCGCGGTGCACATGTACTCGCTGGCCATGGTCGGCGCATCCGGGTCGCGGTAGTCGGCCTTGATGTTGCTGGCGTGGTGCCGGTGTCGGTCACCGGTGAGCACGATCAGGTTCTCCACGCCTCGTTGCTGGGCGCCCTCGAGCACCCGCCGACGGTTGGCGTCGTAGCCGTCCCACGGATCCATGAACAACGACACCGCTTCCCCGGTGTCCATGTCGGTCTCGGCCATCGGGGCCTGGTTGGCCAGCACCTGCCAGGTGGCGCGCGACCGGTCGAACCGGTCGAGGAGCCAGGCCTCCTGCTCCCAGCCCATCATGGTGTGGTCCTCGGCGAGGCTGCCCGGGTTGGGTGCCGCCCGCCCGCCGCCGGCCGGCTGGTCGTCGCGGTACTGCCGGGTGTCGAGCACGTTCAACTCCAACAGGTCGCCGTACTGCAACGTCCGGTAGAGCTGCATGTCCGGCCCCTGCGGGGTGGCACTCGCGCGCAACGGCAGGTTCTCGTAGTAGGCGCGGAAGGCATCGGCACGTCGCTGCAGGAACCCCTCCTGCTGGTTCGCGTTGCCGTTGAGCTCGTCCGCCCAGTCGTTGTCGACCTCATGATCATCCAGCGTCACCACCCACGGGTGTGCGGCGTGAGCGGCCTGGAGGTCGAGATCGCTGCGGTACAAGGCGTACTGCTGCCGGTACCGGGCCAGCCTGATCGTCTCCGCTCCCAGCCAGGCCGGCACCTCGAGGCCCCGGACGCCGCCGTTGCCGACCCCGCCCTCGTAGATGTAGTCACCGACGTGCACCACCAGGTCGACGTCCTCGTCGGCCATGTGTCCGTACGCGGTGTAGAGCCCGGAGGCGAAGTTGGCACAGCTTGCCACGGCCAACGACACCTGTGGCACGTGGGCGCCGATGGCCGGGGCGGTCCGGGTCCGACCGACCGGGCTGAGGTAGGAGCCGGTACGGAATCGGTACCAGTACTCGCGTCCGGGCTGCAGTCCCCAGACCTATGGGTGCACCGAGTGGTTCATCTCGGGGGTGGCGACCACGGTGCCACGCCGCACGATCTGGCGAAAGCCCTCATCGGCGGCGACCTCCCACCGGACGGGGACCCTGCGCTGCGGCATGCCGCCCAGGCCGTCCTCGGCCAGCGGCTCCGGGGCGAGACGGGTCCACAGCACCACCGACTCGGGCAGCGGGTCACCACTGGCCACGCCCAGCGTGAACGGTTCGCCGGGCAGTCGGGGCCCCTGCGGGACCGCATCGGCCGGCAGTGCGCCGGTGCCGAGCAGCACTGCGCCGGCTCCGGCGGCGCCCATGGCGCCGATGAAGCCACGGCGGCTGATCGGGACACGGGACTGATGTGGGCGGGACATGGTGCCTCCTGGGGTCGGGCTGGTGCGAGCCCTCAATCCAGCAGGTACGGGTGACAGCTGCGGCTGCCCCAGATGTCCAGCGGGCAAGGCTTCGGTGAACCCCGACCCTGCTCGGCCCGGACAACCCGTTGCCCGAGCGCGGGTAAGTCCAGGGATGATCGTCGTACCCTGACGAGGTGACCAACCCGCCCGTCCTGCCGCAGCCGCGAGCCGTGCCGACGGTGCGAGACTGGGACCTCACCCTGCTCGTCGCGCTCGGCGGAGCCGTGGGAAGCGTCGGCCGGTGGCTGGTCGCGACCCTCGTACCGACTCCGGACGATGGGTTCGCGTGGTCGACGTGGCTGGTCAACATCAGCGGTGCCTTCCTGATCGGCCTGCTGCCGCCGCTGCTCGCCCGCCGGCGGCCCGGCAGTCGCCGGTCGCGACCGTTCCTGATCACCGGCCTGCTGGGTGGTTGGACCACCTTCTCCACCGCGATGCTCGACCTGCACGTGTTGATCATGGACGGATCGGTGGTGGTTGCGGCCGGCTACCTGGTCTCGACCCTCGTGGTCGGACTGCTCGCCGTCATCGGCGGGGATTCCTGTGCCCGTTGGCTTCTCGCGGATCGGTCGGCGGGATGAGCTGGGTCGACGCCCTCCTGGTCGCCGGCGGTGGCGCGGCGGGCGCGGTGGCACGCCATCTCGTCGCGCTCGGTACGAGTCGGCTCCGGGCGTACGGCTTCCCGGTCGGCACCTGGTTGGTCAACGTGATCGGCAGCCTGCTGCTCGGCATCGTTGCCGGCGCGGTCGCCGGCGACGGCGCCCCGGGCTGGTTGCTCGCACTCGTCGGCACCGGACTGTGCGGCGCGCTGACCACCTTCTCCACCTTCAGTCACGAGTTGATCATGCTCGTCCGGGAGCGCCGCTGGCCGGTGGCGACGGCGTACCTGGTGGGTTCGCTGGTCGTCGGGTGGGCGGCTTGTGCGGTCGGCTGGTGGCTGGTCGGCGGGCCGACCTGATCAGCGACCGGCGCCCTGCGGTGCCGCGGTCGGGTCGATCGCCGCGGCAGCCGGGTCGACCTGACCCGCCCCGGGCGGCACCGGATCCGCCGGGGCCGCGCCCGCCGGGGCCACACCTGACGGGGGCATGTCCGACGGTGGCGGGGGAGCCGACGGCCGACCGTACTGCTGCAGCAGCGGGTAGTCGCGTTCCCACTCGGCGGGCTCGACCAACTCGGCGAACGGCACCCAGCGTTGCTGCCACTGGCCCTGGCCCAGTTGGGCGAACCCGAGCGCGGTGGCCCGTTCCCGCGACGTGTCGGCGAAGTCGATCAAGGCCTGGGTTCCCGCGCGGCGGAGCACGTTGACCCGGGCTCCCTGCCACATCGCCAACGTCATCACGCCCTGGAAGCCGGCGATCTGGTCCACCGGCACCACGTACCGGTGGGTGCCGTCGTCGGCCGGCTCGAAGAAGCTCGGCGGGTTGGGACCATGATCGATCAGCACCTGCTCCTCGGCGGTCAACGTGATCACGGCGAACCGGCTCGAGTCCGGCATCACCGCGTAGTGACCGTTCGCGGTGCGCCTGCCGACCTGCGGCATCAGCACGTCGGGGCCGGACCACCGACCCGTCCGGGCGTTGTGGGTGGCCACGTGCTCGGCCCGGCCGTCGGCGTACAGCCGCCAGATCTCGGCCAGGTGTGGCACCGCATGGCCGACCTCGCCGAGGATCTCGAACTCCTCGATCACGTGGTCCTCGGTGGATCCGGGCGCCGTCCCGCCGCCCTGCCACGGACGTGCGTGATCACGGACCACCGGGGTCAGCCCGTGGGCCGCCCGGCCTGCCATCGCGTCCGCCTGCACCGGCACGACCAGGTCGACGTCGCGGACCCCGTTGAACCGGATCACCTCGACGCTGTCGGCGACCGGGTCGAACGCCAGGTGCGACTGGCCACGCTCGTCGACGACGGCGAAGCCGAGCCCGAGCGCACTGGTCAGTTCCGTGGGCGAGCTGAGGTGGCGGACCTGGTCCAGCGGATACAGCAGACCACGGATCGTGGACAACTGGCCGGCCTGCAGGGCCTCGGCCTCACCGGGCAGCAACACCTTCTGGTACGGGATCCCGAGCCCGACCGGCATCGGCGCCAGTGGGTGGTCGGTCGGGCCGAACTGGGTCGGCAGCATCGTGCGGCCCGACGCGAGGTCGACCGGGGCCGGCACGGGTCGCCGCAGGTCGCGGAACAGGGGGGCCAGACCCGCCGCACCCAACGGCATCGCCGCTGCCACCAGCGGCGTGGAGTCCGGACCGGTGTGCTCGCCGGTGGTCGGCGGCAACGCTTCGCGCCGGGGATCGACGGCAGGCACGCCCTGCTTCGGTACCGGCTGCGTGGACGGCTGCTGGTTCACGTGGGGCTGCTGGTTCACGTGCGGCTGTTGCGGGTGTCCCTGCTGGGGCTGGGCGGGCTGCGAGGGTGGGGCCACCTGGCCACCGAGGTGGCCGCCGACGGCTCCGCCCGGGGTTCCGCCACTGCCACCCGGGGCGCCAGAGCCGCCGCCGGGTGCGCCGCCACCACCGGGCACGCCGCCGCCGATGGCGCCGCCACCGACGGGGCCACCACCACCGCCGATCGCACCGCCGAGGCCGCCCCCGCCGACAGGACCACCCCCGCCGCCGGTGAGCGGGGTGCCACCGCCACCACCGATCGGCGGTGAGCCACCGCCGACCGGGTTGCCTGCGCCGCCGATCGGGCCACTGCCGCCGGGTCCGTTGCCGAAGGCTCCGCCGCCGCCACCGACGCCACCGGAGACGCCACCGACCTGAGGATCGACCCAACCTGCCGCCGACGTGCCGGCGGGGGGTTCCGGAACGGCGAGTTGCGGCCCAGTCGAACCGCCGCCGGTGCTGCCGCCGCCGGTCGACCCACCGGAACTGGTTCCGCCGGAGCTCCCGGACCCCTCGTACCCCGACGAGCCGGAACCCGTCGAGCCACCGGAACCCGTCGAGCCACCGGAACCCGTCGAGCCACCGGAACCCGCCGAGCCACCGGACCCCGTTGAGCCGGTGTAGCCGCTCGAACCAGAGCCGCCGCCGTCGTACGCGCCGGGGTCGGGCACCGAGGGCCGCCACGTCTGCTGGGAGCCGGACGATCCGGGGTTGCCGGGCTGCGTCGGCGTCTGCTGCTGTGGCTGCGGGGTGACCTCCTGCGACGGCATCGCGGTGTCCCCACCGGAATTGTTCCCGCCACCACCGGACCCGGACCCGGACCCGGATCCGGACTCGGACCCGGATCCGCCGCCGCCGGAGCCCGGAGTGAGAGGCATCGCCGCATCGGCGGGGACGTTGTCGGAGTCCGGGTCGTCGACGCTCTGCGGACCGTCGTACGAGTCGTACGGGCTGGAGTCGTTGCTGCCGTTGATGTCGGCGTCGGTGACCACCGGGTCGGTGGTCGGGTTGATGTCGGGCATCTCGGTGGAGTCGACCCCTTCGGCGTCGTTCGCCAAGCTCTCCGGGTTGTAGTCGGTGCTGCCCTGCCCGCCGTCGATCTCCTCACCGTAGTTGTTGGCGAACTCCTGCTGCTCCTCCTCGGAGAAGGCGCCGTCGGAGACCGCGTTGGTCTCCTCGGTGCCAGGCGGCGGACCCTGTTCGCGGTTGCCGCCGACGATGCTCTCCGGGTTGAACATCTCCGGGTCGTTCGGATCGATCGGCTCGGTGCCTTCACCCGGAGCACCCGGCTCACCGGAGCCGGGACCACCCGGTGCCGGGGATCCCGGGCCACCGGGACCGGCCGGACCGCCCTGACCCTCCGTACCGACCCCGGCGAAGTTCGCGGCGCTGCTCATCCGCTCCCGGGTGAACATCGAGTTGCTGGTGCCGGGGGCGAACTTCGACCCAGACCCCTTCGGCATCGTCAGCGGCGGCTGGATGTCGACCTTCGGCGACAGTGCTGACATCCGGGCCACGACGGCGGTGTGGATCGCCTTGATCTGTGCCTGGGCAGCGATCTGAAGCTGCCGCAACTTGACGATCATGACCAGCTTGGGGCCGACCATCGCACCGCCGATCAGGCCGAGTGACTGCACCTGCAGGGCCAGCAGCACCACGTTG
Organism: Carbonicoccus niuqiaonis; assembly: GCF_050157065.1. Classification (GTDB taxonomy): domain Bacteria; phylum Actinomycetota; class Actinomycetes; order Propionibacteriales; family Propionibacteriaceae; genus Avipropionibacterium. The sequence continues at coordinate 369,987 of NZ_CP189573.1, forward strand.
ATCGAGGTCTTGGCGAAGGTGACCAGCCGGGCGGCCTCGTCACACGCCTTGCCCAGTTCTTCACAGCCCTCGGCGGTCGTGGTCAGGAACTGCCGGACCTCGGCGACGTTGCCCGACGCCGCGTCGGCGGCCGGCCCGGTGAACGTGGACGTCAACGCCCGGAACCGCCGGTCGAGCGAGTCGGCGTTCTCCTGGGCACTGCCGGCCTGGGCGTGCCACGCCTCGGCCACCTTCGTCAGGCCGGTCTCGTCGGCCTCGGGGAAGAAGCCCTCGTACACCCAGGCGGGCACGAGCGGGGAGGTCCGTACCTCGATCATTGCTGCCTCTCGGTCGCGTTCGTCGGTGGTGCCGGCGCGGGGATCACACCTGCACCGTCCCGGCCTCGCCGGTGTTGGACTCCTCGGTCTCCCGGTACGCCGACGTGGTGCCGGCGAGCTTCTCGGCGACCTCGCCCAGCTGGTATCCGGTCTGCATCACCGCACCCATCGCCTCCTCGGCGGGTTCCAGGTAGACGTGGGCGAAGGCGCCGCCGACCTGGTCGGTGCCCCACGCGTTGTTGTGCGACATCACGGTGACCATGGTCGAGATGGCGTCGATCACCGCCGCCGAGGCCAACTCCTCGATCGCCGCCCCGGCGTCGCGGAGGTCGGTCAGGTCACGGGTCGACTCGGTCATGCTGCCCACCTCACACGTAGGGGTTCGGTTTGGGGTCCCAGTCCGGACGCGTCGGGCCCCGCTTGGGTTCGGGTCGGGTCGTGTCGTCGGGTTCGCCGTCGTCTGCGAGGAACTGGGCGTACGAGCTCTCGGGCAGCAGTGCGGTCAGCTCGGGCATCGACTCGAGCATGTCCCGTACGGGCTCGTCGCCCATCGCGTCCAGGCCGTGGTCGCGCTGCTGGTCGGCCACGTCCTCGGCGGCGTTCTCGAAGGCGGTGATGATGGCCGTACGAAGGTTCTCGATCGAGCCGAGGCGCAGTGCTCGCGGGTCGAGGTGGAGGTCGATCAGCCGGTTGCTGGCGTCGACCATCACCACCACGGCCTCGTTCGCGGCCCACCCGCGGCCGGTGATCTCCTCGCCGCCCGCCCCCGCGGCCTGCAGCGCCCTGGCGTTGCGTTCGTACTCGGCCAACAGCTCCCGTTCGCGCTGCCGCAACCGCTCGTTGGTGTAGTCGAGGTCGCCGGCCCGATCGATGATCGCGTCGGCGGCGGGGTCGCCGACGACGGCACCGGGCGGCAGGTTGCCTCCGGTGCGGGACGGCTCTTGCGACATACGGCCTCCGCAGTTCGGGGGTGGGTGTCTCTTTCTACCCGCCGCCGGGTTCAAGTCCCGGTTGCGGGCAGTACGGTGGGCGGGTGAGCCGCCCCGACATCGATCCTGCACTGTGGACCCCGGTCGAGGGGTTCGAGTTGACCGACATCACGTACCACCGTGCCACGGAGCCGGTGGCGGGGCGAACCGGTGTGGTCAGGGTCGCCTTCGACCGTCCGGAGGTGCGCAACGCGTTTCGGCCGCACACCGTGGACGAGCTGTTCCGGGTGCTCGACCACGCCCGGACGGCGTCGGACGTGGGATGTGTGTTGCTCACCGGCAACGGGCCGTCACCCAAGGACGGTGGATGGGCATTCTGCAGCGGCGGTGACCAGCGGATCCGTGGCCGTGCCGGCTACCAGTACGCCGAGGGGGAGACCGCCGACTCGGTCGATCCGGCAGCCCTGGGGCGGCTGCACATCCTCGAGGTGCAGCGGCTGATCCGGATGATGCCGAAGGTCGTGATCGCGTTGGTCAACGGCTGGGCCGCCGGCGGTGGCCACTCGTTGCACGTGGTGTGCGACCTGACCCTCGCCTCGGCCGAACACGCCCGCTTCAAGCAGACCGACGCCGACGTCGGATCCTTCGACGCCGGGTACGGGTCGGCCTACCTGGCCCGGCAGGTCGGGCAGAAGTTCGCCCGCGAGATCTTCTTCCTCGGTCGGCCGTACGACGCCGAGCAGGCCCACGCGATGGGCATGGTGAACGAGGTCGTCCCGCACGCCGACCTGGAGCGGGTCGGACTGGAATGGGGTCGCACGATCTGCGGCAAGAGCCCAACCGCACAACGGATGCTGAAGTTCGCGTTCAACGCCGTCGACGACGGGATGGTCGGCCAGCAGGTGTTCGCCGGTGAGGCGACCCGGTTGGCCTACATGACCGACGAGGCCGTCGAGGGACGCGACGCGTTCCTGGCCAAGCGGGACCCGGACTGGTCGGACTTCCCCTACTACTACTGATCCGTCCCGAGCGATTCCAGCCCAGGATGTCCGAGCTCACCTTAGGCGAAATGGGCCGCTCGTTCATGACGGGGCGGATCCACTACACACTCGAAGCCGAACGGCAGCTCAACGAACTCGACGAATGGATCACCGAGCAAGGTACGGCGATTCCCGGCGCGCAGGTCGTCGCAGCCGACCATGGAGTCGCAGGTACGAGATCGCGCGCAACCTTGCCCCCGAGGCTTCCCGATGAAAGGTTCGTCCTCTAACCTTTAATGAAACGTCCGCTGATCAAAGGAACCGCTGTGTCGTCTTGGCAGACCGCGCGTTGGGAGCCGGACCCGCTGTCGGGCGTGCCCCGGCGCGATCGCCGCAGTGGATCGTTCGAGCGGTTCGTGCCGGACCTGCTGGAGTCCCACCCGCTGGCGTTTGACGCGGGGCTGTCCCGGGCGATCGCCAGGGCCGAACGGGGAGTGGCGTCGCTCAACAGCCCCAGGGCTGGGTCGTTGGCTTCGATCGCCCGCTTCCTCCTGCGGTCGGAAGCCATCGCGAGCTCCCGGATCGAGGGTGTGGCTCCGTCTCCACAGCAGGTGGCACTGGCCGAGTTGGGGCATGAGGAGACTGTGAAGGGGGTGAGCGAGCAGGCCCAGCTGGTTGCCAACAACATGACGGTCGTGCGCGAGGCCACCACGCGCCTCGTCGAGGTGGACGAGTTGAGCGTCGACGATGTCATCGAGCTCCACGCGGCGCTCCTCCCAGAGGAGCCGCGGCACCATGGCCTCCGGCAGGTGCAGAACTGGATCGGCGGGTCGGATTGGCACCCCATCGATGCAGACTTCGTGCCGCCCGCGGCCGACAGCGTGCCGGACCTGATGACTGACTTGGTCCGCTACGTCAACGGCGCCGCACACTCCCCGATCGTCCAGGCCGCGCTGGCACACGCTCAGTTCGAGACGATCCACCCGTTCACCGACGGCAACGGTCGCGTGGGGCGCGCCTTGATCCACACGGTGCTGGCAAGACGAGGTCTGACCCCGACGGCAGTCCTGCCGGTCAGTCTGGTGCTGGCCACCTTGCGCCACGAGTACGTTTCTGGGCTCACCTCGTACCGACATGGTGCTGCACCCGGCTCGGCCGCGGCCACCGCCGGCGTCCGCGACTGGTTGGAGTTCTTCACGGGTTCGGTGCGGATCGCGGTGGATGAGTCGACCTCGCTGGTCGATCAGATCGACGCATTGCTGGTGGAGTGGCGCGAGCGGGTCGCCCTGGCGCGCACCGAGCGGGGCGTACGTCAGACTCCACGTGCCGACTCGGCCGTCGCCCGGTTGCTCGAGACGTTGGCGGAGGCCCCCGTGCTCACCGCAAGCTCGGTACGCCGCATCCTCGGCGTCAGCTTCCCGGCGGCGAGTGCAGCACTGGAGGAACTGCGGGAGGCCGAAGTCCTCACCACCCGCAGGATCGAGCGCAACACCACCGCCTACCTGGCCAAGGAGATCCTCGATCTCGTGACCGTGACCGAGCGGCGACTGGCGAGCACCCGTTTTGACACCCGGAAGTCGCTGCCGACTCGCCCCGTCCCCGCTCGGCCGCACCGTCCGGAGGACGGGCGATGAAGACGCTGCATCCGGTCACACGGTCGCTGGGCCCAAGGGCACCGGTCAGGCACGATGGGCTGTGAGGTGGAAGCCAGCGTTGAACGCATTCCCTGCCACCTTCGCCGACCGCACGCCTGCAGCACAGGACCGCTGACATGACAACCGCCACCTACACCGTTCGCCGGACAGTCCCGGATGAGCCGGATATGACCGCGCGTCACCCCGGCACACGTGGCCACGTCGATCTCAGGGTTGTCCGCCGATCCGGGCATCTCGAGCGGGACAACGCGGCCATGGAATCATTCGGTGAAGTACCGGGAGCTAGTGCGCGAGATCGCGCTGGCTGAGCATGGCATCCTCACCGCCGACTCGTCTGTGTGAGGCAACTCGTGACGCTGGAAGGGAAGGGCTCAGCACGGACCTGGCTGGGTGGTTGGGCTCTACCTCTTGGAGCCGCATGTACTGGCGGATGAAGCCGCGGAGGAGTACCGGTGCGACGTCGACGCTCGCGCGGTCCTTGGCGACGGACCGTCCGTCTATTTCCGCTCATGGCGGACCCGTGACGAGGCAACGGCTGGCTGGGAGTTCAATCAGGCGTTCTACGTTCGGCTGGACGGCTGAGAGTCGCTTCAGGCGCGTAGACTCAAGGTATGACCAGCGGACTCGATGAGATCACGCAGTTGGTGCTGACGCTGCCGGTGGATCAGCGCGCGCAGGTTGCGAACGCGCTGCTGGCCAGCCTCGACGACCCGGCCGATTCGGCTGAGGTCCACGAGGCTTGGACGGCAGAGATCAAGTCACGGGTCGACGACATCACCAGTGGTCGGGTGCAGACCCTTTCGCGTGACGAGGTCAGGGCTCAACTCGCGGCGGACCGTGCCGCGAGGCAGCAGCAGTGACGGTCGACGTTCGGTATCACCCCGAGGCTCTTGCCGAGCTTCGCGCCGACGTGGCTTGGTACGAAGAACGAGGCGCTGGGCTTGGCGGTCGGTTCGAAGCCACCGTCGACGAAGTGATCGACACTTTCCTTGAGTGCCCTGAGTCCGGAGCGATCTGGCCCGGTTGGGACAGCATCCCCGCAGTCAGGTCACGACGGGTGGCGGGCTTCCCTTACCGCCTCGTCTACCTTGCCCAGCCCTCCGAGCTCGTCGTCCTCGCGCTTGCGCACGACAAGCGGTTGCCCGGCTACTGGCGGGAGCGGGTCGGTGAATGACCCGATGCGTGGTAAATACGCGGCAGGAGAGTAGAGCGACGGTCGTTCGCGGTCAACTCCAACCAATGCGTTGAGTACGGCCTGATCACGACCAAGGAGGCTGTCGCGGCGGTGTTCCGGCGGTCGAGCTGCGCAAGTTGGCTGCGCGCGTAGCGCTGGTTCACGTGGCTTACAGGATCTACCGGGTGGCTGATGCTCCCGACGCGCCCTTCGACCAGTTCGCCGAGACACACCTGGCCACCGAGCATCGAAGTCGGTGCCGGGTGGGATGACCTATACGATGGCGCCATCGAGGCCATCGACGTACGGCCCGATATCGGTGACGCGGTCGCGTGGGCCAACGACCTCATCGCGAGGATCGCCGAAGCGTGAGCGCAGGGGCTACGGTGAGGTCGTGACGATGATCGAGGAGGAGTTCCTTCGTCGCCATCGACCCCCAACGCCGACAATCACTTTTCCGCAGGTTCGGCCTAGCCTGACTTCGTGGACACCTGGATAAGCGGGATGACAAGGTTCCGTGGGAAGAGGTGTCAGATGACAGAGCAGAGCAAGAAGCGTCGTTCGTTCACGGCTGAGTACCGGGCCGAGGCGGCTGGGCGGGTGATCGAGTCGGGCCGGCCGGTGGCGCATGTGGCCAAGGAGTTGGGGCTGGGTGAGCAGATGCTGGGCCGGTGGGTTCATGCCGAACGTGCCCGCCGGGCCGGTGAGCCGGAAGGCGAGTTGAGTCCCGATGAGCGGGCCGAGCTGAGGCGGTTGCGTAGCGAGGTGACCGAGTTGCGCAAGGACAACGAGTTCTTGGGAAAAGCAGCCGCCTTCTTCGTGTCGAAGCCACCACGGCAGAACGGTTTGAGCTGATGGCGCAGGAGAAGGCGAACTACGAGATCTCTCGGATGGCCAGGTTGTTGCGGGTGTCGCGTTCTGGCTACTACCGGTGGGCCGCACAGCGGGCCGCTCGGCGGGCGGTGCTGGATGAACAGGTCCGTGACCTGTTCGAGGTGTCGGACCAGGTGTATGGGGCTCCGCGGATCACCGCTGACCTCCACGCCGCCGGGGTCGGGGTGGACGTCAAGACGGTGGCTGCTTCGATGCGCCGGCAAGGGCTGGAAGGGATCTCGCCGCGGATGTTCACCCCGGTCACCACCATTGGTGGGGTGGCGACCCACCACATCCCGGACCGGGTGAACCGGCGCTGGGACACCGGGGAGTTGAACCGGGTCTGGATCTCTGACATCACCTACCTGGGCACCGGGGAGGGCTGGCTGTTCCTGTGTGCTGTCCGCGATGCCTGCTCGCGCCGGGTGTTGGGGTGGGCGATGGATTCCCACCAAGACGCCGACCTGGTGGAACGTGCGCTGCGGACCGCGCACACCCTGCGCGACGGCTTCGAGGGGCGGGTGGTGTTCCACGCCGACCGGGGCACCCAGTACACCTCCGCCCAGTTGCAAGGGGCCGCGGTCGAGTTGGGGATCGACCAGTCGATGGGCCGCACCGGGGTGTGTTTCGACAATGCGATGTCGGAGTCGTTCTTCGCCACGTTGAAGACCGAGTTCTACGACCGCAGGACCTGGCCCACCCGGGCCGAGGCCCGCCGCGAGGTGGCCCGCTGGATCGAGGTCGTCTACAACCGCCGCCGCAGGCACTCCGCGATCGGCTACCACACCCCGGTCGACTACGAGCACCAACTCAGCAACCACCCGGTTGCACCATCAATCAAGGATCAAGCCGCGTAAGCGGGCCGTGTCCACGATTTGCGGTCAAGCCCAAGGTCAGCCGCATAGTGCCGTCAATGACCACCAACAGTCGCTGAGCGTTCCGCGTTCCGCGTACTGCTACTGACTCGGGGCGGGGTCGGTAGGAGGCATGCCGGTTGCGTTCTCCGTGCCGCTGGCCCCGTCAGGGCCCGCCTCGACCGAGCGAAGGCCGAATTTTCGCGCGCTCAGCTTGCCGGCGAGGGTGCCTTTCATCGACTTCGCCCGATCGAGGGTGTCGTCACCGAACCGCTTGGCCACACCGACACCCATTTCGCCGGACTCAAGAACCTTGGCCTTCGCATCTCCGGCAGCTTCGACCCATCGCCTTGCCGCCAGTTCCTGATGTGTCCCCTCGATCCCGAGCAGGACTTGGAAGTCGACGATGCCGCTGGTGACCTGGTTGCTGGAGGCCACCACGGTCTTGGACGCCATCGGGTGGAGCAAGACCTTGGTGTTCGCGAGGCTCGCGGCCTCGGTCATCCGAGTCAGCAGTTGGTCGGTGCTGCGGGAGATGAGCTCGAGGCGATTCTGCCGAGCCACGCGGAGTCCGAGCCGATGCCGGTCCAGCACGTCGGGAGACGCATTCAGCACCCTGTCGAGTTCGAGCACCGAGAGTGCGTCGTGCAACTGGAAGCAGTGAGCCAACACGGCCAGCCATTCCTGGACCTTGGGTGCGGCCTGCTTCGCCACATCGGCGAGGTCGCCCATCTGTGGGGTGCGTTCCAGCTTGTCCGCGATCGAGTCCAGCTGCCGCAGTGCGTATGCCTGGGTCCGGGCGATGGTGAGGCTCGTTCCCTGCACCTTCGACCATGCAACGTCGGTGACGTGGCCAACGTGCTCGCGCACCGTCATGGCCTCCTTGATCATGAAGTCCACGCCGATCATGTCCGCCAACACGGCGTCCTTCTGGGCGCGAATGATGTCATCCACCTTCGCGTCGATCACCTTGAGGTACTCGGTGATCTCGTCCATTGCCTGTTGCATGGCGAGCTGGGCCATCAGACCGGCGGCACCGGCGAGCAGCGCCGGATTCGCCAGCAACGACGGGTTGAGCCCGCCCTTCACGAATTGGAGGTTCTTGACGAACTGACCATTGGGGCCACGCAGGGTTCCGTGAGCAAGCCCGGTCGTTGAGTTCTTCACCATGGGGAACTTGCCCATGGCTCTGGCGGACTCCTCGGTCACCTTCAACCACCGACCCGAGTTGGCGGCGATCTCCGAACCAGCCTGCGCGACAGCGCCGGCCGTGCCGAACCCCCGTCCCAGACGGTTGAGCTCGAGAGCCGTTGACGACAAACCCTGTGCCGCCAAGAAGTGCTCGACATCTGTCGGGTTTCCGATGACGGCCACACCATCGCCATCACTGATCAGTTGAATCTCGGTGCTCATTGCCGACTCCTGTCATCGTTGCCCGATGGGGTCGACAGGGTGACGCCGCACGACACGGGAGGCCCCCATGGCCTGCCTGCTCACATCCCCCAAGACGAATCGGATTCGCTTCCCCCATGCCTCAGATGGTGCCACAACCGGCCGACAGTAATGATGGGAAACGCCTGCTGCGGTCGTGACTCACGTTGCCGGGCCGGGATCGGGGGGCCTCCTCCTGCGGCGTCGGCATCGCCCCAGCGAAGAACAACGCGGCCATAGGGGGCATCCGCGCGTTGCACAACGTCCGTCGCTCGGCGATGCAGGCACGCACCGCAGCGGCGCGGCAGATCCACGCACAGTTGATCACCGCGCCGACCATCATCTGGGGGTAGAAGTACCGCGACCTGGGCAGCGAAAGCGACTCGTCGTGCTCGTCCGGATGTAGGGCCACACCAACGAGGCCCCGGTCGAGCGAGCGGTTCTGCTCGTTCTCAAGACGCTGGCGCAGCGCGCCAACGAACCGGCAAGACGGTGAGTCGCCGGCTGTCCCGGGGCGGTGACCAAGCGGCGAACGGTGCGCTCCACCGGATTGCGCTGGTGCGGATGTCCAGCGATGCCGCACCAAGGAGGACGTCGCGCGGCAACGCGACGCTGACCTGTCGAGCAAGGAGACCCTGCGCAAACTCAAGGGCGAGCGATCGCCCGCGAGGTCTTCCGGTGTCTCACCGCACCCGTCACGATCCCGGGCGTCGACGACCTGCGGCCATTGCGGCTTGGCAGAACATCACACTCACAGGGGCGGCGAACCAACTCGGCGTGTGGCCCACAACCATCAGTGAGCTCAAGCGCGGCTCCGCCGCAACGACGACTTCGCGCAGAGCTACCGCGAGTGGCTCCACGCGGCCTGATGACACCCGCGCAGCCAAACCTGGATGCCAGCACGTCGGCCGCGCTGGCAGGATCGAGTTCATGATCCGCTACCCGGCCCCACTTCGTCCCGGCGACAAGATCGCGGTGACCTCACCGTCCGCTGGGGCTTCTGGCCCCGGCGCCGAGCGAGTGGATTTCTGTGTGGATTGGCTCCGTACGGCAGGCTATGACGTCGTCGTCGGCCAGTGCATGGACGGATCGGGACTCACCTCCGCGCCAGCCGAACAGCGAGCAGCCGAACTCACCGTGATGCTCTGCGACCCCGACGTCCGGTGTGTCCTGCCGCCTTGGGGCGGCGAAACCGCGATCGACCTCGTGGACCTGCTCGATTGGGACGCACTTGCGGTCGCCGAGCCCACATGGCTGGTCGGCTACTCCGATCTCTCCACTGTCTTGCTGCCGATACCACCCGACTTGGCTGGGCAACGCTGCACGGCGACAACCTCGCCGACACGCCCTACCGACCCCCGGCAGGCTTGCTGCCGTGGACCGAGCTCGCAGCCGGCCCTGGGCCGCACGTCCAGCGTGACTCGGGATTGATCGCCAACTGGTGGCGCTCTGAAGAGGACCCGAAAGCAATCCAGTGGCGCGAGGTCGGTGAGGGACGCTGGCGACTCCACGACGCAGAGGAGCTCGAGGTCAGCGGGCGTCTCATCGGCGGTTGCATCGAAACGATCGTCAACCTGGCCGGCACCCCGTACGGCGACGTAGCGGCATTCGGCGAGCGATACGCAAGCGACGGCCTGATCGTCTATCTCGAAGCATCAGAGGACGAGGCAGCAACGATCTGCCGGAACCTGCACGGACTCCGGCTGGCCGGCTGGTTCGAACAGGCAACCGCGATCCTCATCGGCCGCACCAACGCCGGCGACAACCCTAAGATGACACAGGAACAGGCAGTGCTCGACGCCCTCGGCCGCCTCGACCTCCCGATCGTGTTCGACGTCGAGATCGGTCACGTGCCGCCGCACCTGCCACTCGTGAGCGGAGCGATGGCCGCCGTGACCGTCGACGCCGGCGTACACAACCACTCAAGAGCTGAGGTAGCGGCGACTTCTGGCTTTCGCGCGCTCAGCTTGCCGGCGAGGGTGCCTTTCATCGACTTCGCCCGATCGAGGGTGTCATCACCGAAACGCTTGGCCCCGTCCAGATCCTCGGCCAGAGGAGCCAGTTGGCGATCGGAGGGCCCGAGACATCACGGGGCCCGGTGAGTTCGACGGCTGGACCGGTGAGTGCCTGCGCGATCGAGAAGTGCTGCTACTCCTGCGATGTCCTCCGGGATGGCGGTGGCGACGGTGTCCCAGATGACCTGCGTATCGAGGATCCGGTAGCCGTGGGCCACCTTTTCTCGGAGGGCCACCATCATCGTGAAGCGGATGTCTGGATGCCCCTCAACGACAGCGGCACTGAGACGCTTCGCGACCGCTCCGAGATTCAGGCAGATCATCTGGGCCGCACGTTGCAGAAGCACGTCGGTGTCGTAGGTCGACTTCCCCCGGGACACGAGGTCCGCGGCTTCTCGTCCGAAGCCAAGAATCTCCGTAAGCGTCTGCCGATCCTGGTCCGAGATGATCACACTGCGACCGCGCCCAAGTTGGACCACGCCCGCCCGCCACTCCTGACCGCGCCTGTGGTGACAACGTCCACGCGGACACCGCAGAGGATCTCCAGTTCGTCTTCCAGCGCGATGATGTCGAACATCGTCATGCCGGGCTCCGCGACCACCACCACGTCCAAGTCGGACTCCACAGTGTCTGTGTCCTTCGCCACCGAGCCGAACAGTCGGGGGTCACGGGCTCGATGTCTGGCACAGATCTCCTTGATCCGATCTCGATGTACCCGGGCCGCAATGGAAGGACGGAACCCGATGGCAGTGGAGAGTCTCGCCAGCATGGTGTCGGTCAGCGGGCGCGCTCCGGACTCATGTGCGGACCAGTTGGACTGGCTCACCGAGGCCAATGACGCAGCTGCGGACTGGCTCAATCCCATCGTCGTGCGCCGGGCACGCAGCTTGGCTCCGTTCATGGTCATGTCCGGACTATATCACCCAGATGATATAAGTTTGTCTGGGAGCTTCTGTGGCCGACCGAAGTCGTCCAGCTCCTCGACCGCGCGAGCGGCGGTGCCCGTGGTCCAGTCATTCGGCACGCCGGCGGTGAGGCGATCGAGCAGCACGGTTTGGAGCTCCGCCAGTTCTGCCGCGTACGCAGGGTCAGCGGCGACGTTGTGGAGCTCACCGGGATCGGCGGCGAGGTCGTACAACTCGGGAGCCCGGCCGGCATCGTGGAAGACGTACTTCCGATCCGTGGTCCGCAGGCACTTGCTGCGGTGCTGACGGTCATTGCTGGTGAACTCGCACAGGACTGGCCGGTGCCAGTCCTCGGGGACCGGGGAGCCCTCAAGCAGCAGGCGCAGGCTGCGGCCGGGGAGGGCCGGCGGGTGCGGCAGGCCGACCAGGTCGAGCACGGTCGGGGCGAGGTCGATCTGTTCGACCAGGTCGTCGATCCGCTGCCCGGGGCGGCCGGTGGGCACCGACATCAGGTACGGCACCCGGATCACCGACTCCAAGAAGCTCGCCTTGCCGGTGCGGCCGAAATCACCCAGCATCTCGCCGTGATCGGCAGTGAAGATCACGATGGTGTTCTCCCACAACCCTTGTCTGGTGAGGACTTCGCTGATTCTGCCGATCTGGTCGTCGAGGTAGCTGACCATGCCCCAGTACAGGGCTGTCATCCGGCGCAGCAACGCTTCGCCCTGCGCACCCGGGAACTGATGGGCGATCTCGGTCTCCAGGCCGGATTGGGACGCCCAGGCCAGGTCGGAGAGGGTGAGCGTGTCGGGGTCGTACCGGCTGGCGTACGGCTCGGGCGGGTCGAAGGGGCCGTGCGGTCCGCAAAAGCCCGTCCACAAGAAGAACGGGTCGGTGTGGTCGCGGGCCAAGAACTCGCAGGTGTTGTCCGCGATCCAGTGATCAACACACTCATCGGCGGCCAGCACATTGGGCAGTGCGCCCCGCTCGGTGGCGAACTCCGGGGTCCGACGCTGCGCATAGATCGACTCGTACGCCCCGGGCCGCTTGGCCTCGAGCCAGGCGGCGTAGTTGGGCCCCAGCTGCGCCGGACCCAACGGTGATCCTTCGGCGTCGCGCCACCGGGCACCCTTGCCCATCGTGAGCTGCAACTCGTCGTACCCACGCGGTGGCATCATGTGGATCTTGCCGAAGCCGGCGGTGCGGTAGCCCACGTCATGCAGCCGTTCGGCCAGCGTCGGCTCCCAGGGTGGCAGGCCCGGGGTGTTGCCGATGACGTTCTCCATGTATTCCACGCCGTGCTGGAACACGTACCGCCCGGTCTGGATGCACGCCCGACTTGGCACACACACCGGATTCTGGATGTAGCCGTGCCGGAAGTCGGTGCCCCGTGCCGCCAGCGCATCGAAGTGCGGTGTCGCGACCTGGGTGTTGCCGTGGCAGGCGAGTGTGTCGTACCGCTGTTGATCAGTGGTGATCAACAAGACGTTGGGGCGTTCGGTCATCGAGGTCCTCCGGAGCAGGAACCCGGCCGCTCTGGCGGCCGACGGGCATGGCGACGGTGTTCACTGAGTGCGGTCGGAGATGGATCCAGTCGGGCCACGTTGGTCCGCGCCAGACCTCCCGGCGGTTGGTGGGTGACGTAGAGGGATCCATCGGCTGCGAGCCTGACCCGTCCCACCCCGGTCTGGAGCAGCAGCCCGGTCCCGGTGATCACGTCCACCGAGTACAGCCGGAAACTGCTCGTCACGTACAGCAGGCCGTTCGGATGCCAGACGAACTCGCCACCGTGGGCCGCCGATCGGCCGGGGTACAGCGGGATGGTCGTGCTGACCGTGTGGCTGGCAGTGTCGAACGCGAACACGGTCCCGTCGGCGATGCCCCACAGCCCACCGTCAGGTGCGGTCGACAGGTGGTTGATGCTCTCCGCTCCCGCGATGACGCTCCACGTCCCGATGGTGGAGTCGGTGGCAGGGTCGTACGAGAACAGCTTCGCCTCGGTGGCGATCGGTTGGGTGCCGCCGCCGCCCTCGATGGCCGACCCGCCGTACACCAGGCCCTCGTGCAGGGTCAGGGTTGCGACGGTCTGGTCGGGCACGATGTCGCGGTGGACCACGCGGCTGCCGGTCGCCCAGCTGTGGATCGTCAGCGCGCCACCGTGCTTGCCGTAGTCGGGCCGAGTTCCGACGTAGAGCCGGGTGTCGTCGGTGATCACCGCGAGTGGTCGGTTCTGTTCGTGGGAATCCTGCAGGCTGAACAGTGACGCCGGATTGCCGGCACCGGGTGTCCACCGCTTGAGGGTGGCCGTGGGGTAGATCCCGGCGACGATGTCGTCGCCGAACCAGCACCAGTCCTCGACCTGGCCGAGCTTGGGTTGCTGTTGGTCATAGGTGTCGGAGGCGATGTCGAGCACTGCGGTCGCCCCGCTCAGGTAGCCGCTGACATAGATCTTCTGCTCGTGCCGGGTACCAGCGCGGCCGGGCAGGATGTCGATCACGGGGGAGTAGTCGGGCAGCACGTCGCCGGTCCAACTGGTGAAGGCTTGCTCGGTGAGGTCGTAGCTGAACGACAATCCCGAGGACGTGCCGACCTTGCCGTGCAGCACCGGCCGGGAGGGCTCACCGCTGATCCCGAACCCCAGCCCGGTCGCCGGCAGTCGGATCGGTTCGTCGGCGGCGGTCGCCACGGTTGACGTCAAGGTGGCGAGCTCGATCCGGCGGAGCTCCCGATCCACTGAGGTGTAGAAGACGGCGCCGTCGTACTCGGGGGAGATGAACCGTGAATTCACCGGCAGCGTCTCGACCGTGGATCCGGTCACTCCATCGATGAATTGTCGTGCGGCTCCGGTGATCGGGTCCACGGCATGGAGGGTCTTGCCGACCGAGGCGAACACCGTGCCGCCGGCATAGCCCACTTCGCCCACGCCGACGCAGGCAAGGCCCGGTGGGGTGATGTCGGCGAACTGACCGGTGGCAACGTCGACCCGGACGAGTTTGGCCACCGGAGAATAGATCCCGGCGATCACGGCGTTGTGGTCGGCGTCGTAGACGGCCCCTCGGACGTACTTCGATGTGGGATCGACCCGGCCGAAGTCGGTCACGCTGTTGGTGGCGGGGTCCCAGCTGAAGACATGGCAGTTCGGGTACGTCCCGCCGTAGACACTGCCGTCAGGGCCGGTCGACAAGCCGTACACCTGGGCTTCACCGGGCACCGGTGCGCCGAGATCGGTGACGGTGTCGCTGGTCGGTGAGTAGCGGTACAGGTGGGCCTGGGAGTAGGTGCCGACATAGACGTGACCGTCGGGGGCCGTGGTGATCGCCCACGAGCCCCGAGCACCGGGCAGCGGATGGGCGGCAAGGCGTTGCCCGGTTGCGATGTCGATGATGTTGAGCGCGGCGTTCTCGCCGGCGGGAACCACGTACATCGCTGGTGACCCGGTGGGCCCGTGGCCGAAGGCGGCTCGCATGATGGTGGTGACCCCGATGGCGTGTCCAAGATCAGTCAACGTCAATCCCGGCATCGCATCACATCCGCTGCGGGCAGGGGTGACGTTGGTGGTGGGCTCGGCGTGGCTGGTCGGGGCCCAGGCCGCCAGGGTCGATGCCACAGCGAGACCACCGGCCGACCGCAAGAGTTGGCGACGCTGCCACCGGTTGATCATGATCGGACTCCTCTCGCAGCCAGCCGATGCCATCGGGGGTCGAGGCGAATCGCGGCGCTGCTGACCCAGACCTCCACAGTCCCGGGCTGCAGTCGGGACTGGAATGGGCGAGCCGATCACGCGGATGGATATTCTGACCATACGCTGCCAGCCGAAGGAGTTCTCATGCCGATCGGTACGGATCTGTCTCCGGTTCGCCACGAGCGATCCGGGCACCGGCGAGACCCACTCGAGCATGTGGCGGTGATGGATCGTCCGGTCACGGCATCGCGTCATCTCTCGACGCACCTGCTGCTGTGGATCGTTCGTGGTCGGTTCGCCCTGTCCGGCGGTGATCAGTCGTCCGGCGGTGATCAGTCCGGAGTCGCGGTTCCTGGTGACCTGGTCACCGTGTCACCAGGCGTGGAGTTGCGGTATTGCGCGGTGGACGTCGTCGGTTGGGAGTGGTGGTGGATCCATTTCAGCGGCCCGCGGGCCGCGGCGCTCAGCCGGCTCGTGGGGGATGGACGGCTGATCACTCCGCTGGGCCAGGAGCTGGAGGTCCGTGCCCGATTCGACGAATTGGTCACCACCGGTCTGCGTGCCGGCGCCGGTGCGGGGTGGGCCGGGCAGCTGCGCCTCGACTCCTGCCTGTTCAGCCTGTTGGGCCTGATCATCGATCGGCGGCAACGGACCTCGACCGGTAGCCCGGAGACCGACATCGATCTGTCGCCGGTGCTGGCCTTCATCGACGAATCGCTGGCCCGCCCCCTGTCGGTGCATGATCTGGAACGCGTCAGCGGCTACTCGGCGACCCATCTCGGGCGACAGTTTCGTACGCAACTGGGCACCTCGCCCATGCGGTTCGTCAACCAGCGGCGGATGCGCAGGGCGTCGGAGCTGCTGACCGAAAGTACGCTCTCGGTCGCCGAGGTGGGCCGGGCCGTGGGCTTCGCGGATCCGTACCACTTCTCCCGGCGATTCCGGCAGGCAGTGGGCGAGGCGCCGTCGCAGTTCCGCGCCAGTGTTGCGCCCTCAGACTGAGCCGGGACGGCGGAGCTGCCGCGGCTACTCCGTCAGTCCGTACAGCCGATCCCCGGCGTCGCCCAGGCCAGGGACGATGTAGCCGACCTCATTGAGGTGATCATCGACCGCCGCGACGACGAGATTGAAGGAGATCTGCCACTGCTCGGCCAGCGTCCGGATCCGAGCCAGACCCTCCGGTGCGGCCAACAGGCAGATGCAGGTGATCTGATCGGCCCCCCGGTCGTGCAGGAACTTCACCGTCGCCGCTAGCGAACCACCGGTGGCGAGCATCGGGTCGAGGACGTAGCACTGGCGGCCCCGCAGGTCCTTCGGCAACCGCTCGGCGTAGGTGGTGGGCTCCAGGGTCTGCTCGTCGCGCACCATGCCGACGAAACCGACCTCACAGGTCGGAATCAATCGGGTCAAGCCCTCCAGCATGCCGAGCCCGGCGCGCAGGATCGGCACCACCAGCGGTGGCGCACCGGACAGTCGTACGCCATCGGCCTCGGTCACCGGGGTGGTCACCCGGCAGGCCTCCACCCGTACCGTCCGGGTCGCCTCGTAGGCGAGCAGGGTCACCAGTTCGTCGGTGAGCCGCCGGAAGGTGGGCGAATCGGTGCCCGTACTGCGCAACTGGGTGAGCTTGTGCGCCACCAACGGATGATCCACGACGTTCAGGTCCACGGGGCAACTGTGGCACAACAGGCAACCGAGGAGGTCTCGTATGGGCCGAACTCACGCCGAACGGACGCGTTCCTGCGCGACCCGATACGTCCGAGCGGGCAATGGGGCTGCCCCACCCCCGCCACATCTGACACGATGGGCCTGTGAACGGACGCCAGGGCACGGGAAGCGACTTCGACGACGACGAGTACGAGTCGTTCGCGCTCACCGACGATGACTCGGACGCCGACCTCGACGGTGACGACGAGGACGATGACGATCTGGATGACGACGACCTGGATGACGACGACCTCGACGACGAGGACGACGATGATGACGACCTCGAGGACGCCGACGAGGACGACATCGACTTCGTCATGGCGGCCTACACCGAGGAGGGGCAGCGCAGCGCCACCGCGCTGACCAAGGACCTCGCCAACGACCTCGAGGAACTGATCCACCAGCTGCGGCGGCTGCCCGGTGATGCCGGCGCGGTCGGTTTCGTCAGCCTGGTCGAGGACTTCTTCGTGATCGTGCGCGTCCGCGGCCGCAACGTGCAGGTGCTGCTGTCGGACGGCTCGATGGCCGGTGACTGGCCGATCGCCCGGGACGTGGCCGACTTCCTGGGGCTGCGCGAGATCCCCGACGAGGACGACGGCGACCCGATCGGTGACCTCAACATCCTCGGCGACTCGGGGGTGGGGGAGATGGACATGGCCCGCTATTGCGAGGACATCGACTCCGGCTCGGTGCAGGTGCTGTTCCAGATCGCCGACAAGATTGCCGTCGGCCCGGTGTTCCGGCAGGCGGCCGAGGCCGAGCTCGACGGCTGAGCCGATGGGCCATCCGCGGAATCCTGCGCACCTGCCCGAGGCGATGGGGCTGGCGCTGGTCGAGGCCCGCGCGGCACTCCGGCACGGCGACGTCCCGATCGGGGCGGTCGTGCTGGCGCCCGACGGCTCGATGGTCGCCGCGGCCCACAACGAGCGTGAGCTCACCGGCGACCCGACCGCTCACGCGGAAGTGGTGGCGATCCGGCGAGCCGCCGAGGCCGCGGGCCGATGGCGGCTCGACGAC
Source organism: Carbonicoccus niuqiaonis (assembly GCF_050157065.1). GTDB lineage: Bacteria > Actinomycetota > Actinomycetes > Propionibacteriales > Propionibacteriaceae > Avipropionibacterium. Next base: position 387,526 of record NZ_CP189573.1, read on the forward strand.
CACACCCTGGTCGTCACGCTCGAACCGTGCACCATGTGCGCCGGCGCGCTGGTGCTCGCCCGGATCGCCCACGTCGTGTTCGGGGCGTACGACCCGAAGGCCGGCGCGATCGCCTCCCTGTGGGACGTTGTCCGAGACTCCCGGCTCAATCACCGGCCGGCGGTGACCGGCGGCATCCGGGAGGCCGAGTGCGGGGACCTGCTGCGGGACTTCTTCGCCAAGCATCGATGATCACTCGAAGGGGGCGATCATCGCGCCCGGCTCGTCCAGCCACACGTCGACGAGGTTCCCGGATGTCAGCGGGTGGCCACCGGGGACAACTCCGGCAGGAGGCTGAAGAACGGGTGCTTGTTCTCGTCGGTCGGGTCGAGAGAGAAGTCGTCGGCCGCGCTCCGAAGAGTGGCCTTCTGCCGGATGACCACCCAGACCACGCGCTGGCCGTCCTGGACGACGCCGATGTGGCTCAATTGGGCAGCATTCGGGGGCAGCGTGGTCCTCGGTGGGGACGTGTAGACCGAGACCTGCGCCTCGCCCTTCGGGCCGATGGAGACCGGTGTGGCCTCCCCGTGACGCTCGAAGCCCTCGGCCTCGCAATCGGCGGCCCATCCGGCAATCGTCTGGTACGCATTCTGCGCATCGGTGGGGGTGGCGTACTGCACGAGGACGACCTGCGCCTCGATCGCCCTCGCTTGCTCCCAGGTGCGTTGTCGGATGGAGGTCTCGTCAGCGGTCGGAGTGCCGGTGGCGGCCCATTCGCCCTGCTGACATTCGTGCTTCACCATCTCGGCGGGTTCGGTGATGTCGGTCGGGTCCTCGAAGCGGGCCAGACTGGTGCTGATCTCGTCCGAGCTCGGCATGGACTGCTTGGTCAGTGGTGGTGCCGGCGGGGCGCTCGATTCGGCGGAGGCCGTGGGAGGGCTGATGGGTTCGGGCGGTGTGTCCGAGCAGGCGCTCAGGCCGAGGACGAGGGCCGCAGCGACGGCGAGGGACAGGAAGGGGGCCGGTCACGGTCCTCCTCCGGGTAGGAATGTCACGGTCTGGCGCCAGTGAAACAGACGCGGGTGTCAGGCCCGGTGGCCACCCCGTCGGCTTGCCGACCCAGCATCCGGATGGGGCCGACCAGGCATCTGGCCAGGCCCGTCAGCGGGGCAACGGCAGCGCCGAGCTCGCCGGTTGATCACCCAATGGGGTGGGTGGTTGGGGGCACGACGGTCAGTGCTCGGTGCCGGATTGGAATCTGAGGGCCCGCTCGCGGTACCCTCGTCGGCGGTGACGTGTCCGAGCGGCCTAAGGAGCACGCCTCGAAAGCGTGTGTGGGTTCACCCCCACCGTGGGTTCAAATCCCACCGTCACCGCCACGTGAATGTGTACGACGGGCGCTTCGCTTCCTGCGGGGCGCCCGTCGTCGTTTCTGGCCGTTGTTCGGCCGAACCCTTGACACGCGCGATCCGCCCTGTGTAACTTCCTAAATGAGAATGGAACTTCCATTGAAGATACATGGCAACTGGTTGCGACGGCGCAACCCTGAGGACTGCAGCACCACCGTGGGCGCTGCCGCAAGGAGCGACAATGAAGTTGACCCGCAGGGAGTTCACCCTGTCCGCCGGCGCCGCCGTCGGGCTGGGCCTGATCGGCGCGCCGGTGATGGGACCACCGAGAGCGGTGGCCGAGGACATTCCGCCAGATCACCCGGACGTCGTCCGGTTCACCAGCCAGGACCCGGCGATCGGTTACGTCGGCCAGCCCGTGAACTCCCAGATCGGTGCCCGAGCACCCAGGATCGGGCAGGAGGACGGGCGCTGGGTCGAATACCAAGTCTACAAGGGGTCGCCGAGCACCGAACTCCCCGGCACGTTCGTGGTCACCGACATCGTCAGCGGCGACGTCGTCCGCTCGATCAAGTTGCCGACGGCCGAGGCCTGCTCCGATCTCACGATCGCCACGGACGGCAAGGTGTACATGCCGTCCTACCCCGACGGACATGGATGGCAGTACGACCCGGCGACCAAGCAGGTCACCGACCTCGGCCTGATCAACGCCGCCGGTACTCGCATCAGTCCCTTCGGGGCGGGCTTCGGTCCCGACGGGATCGCCTACTTCGGCATCTATCCCAATTCCCACCTCCATCGCTACGAGCCGGCGACGGGGACCATCCGGGACCTCGGCACGGTCGATCCGGATGAGGGCTACATCCACTTCATCTGCTGGGACCCGGGCAGCAACGCGATCTTCTGCAGCCTCGGCGGCCAACGAGCTTCGGTGTGGCGGATCGAGGACGCCGGACTCGGTGCCAAGACCAAGATCATCGACGGCTCCGATGTCCCGATCCTCGACACCGTGCCCTTCCTCGGGGCGCTGGACTGCGTCAACGGTCACCTGGTGGTGCGCACCGAGGGGCGGCTGGTCGTCGCCGCGTTGGACGGCACCATCGAGTACTACACCGGCGACAAGATCATGTCCGGCTACCACGTGGTGCCGAGCCGCGACGGCAGCGGCTTCTTCTTCTCCTCGTTCGGCGGGATCAACAAGTACGACCTCGCGACCCACAGCTACACCGCCACTGCGGGCACGGTGCGCAGCTACTTCGCACACGCGGTGCACATCGACGACACCCACATCGCCGGCACCGACGGCGGCGGAGTATTCGTCGTCGATCTCGTCAGCGGGGAACGGACCGAGCACACCCCGTCGTTCCGACAGCCGACAAAGATCCAGAAGATCTTCCGTGGGCCCGGTGACACCTTGTACGCCTCGGGCTACATGAAGGGCCTCGCCAAGATCAACACCGATGGCGGTGAGCCCAACTTCACCGTCAACCAAGGACAGTACGAGTCCTGGATCGTCCGTGACGGTCTGATGTACCTCGGCGCATACGGCTACTCGAAGTTCTACCGGTACGACCCGGCGACCCCGACGGTCAACCCGAAGCAACTGTTCACCAGTGCCCCCGTCAAACAGGACCGGCCCTTCGCCATGGCGTATGACCCGGTACGCGACGAGGCCTACATGGGATCGGTACCGCTGTACGGCCAGAACCAAGGGGCGTTGGCGATCTACGAGTTCGCCACCGGCAAGGTCACCCACCTGACTGATGAGATCGCCACCGATCAGAGCATCATTTCGGTGGCGCACAACCCGCACGACGGCCTGCTGTACATCGGCACCACGATCGACGGCGGCATGGGGATGGAGCCGATCAGCCTCACCACCGAGGGTCAGCTCATCGTCTTCGACCCGGCGACCCGGACTGTGGTTCGGCGCTCGGTGCCGGTCGCGGATCGGCAAGGGGTCACCGGGCTGCTCGTCGACCCCGATGGCTCGGTGTGGGGTGTGGCCGAGGAGCAGTTGATCAAGGTCAGTCCCGACGGTGGGGTGCAGACCCTCGGCGCGGTCAGCGGTCGCTACGCGCCCGACCCGAGTCACACGTGGGCGTGGGCCTATCTCAACTGGTCGGCGATGGACGGTCACATCTACGGCTCGGCCGGCGGTTACCTGTTCCGGATCGATCCGGCGAGCGGAGCGATCACCCGGCTCGCCAACGGCGGCACGGCGTGGGCGGCGACCGACACCGTCGGCGACGTGTACTTCGCGTACCGCACCCACCTGTTCAAGTACCAGGTGCCGTACCTGGTGTCCGGGCCGCCGAACGACACCCAGAAGTGTCAGGCAGTGAACGCGTACGCCCAGGGGCGAGGGGTCCGCTTCCCCGACGGCTACAAGCCGCAGTGGAAGGCCATCTTCGACCGCATCGAGCAGCGGGTCGCCAACGGTGAGACCGCAGCACTGCGCGATGAGTACTGCGCCTCCTGACCGGAAACGCCAAGCCACCACAACCATCACTGGACCGGCCCGCGGGGGCCGCGAACGAGGAGACACCATGAAGCTGACCCGACGCGAGTTCACCGCCACCGCCGGCGTTACCGCGGGACTGGGCATGATCGGCCTCCATGGGGGCATGGTCGGCACCCGCGCCGCCGCCGACGAGGTCCCGTCCAACGATCCGGAGGTGTTGCGGTTCACCGGTCAGGACCCGGCGATCGGCTACCTCGGACAGCCGGTCAACTCCCAGATCGGAGCACGCTCGCCCCGCGTCGGACAGGAGGACGGGCGCTGGGTGGAGTACCAGGTGTACAAGGGATCGGCGAACACCGACCTGCCCGGCACCTTCGCCGTCACCGACATCGGCACCGGCAAGGTGGTGCGGACGTTCAAGCTGCCGACGGCCGAGGCCTGCTTCGACCTCACCGTCGCCAGTGACGGCAAGGTGTACCTACCGTCGTACTACGACTACCGGCTGCGGCAGTACGACCCGGCCACCAAGCAGCTGAACGATCTCGGCGTCTTCAACCCCGATGCCACGCGCGATCACACCTTCGGGGCCGGGTTCGGGCCCGACGGGACAGCCTTCTTCGGCACCTACTCCGAGTCCCGGCTCTACCGGTTCGATCCGGCGACCGGCACCATCCGCAACCTGGGGACGGTGAACCCGGAGGAGGACTACATCCACTTCATCAGTTGGGATCCGGGCACCAACGCGGTGTTCTGCGTCACCGGCGGCCGACGCGCGTCGATCTGGCGCATCGAGGACGCTGGGCTCGGCGCCAAGACCAAGGTCATCGACGGATCCACCCTGCCGATCCTCGACACCACCTCGTTCCTGGGGATGCTGGACTGCGTGCACGGGCACCTGGTGTCGCGGGTCGGCGGCTCGCTGATCGTGGCCGACCTGGACGGCAACATCGAGTACTACACCGGCGGACGGGAAATCGCCGCGTACCACGCGGTACCGAGCCGCGACGGCAGCGGCTTCTACTTCTCCGAGTACGGCGAGGTGCAGAAGTACGATTTCGCCACCCACAGCTTTGCCCCGACTGCCGCCACCGTGCGCAGCTACATCGCCCACGGAGTGCAGATCGACGACACCCGAATCGTCGGCACCGACATGGGAGGGCCGTTCATCGTCGACATCGAGTCGGGCCAGCGAATCGAGCACACCCCGTCGTTCCGCCAGCCGACGCTGATCCAGAAGATCTTCCCCGGCCCCGGTGACACGATGTACGCGTCCGGCTACATGCAGGGCCTGGCGAAGATCAACACCGACGGCGGGGAGCCGAACCACACGCTCAACATGGGCCAGTTTGAGTCGTGGATCGTCCGCGACGGCCTGATGTACCTGGGCTCGTACGGATTCTCGAAGTTCCACCGGTACGACCCGGCCACACCGACGGTGAACCCGAAGCAGCTGTTCACCAGTGTCGGGGTCGACCAGGACCGGCCGTTCGGCATGGCGTACGACCCAGTGCGCGACGAGGTGTACATGGGGTCGGTGCCGGTCTACGGGCAGAACCAGGGTGGGCTTGCGATCTACAGCTTCGCCAGTGGAAAGGTCACCCACCTCCGCACCGAGATCGTCACAGACCAGAGCATCGTGTCGGTGGCCCACAACCCGCACGACGGCTTGGTCTACATCGGGACCACGATCGACGGCGGGATGGGCAGTGACCCGATCAGCGTCACCACCGAGGGCCAGTTGATCGTGTTCGACCCGGCGACCCGGACTGTGGTTCGGCGCTCGGTGCCGATCCCTGGTCGACAAGGGGTCACCGGGCTGCTGGTCGACCCCGACGGCTCGGTCTGGGGCGTAGCCGAGGAGCAGTTGATCAAGGTCAGTCCGACAGGTGAGGTCCAGGTCCTCGGCGCTGTCAGCAGCCGCTACGCACGCGACCCCAACTACACGTGGGCGTGGGCGTACCTCAACTGGTCGGCGAAGGACGGCCAGATCTACGGTACGGCAGGCGGCTTCTTGTTCCGGATCGATCCGGCCACCGGTGTCATCACCCGCCTTGCCGACAGTGGTGCGTCCTGGGCCGCCACCGATCCGACCGGCGACGTCTACTTCTCGTACCGCACCCACCTGTTCAAGTACCAGGTGCCGTACCTGGTGTCCGGGCCGCCGAACGACGCCCAGAAGTGTCAGGCAGTGAACGCGTACGCCCAAGGGCGTGGGGTCCGGTTCCCCGACGGCTACATGCCGCAGTGGAAGGCGATCTTCGACCGCATCGAGCAGCGGGTCGCCAACGGCGAGACCGACGATCTCCGCAACGAGTACTGCACCACCTGAGCGCACCCTCGAGACCACAAGCCAGCATTCAACGCCCCGAGCAAGGAGTGACCATGAGGTTGACCCGTCGAGAATTCACCCTGTCCGCAGGCATCGCCGGACTCGCCGTGTTCGGTGCCGGTGCCGGTCTGACGTTCGCACCGAAGGCGAACGCCGAGGAGGTGCCCACTGACCCGGAGGTGATCAGGTTCACCGGTCAGGACCCGGCAATCCGCTACCTCGGCCAGCCGGTCAACTCCCAGATCGGTGCCCGGTGCCCGCGCACCGGATTCGAGGACGGTGCGTGGGTGGTTTACCAGGTGTTCAAGGGGTCTCCCAACACCGACCGTCCGGCAACGTTCGTCGTCAGCGACGTCGCGACCGGCGCAGTGATCCGTGCCATCAAGCTGCCCACCGCAGAAGGATGTTTCGACCTCACAGTTGCCACCGACGGTCGCGTCTACCTGCCGTCCTACTTCGACTACCACCTGTGGCGGTACGACCCGGCGACCAAGCAGGTCGATGACCTGGGCGAGATCGACCCGGACCCGTTGGCCGACTACGCCTTCGGCGCGGGGTACGGCCCCGACGGAGAAGTCTTCCTCGGTACGTACAAGGACACCCGCCTGCACAGCGTCGATCCGGAAACGGGTGCCATCACCAACCTCGGCCCGATCGACCCGGACGCCGAACACATCCACAACGTGTGCTGGGACCCGGCGACCAACGCCGTGTTCTGCGCCACCGGGAGCCAACGCGCCGCGGTGTGGCGGATCGACGATCTGGGTAGGGGGACCAAGACCAAGATCGTCGATGGCAGCGTCATCCCCATCCTGGACGACACCGCCTTCATGGGCATGCTGGACTGTGTCGAAGGGCGTCTGGTGATGCGCAGCCAAGGACGGCTGATCGTCACCGACGTGTCGGGGAACATCGAGTTCTACAACAACAAGTCCGAGCTCTCGGGCTACCACGTTGTGCCGACCCGAGACCGTACGGGATTCATCTTCTCGTCGTCGGGCACGTTGCGGAAGTACGACTTCGCGTCCCGCAGCCATGCACCGGTGGCCGGCACGGTCCGCGGCTTCATCGGGCATGCGATCGAGGTCTCCGACGGCATCATCAAGGGAACCGACGAGGGCGGTCCGTTCACGGTGAACTACCTGACCGGGGAGCGCTCCGAGCAGGAGATCTCATTCCGGCAGCCGACCAAGATCCAGAAGATTTTCCCCGGAGCCGGCGACACCATGTACGCCTCGGGCTACATGTCCGGTCTGGCCAAGATCAACACCGACGGTGGCGAGCCCAACCACACCGTCAACGCCGGGCAGTTTGAGTCGTGGATGGAGCGCGACGGACTGATGTACCTCGCCGCGTACGGCAACACCAACTTCTACCGGTACGACCCGAACACCCCTCAGGTGTTGCCCAAGCGGCTCTTCCACAGTGCGTCGGCCAATCTGGATCGCCCGTTCGCGCTGGCGTACAACCCCGACCGCGACGAGGTCTACATCGGGTCGGTCGGCGGGTACGGCCATCACCAGGGCGGCCTGTCGATCTATGACTTTGCCACCGGAGCGGTGCGATTCATGACCGAGGAGATCGCCAAGAACCAGAGCATCATCTCGGCCGTCTACAACCCCCACGACAAGCTGGTCCACATCGGGACGTCCATCGACGGCGGCATGGGCATGGACCCGACCAGCGTCACCACGGAGGGGCAGTTGGTGGTCTTCGATCCGGCAACCTCAACGGTCGTCCGCCGATCGGTGCCGATCGCCGGCAAGGAAGGCGTCACTGGCCTCCTGATCGATCCGGACGGCTCGGTCTGGGGCCTCGCGGAGTCGCAGTTGTTCAAGGTCAGCCCGGCCGGCGAGGTGCGCACGTTCGGCACCGTCGGGTACGGGTACGCGGCGCCACCGGCCTACACGTGGGCGTGGGGGTACCTGAACTGGTCAGCGATGGACGGCCACATCTACGGCTCCGCCGCCGACAACCTGTTCCGGATCGACCCGACGACCGGGGTGATCACCCGGCTCGCCGACAGCGGGGCGTCTTGGGCAGCAACCGACACCGTCGGTGACGTGTACTTCGCGTTCCGGACGCATCTGTTCAAGTACGTGGTGCCGTACCTGGTGTCCGGGCCGCCGAACGACACCCAGAAGTGTCATGCGGTGAACGCGTACGCCCAGGGGCGGGGGGTCCGGTTCCCCGACGGCTACAAGCCGCAGTGGAAGGCCATCTTCGACCGCATCGAGGAACGGGTCGCCAACGGCGAGACAGACGATCTTCGACAGGTCTACTGCGGCAATTGACATGCCGGCCGTTGAGCACAGGTTGGGAGCCCGCTGTCCGAACATCGAGTCACGTCAGGAGGCACATGCGCAGCGCGCCACGAGCCCACCGTGACCCTCATGGGAAGGGAGCGGTCCCCGCGCTCAAGGTTCCAGCCCCGACGTTGCGCGACGTCGCGGACCGGGCCGGGGTCTCGGTGGCCACCGCCTCGCGAGCGCTGCGGGGTGATCAACCCATCGCGCCCGCCACGCGCGACCGGGTCCTCGAGGCGGTGGCGGTGCTCGACTACCGGCTGCTCCGGTCACGCCGGGCGACCGAACACGCCCCCAATCAGATCGTGGTCCTCACGCCCTCGCTGCGCCACTTGGCAGTCGCCGAGATCTTGGTGGGGGTGGAGACGGCCAGCGCCGACAGCGGACACGCCTGCCCGTTCATGGTCACCGATTCCGATCCCGACCGAGAGCTCCGGGCCCTGGAACGCGTGGCGACCGGCCGCGACGTCAAGGCTGTGATCGTCGTGGGCGGCACCCACCAGACCCCGGCTTGGCGTGAGTCGCTGCCCGGCGCAGTCGCTACGTTGGCGGACCTGGGGGTGCGCGTCGTCTTCTGCGGTCGGGCACTGGTGGACATGGACCTGCCGGAGGTCGCCGTCGTCGACTACGAGAACCGTGCGGGCGCCGAGGCTGCCGTCAGCGTGCTGCTCGGGAAGGGACACCGACGCATCGGGCTCCTGCGGGGCCCCGACGGGTTCACCACCAGCGAGGAACGGGCCGCCGGGTACGTCGAGGCCCTCCGGGCGTTCGGTGTGCGGTTCGATCCCGACCTCGTCGTCAGCGGGCCACGCTCCGGCCCGGCCGGCATGGCCAGGGCCACGGACCTCATCACCCGTCGGCCCGACGTGACCGCGATCTTCGCCGACAGCGACGCGCAAGCGCTGGGAGCGATGCGTGCGGCGCACCTTCGCGGCCTGACGGTCCCCGGAAGGCTGTCGGTCATCGGATTCGACGACGAGCAGATGTCCTCGATCCTGACGCCTGCCCTCACCACGGTGCACACGCCCTTCATCGAGTTGGGTCGCCGGGCGGCGCAGGCCGCGCTCGGGACAGACCCCGAACTGGAGCCGGGCCGCAGCTTGACCCTGGCCAGCCACATCGTGATGCGGGATTCGGTGGGAGCGTCAACCGGCCAGGCCTGATACCGGGCGACACCCGACCAGGCGGAGCGTCGGATGCATCACCTGTGCATCGAGCCGTCCACCTCGTCGGGCGTGCCCGGCGTGGCGTGTGAGCCGACGGTCAGGAGCGGTCGTTGCCCACGTACGCGACGCAATCCATCTCGACGCGCACGTTCGGGTGGGCGAAGAACACGGCCACGGTGGTACGCGTGGGGCGCGACTCGGTGAAGCGCTCGGCGTACACCTTGTTGAACTCGGCGAACAGCAGCGGGTTCGACAGGTAGGCCCCGACCTTGATCACGTGCGACAGGTCGGCCCCGTGGGTGGCCAGCTTCCGCTCCAAGGAGTCGATCGTCAGGTTGACCTCCTTGGGGAAGTCGCCGACGAAGAACTCGCCGTTCTCCTGGGCGGCGACCATCCCGGACACGTAGATGAAGTCACCGGCCTTGATCGCTCCGGTCAACGGTATGGCGGGCTTGTCAGCCATCAGCATCCTCGTTTCGTTCTGAGTTCGGTGGTCGCCACGATATCGGCCGGTGCCTGGCCCACCTGCCACGGGCGGGCCGCTGGGACGATCTGTGGGCCACGGGATGCTCGTACGGGCTGGATGTCGTACGGGCTGGATGCTCGTACGGGCGTCAGCCGTCGAGCCCCGGGCTGGGCCGCTTCGGCAGGCAGATCGTGGCGGCCTTGTGTTCGATGGTGGTGGGTGCCTTCGCGTTGAAACCGGGGAACTCCTCGCCGACCAGCACGTCGATCGAGTGGTCGATCTTCGTCGGGTCCTCCCGGATCACGGCTTCGGGGAAGAACGCCGCGACCAGCTTGGTCTCGGGGAAGTCCTTGCCCTGCACCACGATGACCGTGCCGACGATCTCCTCGTCGGTGTTGTCGACCCGGGAGACGTTGAAGCCGACCTCGCGGGCGTCCTGGGCGACGTCCCCGGCGAGCCCGCGTTGCTTGCCACCGTTGAAGATGCGGATGGTCACCTGGCCGACCTCGAGCTTGTTGTCCGCCACGGGCTGGGTGACGCAGGGGTCCGGCGGCCGCGGCGGGATCGGTTCGGTCACCTTGTCGTACCCCCACCACGCCGCAGTGCCGAGGATGCCGAGCAGCACCAGCAGGGTCAGTGGGGTCCGCACGGCACGCCAGATCGCCAAGGCGGTCCCGGCCGCGCTGTCACTCATGGCGCCTCTCGTGGGGTGGTCACGGGTCGGCGACCCGCCAACCGCGGGGTTGAGCCTACCCGCCGGTTCACTTCAGTTCGAGCACCCGCGCGTGCATGGTCTGGCGCTGCTGCAGGGCGGCGCGCAGGGCGCGATGCAGCCCGTCCTCGAGGTACAGGTCGCCGCGCCACGCCACGACGTGGGCGAACAGGTCGCCGTAGAAGGTCGAGTCCTCCTCCAGCAGTGCCTCGAGATCGAGGGTGCGCTTGGTCGTGACCAGTTGGTCCAGCCTGACCTGGTGGGGCGCGATGGCAGCCCACTGTTTCTGGACATACCCATGGTCGGGGTACGGCCGCACGTCGCCCACACGCTTGAAGATCACGCCGACACTGTAGCCACCCGATGGCCTCGACCGGGCCAAGGGCGCCTAACAATTTGGTCCCAAGGGCTCGGGACGCTTGGTCCCAAGGGCTCGAAGCGCCCCGAGCCGGGCCTTCGGTACGGCCCTCCGTACGACTCCTCGGAGCACCGTCGGGCCCGGGCTCCAAGGCTCAACGGCGTACCGGTCGTCGTCGGTGTCCGGGTTGTTGTCACGGTCGGACCGCCGGTGTGCAAATGTGATCCCATGAGCTCGCAGCCGGAACAGCCCGACACGCCCGCGCCCGCCGACAGTGCGCCCCCCACAGACACCGCGCCGCCCCTGGACGAGCAGGCGTCGGCGATTCGCGCCGGCTACACCTTCGAGGGGGAGTCGATCGAGATCGGCGTCCTCGTCGCCGACGACGCGCCGCTGCCGGAGGTGAAGGTCCGGCTGCCATTGTCGATGATGAACCGGCACGGGCTGATCGCCGGCGCCACCGGCACCGGCAAGACCAAGACCCTGCAACTGCTGACCGAGCAGCTGTCGGCCGCGGGCGTCCCGGTCGTGGCGGCCGACGTGAAGGGCGACCTGTCGGGCCTCGCCACCGCGGGGGAGGGCAACGACAAGCTCACCGAACGGACCCGGAAGATCGGGCAGACCTGGCAGCCGACCGCATTCCCGTCGGAGTTCTACGCGCTCGGCGGCAAGGGCACCGGGATCCCGCTGCGGGCGACCATCTCGTCGTTCGGCCCGGTGCTGTTGTCGAAGGTGCTCGGCCTCAACGACACCCAGGAGTCGTCGCTGGGCCTGGTCTTCCACTACGCCGACCAGGCCGGCCTGCCGCTGCTCGACCTCGCCGACCTGCAGGCGTTGATGCAGTACCTCACCAGTGACGAGGGCAAGCCGGAGCTGAAGAACATCGGGGGTCTGTCGACCGCCACGGCCGGGGTCATCCTGCGGGAGATCACCGCGTTCTCCGCGCAGGGGGCCGACCAGTTCTTCGGTGAGCCGGAGTTCGACACCGCCGACCTGCTGCGGGTGCACGACGACGGGCGTGGCGTGATCTCGCTGATCGAGCTGCCCGACCTGGCGACCCAGCCGGCGCTGTTCTCGACCTTCTTGATGTGGTTGCTGGCCGACCTGTTCCAGGACCTGCCGGAGGTCGGCGACGTCGACAAGCCGAAGCTGGTGTTCTTCTTCGACGAGGCGCACCTGCTGTTCGCCGACGCCTCGAAGGCGTTCCTGGAGTCGATCACCCAGACCGTCCGGTTGATCCGGTCGAAGGGTGTCGGGGTGTTCTTCGTGACCCAGACCCCCAAGGACGTCCCCGACGACGTGCTGGCCCAGCTCGGCTCGCGGGTGCAGCACCAGCTGCGGGCGCACACCCCGAACGACGCCAAGGCGTTGAAGCAGACGGTGCAGACGTTCCCGACCTCGCCGTACGACCTGGCCGAGGTGCTCACCACCTTGGGCATCGGTGAGGGCATCGTCACCGTGATGGACCCCGACGGTGTGCCGACCCCGGTCGCCTGGACCCGGATGCGGGCGCCGGAGTCGCTGATGTCGCCGTCGCCGAAGGAGAAGATGGAGCAGCTGGTGCAGGGCTCGCCGCTGTTCCCGAAGTACGGCGAGGCCGTCGACCGTGAGTCGGCCCGGGAGATGTTGGCCAAGCGGCTGGAGCAGGGCGCCGAGCAGGCGGCGGCCGAGCCCGACGCAGGCCAGGCCGATGCCGGCCCCGGGACGGGCCGGCGCCGCGAGGAGGACGACGAGCCGCGCCGTCGGGACAAGGACGAGAAGTCGCTGTTCGAGAAGGTGTCGTCCAACACGATGGTCCGGCAGATCGGCCGGACCGCGGTGCGCGAGATCATGCGCGGCCTGTTCGGCACGGGCCGCCGGCGCCGCTGAGCTGTCTCACCGCAGGTCGGGCGGGCCGCTCGCGGGTGGAATTCCCCAAACCGACCGGTCGATGTGTGGCGGACGGCACGGCCACGCCGGGCCGGGCCCGGTGTGGCCGATCGACCGGTCGGTCTGCGGAAAACCGCGCTGGTGGCTCAGCCGTTGCGGCCGCGCCGCAGCAGGATGTCGGCGACCAGCGGGCGGTGGTCGGAGGCCTGGGTGTCGAGCACCTCGATGTTGGTCACCTGCGGGCCGTTCTTCAGCAGGATGTAGTCGATCCGGCGGTCCGGGGTGATCGCGTTGAACGTGTACCCGGGGCCCTCGCCCTCGGCGAGCCACGCGTCGTCCCAGTGCTCCCACAGCGGCTGCATCTCCGGCTGTGCGGGGCGGGCGTTCAGGTCACCCAGCAGGATCTGCTGGCCGGTGAACTGTGACGCGATCCGGATCATGTCGGCGTTCTGGCCGGTCCGGATGAACGGGTCGCCACGGTAGTCGAGGTGCGAGTTGAACACGTCGACGTGGGCGCCGTCGACGTTCACCCGCACCTGCGGGAACCCGAAGGCGTACCGGCCGTCGGCGTAGCGCAGGATCTCGTGGTCCTGGGTCAGGATGAACGGGTACTTCGACAGCGTGGCGCAGCCGAACTGGCGACGCGGCTCACCCGGGTTGATCGGATCGTTGTCGAGGATCGGACCGAAGAAGGCGAACATGCCGAGCGCCTCGGCCATCACCTCGACCTCGGAGATCCAGTCCGACCGCGCACTCCAGTGGTGGTCGACCTCCTGCATGCCGACGATGTCGGCACCCGACTCCCGGATCACCTCGATCTGCGGCTGCAGGTCGAACACGTGCTGGGCGTTCGCGCCGGCGTGGATGTTGTACGTCATCACCCGGACGGGCACGGGGCCGCCGGCCGGGGCGGACTCCTCGGCACGCGCGGGCGTCGGCAGGGCGAGGCTGGCCACACCGGCAGCGGCAGCACCGCCGGCCAGCGCGATCAGGCCGCGGCGGGACAGGGACACGTCGTGGGACATGGATGAACTCCTCCAATGGGGGTTGGTGGTACCCGGGAACGCTATCCAGCGTCCGGCGACGGATGGGCGAATCGCTGATGAACTCCGCCCGAAGTCGGAGCGGTCGCCGGGGGCTGTCGGGACACCCGTCGACCTCGCGCGGCCGGGGTGGGACGATGAGGACCAGCACAGTGTCGACGTGAAGGAGAGTTGTGATGACCCAGGCAGCCGAGCAGGAGCTCGCCGACGTCGGGGTGACCGGCCTGGCGGTGATGGGGGCCAACCTCGCCCGCAACCTCGCCCGCAACGGGTTCCGCGTCGCGGTGCACAACCGCAGCCGCGCCAAGACCGACAAGCTGATCGAGGAACACGGCGACGACGGCACCTTCGTGGCCACCGAGGAGATGGAGGACTTCGTCCAGTCGCTGGCCACCCCGCGCAAGATCATCATCATGGTCAAGGCCGGCGGCCCCACCGACGCGGTGATCGACCAGCTGGTGCCCCTGCTGGACACCGACGACATCGTCGTCGACGCCGGCAACGCGCACTGGGACGACACGCGTCGCCGGGAGAAGGCCCTGAAGGAGCAGGGGATCCGCTTCGTCGGTACGGGTGTCTCCGGCGGCGAGGAGGGTGCGCTGAACGGCCCGTCGATCATGCCCGGCGGTGACGCCGACGCGTACTCCCACCTGGCGCCGATGTTGGAGAAGATCTCGGCCCAGGTCGACGGTGAGCCCTGCTGCCGCCACATCGGCCCCGACGCGGCCGGTCACTTCGTGAAGATGGTGCACAACGGCATCGAGTACGCCGACATGCAGCTGATCGCGGAGGCGTACGACGTGATCCGCAGCCTGACCGGGATGTCGCCGGCCGAGCTGGCCGAGGAGTTCAAGCGCTGGAACACCGGTGTGCTCGACTCGTTCCTGATCGAGATCACCGCCGAGGTGTTGGCGAAGGTCGACGAGCGGACCGGAAAGCCGTTGGTCGACGTCATCCTGGATGCGGCGGCGCAGAAGGGCACCGGCACCTGGACCGTGCAGTCCGCGCTGTCGCTGGGCGTACCGGTCGGAGCGATCGCCGAGGCGGTGTTCGCCCGTGCGGTGTCGAGCCAGCCCGAGCAGCGAGCCGCCGTACGGGAGCGGTTCGGTGACGTGACTGCCGAGCAGGCCGACGACGCGAAGGCGTTGATCGACGACGTCGAGCAGGCGCTGTACGCGTCCAAGATCGTGGCGTACGCGCAGGGCTTCGACCTGATCCGGACCGCCAGCAACGAGTTCGAGTGGGGCGTGAACCCGGGCGACCTGGCGACCATCTGGCGTGGTGGCTGCATCATCCGCGCGGCCTTCCTCGATCGCATCAAGGAGGCGTACGAGGCGAACCCCGACCTGGCGAACCTGTTGGTGGACAACACCTTCGCCGCGGACGTCGAGAAGGCCGAGGCCGCCTGGCGGCGGGTGATCGGTCGTGCGGTCAATGCCGGGATCCCGGTGCCGGCATTCAGCGCGTCGTTGGCCTACTTCGACTCGCTGCGGCGGGACCGGCTGCCGGCCGCGGTGGTGCAGGGGCAGCGCGACCTCTTCGGAGCCCACACCTACAAGCGGATCGACGTCGAGGGAAGTTTCCACGTCGAGTGGAGTGGTGACGGCTCCGAGTCGCCGGCGGACTAGTCCGCAAGAGCCTGGTCGACGGATCGCTGACCGGGCGTTCGAGGGCCGGGGTCGGGCCCTCGAACGTCCGGGGTCAGGCGAGCCGCAGGCGCCGGGCCGCCCGGCCTGCCAGTATGGGCAGGCGCAGGGTACGGCGCGAGGCACGTACGGCTTGGTTCTCCACCCACCGTCGGTGGGCGCGTTCGCTCTTGCTGCGTTCGGAATCCAGCGAGAGCAGGTGTAGGGGATAGTCGCGGTCGTACATGATCAACTCCTGGGCATGCGGCAAACCCTGGAACAGGATGGCCGATGGTGCGGGTGGGAAGGGACTTGCCGACGGGTGACGTCGTGGACGCCCGGTCGTCTCCTCAGGAGGTGACGACCGGAAGGGCGTCGAACGGGTTCGCAATGGTGATCATCACGTGGGACACCTCCTTCCGGTCTGGGCGATGTTGATCATCGCCGGGTAGAAAGAACTCTACGAAGCACGGTTGACGACGGCAACTGATTTATCACGTCAAGGAGGACCTTTACATGTCCGAGGCAGCACCGATCACCCAGTACGACGTGGGGATGTCCACCGCGGACGTCACCCCGCCGGTCGGCGGACCGCTGGGGGGATTCGCGGCCAGGGCGCGGCACGGCAGCACCTCGGTCTACCACCCGCTGCGCGCCGTTGCGACCGCGATCGGCGACGGTGAGCGCGACGTCATGATCATCAGCGTCGAATGGTTGGGGTGCTACCAACTCGCCGACCGGGTCCGTCGCGCGATCACCCAGCTCACCGGGATCCCGGCCTCCGACATCGTGCTGAACGCCAGCCACACCCACTGTGGGCCGGCGGTGCACGAGACCGGCCGCAACTCCCACGGCTGGCTCGACGACGAGTACATCGACGAGGCGATCGGGAAGATCGCCCGGGCCGCGCTCCGGGCGTACCGCCATCGCAACCGCTGCACGATCAGCTACGCCCTCGGCCACAGCGACATCGCCACCAATCGTCGCCTGCCCGACCCGGAAAACCCGCCGTTGGTGTTCGACGCGATGTTGCCCAACCCGGACGGTCCGGTCGATCATGACGTGCCGGTGCTGGTGTTCCGCTCCGTCGGTGACGACACGCCGCGCGGGCTGCTGTTCGGCTACGCCTGTCACCCGACGTCCCGGAGTGGACTCGCGATCGGTGGTGACTACGTCAGCTTCGCGATGGATCACGTCGACGAGGCGTTCCCCAACGCCCAGGTCGCGTTCCTGCAGGGTTGTGGTGGCGACGCGAAGCCACGGCCCGCCGATCCGAACGAGGACGGCTTCGGGTTCCGCACCGTCGAGCAGGTCAAGGAGATCGGCGACGAGCTTGGTGCTGCGGTCGTCGCTGCGGTGGCCGACGCCCGGCCGGTCACCGGCCCGATCGCGATCCAGTCGGTGGTGGAGGTGCTGCACACCGAGCCGGCAACTCGCGAGGCGGTGGCAGAGGCGGCCGCCGCACCCGAGCCGTTCAAGCAGACCTGGGCCGAACACTGGCAGGGCCGGCTGGACGCGGACGCCGAGCTGCTGACCTCGGTGCCGTTTGAGATCCAGACGCTGACCATCGGCACCTCGCTGGCCATGATCACCATGGCCGGCGAGATGACTGCGGAGCACGCACTGCGGTTGAAGGTGGATCATGGCGACCGGTATGACGGTGTGATCACCTTGGGCTACACCGGCGCCATGGTCGGCTACGTGTCGGTGCGCCGGCAGTTCGAGGAGCTAGGGTACGAGGTGCTGCACGCCAACATGTGGCACTTGAGGTCCGGCCGCTACGTCATCGAGACCGAGGACCAGATCCACGCCCGGATCGCGGCCCTACTCACCTGACCCTGCCCCTCCACCCCACGCAGCGAGGGGTGTCGCTGCGTCGGGCAGATGTCAGTGCATCCAGCGGCGCAGCTTCGTGGCCTTGGCGTTCGCCCAGACCTCGTCGTACGCGGTCACCAGTTCCTCGGCCCGGGCCTCCTCGATCGCGTGCAGTCGGCCGAGGGTGAACGTGTCCTGACCCGCCTGGTGCGCCCGGACTGCCAGCTCCCGCAGCACCCGCAGAGTGACGACAGCGTCGTGCTGGTCACCGAGCACCGACTGCACCTCCTTGGCGGCACTCGAATAGTCGGACGCGGCCTGGCCGTACCGTGATTCGACGGTCTCGGCCGCATAGCGTGCCCGCTTGGCGGCCTTGCGCACCTCGTGCAACAGTTCGTCGCGTTCCGCCCGATCGGTGGCTTCGGCCGCAGCCGTCACGCGCTTGCGCAATCGCTTGTCCTCATGCTTGACCCGGGCGAGCAGCACCTCGTCGGCGTCCCCGCCGGGGGCCGGCGCCCAGGGGGTGTGGGCGACGAGCTCGTCGAGCCGGTCCACCAGCTCGTGGTACCGCGGTGACTGCATCGCCGCGACCGACCGATCATGCGCCTCGCGGTAGCGGGCGGCCAGGTCGTCGTCGATCCGCTCGAGGACAGGGCCGATGAGCAACTCGGCCGGTTGCTCGGCCACCAGCGCCCGGAGCCGCATCGCCATCACCTCGGCGTCACGGGCCTCGCCGAGCACGCCGGCGATCCACTGCAGCTCGGTGCGCAGCGGCTCGGTCCGGGTGTGGTCGAACAGTGGCCGGAACGTGGCCAGGGCACTGCGGAGCCGCCGCATCGCGACCCGCATGTCATGGACGGCATCCTCGGCATCCCCGCGCACGAAGGGATCCTGGAACTTCAGCTCGGCCACCTGTTCGCGCAGCCGGGCGTGGACGACGGCCGCCGCGCCCTTGGGAGTGGCGCCCGACCTCCGCCCCTCGGTGACTGGGGTCGCCCCCCGCCCCTCGAGCTTGTCGAGAGGCGCCGCGAGAGCACCATCCCCCAGAGCCCGGCCAAGCTTGGACAGACTGCGCGCCGGCACGGCACCGGCGTTGGTGAGCGTCCGGGACGCCTGCTTCAGGTGGCGCCGCTTGCCGTCGACCAGCTCCACCTCCCACTCCCGCCACTCGCTGATCACCTCGGTGGCACGAGCCTGGCCGGTGGCCGGTACGGACGTGCGGGCGGTCACCCGGTCGTCGGACACCTCGGCGAGCACGACCCCATCGGCATCGCGAAGCCGGTGGACCGTGCGATGGGTCTCGAGCACGGCGACCGGCGCCAGCGCCGCGCCCCTGGCGTACAGCTGCACCGCCACCCGCAACGCCGTGGGCACGGTCCGTACCGCGCGCCCCAGTGGAAGTTGGATCTCGTGGCGGGTGTCGAGCCCGGCCGGCAGCTTCAGGTGCCAGCCCGCGTCTTCGCCGCCGGTGCGGCGTCGCAAGGTGACGTGGTGTGCGGCGAGGGCCAGGTCTTCGGTGTCGAAGTAGGTGGCGGCCAGCTGGTGGACCACGGGTTCGTCGACGGTGGCCACATCGGCCACCTCGTCGAGCGAGGGGAGCGGCAGGTCGCCACTCACCTCGAACTTGCGTTCCACCTCACGATGCTCCTTGGCCATCGCCCATTCTCGCACCACTGCCGACCGCTGCGGGATCCCAGTAGCCGTCGGCTTCGGGATCATCCCGTTCGAGCGTTCGGGCATTTCCGAAGAGTTGGGCGCCACGGCTGCTGGCCAGTCCGACCAACGGGGCGAAGACGGCGGCGGAAACGCGAGCATCGCGGCGGAGATTGCGTGACTTGGGTGAGGCGTTCCAGCTGCTGTAGAAGATTTCGAAGCCGAGGCTGTAGTAGCGGACAGGCGTCGCTGCCGGTGAGCCGTCGGGGTTGATGGTGGCGATCACCGCCATGTTCTGGGTCGAGAGCAGGTTGAGGATGCGTTCTTCGAGGCGTTCGCGGGGAAGCTCCCCGTCTGGGGTGGGCCCGGCAAGCCAAGGATTCGTCAGCGGCATCGCCACAGCATCGCAGAGCTCTGTCCGTGGGCGTCCGTGACGGGATCGGTTGCCTCACAGTCGCGCTGCTGGATCAGGATTCCGTCGGGTCCGACGACCTGCTGGACACTCGTTCTTGCACCCAACCGTGGTGGACCCTGACGTCGACACATGTGCCCTCTTCGAAGGTGAGGGTCGCTCCATCCAGATGATGCAGAGCCGAGCCCCATCCCGCCATGTCGCCGCCCTGCACCGCCCTCACCAGGACAGGCTCGATCGATCCCCCGGACGAGATGACCAGGGCAGCGCCACCAGCTGGCACCTGGTCGACTGCGCGGCGCCAATGCTGAAGGTGCTCATCTGCGACGTCTCGCAGCTCCTGACTCTGCAGCAGCAGCTCGGAGTATCGCTCGTACGGATGGTCCCATCGCCATTGGTCATGGTGACCAACGACCATTGGTACGTAGCCAGACGGCCAGTTGATCATCTCGTCGACCGCATGGCCCAGCGCGATCGCTGTCTCGACGTGGCGCCGATCGGGACCCGTCAGTACATGGTCGAATCGGGGCAAGGTGTCACCGAGCAGCCGTGCGAGACGCACGCCCTCGGACGACAACAGCGAACCCTGTTCCCGGGCCGCCCCCTTCTTGGTGAGCGAGTGTCGCCGGACTTCCAAGGTCTTCACGCTTGCACCCTACGGACTGCGAGTCGTCAACGGGCACAGCATCCGTCGACGGCGACAGCGTTCTGGCGCACGAGTGTGCAGACCCACCTGTGCGCAGGGTGGACATCCCAACAGCACGAGTTGCGGATCCCGGCGATCTGGCAGCACCCGCAGGGGCGCCGTCCCCGGGTGAGCGCCGTTCGCGTGGCGGAGGATAGGGGATTCGAACCCCTGAGGGCGTTAACCCAACCCGCTTTCCAAGCGAGCGCCATAGGCCACTAGGCGAATCCTCCACGGGGGAGGTTACCGCCTGTGGTGGGGGATGGGCCAATCGTCGCGGGTCGGTCGGCCGCCAACCTGCGGACAGCCTCCCGACCCCACCGCGGCACACGGTGCAGAATGATCACCACCTCAGGCACGAATCGGAGTGGCACGTGGACACTGTGGCCTCGTTCTTCGCCTCGACCGGCTATGGGCTGATCGTGGCGTTCACGACGTTGCCGGTGCTCTAGGTGATCGCGGTCCTGCTCGGCACCAAGCGGGCCGCCAGCGGCGCGTGGCTGACCATCGGCTACGCCGCCGGGCTGGCGATCCTCTTCGCCCTGGGTGCACTCGGCGCGCAGCAGATCGCGTGGCACCCGCTGCGCGGCAACTCCGGTGTCTTCGAGCTCTTCGCCGGGGTCGTCCTGCTGTTCGTCGCCACCGTCTGGTTGATCTGGGACCGGCGCCGCGCCCCCCGACCGGAACACAAGTCGGGCAACCGATTCCTCGACTGGCTGAGCACGCTCGGTCCGTTCAGCTGCCTGGTCGTCGGTTTCCAGTTCGCCTTCCACCCCGAGAACCTCATCCTCACCTTCGCCGCCGCCGGCACCACCCGACAGCTGAACCTGCTGCCCACGGTGCTGATCCTCGTCTGGTTCTGCGTGGTCGGCGTCTCGACGGTCGCGGTCCCGACGGTGTTGTACGTGACGAGCGGCGAGTCCGCGCGGACCAAGCTCAAGTCGGTTCGGGACTGGATCGACGCGCATGGCGCCATGCTCACGGTCGTCCTGCTGTACGGCGTCGGCGCCTTGTTGACCGGTCTGGGCCTTTACAACCTGCTGCGTTGAAGGTTGTGTCGTACGTCGACACCACCGGGGGCACTCTGCGCGACCGACGGCTGCACAGACGTCTCCGGGCTAGGCTGTGTCACCGGGGCAGATGCAGGCGAGACGGGGTGAACGTGGAGGATGGGCGTCGATGAACGGACGATGGTGACGAAGGGGCCGACGCTCAAGGACGTCGCCGAGCACGCGGGTGTGTCGGTGGCGACGGCGTCTCGTGCCCTGCAAGGGAACCAGCCGATCGCGCCGGAAACGCGGGAGCGCGTACTCGCCTCGGTCGACGCCCTCGGCTATCGCCTGCTGCGGCAACGACGGGAGCCGGCACGCGAGACGCCGCGCGTCGTCGTGCTCGCGCCCTCGCCACGACACCTGGCCGTCGCCGAGATCATCGCCAGTGTCGAGGCGGTGACCGCCGACGCCGAGCACCTGTGCACCTTCGCGGTCACCGAGTCCAACCCGGAGCGCGAGATCCGTGCCCTCGACACCCTCACCCGGAGCCTTGACGTCGCCGCCGTCGTGGTCGTGGGTGGCACGAACCCCACCCAGGAGTGGCGGACCGAGGTGCCGCGGCGGATCCGGACGCTCACCGACCGCGGCGTACGGGTCGTCTTCTGCGGTCGTGGGCTACCCGAGATCGAGGTGGCCGAGGTCGCGGTGATCGACTACGAGAACCGAGCCGGTGGCGAGGCGGCGGTCAGCCAGCTGCTGGGGAAGGGACACCGCCGGATCGGCCTGCTGCGTGGCCCCGTCGGGTTCAGCACGAGTGACGAACGGAGCCGCGGGTACGAGGACGCGTTCCGTTCCTTCGGGGTGGACATCGACCCCGCGCTGATCATGGCGGGCGGACGGTCGGGGCCCGACGCCGCCGGGCGTGCCGACGAACTGCTCCAAGACCACCCGGACGTGACCGCGATCTTCGCCGACAGCGATGCTCAGGCCATGGGCGCACTCCGCGCCGCCCACGTACGCGGGGTCACGGTGCCCGACCAGCTGTCGGTGATCGGATTCGACGACGAGCAGCAGTCCGCGATGTTGATCCCCGCGCTGACGACGGTCCACACGCCGTTCACCGAGCTGGGGCGCCGGGCGGCGCAGGCGGCACTCGGCACCGATCCGGAGCTGGAGCCCGGTCATCGGCTCACCCTCGCGAGTCACGTGGTCGTACGGGAATCGGTGGCGCCGAACCGGCCTCACTGATCGTCCGCGCTCGGAGCGCCGCGGCGTTGACGGCTTGGCCGGGCGATCCGGTGCCGGTAAGATGGGTCGAAGTCCCCCGCGTGGCGTCATCTCGCCCAACTCCCCCAGGGCCGGAAGGCAGCAAGGGTAAGTGAGCTCTGATGGGTACGCGGGGGACCCTTCCATGTCCGGGCCGGGCCCACGCGCCGATCGCTCGCCCAGTGTTCACCCGGCACCACCCCAACCGACACCGGCTGTTGCGGGCAACCCTGCAGGTTCTTGCTGATCCAGTGAACCCAGGAGGACCCCATGACACCACCACCCGGCCTTGACCGACGACTGTTCCTCGCCCTCGGGGTGGGGTCCGCAGCCGCCACCGGCATCGTGGGCCCGGTCTGGGCGAACCCCCGCTTCGGTTCCGATCCGTTCGCCGTCGGCGTGGCCAGCGGCGAGCCGCGCACCGATGCGGTCGTGATCTGGACCCGCCTCGCACCCGATCCGGGAGCGCTCGACGGCTCGGGCGGGATGCCGGACCGCCGGGTCCCGGTGAGCTGGCAGGTGGCCGAGGACGAACAACTGCGTCGCGTGGTCCGGTCCGGCGCAACGGTCACCTCCGCGGAGGTGGGCCATTCCGTCCACGTCGACGTGACCGGGCTGCAGCCCGGCCGCGAATACTTCTACCGCTTCCGCGTCGGGCAGGACGTCAGTCCGGTGGGACGGACCAAGACGATGGCAGCCGGCACCGGTACCCGCGACATGACCTTCGCGTTCGCCAGCTGCCAGTCGTACTCGAACGGCTACTTCTCCGGCTACCCGCACATGGTTGCCGACGACCCCGACGTGGTGTTCTTCCTCGGCGACTACATCTACCGCCAGCCGGGGCTGGTGACCCCGGGTGGCGGACACCTGGTCGAGCGCCAGAACGCACCGCAGCACTCCTGTGAGACGCTCGCCGACTTCCGACTCCGCTACGCCCACTACCGGACCGATCCGCAGCTGGCGGAGGCGCATCGACTGCTGCCGTGGGTCGTGACGATCGACGACAACGAGATCGACAACAACTGGTTCTCGACCGACCCCGACCCGGCACGCGTGGCCCGTCGGATCGTCGGCATGCAGGCCTTCTGGGAGAACATGCCGTTGCTGCCCAGCAGTCGTCCGGTCGGCTGGCAGCTCCCCGGCGCGTACCGGCGGCTCTCGTACGGGGACCTGGTGGACTTCCACGTCATCACCACCCGGCACTTCCGTCAGGAGTCGCCGTCCGGGGAGTGCGCGGTCGAGGACCGCGACGGCGGGTTCTGCCCGCCGGCCCTCGACCCCGACCGCACCATCTTGGGCGACCAGCAGGAGCGCTGGTTGCACGACGGTCTGCGGACGTCGACGGCGCAGTGGAACGTGTTGGCCAACCAGGTCTTCTTCACGATGCGGGACAAGAACAAGAACGCCAAGCCGGACAAGGACGTGAACCTCGCCGCGTGGGACGGCTTCGTGGCCGATCGGCAGGCCATCCTGGACCTGTTGGCCGCCGAACACATCCGGAACTTCGTCGTGATCACCGGCGACTCGCACCGCAACTGGGTCGCCAACACGCCGCCGACGTACCGCGACTGGGACACCGGCGCGCCGCCGATCGCCACCGAGTTCCTGGTGACCTCGATCAACTCCGGTGGCGAGCGGGTGCCGAACCCGACGTACGGTCCGGCCAAGCAGTCGACCCCGCACCTGCTGTATCGGGACAACAGCCACGGCTACGCACTGGCGACGGTCGATCGGGATCAACTCCGGATCGACTACCGGGCCGTGTCGACGGTGCTGTCGCCGGCGGCGACCATCGAGACGATCAGCTCCTGGACGGTGGCCGGCGACCAACCCGGTGCCGTCGCCCTCTGAGCCGGGCTGACACCCAGGTCGGGGACGGATTCCGCAGACCGACCGGTCGACGGATGCTGCAAGGGGCCGCCACGCCTGCAGCGAGCCCACTCGCACCATTGACCGGTCGCTCCGCGGAATCGGCGGGAGGGTCATCCGCCCGTGACCCGGTGGGCACTGTCGGTGTCGGCGGCTAGGGTTCTCGACGTGGATGAGATGGACGTGGAACCGACCGACGGGGGCGAGTTCGACGCTGGGCCGCCGCCCGACACCGACGCCCTGGTCGAGGCGCCGGCCGGAGTCGAGGCGCCGGCGGCGCCGCTCGCGCTCTACCGCCGCTATCGGCCCGACACGTTCGCCGACCTGATCGGGCAGGACCACGTCACCGAGCCACTGCAACGTGCCCTGCAGAACAACCGGGTCAACCACGCCTACCTGTTCTCCGGTCCACGTGGCTGCGGCAAGACCACCAGTGCCCGGATCCTCGCCCGCGCGCTCAACTGTGCGAAGGGTCCGACGCCGACCCCGTGCGGCGAGTGCGACTCGTGTCGGGACCTGGCTCGAGGTGGTCCGGGCAGCATCGACGTGATCGAGATCGACGCGGCCTCCCACGGTGGTGTCGACGACGCCCGTGACCTGCGGGAGCGGGCCTTCTTCGCCCCGGTCCAGTCGCGGTACAAGATCTACATCGTCGACGAGGCTCACATGGTGACCCCGGCCGGCTTCAACGCGCTGCTGAAGCTGGTGGAGGAGCCGCCGCCGCACGTGAAGTTCGTGTTCGCGACGACCGAGCCGGACAAGGTGATCGGCACGATCCGGTCGCGGACCCATCACTACCCGTTCCGACTGGTCCCGCCGAAGGTGTTGGGCAACTACCTCGCCACGTTGTGCCGGGCCGAAGGGGTCGAGGTCGAGGAGGCCGTCCTGCCGCTGGTCGTCCGGGCCGGCGCCGGGTCGGTCCGTGACTCGCTGTCGGTGCTCGACCAGCTGCTCGGCGGGGCCGACGAGGACGGTGTGTCGTACGGGCAGGCGGCGGCCCTGCTCGGTTACACCCCCGACTCGTTGTTGGACGAGGTGCTCGACGCGTTCGCCGCCGGTGACTCCGCCGGCGTGTTCGCCGCGGTCGACAAGGTGATCGAGGTCGGGCAGGACCCGAAGCGGTTCGCCGAGGATCTGCTCCGGCGGTTGCGCGACCTGATCATCGTCGCGGCGGTGCCGGACGCGGTCACGACCGGCTTGGTCGACGTCGCTGTGGACCAGGCCGAACGACTGCAGGCTCAGGCGGCGGCACTCGGCCCCGGTGAGTTGACCCGGGCCGCCGAGGTGATCGCCGACGGCCTCACCGAGATGCGCGGTACGACCGCGCCGCGGCTCCACCTGGAGTTGATGTGCTCGCGGGTGCTGCTGCCCGAGGCTGACCTGGACGGCCGCGGCCTGCATGCCCGGATCGATCGCATCGAGCGCAGGATGGGGATGAACGGGGTCACCGACGGCGCCGCACCGCCGGCCGCGGCTCCCGCACCGGACGGCCGGACCGCAGCCCGAGCGGCTGCCCGGAGCGAGGCAACCCCCGCCGACGTGCCGACCGTTGCCCACGGGGCCGAGGCCGACCGGCCCGGTCGGTCGGCCGACTCCGCACCGCCCGCGCCGCAGGTTCCCCAACCGCCGGCACCGCCAGCTGCTGCGACGCAGGAGTCCCCGCAGCCGCCGGAGTCGCGTCCGACCGCAGCCACCGGTGGTCTCGGCACCGCCGATGTGCGGCGGCTCTGGCCGGAGGTGTTGGAGGCGGTGAAGTCGCGACGCCGCTACACCTGGATCCTGCTCAGCCAGAACTCCCACGTCGTCGACGTGGCCGGTGACAAGCTCACCCTCGGGCTCGCGAACGCCGGGGCCCGCGACAACTACGCCAAGGGTGGTTCGGAGGACGTGCTGGCCGAGTCGCTGATCGAGGTGCTCGGGACGCAGTTCACCATCCAGGCCATCGTGGACGGAAGCGGTGGCGAACCCGGCCGTGGTCGTTCCGGCGGTGGTGGTGCTCCCCGGTCACCGGGGCCTGATCGCGGTGCCGGTGATGGCGGCGCGGCTCCACAGCCGTCCCGGTCGGGCTCGGGCCGGCCCGCAGCGCCGGGTGATCCGGGAGGTCCCGGGCTGCCAGACAACCCCGTGCCACAACGGGGTCCCGGCCCCGCCGCTGGGCCGCCCGCTGCACAGTCGTACGCGGCACCCGACTCCCAGCGTGTGTCGCCCGTCGCCACCGCCACACCAGCAGAGCGCGACGCGACGCCGTACGGCTCACCGAGCGTCCCGCCGCAGTCCGACGAACCTCCCCACGACCCGTGGGACGAGCCGGGTGGGGCGCCGCCGCCGGAGTATGCACCGAGCGAACCGGCCCCGTCCGGACCAGCCGCGGGCGCAGCGGAGAGCCGCAAGAGTTCACTCCGGGAATCGATCCGACCGACCCGACACCAGGGCCGCGCCGCGGCAGAGCCGGAGCAGGCCGAGGAGGTCATCGACCGCGACGACGACGTCCTCGACGACCGGATCGAGTCCCACACCGAGTTGCTGGCCCGACACCTGGGCGCCGAGATCATCGAGCCCGACGAGCCCGCCTGACGAACCGCTGGCTCAACGCGTCTGACCAACCCACCCGCGGGCCCGCCGGTCGCCGTCGTGCCACGGCTCCTGGCGACTACGCTGGGGGAGTACGCGTCGGCGAAGGATCGCGCCCTCGACAACAAGGAGAAGCCATGTTCGGCCAAGGTGACATGCAGGGACTGCTCGAGCAGGCACAGGCGATGCAGGCCCAACTGGCCCGCGCCCAGGAAGAGCTCCAGGCCACCGAGGTGACCGGCTCGGCCGGTGGTGACCTCGTCACCGCGAAGGTGAACGGCTCCTTCGAGCTGCTCTCCCTCGACATCAAGCCCGAAGCAGTCGACGCCGATGACATCGACGGGTTGGCCGACCTCGTCGTCGCCGCCGTCCGCGACGCCCACAACAACGCCAAGGCGCTCGCCTCGTCGAAGCTCGGCCCGATGGCCGACGGCCTGGGTGGCATGCCCGGCCTGGGTGGCTGATGTACGAAGGCGCGATCCAGTCGCTGATCGACGAACTCGGCCGGCTTCCCGGTATCGGGCCGAAGAGTGCACAGCGGATCGCTTTTCACCTGCTGGCGGCTGATCCCGACGACGTGGAGCGACTCGCGACCGCGCTGACGACGGTCAAGGCGACGGTGAAGTTCTGTGAGGTGTGCTTCAACGTCTCGTCCGAGACCCGCTGTCGGATCTGCCGTGACCCACGGCGAGACCCGGCGGTGATCTGCGTCGTCGAGGAGTCCAAGGACGTACCGGCGATCGAGCGCACCCGGGAGTTCCGTGGCACGTACCACGTGCTGGGTGGCGCGATCAGCCCGATCGACGGGATCGGGCCCGGTGAGTTGCGCATTCGCGAGCTCGTCCAGCGGCTGGCCGACGACACGGTGAAGGAGGTCATCATCGCCACCGATCCCAACCTGGAGGGCGAGGCGACGGCCTCGTACCTGAGTCGGATGTTGCTGCCGCTGGGCGTACGGGTGGCTCGACTCGCGAGCGGACTCCCGGTCGGTGGTGACCTCGAGTACGCCGACGAGGTCACCTTGGGGCGAGCCTTCGAGGGGCGCCGCTACCTCGACGCGACCAGCTGAACGGACGCGATCAGCTGAACGGACGCGATCAGCCGACGCCCCGGCGGACCGATCAGTTGTCCCGGTGGTGCCCGGCGGAGTCGGCATCGTCTCCGCCGAGCCAGCGCCCGAACGCCTCGAACGAGTAGTCGCGGCCGAGGAAGTCGGCGACCAGGTCGGTGGCATCGGCCGAGCCACCCCGCGCCAGCACCGCATCGCGATAGCGGCCGGCGACCTCGGGGGCGAACAGGTCGTCAGCACTGAACGCAGAGAACAGGTCCTTGGCGATCACCAGGCTCCACATGTAGGTGTAGTAGCCGGAGCTGTAGCCGTCGAGGTGCCCGAACGCCGCCTGGAAGTGGGTGTCGGGCAGGTACGCCAACAGGCTGTGTCGTGCCTGCAGTTCGCGGACCATCGCGGTGTGGTCGGCGGGGCGCTCCAGGTGGAGCCGGTACGACAGTGCGGCGTAGAACATCTGGGTACGGGCGTTGTAGCCGCGGCCGAACTCCTTGGCCGTCCGCATCCGGGCCACGAGGTCGGCCGGGATCGGTTGCCCGTCGGCGTCGTGGGCGAAGGACTGGAGGATGTCGACGTCCCAGGCCCATTCCTCGAGCATCTGCGACGGGGCCTCCACGAAGTCCCATTCGGTGGCGACGCCGGAGAAGCGGGACCACTGTTGATCACCACCCAGGACGTGGTGCACCAGATGCCCGAACTCGTGGAACAGGGTCACCACCTGGGTGTGCTCCATCAGTTCGCGCGGGAAGTTGCAGACCAGCGTTCCTTCCGGCAGCTGGCGACCGGACACCCCGGTGACCAGGTCGAACTGGGCGGCGTGCTTGTACTTGCCGTCCCGCGGATGCAGGTCGAGGTGGATCCGGCCGATCCGCCGCCCGTCCCGTACGACGTCGTAGGTGGTCACATCCGGATGCCAGGTCGCGGCATCGGTGACCTCCTCGTAGCTGATCCCGAACAGTCGACCGGTGACCGTGAGCAGCCCGGCCCGGACCCGGGTGAAGTCGAAGTAACGCCGTACCTGTCGGGCGTCGACGTCGAACTGCTCCCGGCGCACCAGCTCCGCGTAGTACGACTGATCAGCCCCGAAGAGTTCCGTGATCGACGGGTCGTCGGCACGGGCCCGGTCGAGCAGGACGGCGAAGTCCTTCTGGGCACTTGATTCGGCGAGGGCACTGATCCGGTCGATGAACTCACCGATCGCGTCGCCGGTCTTGATCATCTTGACCTCGGCGTCGAAGTCGGGCCAGGAGTCGTACCCCAGCAGGGATGCCAGCTCGGCGCGCAGCTCCACCAGTTCGTGCAGCAGTGGGTCGTTGGCCGGCCAGGCCCGGTTGGTCGATTCGTGGCTCAACGCGAGGCGGGCGCTGCGGTCCCGGGCGAAGGTGAGGTACGGGATCAGGTCCGGGTAGTCGGTGGTGATCCTCACCCGGCCGTCCGCATCGGCCGGGTGGTCGGCGATGTAGTCCTCGGGCAGTCCGGCGAGTTGGTCGGGGGTGATCATGATCGACCGGACGTCGTCACGGACGTTGCGCGAGAACTCCTGACTGACGACGACCAGCCGGTCGTTGATCTCGGTGAGCCGGGCGCGGGTCGCGTCGTCGGCGGCGACGCCACTGCGCCGGAAGTCACGCAGGACGTGCTCCAGCAGCCGGGTCGCCGTGGCGTCAAGGGCACCCGCGTCGATCTCGCTCAACACCTTGTGGAGGTCACGGTCCTGGCCCCGCTGGGTGAGGAAGGTCGTGGTCGCCTGCAGCTTGGCCTCGGCCAGTTCACGGACCGAGGGGTCAGGATGAACCTCCGACAACAGCGAGGCGAAGGTCGACGAGTTGGCTGCCTCGATGTCGCAGTCGTTCCAGAGGTGCAGGACCTCGTCCGCGGTCCGGGTCGACCCGTCCTTGAGGTCGGCCACGATCGCCCGGGCCCTGGTCAGCGCCGTGTCAGCCCGCTCGTCGACGAACCTCGTCCAGGCGTCCGCGTCGTCGGTGTCCGGCAAGGCAAGGGGATTCAACGTCATTGGCACACCCTACGTTCGTCGCCGCCCCTCCATCGGGAAACCGTGCCCCGAGAGGGCAACCGGAGAGGTGATTCATCGGAAGTCGGCTCTCCAACTGCCCGGTCGGTGTGGCGCGGGCTCTCCAACTGCCCGGTCGGTGTGGCGCGGGCTCTCCAACTGCCCGGTCGGCGGTTCAGGGCCGGTCGGACACGTCCACGTCGTCGTCCCAGCCGCCTTCATCGCCTTCATCGCCCTCACCCTCGTCGTTCCATTCCGAGTCGACCTCGTCGTCCTCGGTGAGGTGGAACTGGTTGGTGACGGGACGGGTCTTCGCGAGCTGACGGAGCAGGGCGGACGCAGGCACGAACCAGTAGGCGATCGCGACGCAGAAGCCGACCAGGCTGAGCGTGGTGTCGACCCGGGAGGTGACGATCCCGATCACCAGGCCGACCAGACCGATCCCGACCACCACCAGACCGAGGCGGGCGTACGTGGGCTGTCGCATGGTCCGGGCGAGCCCGACGAAGTGGGCCCCGTTGACGAGCGCGATCAGACCGGGGATCAGCTCGGGTCGCCCGGTCAGCACACCGACCACGATCGCCACCACGATCCCGCCGATCTGGGCCAGGTTGACCAGGTTGTACCGCTTCACCCCGGCGCGGAACTGGTCCAGCTCGCCGTCGTCGGGCAGGTGCCGCAGGACGAACCAGACCAAGGTCGCGCCGCAGGCCAGTCCGAGCAGGGCCAGCGGGAAGAACGCACCCTCACGAGGGCCGCTCCCCGCGATCCACCAACCCGCCCCGCCGATCGCGCAGATCAGCGACCCGATCCGCGTGCCGGGCGACCCGGCCGCACTCGCGTCGCCGCCGTCGCGGTCCGGGGGAGTGGTGGGCGAGGTCTGCGTGGTCACCAGATCGATTCTAGGGTGCACAACGGCTCCGGTCGGGCATAGACTGGTGGGGTCGCACGGCCGTGAAGGAGCCATCACTCCGGAGCCGGTGGAAGAACGGCACCTCTCCCGGTGCTCACTAGAACCACCAGCGGCGCAACGAAGTGGGTCACCGGCTCCCCGCCCGGGGGATGGTGACCAAGGAGGGTGGTACCGCGGTCCGGCACGTCCGGCGTCGTCCCTTCGCAGTGACGAACTGTGAGACGACGAGACGCAGGAGCCCACTCATGGACCAGCACTCAGGGACGGACCGGCCAGCAGGCGCGACCAGCCCGTACCGCCCCGTACCCAGTCAGGTGGACCTGCCCGCGGTCGACCGGGAGGTACTGGCGTTCTGGGAGGCCAACGACACGTTCAATGCGTCGTTGGAGCGCACCCGAGACGGGGAACCGTGGACCTTCTACGAGGGCCCGCCGACGGCGAACGGCAACCCGGGCACCCACCACGTCGAGGCACGAGTCTTCAAGGACCTGTTCCCCCGGTTCCGCACGATGCAGGGCCGGCGGGTCGATCGCAAGGCTGGCTGGGACTGTCACGGCCTGCCGGTCGAGCTGGCGGTGGAGAAGGAGCTCGGCTTCGCCGGCAAGGCCGACATCGAGGCGTACGGGGTCGAGGCGTTCAACGCGAAGTGCCGCGAATCGGTGCAACGCCATGTCGACGCGTTCACCGAGATGACCGAGCGGATGGGCTACTGGGTCAACTTCGACAACGCGTACTGGACGATGGATCCGGGTTACGTGCAGTCGGTGTGGTGGGCGCTCAAGCAGATCTTCGACAAGGGACTGCTGGTCGAGGACCATCGCGTCGCCCCGTACTGCCCGCGCTGCGGTACCGGGCTGAGTGATCATGAACTGGCCCAGGGGTACGAGACGGTCACCGACCCGTCGGTGTACGTCCAGTTCCCGCTGACCTCCGGCCCGCACGCCGGCACCGCCTCCCTGCTGGTGTGGACGACGACCCCGTGGACCCTGGTGTCGAACGGCCTGGTCGCGGCCCGCGCCGACGTCACGTACGTGGTGCTCGAGCACGGCGAACGACGACTGGTGCTGGCCGAATCCCTGCTGGAGAAGGTGCTCGGCGGCGAAGGGTGGCGGGTCGTCGACTCGTTCACCGGCGCCGACATGATCGGCTGGACGTACCAGCGGCCCTTTGAACTGGTCGACTGGCCCGGCACCGCGCACTTCGTCGTCAACGAGGAGTACGTCACCACCGAGGACGGCACGGGGCTGGTGCACCAGGCGCCCGCATTCGGTGAGGACGACTTCGCCTCCTGTCGACGCAACGGGGTCGCCCTGGTCAACCCGATCGACGGACAGGGTCGGTTCGAAGCTGATCTTGGTCTGGTCGGGGGGATGTTCTTCAAGGACGCCGACGAGGTGCTGGTCCACGACCTCACCGAGCGTGGCCTGTTGTTCCGTCACCAGAGCTACGAGCACTCCTATCCGCACTGTTGGCGCTGTCACACCGTGTTGATCTACTACGCCCAGCCGTCCTGGTACATCCGGACCACCCAGATCGTTGACGCGCTCGTCCGGGAGAACGAGGGCACCACCTGGTACCCGGAGACGATCAAGCACGGCCGGTACGGCGATTGGCTCGACAACAACGTCGACTGGGCGTTGTCGCGCAAGAGGTACTGGGGCACCCCTTTGCCGATCTGGCGCAATGACGACGACCCGACTGACATGGTGTGCGTCGGATCCCTTGCGGAGTTGGGAGAACTGGCCGGGCGTGACCTGTCCGAACTCGACCCGCACCGCCCGTTCATCGACGACGTGACGTTCACCCGGCCCGGGGTGACGGGCACCTATCGGCGGGTCCCCGAGGTGATCGACGCATGGTTCGACTCCGGGTCGATGCCGTTCGCGCAATGGGGCTACCCGCATGCCCCGGGGTCGACGGCCGCACTCGAGCGTGCCTACCCGGCCGACTTCATCTGCGAGGCGATCGACCAGACGCGTGGTTGGTTCTACACGTTGATGGCCGTCGGCACGCTGGTGTTCGACCAGTCGTCGTACCGCAACGTGTTGTGCCTGGGGCACCTGCTGGCCGAGGACGGCCGCAAGATGAGCAAGCACCTGGGCAACATCCTCGAACCGATCCCGTTGATGGACGAGCACGGTGCCGATGCGGTCCGCTGGTTCATGGTCGCCTCCGGGTCGCCGTGGGCCGCCCGTCGGGTCGGGCACCAGACGATCGTCGAGACCGTTCGCAAGGTGCTGCTGACGTACTGGAACACGGTGGCCTTCCAGGTGCTGTACGCCAGGACGAACGGCTGGACGCCGGCTGTTGATCAAGCTCCCAGTGATCATGTGCTGGACCGGTGGCTCACCTCGGCGACCAACACCCTCGTCGGTCAGGTGACCGCTGCCCTCGAGGACTTCGACACCCAACGGGCCGGGCAGTTGATCAGCGACTTCGTCGACGAGCTGTCCAACTGGTACGTCCGTCGGTCCCGTCGGCGCTTCTGGGACGGCGATCCCGGCGCCCTGCAGACCCTGCACGACACCTTGGAGGTGCTGACCCGGCTGATGGCGCCGGTGGCACCGTTCGTCACCGAGCGGGTGTGGCAGGACCTGTTCGCGATGCAGCCGCAGGCGCCGACGTCGGTCCACCTGGCCGATTGGCCCACCGTTGATGCGGGCGTGGTCGACACCGGGTTGGAGTCGGCCATGCAGTTGACCAAGCGGCTCGTGGAGTTGGGCCGGGCGGCCCGCTCTGAGGCGTCGGTCAAGATCCGGCAGCCGTTGCGACGGGCACTGGTGCCGACGGCCGCGTACGAGCGGCTCACCCCGGAGCTGCGGGCCGAGGTGGCCGGCGAGCTCAATCTGGGGGGCATCGAGTCGTTCTCCGGCGCCGGTGACCTGGTCGATCACACCGCCAAGGGCAACTTCCGCAACCTGGGCAAGCGCTTCGCCAAGGACACCCCGAAGGTGGCCGCGGCCGTCGCCGGCGCCGATGCCTCGGCACTCGCGGCCGCGGTCGCTGCGGGCGGGACGTACGCCGTCACCGTTCCCGACCTCGGTGAGGTGGAGGTCGGCGCGGACGACGTGCTGATCTCGGAGCGCCCCCGGGAGGGCTGGTCGGTGGTGAACGAGCAGGGCGAGACGATTGCGCTGGACCTGGAGATCACCCCGGAGTTGGCCCGGGCGGGGCTGGCGCGAGAGGTCGTCCGGCTGGTGCAGGAGTACCGCAAGAACGCCGGGTTCGACGTGTCGGACCGGATCACCGTGCAGTGGGCGGCCGACGGCGATCTCGCCGAGGCCCTCGAGGCCCACTCCGCGTTGGTGGCCGGTGAGGTGCTGGCCGTCGAGCTCGGTCGCGCCGATCCGGGTGCGGACTGGGAGCGAGACGAGGACCTCGGGCTGTCGTTCCGGATCGAGCGGGTGCAGCGTGCCTGACCTGCCCGACCTGCCCGACCTGCCCGCGCCGGAGCCGCAGCCGCGGCTGATCGTGTTCCTGCACGGAGCCGGGACGTCACCGCAGACGTGGCAGGACCAGGTGGTGGCGATGCCGTCGCAGTTCCGGGCGGTGGCGCCGTGGCTGTACGGGCTACGGCCGGGCCGCAAGGACGTGTTCGACTGGCAGGCCGCGGCCGACGACGTCGCGCGCACCCTCGACCTGCAAGGGGCCGAGACCGCCTCGATCTGCGGTGTCTCGCTGGGCGCCCGAGTGGCCCTGCAGTTCGCGGTCAGCCACAACGACCGGCTCGACCGGCTGGTGCTGGCCAGCCCTCCGGCGCCGGTGCCGTGGCAGCTGCGGATCCCTCGGAACATCGTCGCGAAACTGGTGCCGAGGGCCTCCTACGCGGCGCAGAACATCGACAAGGACAAGGTGGTCGCTGCGTTGAAGGTGGCCTCCGCCGCGACCGACCTGAGTGGGGTCGACCAGATCACGCAACCCACCCTGCTGCTGTGCGGCAGCTCCGATGGTGCCTCGATCGCGACTGCCCGCCGGATCGAGGGGAAGCTCCCGAGCGCCACGGTGCAGGTGCTCCCACGGGCCGGCCACGACGTCAACACCGACGCCCCGGACGCCTTCAACCAGGCCCTGTTCTCCTTCCTGGACTGAATCGCCGGGTTCTAGGGGCTCACCGCTCGTAAATGTGGGCGTGACAGCGACGCACGTGGACGTATCTGCCACCTGTGTCGCTGTGGCGCCCATCTTTACGAGGCAGGCGCGTCTGGAGAGGCAAGGGGCGTCGGTCGACGAGGCGCCGGGCGGGGAGACCCGTGATCCGTATGATGTCCGGCATGCCCACCCGCCGCCGACGCCCGTTCCTGGGCGGGCGAGGCAACCTGCTGTTGGTGGCGGCCGCGGTCCTGGTCACGGTGGCCGTGGTCATCGCGGGGATGCGGCTCAGCCCGACCCGGCCACCACGGCCGATCCTGCTCGCCACCGGGTCGTGGGCCCCGTACGTCAGCCCGGACCTGCCCGACGGCGGGCCGGTCGCCCAGATCGTGGCGCTCGCCATGGCCAAGGAGGGCTACCGGGCCGAGGTGCAGTTCACCACCTGGGAGCTGGCCCTGGCCCGCACCACGCAGGGGCAGACCTTCGGCGCCTTCCCGCTGGTCGCCAGCCAGGCCCGCGACGCCGACTTCCTCCGGTCCGATCCGCTGGTGGAGTTCGAGTACGTGCTCTTCCACGACACCAGCCGGCCCACCCCGCAGGTCACCCGAGCCGAGGACCTGGCCGACCTCCGGGTCGCCAAGATCACCGGGTACGACTACTGGCCCGAGCTGGACCGGGCGGTTGGCGAGTACGTCCCCTACGCCTCCAGCGCCGAGGCGTTCCTCGCGTTGTCGCGCGGCGAGGTCGACCTCGTCCCGGAGGGACGCCGCGCGGGTGAGGCGCTGCTCCGCAGCGCCACCTTGGACGTCGATGCCACCCGGTTCGCCCAGCTGCCGGGTGACCAGCCATGGCTCCGCTCGACCCAGGGCCTCCATCTGTACGTGGCCAAGGACTCCGAGGCCGCCGAACTGCTGGCGGGGTTCAACCGCTCACTGGCCGAGCTGCGGTCCACCGCCGAGTACCGCGACCTGGTCGATGCCCTCGAACCACCGGTCGCCGGCGAGGAGGTCGACCTGATCGGTGTGGGGGACCAGGCCCCGAGGCTGGTCGACGAGTCCGGTGCGACGATCGCCGTGCTGCCGCGCGGCACCCGAGCCACCGTCCTCGAGTGGCCGACGGGCACCGGCCGGGGGGCGCCCGGCGACGGAACCCTGTGGGTGAGGGTCAAGGTGACCAGCGGACCGGGCAGTGGCCGGGTCGGACTGGTCGACCTGGCTGGGGTGGAGTTGGTCCCCCTATGAGCCGCATCATGACCATCGCGCCGGTCCCGATCGACTTCGCCCTGGCCTTCGGGGCCGCCGGTCGCGAGCCGGAGGCGTACACCACGTTCTGGCGCGAGCTCGCCGACGCCTGCACCGACGAGCGGCTGGAGTTCCCGCACGCCGTCCACGTGGTCGAGGTGCCCCGGTACGGTTCGCTCCGGGCCGATGCGCTGCTGCGGCCGCTGCACCTGGTGGCCGGCACACTGGCGCCCGACACGCTGCCGATCGACGTCCCCACCGAGCTCGCCGACCTGTGGGCGCGGGTCGACACCGTGGAGTTCCGGCTGTACGACCACGGGGTGACCGTCGTCGAGCTGGGCGCCGAGGTCGCCGACTGGCTCGGCGCCGGCGACACCGGCCCGGGCGAGCGGTTGGACGCCCTCCAGGACGGCATCATCCGGCTGACCGGGTTGGCCGCGGGGGCCGTTGTCCAGCACGTGCTGCAACCGCTGCTCGACCAGGCCCGCAGCCGCGATCCCGACGGTTCGATCCTGTTGTGGGAGGACGACACGTGGCACACCACCGGCCCGCGCTGGGTGTCGCGATCCCTGGTCCTCGACCTCGACGAGCCCGGCACCGGTGAGCTCGCCCGGCACTGGCTGGCCGATGTCGGCGACGCCCCGGTGGACGCCCTGCTGGCCCAGGAGACCGATCACGTGTCGACCTGGCTCAACTACGTCCACCTCGGCCACCGGGCCGACGTCCGGACCGAACTGGCCGCGACGACTGTCGAGAACTGGCGGGGGATGCGGTACGCACAGTACTTCTACGCCGCCCTCGACCTGGTTGACGACCGGCTCAACGGCGTGCTGGCGCAGACCACCCAGGGCCGTCGGGCCTGGGAGCTGGCGGAGCTGACCGAATCGCTGCGGACGTTGTCACACCGGGCCGAACTGGTGATGCTCGACCTGCAGGACCTGCGCAAGTACGTCACCCGGCAGGTGCGCACCGAGATGGACGGCATCCTCGATGCCTGGCACTACGGGCACCTCGTCGAGGAGCCTGTCAAATTCAAGATCAGCATCTGCGACCGGCGACTCGCCGAACTGGCGACCGGCGCCCAGTCCCGGGCCGGCACGGTGACCGACATCATCCTGTTGGGGATCGGTGTCACCTCGGTGTTGGCGACCGCGCTCGCGTTGACCGAGTTCGGACGGGGCGTCGCGACCGACCCCGACCAAGCCGGATTCGGTTCCCGCAGCGGTCTCACCGAATGGTTCGCCTCGCAGTCGGCCGACGCCATCCTGGTCGGTTCGCTCGTCGTCTCGGCCCTGCTGGTCGTGCTGTTCTGGGCCGTCCGTCGATCCGGTTCCTCGTGATGGGGACGTCCCAGCCGGTCGTGGCCCGACCCCGCCGGGCCGTCGGCCTGCTGGCGGTCACCCAGTTTCTGCTCGAGGTGCAGTTCTGGTTCCCGCTGTGGCTGATCTTCCTGCTGCACCTGGGCTTTGACCTGACGACGGCCGTCCTCGCCGACGGGGTGTTCCGCCTGGTGTCGGTGCTGGCGGAGATCCCGATGGGGCTGTTGGCCGACCGGATGGGCCGCAAGGCGAGCTACCTGTTGATCACCGGACTCAGCGCGGTGACCTTCGCCGGGATCGCCATGATCAACTCCACCTGGCAGTTGTTCGGGATGTGGATCGTGTGGGGCGTGCTGTGGGCCCTCAACTCCGGTGCGGCCACCACGTACGCGTACGAGCTGTCACAGCAGTTGGGGCCGAAGCAGGGACCGCGCGGCTTCGCGGTGATCAAGGGTGCCGGCCAGGCCGCGGTGCTGGTGTCGCTGGTCACCGCGGGCCTGCTGTACGGCGTCGATCCGGCGCTGCCGTTCTGGCTCACCGCCGCGATGGCGGTGCTGGCAGGGCTGCTCGCCCTCGGGCTGCCCGACGTGCCGCGGGTCGGCCCGCCGGCCAGTCTGCGCCAGGTTCTTGCCGACATCCGGGCTGCACTGGCCGGACGTGCCACCCGTTCGGTGATGGCGGTGGCGGCATTGTTCATGTTCTACGGCTGGAGCGTCCGGATCCTGTTCCAGCCGTTGGCCCTCGACCTCGAGCTGACCCCGGAGCAGACCGGCTGGATGTACGCCGGGGTCGCCGCGGTCGGGATCGTCGCCAGTCTGGCCACCGGGTGGGTCCGACCGACCCATCGGCGACTGGTGATCGGTGGCGGCATGATCATCACGGTGGTGGCGGCGGCCCTCACGTTCTGGTGGTCGTGGCTGGGACCCGTTGCGTGGTTGCCGATGCTGAGCCTGGCCTGGGCCGCCGGGTGGACGACCCTGGAGCTCGAACTGTCGGGCCGGACCCGGCCGGCGATCCGGGCGACCGTACTGTCCCTGGTCGCCAGCGTCGCCGGTGTCGGCATCGCCGTGGCCCGGCCCGGCCTCGGGGCATTGGCCGACCGCACCAGCAGCGCGATGGCGTACGGGGGCTGGGCGGCCGTCGGGGTGATCGTGGTGGTGGTCTTCGTCGTCCTGCTCCGCCGGATGGGTGACCACCCGATGCCCGCGGTCTCCGATGACCGGGACGCGGGCATCTCGGGTCAGTCGGCCGACTGAGTCGTCGATCCCCGTCGTACCGCGTCGCTGAACCGGTCGGACCACTCGCCCAACAACTCGGTGAGCTCGGGCGGCGCGTGCACGGTGAACCCGTAGCCGGTGCCGGCGATCCCGAACAGCACCCACTTGACCTCGTCGGTCTCGGCCCGGAACTCACAGCTCGTGGCGGTCAGCTCGGTCACCTCGCCATACCGACCGAGCTGCTGCCGTACGGCGTCGGCGGGCCCGTCGAGGTGGACGATCGCGGTCACCTGGTGGACGTCGCGGCCGCGCAACCCCTGCCGGACGTACTCGACCGGACCGCCGGGCACCTCCTTGGGCCGGAAGTTGATCAAGGTCGTCTCGGGGTCGGTGATCCGGTCGAGTCGGAAGCTGCGCCAGTCGTGGCGTTCGAGGTCCCAGGCGACCAGGTACCAGCGGCGGCCGATCGGCACCAGGTGGTGGGGCTCGACGCGCCGGGAGGTGACCGCCCCCTCGCGGGCGGTGTAGCCGAAGTGCAGCCGTACCGAATCACGGCAGGCCTGCGCGATGGTGGTGAGCAGGTCGGTGTCGAGGGCCGGCGCCTCTCCCCAGGTCGGTGCTGTCGTCGCGTGCCGTACGGCGTCGGCCCGCTTGCGGAGCGGCTTGGGCAGCACCTGCATCACCTTGGCCAGCGCCCGCACCGGCGCATCGTTCAGCGCTGCGGCGGCACCCTGGGCCGCGGCACGGAGGGCGACGACGATCGCGAC
Source organism: Carbonicoccus niuqiaonis (assembly GCF_050157065.1). Lineage (GTDB taxonomy): Bacteria > Actinomycetota > Actinomycetes > Propionibacteriales > Propionibacteriaceae > Avipropionibacterium. Next base: position 427,078 of record NZ_CP189573.1, read on the forward strand.
CGCCTCCTCGGCGTCGACCACCAGCGGCGGCATCGTCGCTCCCGGCGCCAACTGGTAGCCGCCGTCGGTGCCGCGGTTGGAGCGGACCGGGTAACCGAGCTCACGGAGCCGCTCGATGTCGCGTCGCAAGGTCCGGTCGGTGACGCCGAGTCGTTCCGCCAGCTCCGCCCCCGGCCAGAACCGGTGGGTCTGCAACAGCGTCAGCAGCCGGAGCGTCCGCGAGCTCGTGTTGGCCATGGGCCAACCCTGCCACCTTCAGCGGTCAGATTCTGTCCGCTTTACTCGTCCGAGTGTTGGGTGCTGGGTGCAGATCGTGCGCGTGGTCAGCCGGGCAACACCGTCTCGTCCTCGTGGTGCAAGACCCCCAGCTGGCCGGTCGCCTCCTCGAGCAGCCGCTGCACCGCCAGCGTGTCGGCGAGCGGCATCACCGGCGACTCGGTCAACCCCTCGGCCAGGCAGCCGTGCACCTCGTCGAACTCGTGCGCGTACCCGACACCCCGGGCCGGTAGGTGGAACTCCTCGGTGCTGCCGTCGCGGCGGGTGAGCACCATGTCGGCCGGGTGGTGGAACCGGGGCAGGACGTCGAGCCGCCCCTGGTCGCCGACCACCCGTGCGCCGCCCGGCAGCGGGTACGCGATGGAGGCCTGCAACAGCGCAGCCCGGCCGTCGTCGTACGAGAACAGCAGGGCAGCCTGCTCGTCGACGCCGGTCCGTGCCTGCCGGCCCGAGGCGTGGACGGCGTCCGGTGGGCCCAGCAGCCACTGGGCCAGGGAGACCGGATAGACCCCGACGTCGAGCAGTGCCCCGCCGCCCTGCGCCGGATCGAACAACCGGTCGGTCGGGTCGAACGGCTTGTCGACCCCGAGATCGGCCGAGACCTGCCGCACCTCCCCGAGGGCACCGTCGGCGATCAGCTCACGGGCCTTCACCCAGATCGGCTGGAAGCGGGTCCACATCGCCTCCATCACGAACACCCCGGCCGCCCGGGCTGCTGCGACCAGCCGGTCGGCCCCGGCCACCGTCGCGGTGAACGTCTTCTCGACCAGCAGGGGCTTGCCCGCGGCAATCCCGGCCAGCGCCAGCTGCAGGTGCTGTGGGTGCGGGGTGGCGATGTAGAGCGCATCGACCTGGGGGTCGGCGATCAGGTCGGCGTACGAGCCGTGCGCGTTCGGGATGCCGTGCTTGTCGGCGAAGGCCCGCGCCCGGTCGAGGCTCCGCGAACCGACCGCCCGAAGCTCACCGCCGGGCACGTTGTCGAAATCGCCCGCCACGTTGTCGGCGATCCGGCCGGGCCCCAGGACTCCCCATCGGATGGTTTCGCTCATGGCCACGACCCTACGGTCACCGGCGGTGCCGCCACCACGGGGCGCCCGCCGTCGCCGGCTGCTCGGCAGCTTTCCGCAAACCGACCGGTCGACGGTGAAGAAGCCGTGCTGCCCCGCGGGCAGGCCGCCCACCCGAAACCGCCGACCGGTCACTTTTCGGAATCCGGGGCAGTAGCGCCCTGACCACGGCGCTCGCGGGCCGACCGATCGGTGGGTTGGTCGGACCGTTAGAGTGGTCGGCGCCGTCAGCAAGGGTTTGGAAGGGGAACGCGTGGGACGCGTTGTACAGAAGTACGGGGGGTCGTCGGTCGCCGACGCCGAGAGCATCAAGCGGGTTGCTCGGCGGGTGGTCGCCACCAGGCAGGAGGGCCACGAGGTCGTCGTGGTGATCTCCGCCATGGGCGACACCACCGACGAACTGCTCGACCTCGCCTACCAGGTGACGCCGCAGCCGCCGGCCCGCGAGCTCGACATGTTGCTCACCACCGGTGAGCGGCAGAGCGCCGCGCTGCTCGCGATGGCGATCGCCGACCTCGGACACACCGCGCGGTCCTTCACCGGGTCGCAGGCCGGCGTGATCACCACCGGCACGCACGGCAACGCCCGGATCATGAAGATCACCCCCGGCCGCATCGAGAGTGCGGTCGCCGAGGGCGACATCGGCATCGTCGCCGGGTTCCAGGGCGTCAGCGAGGACACCAAGGACATCACCACGATCGGTCGTGGTGGCTCCGACACCAGCGCGGTGGCGCTGGCCGCCGCACTGAAGGCCGACTACTGCGAGATCTACTCCGACGTGGACGGCGTCTTCACCGCCGACCCGCGGATCGTGCCGGCAGCCCGGCAGATCCCGGAGATCTCGTACGAGGAAATGCTCGAGATGGCCGCATGCGGGTCGAAGATCCTGCACCTGCGCTGTGTCGAGTACGCCCGCCGCGAGAACATGCCCATCCACGTCCGCTCGTCCTTCTCGACCAAGGACGGCACGTGGGTCAAGGATCTGGAGGACATCACCATGGAACAGGCCATCATCTCCGGCATCGCCCAGGATCGCGGCGAGGCCAAGATCACCCTCGTCGGCGTCCCCGACAAGATCGGTGAGGCCGCGACGATCTTCGAGGCGCTGGCCGGGGCCGAGATCAACATCGACATGATCGTGCAGAACGTGTCGCAGGTCTCCACCTCGCGCACCGACATCTCATTCACCCTGCCGAAGGCCGACGGGCAGAGCGCGGTGCAGAAGCTGCAGGAGATCCAGGCCGAGGTCGACTTCTCCGACATCCTGTACGACGACCAGATCGGCAAGGTCTCGGTGATCGGCGTCGGGATGCGTTCCCACCCGGGCGTCACCGCGAAGTTCTTCTCCGCGTTGGCGAAGGAGGGGGTCAACATCGAGATGATCTCCACCTCCGAGATCCGGATCTCGGTCGTCGTGAACGAGGACGACGTCGACCGGGCCGTCCGGGCCGGGCACACCGCCTTCGGTCTGGACGCCGACGGCGAGGCCGTCGTGTATGCCGGGACCGGGCGCTGAATCGGGACGACACCGGGCCTTCGGGTACGGCCGGTAACTGATCGGTCCCGTAGGGGCCGGTCTCCCGCTAACGTTGGGCTGACCGCAAGCGGCGAGGAGCGCCCATGATCGTGTTGTCCTTGCTCACCCCCGTCATCGCTTGGGTGGCTGCCGGACTGGCGATCGGGCTGATGACCCGCGGGCGGACCCGGTTGTTCGGTCTGATCGGCGTGGGTGTCATGCTGGTCGGCGGTCTGGTGAACGGCGCCTACCTGATCACCCTGAACAGCACGACCTTCGGCAGTCCGGCACACATCCTCAGTCAGGTCTTCTCGTCGCTGATCTCGCTGGTCGGGCCGGTGCTGTTGCTGGTCGGGGCCGCAGTCGGTTCGCGCGGGGGGCGGGGCGGTTCGTACGGGCCCGGGGGGCGGGCATGAGCATGAGCCTGAACTTCCTGCTGTTCCAGTTGCCCTTCCTGGTCTTCCCCCTCGCCCTGCTCGTGGCGTCGATCCTGGCCGTCAAGGGCTCGGGCAGGTGGCTGTTGGCCGGCGGGTTCGCCGTACATCTCATCGCAGGAACCCTGACCACCTTCGTCCCCTTCCTCGAGCTCGCACCTCCTCAGATCGGCCTCGTCTACAGCGGGTTGGCAGTCTTCCGAGCCGTCGGTTGGGCACTGGTCGTCGCCGGGGTCATCGTCGCCTTCCGCCACGGCAATCGCGCTGAGCAGTCGGCGGCGGGATCCCCGGCCTGGCAGGTCCCGGGTGTGCCCCCGCAGGGGACGCCGCCGCCCGTGCCGCCCAGGGGCCAACATCCCGGACCCGGGGGCGGCGGTCATCACCCCGGCTGGTGACCCTGTGGGCGAGGACACGACTAGGTCACACTTCGCCGGGCCGGATGTCGCGGGCATTGACGTGTCGAAGACCCCGCGGTTAATCTGTGCCAGCATTGGGGGCGGTTGGTAACCGCCAAAAACAATAGGCCTCAAACCGCAAGCTCGGTTGGCCAGGCACGCGGGCGTGCCGGAGAGGGAAGACATGACCACGAGAAGGCGACTGCTCCAGTTCAGCGGCCTGGCCGCCGCGGCGATCTTTGCCGGTGGTACGGCCAGTTGCGGCTTCGAAGGTGGCGGCGGCGACGGTGGCGGCGGCGCCACCGACGAGATCGCGATCCTCGGCCCGGAGCTCCCCACCCTCGACCCGCAGGTCATCAGCAACGGTATGTGGATGGTCGTCCGCGCCCTGCTCGAGCCCCTCGTCGTGCAGAACAACGAAGGCACCGACGTGGAGCCCGGTGCCGCCGAGTCGTGGGAGATGTCGGACGACGGCCTCACCTACACCTTCACCCTGCGTGAGCTGAAGTGGTCCGACGGCAGCCCGCTGACCTCGGAGGACTTCAACAAGACCTACGAACGGCTGCTCTCGCCCAGCTCGGCCGGCGCCGGCGTGACGCTGGGCGCGAACTCGTACGTCACCAGCATGAACATCAAGAACGCCATCCCGTTCCAGGGCGGTGTGATCACCGACTGGAACGAGGTCGGGGTCAAGACGCCGGACGAGAAGACCGTGGAGTTCACCCTCGAGGCGCCGAACGCCGGCTTCCTGATGGGCCTGACCCACGCCTCGATGTGTCCGATGCCGATGAAGGTGGTGGAGGAGCACGAGGCGGAGTGGGAACTGCCGGAGAACATCGTCACCAACGGTCCGTTCAAGATGACCGCGACGCAGCCCAACGTCAGCATGACGCTGGAGAAGAACGAGGAGTACTGGGACGCCGGCGCCGTCGCGCTCAACAAGATCAACTACAAGATCAACGCCGGTGCCGAGGTCACCATCGTGCCGTTCGAGAACGGTGAGGTCGACATCATGGGCGTCGGTGACCCGGCGACCCTGCTGCGGTTCGAGCAGGAGCCGGCGCTGCAGGGACAGCTGAAGAGCGCCCAGCCCGGCTCGATCTACTACTTGGCGCTGATGCACTCGCAGAATGACCTCCTCGGCTCCGACATCCGGATCCGCGAGGCCCTGTCGCTGGGCATGGGGCGCGACATCGTCGCCCAGTCGCAGCCCAAGATCACCGCGACCACCTCGCTGGTGCCGCAGTCGGTGAAGGGCTGGGAGGAATCGGTGGGTGTCGCCGAGGACCTCGAGAAGGCCAAGCAGCTGCTCTCCGACGCCGGCTACCCCGGCGGCAAGGGGCTGCCGCCGATCACCATCCTCAACGGTGGCAACACCTCGCCGGTGATCCAGACGATCATGTCGAACTGGACCGAGAACCTCGGCATCCAGGTGAAGAACGACGCGGTGGAGTCGGGCGTCTACGTGCAGAAGCGGATGGCCCTCAACCCGGCGGACTACATCGGGTTCTACTTCGGCAGCTTCGCCGCCGAGCTGAACTGGGCCAAGTGGGTCGCCTCGTTGTGGTCGCCCACCTTCACCAAGCCGTTCTCGCTGAACCCGACCGACTACCAGGAGTACCTGGACCTGCAGCAGAACAAGGATCTCTCGCCGGCCGAACTGACCGCGCAGTTGAAGGAGATCGCCGACACCAAGTGCTCTGCGGAGGTCAAGGAGTTCGACCGGTTGACCACCGAGGCCATGTCGGTGGTCGACCCGGACGCGTCGACCGAGGCGTTCAAGACGGCCGCACTCGCGCGGGAGAAGTGCTTCATCTTCCTCCCGATCGCCCAGGCCGGGTACCACTTCGCCGTCAACAAGCGCATCACCGGGTTCCACCCGCGGCCGACCGGCGACCAGTTCTACTACAAGACCCTCGGGGTCGAGTAAGTGGCAACACGCAACACCCCGTCCGCGGCCGGGGGCATTGCCCTCTTCGCGGTGAAGCGGCTGGCGCGTGCCATCGTCACGCTGGCACTGGTGTCGTTGATGACGTTCGGGTTGCTCCAGGCGGCGCCGGGCGACTTCACCGACCTGTCGGCCGTCACCAGTGGTGCGACGATGACCGCCCAGGGGCAGCGTGCGGAGGTGATGTCCAGCTTCTCGCAGCGGTACGGGCCGGAGATCCCTGCCTGGCAGCAGTACCTGATCTTCATGCGGGGTGCCGTCACCTGGGACATGGGGCCCTCGTACAAGTACCCCTCGCGTCAGGTGCAGGACATCATCGCCGAGGCGTTCCCGGTGTCGGCCACGTTGGCCGTGCTGGCCGTGGTGCTGTCGCTGCTGGTGGCCGTGCCGATCGGTGTCATCTCGGCCCGTCGTCGCAACGGCTGGCTGGACAACACACTGATGTTCCTGGTCACCGCCCTGCACAGCGTGCCGAACTACCTGTTGGGTGCGTTCTTGATCATCATCCTGGTCGGTGGTCTGCACCTGTTGCCCTCGGGCGGCTGGTCAGGACCCGAGAACATGATCATGCCGGTGATCGCGCTGGCGATGGGACCGATGGCGATGTTGGCCAGGTACGTCCGGTCGTCGGTGATCGAAACCCTGCGGGAGGACTACGTCACCACGGCGGTCGCCAAGGGCGGCCCCAGCGGGATCGTGATGTCGCGGCACGTGTTGCGCAACTCCCTGATCCCGCTCGTCACCGTGGTCGGACCGATCATGGCAGGCCTGATGTCGGGCACGGTGTTCATCGAGACGCTGTTCCGCATCCCCGGTCTGGGCACGTACTTCACCGGCGCGGCCACCAGTCGTGACATGCCGTTGCTGATGGGCACCACGCTGTTCTTCGCAGCCCTGCTCGTGCTCACCAATGTGCTGGTCGACCTGAGCTACGGCCTGCTGGACCCGCGCACGCGAATGGGAGCCACCTCATGAGTACTCCGGAAACCCTCGAGCACGTGGGGGACGAGGTCGAGTCCGGACCTCCCGTACTGGACGACGACGGCAAGGCCGGCAAGGTCGGTGAGAGCCAGGCCCGGTTGGTCTGGCGGCGCTTCGGCACCAACAAGTTGGCCCTGATCAGCCTGTACTTCATCGGCCTGCTGATCCTGACCGCCATCTTCGCGCCACTGGTCGCCACCCACGACCCGATCGCGGTGGACGTGACGTCTGCGCTGCTGCAGCCGGGCGAGGAGGGGCACATCCTCGGCACGGACCCGATCGGCCGTGACGTCTTCAGCCGGTTGATCTACGGCCTGCGTACGGCGTTGATCGTCGGTTTCGTCGCCGAGCTGGCGGCCCTGGCACTGGCGATCGTCATCGGCCTGGTGGCCGGCTACGTCGGTGGTCGTGCCGAGCAGTTACTGATGGGCTTCACCGACGTCATGTACGCCTTCCCGGGCTACCTGTTCGCGGTGATCATGGTGACGGTCATGGGCCGCAGTGTCCTCGCCGTCATCCTCGCCATCACGGTGGCGTCGTGGGTGGGTCAGGCACGGCTGGTCCGGGCGCAGACGCTGAGCCTGAAGAGTCGCGACTTCATCGAAGCGGCCCGTTCGATGGGTGCCGGGGGGCCGCGCGTCGCGGTCCGCTACATCCTGCCGAACGCGATGGGCCCGATCCTGGTGGCCACCAGCTTCGGCATCCCGGGTGCGATCGCGACCGAGGCCGGCCTGAGCCTGTTGGGCCTCGGCGTCGCACCACCGACACCGTCGTGGGGTGCCATGCTGACCGAGGGCATCCAGTACACGATGGTCGCGCCACACCTGATGTTGGCCCCGGCGGTGCTGTTCGCCCTGACCCTGTTGGCGTTCAACTGGGTCGGTGACGGTGTCCGGGAGGCGTTCGACACCACGGGGGTGACCCGGTGACGAGCAACAGCACCGAGACCGTCGCGGATCGGACCGATCCGGCAGCCGGGCAGCCGCTGCTCGCCGTACGCGACCTGAGGGTCCACTTCAACGCCGGCCGCAAGAAGGACGCGTGGTTGAAGGCCGTCGACGGCATCAGCTACGACCTGCACTCCGGTGAGGCCCTGGCCATCGTCGGTGAGTCCGGCAGTGGCAAGAGCGTCGGCGTCCGGGCCCTGCTGGGACTGGTGGCCGAGAACGGGCGCATTGCCGGCGGCAGTGCCACCTACGCCGGGACCGATCTGCTCAACAGCGGTGAGGGCAAGCTGCAACGCATCCGTGGCAAGGACATCGCCATGGTGTTCCAGGACGCGATGCAGGCGCTGAACCCGACGCTGACGCTGGAGAAGCAGTTGGTCGAGCACCAGCTGTGGCATCGGTTGTGCAACCGGGCCGAGGCCCTGGATCGGGCGATCGAGATGCTGGGCAAGATGGGCATCCCGCAACCCGAGCGACGGATCAAGGCGTACCCGTTCGAGTTGTCGGGTGGCCTCCGGCAGCGGGCCATGATCGCGATGGCGATGGTGACCAATCCCAACATCCTGATCGCCGACGAGCCGACCACGGCCGTCGACGTCACCCTGCAGCGACAGATCCTCGACCTGTTGGCCCAGATCAAGTCCGAGGGTACGGCGATCATCATGATCACCCATGACCTCGGGGTCGCCCGTGACCTGTGTGATCGGGTGGCGGTGATGTACGGCGGCAAGATCGTCGAGCACGCCGAGATGGCGAACTTCCTCACCGAGGCGAAGCACCCGTACGCCCAGGGGTTGCTGAACTCGACCATCGAGGTCGGTGACATCGACCGGGCACTGTCCCCGATCCCGGGGACGCCGCCCAGCCTGCGGGACCTCCCGTCGGGCTGCGCCTTCCGGACGCGGTGCACGCTGGCCGAGGAGAGGTGCGCCGAACCGCAGGAACTCCTGGCCGTGGGGGAGAACCACACGGCGGCATGCTGGAAGGTGGTCGAGAATGCCTGAACCCGATCAGGACAAGGCGTCCGAGGAGAACGAGCAGACCGAGGACAGCGAGATCCAGGCGCACCCGGCAGCCGACACCGGCACCGATGCCGACACGCGTGCGGGCACCGAGGACGACACCGAACCGGTCGGTCTGGACGCCGACGCCGAACGTGAGCTGATCGTCGAGCGGCTGGTGCCGAGGACCGAGGTGGCCGAGGACGCCGAGGTCGTGATGGAGGCGATCGGTGTCAGCAAGGTCTTCCACTCCAAGGCGGGCACGATCAAGGCCGTCAACAACGTCAGCCTGCAGTTGCGGCGTGGCGAGACCGTCGGCCTGGTGGGGGAGAGCGGCAGTGGCAAGTCGACGTTGGCCCGGATCTTCCTCGACCTGATCTCGTGGAACGACGGGGCCGTTGAGTTCCGCGGTGAGGCGATCACCGACATGTCCAAACAGGCTCGCAAGGCCGTCCGTCGTGACATGCAGGCGGTGTTCCAGAACGCGACCGGTTCGTTGCTGCCGCACTACACCGCGCTGGACAACGTGATCGAGCCGTTGATCATCCACAAGATCGGGCAGCCGGCCGAGCGCAAGGCCCGGGCCCGTGAACTGCTGGGCAAGGTGGGCATCGACCCCGACCGTGGCAACCACTACCCGCGGCAGTTCTCCGGTGGCCAGCAACAGCGGATCGCCATCGCGCGGGCGCTGGCGATGGATCCCGAGATCCTGGTGTGCGACGAGCCGACCTCGGCGCTGGACGTGTCGGTGCAGGCCCAGATCCTGGCCCTGTTCCAGAACCTGCGTCACGAGTTGTCGCTGACCTGCTTGTTCATCTCCCACAACCTGGGCGTGATCGAGAAGGTGTCCGACCGGGTCGCGGTGATGCGGCACGGCTGGATCGTGGAGCTGGCGCCGACCCGCGAGCTGTTCAACAACCCGCAGCACCCCTACACCCGGCAGTTGCTGAACGCGGTGCTGCCGGTCCGGCGGGAGAGCCACTCCTTCGAGGACGCGTTGCCACCGGCCGAGCAGGAGGGGTCCGAGCTCGTCGACCTCGGCAACGGACACCTCGTTCGCCGGAGCGGCGAAGCCGACGCCATCGCCAGCTGACGCGTACGTCAGTTGCTGAGCGGACCGGCCGAGGCGTACGCCTGCGCCAGCACCCGGTTGGCGGCCAGCCCGTCGGCGACGGTGGTCCGCAGGGGTGCGTCGTCCCGTACGGCAGCAATCATTCCTGCCGCTTGACCGACGAACCGGGCCGTACCCGAGGGCGTGAACCGCTCGACCTCACCCTCGGCGGGGGCGAGTTCGAGGACACCGGTCAGGTAGTCGTAGTGCAGCCGGCCGGTCTCGCCGGACACGGTGATGGTGGCCTCGGCCGGGGCGGTGCGCCAACTGGCCTCCAGCACACCGGTGGCCCCGGCCGTGGACTTCAGCAGGATCATCGAGGTGTCCTCGACCGCCAGCGGCGGGCCGTACGCGCTCTGGCCGGTGCTGGTGACCGCGTGCACCTGGACCACGTCGCCGACCAGGTGTCGGAAGAGGTCGATCGAGTGCACCGACGTGTCCACCGCGGTGCCGCCGCCGGAGATGGCGGGGTCGGCGTACCAGCGGTCGTTCATCCGGGCCTGTTCACCGGAGAACCTGTTGCGGAACGACTTCACCGCGCCGATCCGCCCCTCGGCCAGCAACGCCCGCAGTTGCACCACGGCCGGCTCGAAGCGGTGGCAGAAGCCGACGGTGGCCAGCACGCCGGCCTCCTCGACCGCCGTCACGATGCGTTCGGCCCCGGTGACGTCGTACGCCATCGGCTTCTCGATCAGCATCGCCACGCCGCGACGGGCGGCGAGCACGGCCAGGTCGGCGTGGGCGACCGGTGGGGTCGCGATCACCACGACGTCGCAGCCACCGCGCGTCAGCAGCCCGTCCGGGCTGGGGAACACCTCCGCGTCGTGGTCCTGTGCCAGTGTCCGGGCGGCCTCGGCGACCGGGTCGGAGACCGCGACCACGGCCGCGCCGGCCTCGGTGAAGGCACGCGCGTGCGCTCGGGCGATCCCGCCGGCGCCGAGCAGGCCGACCCGTACGGCGCCACTCATCACGTCTCCCGCGGGGTGACCTCGACGGGCCGTCCGGACTCGGCTGAGGCGAGCCCGGCGAACATGATGTCGACCGCGTCGAGGGTCGGGGTGAGGCTCGGCGCCTGCTTGGTCCGCGCCATCTCGACCATCGCCTGCAGTTCGTTGCCGTAGAAGCCCTTGGCGTCGCTGACCGTGATCGTTGCCGCACCCTTGGTGCCGTACACGGTGGCATGGAAGTGGTGCGCGCCGGGGATGGTGGTGACCGTGCCGGTCCGGCCACCGTCGAAGGTGATCCGAGCGGTGTCGTGGTTGTCGAACCGGGCCAGGTCGACCGAGGTCGGACGGCCGGGCTCCAAGGCCAGCAACAGTTCCACTGCATGGATGCCGTAGTAGAACCACTCGTTCGGGCAGACGCTGACGTAGCTGATCGGGTCGCCGATCGTGGCGAGCTGTTCGCCGAACTCCGACAGCTCGCTGGCGTAGCGGAGCGCGGACCCACCCATTAGCAGGGCATCGTGTTCGGCGGCGAGAGTGATCAACTCGGTCACCTCATCGGGGGTCGCCACGACCGGCTTGTCGACGAACACCGCCATCCCGGCGCTCAGGAAGGGGCGGGCCAGCTCGAGGTGTCGGACCCCACCGTCGGTGTCGTCGATCACCAGGACCAGGTCGACCGCACCGACCAGGGAAGTGAGCTCGTCGGCAACCTCGAAGTCGTGCTTGGCGGCCAGCTCCTCGGCGGTGTCGCGATGATCGCCGGGCCAGGCGTGGGTGATCCGGGCTCCGGTGACCCTGCCGGGCTCGGTCGGCGTGCCGTTGATCAGTTGGGAGAAGACCGTGGCGTGGTAGGTGTTGACTCCTACCAGCGCCACCGTGACGATGTCGGTGTTCACCGGAAAAGATCCTGTTCTCGTCGTCGGGCCCTGTGCTCGTCCAAGGCGTGGGGCGACCCTACTAGGATCGACGCGACAGTGACCCAGGAGGGTGCATGGACAAGGTCGTTGGTTCCGCCGCAGCAGCCGTGGCCGACATCGCCAGTGGATCGTCGTTGGCGGTGGGCGGTTTCGGGCTGTGCGGGATCCCGAGTGTGTTGATCGGGGCGTTGGTCGAGGCCGGTACCGACGAGCTCGAGGTGTACTCCAACAACTGCGGGGTGGACGACTGGGGACTGGGCCTGCTGCTCGCCGAACACCGGATCCGCCGGGTCGTCGCCTCCTACGTCGGCGGCAACCAGGAGTTCGCCCGGCAGTTCCTCGACGGTGAGCTGGAGGTCGAGCTGACGCCGCAGGGAACCCTCGTCGAACGGTTGCGGGCCGGCGGCTCCGGCATTCCCGCCTTCTACACCCCGACCGGTGTCGGCACCCTGGTCGCCGAGGGCGGCCTGCCGTGGCGCTACGACGCGTCCGGTGAGGTCGCGATTTCCTCACCACCCAAGGAAGTTCGCACCTTCGACACCGCCGAGGGGGAACGCGAGTTCGTGCTGGAGCGGGCGATCGTCACCGACGTCGCCCTCGTCCGGGCCCGGTACGGCGATCGCCACGGCAACCTCGTGTACGCCGACTCGGCCCGCAACTACAACCCGATCTGCGCGATGGCCGGCAGGCTGACGATCGCCGAGGTCGAGGAGTTGGTCGAGCCGGGTGAGCTGGACCCGAACCACGTCCACACCCCCGGGGTGTACGTCCATCGCGTCGTCGGACTCACTCCGGAACAGGCTGTCGACAAGCGGATCGAGCAGTTGACCGTACGGCCACGTCCCGGTGCGGCGGCCGATGCGAAGGGGAACTGATCATGGCGTGGACGCGGGACGAGATGGCCGCCCGGGCGGCGGCCGAGCTGGTGGACGGGTCGTACGTGAACCTCGGCATCGGCATGCCCACCTTGGTGCCCAACCACATCCCCAACGACGTCGAGGTGGTGCTGCACTCGGAGAACGGCCTGCTGGGGGTCGGCCCCTACCCGTACGAGGGTGAGGAGGATCCCGACATGATCAACGCCGGCAAGGAGACCGTGACCCTGCGGCGGGGTGCTTCGGTGTTCGACTCGGCCACCAGCTTCGGGATGATCCGTGGCGGCAAGATCGACGTCGCCATCCTGGGGGCGATGCAGGTGTCGGCCCGCGGCGACATCGCCAACTGGATGATCCCGGGGAAGGTGATCAAGGGCATGGGCGGCGCGATGGACCTGGTCAGCGGGGCGCGGTCGGTGATCGTGCTGATGGAGCACGTCGCGCGCGACGGGTCGTACAAGATCGTGAACGAGTGCTCCCTGCCCTACACCGGTCGCGGCGTGGTGCAACGCATCATCACCGACCTGGGCGTGTTGGAGGTCACCGACGACGGGCTCGTGCTGGTCGAGACGGCGCCCGGTGTCAGCGCCGACGAGATCGCCAGCAAGACCGAGCCGCCCGTACGCACCTCCTGACGCCCGGGGGCGACTCGACGGGGGGCGGGTGTCCACGGCCGGCGCCGGCGATTCGCTGTGGTTGGCCGTGGTCTGTAGCGTGGACGACAGCTGATCGCGACTCCTCAGGGACTGGTGACGGCGGGGGGCATGGAACCCCTCCAGACTTGATTCCCGCGGCGCGAGCGTGGCGGGTACAACACCAATTCCGACTCTGACTCGAAGTGGAGCGCCATGTCGCCATCCGCCACCGCTGCCCGCAGCAATCCCGTGACCGCCGCATACACCGCGCTGTCGCTCGAGGTCCGCACGATGGGCCTGCTCAACCGGACCCGGCTGTTCTACGTTGGCCTGTTCGGGGCGCTGCTGGTCGCTCTCGGTGGTGCGATCACCGGCTTCGTGTTGCTGCAGGATTCGTGGTTCCAGCTGTTGATCGCAGCGGCGCTCGGCATCGTGTTCACCCAGTTCGCCTTCCTCGGCCACGAGGCGTCGCACCGGCAGATCATGAAGTCCGGCCCGGCGAACGACCACATCGGCCGGATCCTGGCCACGTTCTTCGTCGGCATCAGCTACTCGTGGTGGATGAACAAGCACACCCGGCACCATGCGAACCCCAACAAGGTGGGCAAGGATCCCGACATCGAGCCCGACACCTTCACCTTCTACGAGGAATCGGCGGCGACCCGACGCGGCCTGATGGCCTGGTTCACCCGGCGGCAGGGCTGGTTCTTCTTCCCGCTGCTGCTGCTGGAGGGCATCAACCTGCACGTGGCGTCGGCCCGGGGCCTGTTCGCCCGGGGCAAGGTGAAGGGCCGCGCGCTGGAGCTGACCCTGCTCGGGGTTCGGTTCGCCGCCTACTTGGCCGTCATCTTCTGGGCACTGCCGCTCGGGATGGCATTCGCGTTCCTCGGGGTGCAGCTCGCCGTGTTCGGGGTCTACATGGGTGCCTCGTTCGCGCCGAACCACATCGGCATGCCGATCGTCCCACGCGATGCGAAGCTCGACTTCCTCAACAAGCAGGTACGGACCTCCCGCAACGTGTCCGGTGGCTGGTGGATGACGGTGCTGCTCGGCGGACTGAACTACCAGATCGAGCACCACCTGTTCCCGAGCATGCCGCGGCCGCACCTGCATCGGACCCGCAAGCTCGTGATCGCGCACTGCGAGGCCAACGATGTCCCTTACGTGGAGAACTCGCTGCCCCGTGCCTGGGGCATCGTGGTCGCCTACCTGAACCGGGTCGGGCTCGCGGCCCGCCACTCGTTCCACTGTCCGGTGGCAGGCCAACTCGGCCGCTGAGTCACCGACAGTCCTCGCCACCCGCGCTGGCGGGCCGTACGCTCACGGCCATGGTGGGCGTCGACGAACTGCGTACCGAGGTGTCGACCCGGGCCGATCGACTCGGTCTGCCCCGCTGGCCGGCACCCCGTCCCCCGATGGCGTCGCCGCGCGACGAGGAGTACTCCCGCGTCACCGAACCCGGGCGCTACCGGATCGTGCACGAGCGCGCGAGGATCTGGACCCAGGCGCTGACCGAGGTGCTCGACGTCACCGCCAGCCAACTCGCTCCGGGCACCTGGCAGGGGCTCGGCTCACTGGACCATTTCGATCGTGGGGTGCGGCTGTCGGCCGCATTGCCCGGCACCCTCGACCTCGTGTTGCTGGAGCTGGATGTCGTGCCGTTCGGCGGACCGGCCGGCGCCGTCCTGCCGGTGCTCGGCATCAGCGCTGATCGGCCCGACGTCAGTGTCACGGTGCAACCCGACTGCGGCTGCGATGCCTGCGACTCCGGCTCGGCCGACCTGCTGGCGGCCATCGATGAACCGATCATGGCGCTGATCGGCGGGCCGTACGTCATCCTGCACGCCGAGCGGTGGCACGCACAGTGGCACCCCGGGGGAGGCCAGTCGAGCAGCGACGGCGACGGCCCCGACCACCGGGAGCTCATGCAGCTGTGTGTCAGGTTAGCCGCCGGGGAGTCCGTCGAGCTGCCCCACGACGCCACCGCGCTGATCGGCCGGAGCTGGCTGTCGAGTCACTGACCGTTCGGCGGCCCGGTGCGCTGGCACAGTCTGGGCGACAACATTTCGCGCAGACCGTTGACGTGCGTCCCGCATCGTAATACTTTCCAGCAAACGGTTGCACGCCCCTCAGGCGGGTGTCACTCGGTCGATGATGCGGGACCGGCCGAATGCCGTGGGCGACTCTGGAGAGGATGATCATGGCGAGGATGGAGCTGTCGCGGCGAGCGATGCTGGGTGGTTTGGCCGGGGTGGCCGGGGCTGCGGCACTGGCGGCCTGTCAACCGTCCGGTGGGTCGGGTGGCACGGGCGGGACGGGGGGTTCCGGTCGGGCCGCGAGTGGGTCGTTCACGCCCCCGGCGTACGTACCGTTCGAGGGAATCACCCCCGATCTGCCCGGAACCGAGGACGGTGTCTCGCCCGGCTTCCTGAGTTTCCCGAACCCGGTGATCGCGCGCGACGGGTTCCCGTTGCCCGACACCGAGCCCGTCACTGCCCTGATGCAGAACGCTCCGCCCCACATTGCTCCCGAGAAGAACCCCGCCTACGAGGCCTTCCGTCGGGACGCGGGCAACGCGATGAACGCGACCACGATCATCTCGACCGAGTACAAGGACAAGTACACGGTGACGATCGCGGGCAACGAGATCCCCGACTTCATGATGATGGAGGTCGTGCCGCAGTTCCCGAGTCTGCTCGAGAAGTACTTCACCGACCTGACTGACGTGCTGGGTGGCGACGGGGTGAAGGCGTACCCGGCGTTGGCGAACATCCCGACGCCGACGTGGCAGATCCCGACGATCAACGGTCGCCTGTGGGGCATCTCGCAGCCGCGGCCGCCGGCCGGACGGATCCTGTCGACCCGCGGTGACCTGCTGGAGGCCAAGGGCCTGCCGGCCAATCCGGAACCGGCCGACGGCGCGGAGTTCGTGGAGTTGCTGGCGGCGCTGACCGACAAGGGCCAGAACCAGTTTGCCCTCGGTGCTGACCCGGTCGGCTGGGTTCTGCGCGGCGTGCTCGAGATGATGGGCGCGCCCAATGTCTGGGCCATGGACGGGGACACCTTCGTCAGCCAGATCGCGTCGGAGCAGATGAAGGACGCCCTCAACGAGACCGGCAAGATCGTCCAGGCGGGCTATCTCCACCCCAACTCGTTCTCCGACCCCGGCCAGAACGGGGCCTGGTGGACGGCGGGCACCACGGCCATGATGTTCCAGGGGTTCACCGGCTGGGGCACCTTCGCCCGCCAACACCCCGACTGGAAGGTCGGCTACGTCCGGCTGCCCACGTGGGACGGCAGTGCGAAGGCGTCGATCTACCGGAGTCAGGCCGGCTACTACTCCTTCGTGGGGATCAAGAAGCAGTCCAGCGACAAGCGGCTGGAGGAGTTGCTGAAACTGGCCGACCTGATCGCGTCGCCGTTCGGCACCCAGCAGTTCCTCGACGTGAACTACGGCGCCGAGGGCGTCACCTACGAGATGAAGGACGGCAACCCGGAGTTCCTCGAGAACGCGTCGGACAACACGATCAAGGGTTGGCCCTACCTGGGCGGCAACGCCCAGGCGGTGCTGTTCGCCCCCGGTCAGGACGACCTGATCAGGGCGCAGCACACCTACCTGAGCGAAGTGATGACTGAGGGCGTCGACGACGCCTCGAACGGCCTCTACTCCGAGACCTCGGTCACCAAGGGTGCCACGTTCGGTTCCAAGATGAAGGACGTGCAGCGGGCCGTCATGTTGGGCGAGAAGCCGATGTCGGAGTGGGAGTCGTTCGTGGCCACCTGGCAGTCCGAGGTGGGCGACACGATGGCGGCCGAGTACGCCGAGGCAAAGGCCAACTCCTGAACCACCCCCGGCCCCGCCACCGCCACGATCGACGTGCCGGTGGCGGGGCTCGGTCACGTCCGGCCCAGTGGGAATAGTCCGAGCCCTCCATGCCTTGAGTCGATGACGCTCAACTCTCGTGGCGCCATGAAACGACGTGGAAGGACTTCCTCATGGACTCGGCAACCCGACTCCCCGTACTCTTCCTGACCGACCAGGTGGTACTCCCCGGCATGGTCGTGCCGTTGGAACTGGATGATGCGGCTCGTACGGCCATCGACACGGCCCGGGCGCACTCTGACGAACAGCTCATCGTGGCCCCGCGACTCGAGGACCGCTACGCCTCGTACGGCGTCGTCGCCCGCGTGGTGCAACTCGGCCGCACCCGGGTCGGCACCCCGGCAGCGGTGATCCGCGCCGAGAAGCGGGTCCGGATCGGCTCCGGGGTCTCCGGCCCCGGCAGCGCGCTGTGGGTGGAGGCGACCGTCGTCGACGCGCCGGACGCCGATGACGCCCGCGCAGCCGAACTCGCCGACGAGTACCGCTCGCTCGCGATCGCCCTGCTGCAACGACGCGACGCCTGGCAGGCGATCGACACCATCAACCGGGTCACCGACCCGTCCGCACTGGCCGACCTGGCCGGGTACAGCCCGTGGCTGAAGGACGACCAGCTGCGCGAACTGCTCGAGACCCCCGAGGTCATCGCGCGGTTCGAGCTGTTGATCACCTGGACCCGGGAGCATGCCGCCGAGACCGAGGTGAACGAGGCGATCGCCGACGACGTCCGCGAGGGCATCGAGAAGGGGCAGCGGGAGTACCTGTTGCGGCAACAGCTCGCCGCGATCCGCAAGGAGCTCGGCGAGGGCGAGCCCGACGGCGCCGACGACTACCGCACCAAGGTGACCGAGGCCGACCTGCCCGAGAAGGTGCGGGAGGCCGCGCTGCGTGAGGTCGACAAGCTGGAACGTGCGAGTGAGCAGAACCCCGAGGCCGGATGGATCCGGACCTGGCTCGACACCATCCTCGACCTGCCGTGGCAGGTGACGACGACCGACTCGACCGACATCGTCGCCGCCCGTGAGGTGCTCGACGCCGACCACCACGGCCTCGACGACGTGAAGGACCGCATCGTGGAGTACCTGGCCGTGCGGGCCCGGCGTGCCAACCGCGGGCTGCAGGTCATCGGGGGTCGTGGCTCGGGTGCCGTGCTGGCGCTCGCCGGACCGCCCGGGGTCGGCAAGACCTCGCTGGGCGAGTCGGTGGCCCGCGCACTGGGACGCACGTTCGTCCGGGTCGCCCTGGGTGGCGTGCGCGACGAGGCCGAGATCCGGGGCCACCGGCGGACGTACGTGGGTGCGCTGCCGGGGCGGATCGTGCGCGCCATCAGCGAGGCCGGGTCGATGAACCCGGTCGTGCTGCTGGACGAGGTCGACAAGATCGGCTCGGACTTCCGGGGCGACCCGGCGGCCGCCCTGCTCGAGGTGCTCGACCCGGCGCAGAACCACACGTTCCGCGACCACTACCTCGAAGTCGATCTTGACCTGTCCGACGTGGTGTTCCTGGCGACCGCCAACGTGATCGAGAACATCCCGCAGCCGCTGCTGGACCGGATGGAACTGATCACCATCGACGGCTACACCGAGGACGACAAGATCGCGATCGCCCGCGACTTCCTGCTCCCACGGCAGTTGGAGCGTACGGCGTTGGGCTCCGACGAGGTCGAGTTCACCGAGGATGCGTTGCGTGAGATCGCCGCGAACCACACTCGTGAGCCCGGCGTTCGGCAGCTGGAACGCCTGCTGGCCAAGGCGTTGCGGAAGGTGGCGACCACGTTGCCGACCGACACCGACGAGGCGAGCGAGCCGGTGGTGATCACCGAGGCGAGCCTGAAGGACTACCTGGGGCGGCCACGGTTCACCCCCGAATCGCACGAGCGGACCTCGGTGCCCGGTGTTGCGACCGGTCTCGCGGTGACCGGGCTCGGTGGTGACGTGCTCTACATCGAGGCCAACACCACCGAGGGCAAGCCGGGTCTCACGCTGACCGGACAGCTCGGTGACGTGATGAAGGAGTCCGCCCAGATCGCCTTGTCGTACGTGAAGGCGCACGCCGACACGTTGGGGATCACCGACACGTCAGTCCTTGATCAGCACCTGCACATCCACGTGCCGGCCGGGGCGGTGCCGAAGGACGGCCCGTCCGCGGGCGTCACCATGGTGACCGCGATCGTGTCGATGGCGCTGGGCCGGCCCGTGCGATCCGATGTCGGGATGACCGGTGAGGTCACGCTGAACGGTCGGGTGCTCCCGATCGGTGGCGTGAAGCAGAAGCTGCTCGCCGCGCAGCGGGCCGGGCTGACCACCGTGTTCGTGCCGCAGCGCAACGAGCCCGACCTGGACGACGTCCCCGACGAGGTCCTTGCCGCGGTTGAGGTGCAGCCGATGAGCGACGTCGCCGTGCTGGTCCGCCGGGCCCTCGGGCTCGGCGAGGCCGAAACGGCGTCCGAAGCGGGGCCCGCGGCCGCCTGAGGCCGGATCCGTCGTAAAAGTGGGCGCCACAGCGACACAGGTGGACGTGAGCTCCACGGGTGTCGCTGTGGCGCCCTTCGTCACGGGAGCGCCGGCGGATTCAGCCGGCCAGCAGGTCGCGGAGCCCGATCGGCGGCCGGCCGGTGATCTCGGCGACCGTGTCGGTCGGCCCGTCCAGTTCGCCGGCGGCAATCGCGGTGTAGGTGCTGACCCAGGCGTCGTACTGCCACTGCTCGGCGGGCCAGCGCAGCCGTGACTGGTACGCCTCCTCGATCGTCTCGTCGTGGAAACGGACGGTCCGGCCGGTCCGTTCGGTGATGATGGCAGCTGCCTCGGTGAGGGTGAGGGCTGCGGGCCCGGTGAGGTCGTGGGTCACGTTGCGGTGCTGTGCCGGACGGGTGAGCACCTCGGCCGCCACCGCGGCGACGTCGGCCTGGGCCACCGCCGCGACCCGACCGTCCCCGGCAGGGCCGCGG
The DNA here is from genome assembly GCF_050157065.1 of Carbonicoccus niuqiaonis. Classification (GTDB taxonomy): domain Bacteria; phylum Actinomycetota; class Actinomycetes; order Propionibacteriales; family Propionibacteriaceae; genus Avipropionibacterium. The sequence goes on from NZ_CP189573.1 coordinate 446,955, forward strand.
ATCACGCCGTCGTCGCCGGCCAGCTTCGGCAGGAAGTCGAGGTAGAAGTTGTCGCGCAGGAAGGTGTGCGCGATGTGTTCGTGGCGCCGGATGTGTTCCTCGGTGGCGAAGTGGTCGCGCGCCAGTGTGAACGTGGCGGTCGGCGAGGCCCCGAAGAACGACAGGTAGACCAGATGCTCGACGCCGGCATGGGCGGCCGCGTCGACGAAGTCGAGGTGCTGCTCCAACCGGTCCACCGACTCGGCGGCCGACACCATGAACACCACCTCGGTGCCGGTGAGCGCCTCGCGCACCGCCGACCGGTCACCGTACTCGGCCTGCGCCACCGTCGCACCGGGCAGGTCCGGTGCCCGGCTCGGGTCACGCACCAGCAGGCGCAACGGCAACCCACGCGCCGCCAGCGTGCGGGCGACCATGCCGCCCACCACGCCGGTGCTCCCGGTGACGGCGATCGGTGATGTGCTGCTCATCGGACCTCCTCGGGTGGCCTTCCGAGGCAGACTAGCGGCACGATGATGAGCAACCAGGACGCACTCTTGACGGTGCGTGCGCCGACCAGATTCACGATGTCGTTCTCGAATCCAGCCGTGGGCAGGTAGTTCCACGATGCCGCGGCCACCAGCATCCGATGACTCCCGGAGTGCACGAGGGGGAGCTCTGGTGGCGGTGTCCCGCCGAGGACGGGCCGGGCGTTCGTCAACGGGTCCCGCTGTGAACACGCGATCAGTACAGAGGCGTCCGGCGAAATCGGGGTGGTGATGGTGGGCTGACCCCGTTTTGTAGGTCCGGTGGTTCTGGGAGTCGTCCTGTCGCCCGTGGTTGCGGGCAGGGAGACTGGTCAGATCATGTCGAACATCAGGAAGCGTCACACCCCGGAGCAGGTCGTCCGCAAGCTCGGGCAGGCCGACAGGATGCTCGCCGACGGCAGCGACATCGCCGCGGTGTGTCGGGAGCTTGGGATATCCGAGCAGACGTATTACCGGTGGCGTAACCAGTACGGCGGACTGAAGGCCGACGACGCGAAGCGTCTCAAGGAGCTGGAGAAGCAGAACGCCACGCTCAAGCGATTGCTGGCCGAAGCGGAGCTGGAGAAGGCCGCGCTCAAGGAGCTGGCCGAGGGAAACTTCTAGGCCCGGGCAGGCGCCGCGCCGCCGTCTCGCACCTGATCAGGACACTGCAGGTGAGCGAGCGGATGGCGTGCCGTCTGGCCGGGCTGAGCAGGTCCGCGTACCGTCGCCCGCTCAAGGGCGACACGGTCGCCGACCCTGATCGCGCGTTGCGAGACTGGCTGCGCGCGTGGGCGAAGAAGCATCCCCGCTACGGGTACCGGCGGGCGTATCACGACGCCCGGGGTGAGGGCTGGGCGGTGAACCACAAGAAGATCCAAGGCCTCTGGCGAGCCGAAGGCCTCCGCGTCCCGCAGCGGCGACGCCGCAAGCGTGTCGGATCCTCGACCGTCGACGCCCCGGCGGCGGTCGCACCGAACCTCGTATGGGCGGTGGACTTCCAGTTCGACGCCGACGAGCGGGGCTGCCCGATCAAGATCTGCTCCATCGTCGACGAGCACACCCGCGAATGCATCGGCGGGCTCGTGGAGCGGTCGATCACCGCCGACCGGCTCACCGCCCACCTCGAAGAGCTCGTCGCCGTCCGCGGAGCACCGGGTGTGCTCCGCAGCGACAACGGGCCCGAGTTCATCAGCGACGCGATGGCCGACTGGGCGGGTACCCGCACCGGCCTGCCTGTTCTACATTCCGCCCGGCTCGCCCTGGCACAACGGATACGTCGAATCGTTCAACAGCCGCCTCCGCGACGAGTGTCTCAACATCAACAGCTTCTACTCACTGCTGCACGCTCAGGTCGTGATCGGCGACTGGAAGACCGAGTACAACCATCAGCGTCGGCACTCATCGCTCGGCTACCTACCCCCGGCCGAGTACGCTCGGCAGTGCACCCATCAAATCGAAACCGACGACTCACAGAGCGACCGGACCGAATGAAGGGGGCGGCCCAATCTGGGCGGTCGTCGATGAGCAGACCCGACGATTCGGTGCAGTTGGCCGCGCGCCGCAGACCGATAGCGGCTGCAGTGGGCGTAGCTGCAGCGCTACTGCTCCAGGCATGCACGGCAGGAGGACTAAGCACAGATCCACCCTCGTCGGCCGCAGGCGCACCCAGTAGCGCCGCTACCGTGGGGTCGCCCTCCCCGACGTCGCCGCCGACCCGCCCTCCGTCCACGGCGCCGCCCCCATCGATCTCGCCGACCACACTGCCTCCCTCGTCGGAGGCATCACCGAGCTCACCCACAGCCTCGTTCTCAGCCCAGGCGGTCGCAGTCATCCGACAGGTGCCACCCGAGCAGTGGCAACGTATGACCGACGCAGGCATGGTCCGCCCAGGCTGTCCAATTACCCGCCGCGACCAGCTCCGGCGCGTCGATATCCGCTTCCACGACTTCGACGGCAAGATCCAGCGCGGCCATCTGATCGTTAACGCCGACGTAGCGCCCTCCATCGCCCGCATCTTCGCCGAGCTGTACGAACAAAAGTTTCCGATCGAACGCATGCAAGGTGTCGAGGCCTACGACGGCGATGTCAACGACAGCTTGGCCGACAACAACACCTCCGCCTACAACTGCCGCCGACCAGATCAGACCAATTCACCCGTTGCTCAGTCGCCGCACGCCAACGGACGAGCGATTGACATCAACCCCGTCCAGAATCCCTGGCGTGACCGCAGGTGCGCTTGCTGGTCGCCGTCAGCGCGAAACGCGGATCGGACCGCTGGGCCGGGAAAGATCTTGAAGAACGGTCCCCTGTGGCAGAGCTTCGATCGAGAAGATTGGATCTGGCAGAACATCGATGTCCCCGACTACATGCACTTCGACACCGGTTACCCCTCCGTACCATTCGACCGTTGAGGTTGAGACTGGCCGTCAACGGGCTGTCGTAGCTCGGGCCGTCGAGCATGGCCATCAGGATGCGGGAGCGCGTCGGGTCGGCCGAGTCGGTTCATGACAATTGCCCGCAAACCGGGGCCTTTCCACCTCCTCTGGCGCGCTGGCGGACCGCGATCCACGCACTCTCGCCCCTGTGCCGACGACGAAGAGAAGGGGCGCAGAGAGTCGGCGCCTAGAGTTGCTTGGCACCATGCAGATGCGCCGCTAGCGAACCCTGGCTCGCCAAACCCGGCCGACTGTCCGACCATCGTTCGAACGCGCACTGGAGGACCGCCCCATGAATCGCTCGATCTCCCCGCGACTGCTGCGCCTCGTCGTCGCCTCGGCGCTCCTGCTCGGCATCGCACTCGTTGGCTGCGCAGCCCCCTCTTCCGAGCCTGGCCCGACGCCGGTCGCCAGCCCGACGGGCGCCACGAAGCTCCTCGCCGAACACGGCTTGACCGGCCTTGACGCGGCGCAGATCATCGCGCGTCTGGATACGATGCCCGTGGCGGATCGTCCGGCCGACCTCATCGGATCCGTGCGACCAGACGTCCTTGTCCTCACCGACGCGTCCGGGAATGAGGCCCGACTGCCAATGCCCGCGGACAAGGTGTACATCTCGGTCGCGCCCTACCGCGAGCAGACGCACGAGTGCTACTTCCACAGCTTGACGACGTGCCTGGGCGAGCTTGGCGACCAGGAGGTCCGTGTCGTGCTCACCGCCAGTGATGGAGAAGTGCTGGTGGACAAGGTTCGCCGGAGCTATGACAACGGCTTCGTCGGACTCTGGGTCCCACGCGGCATCGAAGCGACCCTCACGATCGAGCACGAGGGCCAGGCGGGCACGGCAGACATCTCCACGATGGAAGTGGACAACCCGACCTGCATCACTACGCTCCGGGTGGTCTGAGGGCGGGCCCCGGCGCGGCGCAGCCACCACCAGCGATGGGCCGCACGCGAGAATCGCCCGTGGCCGCCCAGGAAACCCTGCCATCAGACCTTCCGATGTCTCGGAAGTCATCTCACTCCGCACCTGCTGAAGCAACGGACGTGTCGCGTGGCGCGGTCAGTTTCGCCGGCGGCGGGTGAGGCGAAGAGGAGGCTGTGGATCGGATCGACCGCGGGGCCGAGGAGGGGGCGGCGGAGTCGTAGACACCGCTCAGGATGAAGCCGGCCACGGCTATGGCGAGTGAGGTCATTTCGTCTGCCCACACTTCATACCGTCTAGACGGCACTCAAATGGCCGACCTGTTTACCGGTGACGAGCACGTCGAAGTCGAGGTCACCTGGAGCATCTACCAGCAGATGATCATCGCCTACCGCGAACCCGACCCAACCCGAGGCCGGCGAGCTGACGACCACGCTCACCGAGTCGATCAGCCAGGGTGTCCGCGCCGCGTAGAGCGGGGTCATCACGCTCGGCCGGACGCTGAAGAAGTGCGCCGCCGACGTGCTGGCCTACTTCGACCGCCCCGGCACTAGCAGCGGACCGAGCACACTCCCGCCGTGGCGATGGGATACGCCACCGGGGTATGCTGTGATGTGTGGTGACCGCGACTTATGAACCCGGGCGCAGTCACTGGTGGCAGCTGACCGTCTTTGCGGCGCTGCTGATCGTCGGTCTCCTCGGAATGCACGCGCTGGCCAGTGGGCCCATGGCAGCGAGTGCCCAGACATCCATGACCTCGTCGGGACACGCGTCCCCGGCGTCGCCGGGCATGAGCGAAGCGGCGGCCCCCGCCTCCGTGCCGATGACGTCCGGATCGCACGGCGTGGTTCACGGCACCGGCGGATGCGCGGATGCCATGAGCAGCGGTGGCGGCTCCACCTGCGTCTCCGTGCCGACCGGCAAGAGCATCTCGGCCCTCCCAACCTCACCACCGGCGAGCCTGCCCGAACCCGTCCCCGCGGCCTGGACCACGCCGCCGCCCGAGACACCCCGCCGGTTCGCGCTGTCGCACCTGGAGCTGTCGATCTATCGAACGTGATCGGCAGCGAGCGCCGACCTGGCGCTCCTCGCCCGCCTCGGCGGGCCCTTGACCCTGCCGAATCCGCGACGGCATCACGCCCCGGGCACTGGCCTTCTCAGAGGCCTTTGCAGCCCTGCGGCTCGATGCCGTGACCCCGCTCACCATCGACACAGAAGGACATCGTCACCCATGCATTCCAACCTGAACCGCCGCCAGTTCCTCGCCGCCGGCGCACTGACCCTCACCGCCGCAGGACTCGCCGGCTGCAGCTCCAGCACCACCAGCAAGACGACCTCGTTCGTCAAACCCGGCGGCGCCGCGGTTACAGCGGCCGAGGTGAAGCGCCGCCGCACCGGAGCCGTCGTGCAGCGCGCGCTGACCGCCGAGCCCGTCACCCTCGACCTCGGCGGAAAAACTGCCAAGACCTGGGCCTACCGCGGAGCATCGGCAACCGAGCCGCTGCGCGGAAACGTCGGCGACACCCTGAAGGTCGCCCTCACCAACAACCTCCCCGACCCGACCAGCGTGCACTGGCACGGGCTCGCCCTGCGCAACGACATGGACGGCGTGCCGAACCTCACTCAGCAGGCCGTCGGGCCGGGCGATGCCTTCGCCTACGAGTTCACTCTTCCCGAGCCGGGCACGTTCTGGTTCCACCCGCACGTCGGCGTGCAACTCGACCGCGGCCTGTACGCGCCGCTTATCATCGGCGACCCCAACGAGAAGGCCGACTATGACAAGGAATGGGTCATCGTCCTGGACGACTGGCTCGACGGCGTCACCGCGACGCCCGATGAGGTCCTCGAGGAGCTGAGCCAGGGCATGATGGACCACGGCGGCACAGACATGGGGCCGATGCGGATGGGCAACACCCTGATGGGCGCGACCTCGCCGCTGCTCGGCGGCGACGCTGGCGACGTCTACTACCCGCTGTACCTGATCAATGGCCAGCCGGCCAACGACCCGCAGACCTTCGCCGCCAAGCCAGGCGAGCGGATCAGGCTCCGGATCATCAACGCCGGCGGCGACACCGCCTTCCGATTCGGCGTCGCCGGGCACCCGCTCACGATCACCCACTCCGACGGCTTCCCCGTGGAACCGCACGAGGCTGAGAGCGTCGTCCTCGGCATGGGCGAGCGCTACGACATGGTCATCACCGCCGGCGACGGCGCGTTCGCCGTCATCGCCGAGGCGCTCGGCAAGCAGGACCAGGCCCTCGCCGTCCTGCGCACAGGATCAGGTTCCGCCCCGTCGAAGGACGCGAAGCTTCCGCAGACGAAGGACCCCGCCACAGCGGCCGACCTGAATGCCTCGGCCCGAGTCGCTCTGCCCAAGCGCACCGTCGACCGCACCTTGGTGCTCGAGCTGACCGGGAGCATGGAGAAGTACGACTGGGCGATCAACGGCAAGCGCATGGACATGGCAGAGCCAATGCGCGACGCCCTCGGCCTCGTCGAGGGAGAGCGGATCGCGCTCGAGTTCAAGAACTCGACCACGATGTGGCATCCCATGCATCTGCACGGGCACACCTACCAGCACCCCGGCGGCGGGCCCCGCAAGGACACCTCAATCGTCCTGCCCGGCAAGACGCTGCGCGTCGAGTTCGACGCCGACAATCCCGGCCGATGGCTCAGCCACTGTCACAACGTCTACCACGGAGAAGCCGGCATGATGACCACGATCGCCTACCAAATGTCCTGATCCGCGTTCAGTGGGAGAACCATCCGACTTCAGCCGAGGTGGACGAGTGAATATGGCTCTGCGATGACAACCTCACTAGCCTGCATGGCCCCGCGACCCGGCGGGAACTCAGACTCAAGGAATGGATGCAACACCACTAATCGTGGAGGTGTTGCTCAATGGCTCGACAGGTCGCGCCAGAGGAATTTTGGACCGTGTTGCGGGCTGGTGCCCGGGTGGCGGATGCGTCCCGTTCGGTCGGGGTGTCAGGCTTCACCGGCTATCGATGGGTCGCTGAGGCAGGTCCGGCACCCCCGGCCCATCCGGCGGCGACGGCCTCCTGCATCGCCGCGATCGCGTCGTCGTAGCGACCCAAGTTCTCGTACTCATCGGCCAGCTCGGACGCCAACTCGGACACTCTGGCAGTTCATCTCGTCCGACGCCGGCCCGGGACAAGGCCAGGGCATCCTCGAGCGCGGCGGCCAGTGTGGCTGGGTCCCGAGGCCGAGCCCTCTCGGCCTGGTCGAGTCGATCGATCACGGTCATCAGATTCGGGGCCTGTGCCATGACCGCGACGGTAGCGGTTCGATGCGGAATACTGAACCGATGCCAACCCACGGGTCCGCCGGAGACCGACATCGCCCGGGTGCGCCGCTGGTGCGCCGACCGGGTGCCCGAGCACGCACTGCACCAGGTGCGAGTCGAGTGCGAGGCCACACCGCGGCACCTGACGATCGTGGAACGGCGTGCGCCGTGGCGTGAGGACTACGGTCCGGAGTGGACCACCATGCCCGTTGCGCGGCTGCGCTACACCAAGACGACAGCGTTGTGGTCGCTGTACTGGCGCGACCGAAACCTCCGCTTCCACAACTACGACCTAGCCGAGCCATCAGCTCGCATCGACGACCTGCTCGATGAGCTCGATCGCGATCCCACCTGCATCTTCTGGGGCTGACCGCCACGATGTGTCCTCGGCCCCAGTTCTGCTTCGGTCCGGCCGCCGCTGGGTGTGAGGGGTAGACAGGTGAAGCGAGCCAGTTGCATTGGCGGTGCGCAACGTCTGGGACTATCCCCGGAGGCTGCTGATCCGCTGGGCCATGCGGGCAGCAGATGCCCATGCGGCACAGGCGAGGACGCCAGCGGACACGGCGAGCAGGATTGTCCACATCATGCGGAGTGTTGCTCGGCCGGAGAGCATGTAGATCCCACTGCCCTCCAGTCCGTAGAGCCAGACCATCACGGCTCGGAGCTGGTCAGCGGTGACCCAGCCGACGATGGCACCGGCGACGGTCAGGGCGGCCACCGCAGCCATTCCCCTGGGGCGTGGGTGGAGCGGTGTCCCGGTGACTGATCTGGCCACGACCGGCGCGGGCGTGGCAAAGCCCCACTGATCGGCCTTCCTCTCTGATCTCAGCGCGCGTTCCCACAGCCCGAGCTGGGCGAGCCCGAGCCCAAGGAAGACACACGCTCCTCCCACGAACGCGACGCGATCCTCTGACCCGAACGCGTACAGGACTGCGGCCGCTGTCGGGACTGCTGCACGATCTGGTGACAGTTGGGTCAACTTGTCGAGGCCGGCCTGTCGGCGTCGGCGGTGGTAGGTGCTTTCAATCCAACTCACGATCGCGATCCGGAGCTCCTCGCGGGTGGCCCAGCGGCGCCGGTCGAGGACGTTGTTCTGCAACAACGCGAAGAACGACTCCATGGCGGCGTTGTCGCCGGCAGCGCCGACCTGACCCATCGATCCGACCAGGTCGTTGCGGTTGAGGGCGTGGACGAATTGCGGGGAGCCGAACTGGGCGAGCTCAACCGGTGGAAGCAACACCTGATCGGAGGGTGTTGTGGGACGACCATCGGTTGGATGAGGGAGGTGACCGGGCTCTATAAGAATGAATACATCAAGCCCGATGGGCCGATCAAGACCTGCTCGAGGTCGAGTTCCTGACCGCGGAATGGGTCGACTGCTACAACCAGGACTGGCTCCACTCCACCCTGGGTCAAGTGCCAGCGGCGGAGTACGAGCAGAACCACTACGATCACCTACTGACCGTGCTCCAGCCGGAGCCGGCCTTCATATAACCGACCGGTACGAAACCCGTGATGCTTCAGGCCTTCATCCGGTCCCGATGGAGTAGCCCACGATCCGGTTCGAGACGACGTCCTTGACCGCGCAAAAAGGTAGACTTGCCCTCATCGGTGCGGTGCTCGGTGATGTCGGGCAGCCACAACTGGTTCGCCATGACAGCAGAGAAGTCGCGCTCGACCAGGTCGTCTTGGACCGGCGGTCCGGGCCGCTTGCCGTTCTTGCCACGCTTTTTCCCGAACACCGAGCACCACTGGTTGTCGCGGCACAGCCGCCACGCGGTTCGCTCACACATGAGCTCGCCGGCAGCCCGGCCTGACCGGCCAGGAACCGGTAGCCGAACTCGGGATCATCATGGTGCGCGTCGAGCAGGGCGTCGGCCCGATACGCCTCGACTACTTCAGCGGAGGTGAGCTGTGATGACGCCACCGGCCGTAGGGGCACGTGAGCGCTTCAGGACCCGCAACGACACCGCGACGGGGCCGTCGACAGCGAGCTCACTCACGAGCGGGTAGAGCCTTTTCCTGGCAGTTCGGCTGCGACAGATACGGCGCCACAGATCATGTGTCACCTATCGTGCAGCAGTCCCGGTTCGCGGTGGCGCGGTGTGTGCAGGTATGGGTTTCCGGAAGCGCGGGGGCTGGCGACGGCTGCACTCATCTGTGGCGCAGGGGGTCTGGCGACGGAACCGCCACCACAGCGCAGCGACCAGCAACATGACTGAGGCTGCTGCGAGGAGGGGTTGGATCGGTTCGAAGTACGTGAGCGCGCCAGCTGTGCCTAGCAGGATCAGCACGATCTTGTTGCAGACGGGGCAGCCGATGGCTAGGAAGCCGGCAACTCCGCCGAGCCCGCCTGCCCGGGAGCCGGGGGCCCGGGCCGGCGGCCGCGTCCACGGCAGATAGCTGGCGATCAAAACCCCCGAGAGCAGCGAAGTAACCACCCAGACCGGGTAGGACCACCACGTCGGCGGTACGTCGCGGGTGAACCAGGGGGTGTCGATGAGGTCGGTGGGTACACCCATGGCGACGGCGACGCGCGCAGCTGCAGCCAGGCTAGCGAGGGCTGCGCGACGATGCCGCAGCGCGGCCGTGGGGGTCGTTGAGGTCGACCTGGGTCGTCGGCTCATGAGGGGTCCTTTGGTGTGAGGGTGGGCGGGGTCGACCGGCCGTTGGTGTGGCCACCCAGGTCGACGAGGTCGGTAGCGTCGGCGAACCGTGGCGGCGGCGAGGGTGGCGATGGTTTGGTTGGGTGCGCTCGTGCGCGTGCCAGGACGAGTGCGACGATCACTGTTCCTACCGCGAGCGTGGCGACGACTGCGAGATCGGGTACCGAAGTCGACCAGGAGGTCACCGCGGACTCGGCGCGGAACTGGTCGTCGATGCTGAGCACGCCGCCGAGGTTGGCGGTTCCGCTGGTGGCAAGCAGCAGGACGCCGAGAGCGATGAAGATCAGTCCGGACACCAGGGAGGTGAGGGTGGTGGTCGCCGGGCCGAGCCGGATGGGGCGAGGCCGCAGCCACGTGCGTCGGCCGAGGTCGAAGCGTTGCCACACCACCGACAAGACGATCACTGGCAGCACCATCCCCAAGGCGTAGACCGCGAGCAGGGTCCCGCCGTAGAGCGGATTGCCTCCGACCGCGGCCACGGCGAGGACGGAGCCCAAGATGGGGCCAGAGCAGACTCCCGCGATGCCGTAGACGGTGCCGAGAACGTAGACCGCGCCAGACGACGTGGCCTGCCCCCCGCTCCGACCACGGGCGCGCTTGCGGCCTGGCACCGGCAGTCCGATCCCGAGCACCTGCATGGCCCCGAACACGATGATGATGATGCTGGCAACGATCACCACGGCTTCGCGGTTCGCAGAGAAGAAGAACCCAAGGGTCGAGGCCGCGACGCCGAGCGGGACCAGGGTCGTGAGCAGACCCACCCAGAAGAGCAGGGTGCGGCCGATAATGGTGCGATCGCTGGTGAAGGCGTAGGCGAAGAATGACGGCAGCAGTACCGCTGAGCAAGGGCTGAGCAGGGTCAACACACCGCCCAGCAACGCTCCGGCGTATCCGATGTCCATGACTGGGTCCGGACTCAGGCCGCAGCGGCGAGCCGCTCGATCTTCTCGACGAAGACCTCGGCCGGCTGCGCTCCGATGATTGCCTCGTCGTTGATGAGGAACGTTGGGGTGCCGGTCATACCGAGCGACCGCGCTTGGTTCAGATCGCTTTGGATACTCTGCGCTATCTCAGGATCGAATCGGTCACGTTCGAAACGCTGGAGATCGGCTACGCCGGCCTGCTTGGCGAAGGCGGTGATGGTCTGATCATCGAGGTCGAGATGGCCGCGTTCGGGGGCGTTGTCGAACACCACGGTGTACCACTGCCAAAACCTGCCTTGCTCGGCGGCCGCGCGACCGGCCATCGCTCCGGCCATGGATTCCTCGCCGAAGACCGGGAAGTCGCGCCATTCGATGCGCAACGTTCCGTCGTCGATGTAGCGCTGGAGGTCGGGCTTGATATCGCGTGCGAAGACGCCGCAGAACGGACAACGGAAATCGGCGTACTCGATCATCACGACCGGGGCGTTGACTGCTCCCACCGCCAACGGGTCTCCGTCGACGCGACGGGCCAAATCAGCCAAGGTGCCGCCGGCTGTGCCGTCGGAGGGTCGGGTGGTTTGGGTGGCGGGCGCCGACGTGACCGTGGGAGCGGTGGCTTCGAGATCTCGCTGTCGAGTGAGTGAGGCTGCCGCCAATACTGCGACGACGGCGAGGACGGCGACGACGATCAGAACGGGGGTTCGGGACTTCATGGTCGGGTTCGACTCCTGGGACGGACGAGCAGGCACCGGCCGACCGAGGTGATCGGCACCACGGACGGTATATGTCCGTACAAATCGCCCAACGGTCGGCACGTGACAGTGGTTCCCGCCAACGCCGAGTGGGGCGGGCGACTGGTCAGAGACGCACGTAGGACCAGCCCTCAGCTTGGCGCCGTGCGAGATAGGTGACCGCCGCTGACACGACGACTCCGGTCGAGACGGTGTCGGGATCGATGCGGGCTCCACGCAAGCTGTTAGCACACAGGATCACGCGTGCGTGGCTGTCGGCGATCATGTCAACCGCTGGCCTGCCGCGGTCGTCGATGGCAATCGCGGCGAGCGGGCCTTGGACGATGACCTCGATGGGGCAGTCCAGTTCGGCGCGGGCGTTGCGGGCGACGACCGCGGCCCGGCTCAGGGCCTCGGTCTCCCCCATCACGTGCAGCAACAGTCCGGGTGGGTCGTCGGGTCCAGGGGTGGGGCTGGGTGTCGGGGCGGTATTGGTTGTCATCGCTTGCCGTCCTCGACGGTTCCGACCGAAAGTTGGTAGCCCCTCAGCGGGGAGAACTGAGCCCGGATGCGGAAGCGGTCGGCGCGGATGAGGGTTTCACGCCATTCGACAGGTCGGTCGTTGAAACATCCGAGCCGGTGGATCGCGAACGCGGCCGCTCCCGGCGCGGACCCCAACTGGGGAGCGTTCGAGCCGTCAAGGATCACGGCGTCGATTTCTTCTGACCCGCCCTGGGGGCGACCTCCGCAGCGACGATCGAGCTCGTCATACAGCGCGGTGTGGGTGAAGTCTGCCTGGAGTATCGCCGCTGCGAACGTGGCAGGTAGCCACACTCTGTCGAGTGCGAGCGGCTCGTTCGCAGCCAGCCGTAGCCGTGACAGATGGACCAGTTCGGTGGTGGCGGGCAAGCCCAGTTGGGTTGCCGCTGCCGGGTCGGTGACGCTCTCGAGGGCTAGCACTTCGCTACGTTGCACCATGCCGGCGGCTTCCACCGACGCAAAAAGACTGTAGAGGCCTCCCAACGGTTGTTCGATCCGCGGGGCCAACACTCGCGGGCTACGCCCCCGGTCAGCGCTGACAATCCCGGCCTCACGCAACGACCGCAACGCCATCCGAACGGTCTGCCGACTGACGTGGTATTCCTCAGCGATCGTCAGTTCGCCCGGAAACGCATCGTCGAACTCCCCGGTCTCGATCCGGCGGGTCAGGTCGTCGCCGAGCTGGGACCACAATGGGACCTCGCATGAACGCTGGAGGACGGCAGGACCAGTCCGCGGGACAGTGATGACCACGAGGGCCAGACTAGAACGAGTCTGCCGTGGGGCTGCCGGGACGGCAGCGTCGCCGTCGGCTGCGGGCCGGCTCGGCCGGTGCGACCTTGTCATGTCGGCGCCCACAGCGTCTTGGTGGTCATGAACACTGCGACGAGCACCAAGAGCCCTGCCAGGGCCTGATTGAGTCGCCGCGCAGGTAGTCGTGCGCTGAGGCGTTTGCCGATCAGCGAGGCCGCCACCGCGGCCACAGTGAACGGGATGATGTCGCCCCAGGAGAATTCGTTCACCCCGGCGCGCGCGAGCAGCGACACCCCGGAGTTCACCGCGATGATCAGCAGGGAGGTTCCGACCGCGACCGGGGTGGGAAAGCGCAGGATCAAGATCAACGCCGGCACGATCACGAACCCGCCGCCCACCCCGAGGAATCCGGTGAGGAAGCCGACCACCAGGCCGGCCAGAACCACCTGGACGACCACTGTGGCCGACTGCGCGAAGGGCGCCTGGTCTGCGTTCTGGCCTTCCGTTGTTCCAGGTCGGCGCCGCGACTTGAGGAACATGGCCGTGGCGCTGATGAGCATCAACCCGGCGAAGCAGATGATCACCACTTCCTCACTCACCTGGCGGTTGAGCACTGAACCACCCACGGAGGCGAGGATCCCCGCCGCACCGAAGCCCAGGCCGGCGCGCCATCGCACCATCTCGTCGCGGTGGTAGGCGATCGCGCTGATCACCGAGGTCACCCCGACGATGAACAGGCTTCCGGTGGTCGCTGCCTGCGCCGACTCACCGAGCACGAAGATCAATGTCGGCACCGCGAGCACCGATCCACCGCCACCGAGCGCTCCCAACGCCACCCCGATCAGCAACCCCAGCGCCACAGCCCAGACCACGCTCACACCACAACCCCCGGATGTCCGTCGTCGGTCACCAGGAGATGACCAGCGGCCTCCCAGGCCTGCATCCCGCCGGTCAGATTGCTCACGCTGATGCCCTGCGCGGCGAGCGTCACCGCGGCTGTCTGCGATCGCCGACCGCTGCGGCACACCGTGATGACCGCGCGATCGGCGTCAAGGTTCAGGTCGGACACATCGCCCCCGGTGATCAACGACGCGGGCACGTGGCGGGCCGGACGGGCATGACCGGCCGTCCACTCCTCCATCTCACGGACGTCGAGGAGAGCCGCTCGGCCCGCTTCGACCTCCGTCAGCGCATGGTCGGGGTCGATCTCGGGGATCTCGTTGTGGGACTGGTTCATCAGTTCACCTCTCGTCGACTCGACGTGACGGGCAGGCTCCGCACGCCCCTTGCCTGCCGACCATTATGTACGTACATTTGCCAGTATGGAAGTCGGCCACCCCGACTGCCTCCGTCATCGAGGAGTCCGCCATGTCCACCGCCATCCATCACGATGTCGTGATTGTCGGAGGCGGCAACGCCGGAATCTCGGTAGCTGCCCGGCTCCGCCGGGCCGGTGTTGACGACATCGGGCTGATCGAGCCGAGCGAGCGGCACTTCTACCAACCGCTGTGGACGTTGGTGGGCGGTGGTTGCGCGTCGGCGAAGTCGACGTTCCGACCAGAAGCCGGCGTGATCCCGAAAGGTGTCGCGTGGATCAAAGACAACGCCGACGACATCGACCCTAATGAGCGGTTGGTCCACACTCGTTCGGGTGCGCAGGTGAGCTACGACCATCTGGTAGTCGCCCCAGGGATCCAGCTCGACTGGGACAAGGTTGACGGCCTGCCTGAGGCATTGGTGACCAAGGACGTGTCGTCGAACTACTCGTTCGATCTGGCGCCTCGGACGTGGCGCAACATCGCAGCGCTGCGCCGGGGGCGGGCGATCTTCACCATGCCATCGGGTCCGATCAAGTGCGCGGGAGCACCACAGAAGATCGCCTACCTTGCGGCCGACTACTGGCGGCGCGAAGGGGTCCTCGATGCGATCGAGATCGTGCTGGTGCTGCCGACACCGGGCATGTTCGGGGTGCCGGTGTTCTCCCAGGAGCTCGAGCGTGTGGTGGAGCGCTACGGCATCAATGTCCGGTTCTCCAGCGAGGTCACCTCGATCGCCGCCGACCAGCGTCGCGTCACCGTGACCGACAACACCTCGAAGACGACCGAGGACCTTGGCTATGACCTGCTGCATGTGGTGCCGCCGCAGTCTGCACCGGACTGGCTGAAGCAGACGCCCATGGCTGCTGATGTGCCGCAGGGGTGGGTCGAGGTGGGCAAGCACTCGATGCAGCACGTCCGTTATCCCGAGGTCTTCTCCCTCGGCGATGCCTGCTCGACCCCCAATTCCAAGACCGGCGCGGCGATCCGTAAGCAAGCACCGGTGCTGGTGGAGAACCTGATCGCCGCTCGCAAGGGTCGGACAGGGTCGGCGTCCTACGGCGGCTATGCGTCGTGTCCGTTGACGACCGCCCGCGACAAGATGCTGCTGGCTGAGTTCGACTACACGATGCAGCCTGCTCCCTCGATCCCGCTGATCGACACCACTCACGAGCGCCGTGACATGTGGTTGCTCAAGAAGTACGGGCTGCCCGCCTTGTACTGGAACGCCATCCTCAGCGGCCGCGCCTGAGCGTCCCCCTGGTCCATCCGCCTCCGCCGGTCGACGTCGACCTCCGCACCGTCATCGCCCGACTCCCCCCGAAAGGAACCCAAAGTGCTCACCCTGCCGGCCGACTACCACCAACCCGGAGTGGGCTGACCCCGTTTTGTAGGTCCGGTGGTTCTGGGAGTCGTCCTGTCGCCCGTGGTTGCGGGCAGGGAGACTGGTCAGATCATGTCGAACATCAGGAAGCGTCACACCCCGGAGCAGGTCGTCCGCAAGCTCGGGCAGGCCGACAGGATGCTCGCCGACGGCAGCGACATCGCCGCGGTGTGTCGGGAGCTTGGGATATCCGAGCAGACGTATTACCGGTGGCGTAACCAGTACGGCGGACTGAAGGCCGACGACGCGAAGCGTCTCAAGGAGCTGGAGAAGCAGAACGCCACGCTCAAGCGATTGCTGGCCGAAGCGGAGCTGGAGAAGGCCGCGCTCAAGGAGCTGGCCGAGGGAAACTTCTAGGCCCGGGCAGGCGCCGCGCCGCCGTCTCGCACCTGATCAGGACACTGCAGGTGAGCGAGCGGATGGCGTGCCGTCTGGCCGGGCTGAGCAGGTCCGCGTACCGTCGCCCGCTCAAGGGCGACACGGTCGCCGACCCTGATCGCGCGTTGCGAGACTGGCTGCGCGCGTGGGCGAAGAAGCATCCCCGCTACGGGTACCGGCGGGCGTATCACGACGCCCGGGGTGAGGGCTGGGCGGTGAACCACAAGAAGATCCAAGGCCTCTGGCGAGCCGAAGGCCTCCGCGTCCCGCAGCGGCGACGCCGCAAGCGTGTCGGATCCTCGACCGTCGACGCCCCGGCGGCGGTCGCACCGAACCTCGTATGGGCGGTGGACTTCCAGTTCGACGCCGACGAGAGCGGGGCTGCCCGATCAAGATCTGCTCCATCGTCGACGAGCACACCCGCGAATGCATCGGCGGGCTCGTGGAGCGGTCGATCACCGCCGACCGGCTCACCGCCCACCTCGAAGAGCTCGTCGCCGTCCGCGGAGCACCGGGTGTGCTCCGCAGCGACAACGGGCCCGAGTTCATCAGCGACGCGATGGCCGACTGGGCGGGTACCCGCACCGGCCTGTTCTACATTCCGCCCGGCTCGCCCTGGCACAACGGATACGTCGAATCGTTCAACAGCCGCCTCCGCGACGAGTGTCTCAACATCAACAGCTTCTACTCACTGCTGCACGCTCAGGTCGTGATCGGCGACTGGAAGACCGAGTACAACCATCAGCGTCGGCACTCATCGCTCGGCTACCTACCCCCGGCCGAGTACGCTCGGCAGTGCACCCATCAAATCGAAACCGACGACTCACAGAGCGACCGGACCGAATGAAGGGGGCGGCCCAATGGGCCGACGTCGGACCCCGTTAGCCTCAAGGCGACATCCATTTCATCGAGGCGTGGCCGCCAGCGGCTGATTGAGGGGACACGACGTGCGTGTTGGTGTGGTTGGTTGTGGGCAGTTCGCCGGGAGCTTCGCCAACCTGTGGCATCTCCATCCCGACGTGGAGCAGGTCTGGGTCACCGACCTGCAGCCCGATCGGGCTGAGGCGCTGGCAGCCCGGCACGGCTTCGCCGGGACGATGGCTTCGTACGAGGAGATGTTGGGGTCCGACGTCGACGCGGTGGCGCTGATGACCCAGCGCTGGACGCACGGTCCGCTCGCCGCAGAGGCGCTGCGGGCGGGCAAGCATGTCTACTCGGCCGTCCCGATGGCGGTGTCGGTCGAGGAGGTCAAGGCGATCATCGACGCGGTCACCGAGACGGGCAGGACGTACATGATGGGAGAGACCCACTACTACTACCCGGTTGCCGTGTGGGCCAGGCAGGCTCGCGCCGAGGGACGCTTCGGGCGGCTGTTCTACGCCGAGGGGGACTACACCCACGACATGGACCACGGCTTCTACGCCGCCTACCAGTACTCCGGCGGGGAGGACTGGAAGGCGACCGCCTCCTACCCACCGATGCTGTACCCGACCCACGCCGTCGGTGGCGTGCTGGGGGTCTGGGACACCCGGATCGCCAGCGTGAGTGCCCTCGGATCGATCGACGACCGCGGAGACGGCGTGTTCGATCGTGACGTGTCGCTGTTCGACAACGACTTCTCCAACATGACGGCGTTGTTCGAGACCGTCGACAACGGGATGATCCGGACCAACGAGTTCCGCCGGGTCGGGCAGGGAAGCAACGGCTTCGACTCGTCCTTCCGCTACGTCGGCACCGACGGGGTGCTGGAACAGTCCGGCTTCGGCACCCGGTACGTGAGTCGCACCGAGACTGTCGACCTGACCGACGACCTGCGGACGGCACCCCGTGTCACCTCCGACGACACCCCACAGGTCGATGCCGCCCTGGTCGAGGACTTCACCTCCGGGAGTGCACGGGTGCAGGACCGGTCACGACTGCCGAAGGAGTATGACGGGGCCCACAACGGGCATCGGGGCTCGCACCACTTCCTGGCCGACGACTTCGTCCGCGCTGTCGTGGCCGGCAAGCAGCCGCCGGTGAACGCGTGGCAGGCAGCCCGGATCAACCTCCCGGGCATCATCGCGTGGGACTCCGCACGTCAGCACGGCGCGCGGCTCCCCGTGCCGGACTTCGGTGACTGCCCGTTCGAGATCGTCGACACCACCAGCCGACGTCGTTGAGCGCAGGCCGAAGGCATGAAAAATCCTGAGCCCCGGCACCGTGTCAACGATGTCGCGACTCAGGAGAATGGTCGGGGTGACAGGATTTGAACCTGCGACCTCTTCGTCCCGAACGAAGCGCGCTACCAAGCTGCGCCACACCCCGGCAAGGGACAACCGCCCCTTGAGCCTTGACGAGTGTAGCCGATCGGACGCCGCGATTCACATCGACGAGGTCCGGTCGAGACGGACGCGCCGGCTCAGCGCGGCACCAGCTTCAGCAGGCTCACCTCGGGGCGGCAGGCGAACCGGATGGGGGCGTAGGGCGACGTGCCCAACCCCGCCGAGACGTGGAGGTGCGCCGTACGACCGGATGCCCGGTGGGACGACAGACCCTTCACCCGTCCGGTGTCGAGGTCGCAGTTGGTGACCAGCGCGCCGTAGCCCGGCACGCACACCTGGCCGCCGTGGGTGTGGCCGGCCATGATGAGGTCCGCCCCGTCGGCGGCCATGCCGTTCAGGACCCGCAGGTAGGGGGCATGGGTCACGCCGATCCGGAGTGTGGCGTCATCGGGGAACGGCCCGGCCACCGCGGCGTAGTCGTCACGGTCGAGGTGGGCGTCGTCGGTCCCGCGCAGTGCGATCCGCTGCCCGGCGACGTCGATCGCCACCTCCCGCTCGGTCAGGTCGTGCCAGCCGCGCGCGGTGAACTCGGCGTCCAGCTGCCGCCACGGCAGGTCACGCCGGGGGTCGGTCGGCTCGGTGGCGCCACCGGTGTGCCGATCGAGGTAGGCGAGCCAGTTGCGTCGCTTCGGTGCGTAGTAGTCGTTCGACCCGTGGACGAACACGCCCGGGACGTCCAGCAGCCGGCCGAGGCTGCGCACCACGTACGGCCAGGCCCGGCCGTCGGCGTGGTTGTCGCCGGTGTTGACCACCAGGTCCGGCTCCAGGGCCGCGAGCGAGGCGATGAACTCCTGCTTGGTGCGCTGGCCCGGCGTCAGGTGGAAGTCAGAGAGGTGCAGCACGCGGATCGGCCGGGAGCCGGGAGGCAACACCGGAACCTTCACTCGGCGTACCGTGAAGGCCCGCGCCTCCAGCATCGCGTAGCCCAGACTGCCGGCGCCCAAGGCCCCGAGCACCGCAACCGCCCCGCCGACCCGCTTCGCCACACCCATGGTGGGCAGCGTAACCGGACGGGCCATCCGTACGGAATCCGGCGGTCTTGCGCTTGCCGGGCCGGCCTGCTGCGGGAGTGGCCTGGCGCGAGTACGTTCGGGACATGGCGACCCACGATCCCGGCTCGACGACGATCAGACCGCTGACCTCCGCCACGTGGGACCTGTTCGCGGCGCTGGTGGAGCGACACAACGGCATCTTCAGCGGATGCTGGTGCATCAAGTTCCACCCCGAACGCGACGACCACGTCCCGGGCTACGACGGCAATCGGGCCTACAAGAAGTGTCTGGTCGACGAGGGCGTCGCCCATGCCGCGCTCGTCGTCCGCGACGGCGAGGACGGCGAGGAAGCCATCGCCTGGGCTGAGTACGGGACCCCGGCAGAGCTGCCCGACATCCACCACCGGAAGCAGTACCTCGCCGAGCAGGACCTCGAGCCCGACTACCGGATCACCTGCATCTTCGTCGACAAGCGGTACCGGGGACACGGTCTGGTCACCGTCGCCCTGGAGGGGGCGCTCGACCTGATCGCGCACGCCGGTGGCGGCATCGTCGAGGGTTACCCCCACATCCCGGGGGAGCGGCGGCTGTCATCGTCGTTCCTCTACAACGGCACCAAGGCCGTCTACGAGCGCGCCGGCTTCGACTTCATCCGGCCCAAGGGCATGAAGAACACGGTGATGCGCCGCAGTGTGGCCCCAGCGCGATAGGCCTCGGTTCGCGGAAAATCGGTGCCGAGCTGTCGGATCGCGAGGATGCTGGTCGTGGAGAAGGTGAGAGGCCCCCGACCGCGGGGCCCGGCGAAGGAGATCGACGATGCCTGACTACATGCTGTCCGTGATGGCCGAGCGGGGGAAGCCGCCGTACGCCACGGAGGAGGAGACCAAGGCCGCGCACGCCGCGACCGGTGCGTTCAACGACGAACTGATCGCCAGCGGCGCCTTCGTGTTCGCCGGGGGACTGGCCGACATCGAGACCGCAACCGTCGTCGACGGCACCGGGCTCGAACCCATCACCACCGACGGGCCCTACTCCGAGGCCAAGGAGTACCTGGGCGGCTTCTGGGTGGTCCGGGCCGCCGACCTCGACGAGGCGATCGCGCTGGCCGCGGCCGGGTCCAAGGCCTGCCGCGGCACCGTCGAGATCCGGCCGTTCGACAGCGTATGACGCCGCCCGGGTCGGCCGACCGGCCACCCGACGATGCCGCGATCGGCGACATCTTCCGTGAGGAGTACGGCCGCGTGGTTGCGACCCTGGTGGGCCGCTTCGGCGACATCGACCTGGCCGAGGACGTGGCCCAGGAGGCGTTCGTCGAAGCGATCCGTCGGTGGCCGGAGCAGGGCCTGCCGCCCAACCCGGGCGGCTGGCTCACCCTGACCGCCCGCAACCGGGCGATCGACCGGCTGCGCCGCGATGCGGTCGGGGACCAACGGCAGCGGCAGGCCCACCACCTCCAGGAGCCGACCATGGACGACCCGGCGGATACGGCCCTGGGCGACGCCTCGTCCCTGACCGACGACCGCCTGCAGTTGATCTTCACCTGCTGCCATCCGGCGCTCAACATCGACGCCCGGGTGGCGCTGAGCCTCCGGTTGTTGGGCGGGCTGGCCGTACCCGAGATCGCAGCCGCCTTCCTCGTACCCGACACCACCATGGGGCAACGGATCACCCGAGCCAAGAAGAAGATCAGGTTGGCGAAGATCCCGTACCGGGTCCCGGCGGATCATGAACTGCCGCAGCGGCTGCCGGGCGTGCTTGCCACGGTCTACCTGATCTTCAACGAAGGGTACGTGCCGACCGCCGACCGTGAGGAACGCGCCGACCTTGCCGCCGAGGCGATCCGGCTGGGTCGACTGCTGGCCGAGCTGATGCCCGACGAGCCGGAGGTGCTCGGGCTGCTCGCGCTGATGCTGTTGATCGAGTCGCGCCGACCCGCCCGGATCGTCGACGGCGTCCTGGTCCGGCTCGACGAGCAGGACCGCAGCCGCTGGTCGCGTTCCCTGATCGACGAGGGGCAGCTACTCGTACGGCGTTGCCTCGCCCGGGGACGTCCCGGCCCGCACCAGCTGCAGGCGGCGATCCAGGCGATCCATGCGCAGGCATCGTCGGCGGCCGACACCGACTGGCACCAGATCAAGATCAACTACGACATGCTGTACGCGATCGCCCCGTCCCCGGTGATCGCCCTCAACCGGGCCGTCGCGGTGGCCGAGGTCGCCGGCCCCGAGGCCGGGCTGGCAGCCATCGACCCGCTTGCGGCCGAGCTCGACCGGTACGGTCCGTTCCACGTGGCGCGGGCTGATCTGCTGCGCCGGCTGGATCGGCCCGCCGAGGCCGTGGTCGCGTACGACCGGGCACTGGCCACCATCACCAACCCGGCCCAGCTCCGGCACCTCCGGGGGCGACGGGCCGAGCTCGACCGCTGACACCGGGCGCTGCGCCGGTGCGCCGTGGGAGACTCTGACCATGGCCGAACTCAAGCAGCAGCTGCGCAACGACATGACCGCCGCGATGAAGGCGCGGGACAAGGTGCGGCTGCGTACCCTGCGGATGGTGCTGACCGCCATCAGCGAGGCCGAGGTGTCGGGCAACGCCACGGTCGAGCTGACCGATGAGCAGGTCCGAGACGTGCTGATCAACCAGGCGAAGCGTCGCCGCGAGGCGGAGCAGGAGTTCCGCACAGCCGGCCGCGACGAGCTGGCCGACGCCGAGCAGGAGGAGGCCGCCGTCCTGGCCGACTACCTGCCGCAGCCGCTCACCGAGGCTGAGCTCGCCGAGTTGGTTGCGGCTGCCATCGCCGAGACCGGCGCCAAGGAGCTCGGCCCGCGGGGGATGGGCCCGGTGATGGGCAAGCTGACCCCACAGACGAAGGGGCGCGCCGACGGCAAGGCGGTCGCGGCCGAGGTCAAGCGCCAGCTCAGCGCCTGACACCCGCGCACCGCCCAACGCCGCACCACCACAAAGCCCCCACACAGCCAGAACGCGCCGGCCGGGACTCGTCGTCCCGGCCGGCGCGTTCTTGGTTACCCGCCAACCGGCTTCGTCAGCCACCCCCGGAGGGCTTGGCGCCCGGCTTCTTGGGCTCCTCGGTCTTCTTCGGGGGTGCCGGTGGCTCGGTCTTCTTCGGAGGCTCTGGCTCCTCGGTCTTCGGCGGCGTCGGCTTCGGCTTGGGCTTCGGCTTGGGGGGCGGTGGAGGCGGCGGCGGTCCGGCGGAGAACACCAGCTGGATCGTCGAGCCCTCTTCGCGTTTGGTGCCTGGCACCGGGTTGAGCCCGAGGAACGTACCCTTGCCGCTGCGGTGCACCCGGCTGACGCTCACGGTGACGAATCCGGCCTGGGCCAGCTTGGTCCGGATCTCCGACACGCTGAGACCTCGGATCGACGGCACCTCGACCATCCGCGGCGGCGTGATGACCTTGGGCGGCTCGACGAACTTGGTCTTCGGGCGACCCCTGAGGGCTGCCGTCATCGCGGGCTTGTAGATGCCCATGCCGGCGTCACCACCACCGGTGGCCTCCAAGTACGACCCGTTCTCCAGTCGCAGGCCCTTGATGCCGCGTCGCTTGCCCGGCCCGAAGATGCCCGAGGTCTTGTCGGCGGCGATCATCGCGATCCCGGCGACCTCCGGGGTGTAGCCGGCGAACCAGACCGCAGCCCCTTCCTCGGTCGTACCGGTCTTGCCTGCCTGGTCGGGGAAGCCACTGATCGCGGCGCGGCTGCCGGTGGCGTCCATCACGCCTTCCAGCATCTTGGTGACGCCGTCGGCGACCTCGGGTCGCATCACCTGCTTGCAGTTGCCGTCCGGGACGTCGAAGGCCTTGCCCTCCTTGGTGGTCACCGACTCCACGATGTGCGGCTCGCAGTGCTTGCCGCGCGCCGCGAACGTGGCGTACGCCTCAGCCAGCGAGAGCGGGGCGATCTCGACCGGGCCGAGGGTGAACGACGGCAACTTCGACATGTCCTCGAAGGTGGCACCCGGGGTGCTCAGGTCGATCCCGGCCGCCTCGGCCATCCGGACCGTGTTGCACAGCCCGGCGCGGTGCTCCAACTGCACGAAGTAGGTGTTCACCGAGTACGCCGTCGCCTGCGCCATGCTCATGCCGCTGGCGTTGCTCCGCGTCGAGTTGGAGACCTTCCACTCCTCGGTCAACGTGAAGTTGCCGGTGCACGACTGCCAGCTATACCCGGAGAAGTCCATCGACTTGGGCGACTTGAACTTTCGGTCCATCTGCACCCCGTTGTCGAGGGCCGCGGCCAGCGTGAACGCCTTGAACGTCGAGCCGGCCTGATAACCCTCCGCGCCGCCGAACTGCGGCGTGACGGAGTAGTTGTAGTAGGTCTCGCCGGCCTTGGAGTCGTTGCCCATCGTGTGACGGTTCTGCGCCATCGCCAGGATCAGCCCGGTGCCGGGCTCGATGATGTTGGCGACCGAGATCAGCGGATCGGTCGGGCCGACCAGGTCGCTGATCGCCGCCTGCGCCGCATCCTGGGTCTTCCGGTCGATCTTGGTCTTGATCACCAGGCCACCGCGGTAGAGCAGTGCACGCCGCTCGTCGGGGGTCTCGCCCAGGCTGGGCGTCTGCAGCAGGGTGTGGCGTACGTAGTCACACAGGAACGGGTACTGGCTCGACTCGCAACCGTTCTTCAGCCGCTGCACCTTCTTGGCGTCGAAGTCGGTCTTCTTGGCCTCTTCCGCCTCGGCGCTCGAGATCAGTCGGAGCTCGGCCATCCGGTTGATCACGACGTCACGGCGCTCCATCGCGAGCCGCTTGGCGCTGATCGGGTTGACCGCATCCGGGTTCTGGACGAGCCCGGCGAGCATCGCCGCCTGCGGCAGGGTCAGCTTCTCGGCGGTGGTGTTGAAGTAGAAGTGGGCGGCGGCCTCGACGCCGTACGCCCCGTTGCCGTAGTACGCGATGTTGAGGTAGCGCTCGAGGATCTCGTCCTTGCCCCGGTACGGCGGCTGGCTGAACTTCTTCTCCAGCGCGATCGCGTAGCGCAGCTCCTGGATCTTCCGCGCGTACGTGGTCTCCTGGGCCTCCAACACGCCCTTGGGGTCGTTGTTCAGCGCGGCCCGCTCGATCTGCACCATCTTCACGTACTGCTGGGTGAGTGAGGAACCGCCCTGGGTCGAGCCGCCGGTGGTGTTGCGGACCAGCGCACGCAGGGTCGCCTTCGGGTCCATCGCGCCGTGCTCGTAGAACCGGTGGTCCTCGATCGCGATCTGCGCCTGCTGCATCACCGGCGCGACCTTGTCGAGCGGGACGTACACCCGGTTCTCGTCGTAGAAGTTGGTCAGCACGCTGCCGTCCCCGAGCAGGACGGTCGAACGCTCGGCCTGGGGTGGGGTCTCGAACTCGACCGGCAGCTTCTGCAGTTCGTCGACCGCAGCCTTGCTGGTGACGCCGGCGAGCCCGGCGAACGGGACGGCCAGGCCGGCGATGAGGAGTCCGGAGAGCACGCTCACCACGACGAACATGACAGCCGAGTAGAGCACGCCACCGACGCGCTTGGGAGTCACTGGCATGGGCCCCAATGTACGGGCTGGGCGCAAGTGGGTCGAACTCCCGCGGTGGGGCAGGGGGCTGCTGTGATCATAATGAGGCCTGAGTGCTCGCAACGCAGCGGAGTTTCACTCTCCGGGACAAAGCCCTACCATGGGTCCGAGCCCGCAGCCGTACTCAGCGGTAACATCCGTCTCATACGGCGTGGGTCGACCGTGAACTCTCGGCCCTGATCGGGCGGACGGAGGCAGATGGTGACATCGCAGGCTGTGGCGGCGTCGGGTGTGGAGCACTGGACGCTGCTCGCGAAGTGCCGGGGCAGTGAGGACGCGTTGTTCTGCGAAGGTGCGGAACAGAAGCGCGCCCGTCAGTTCTGCGACGGCTGCCCGGTCCGGGCGGACTGCTTGGCCGAGGCCCTCGACAACCGCATCGAGTGGGGCATCTGGGGTGGCATGACCGAACGGGAACGCCGGTCCCTGCTGCGCAGGCACAGCCGCGTCACCTCCTGGAAGTCCGTGCTGCTGGAGCAGGACTCGCAACCCCGCTGATCACAAGCTGGATGACGTCTCGACGGGCGTTGAGCGGGCGGGTCAGAGCGAGTCGCCGAGCAGGTCGCCCACGGTCGCCAGCGACTCGATGTCGTACACGTCGTGGACCAGGGCAGGCACCAACCGGAGCGGGATGTCGCCGTGGGCGGCGGCGAACCGCTCGATCCGGCCCAACTCCTGGTCCCGGACCCGGCTGACCCGCGCATGTCGGGTCAACGCGACCGCCTCGGGTGAGTCGGCGGGCAGGTCCTCGGCCAGGCTGAGCGCCCGCTCGGCCGAGATGGACACCTTGGTCGTGTGGACCCGGTTGACGATCACCCCGGCCAACGGCATCTTCTCCTCCGACAGCCGGCTGGTGAAGTAGGCGGCCTCCCGTACGGTGTCCCGCTCGGCGGTGGTGACCACGCAGAACCGGGTGTGGTCCGAGGACAACTGCCGCAGCGTCAGCTCCGCCCGCTGCCGGAACCCGCCGAACAACGTCTCGAACGCGTTCGCGAAGGTCTGCACGTCGGTCAACACCTGTGCCCCCAACACCTTGCTCATGGTCGACAGCACGATGTTGAACCCGGAGCTCATCATCCGCAGCGGCCCCTTCGCCGGCGCCAGCAGCAACCGCAGGAACCGGCCGTCCAACAACTCCGACAGGTGCTCGGGTGCGTCCAGGAAGTCGAGGGCCGACCTGGCCGGCGGGGTGTCGACGATGATCAGGTCCCAGCGGCCGGTCCGTTCGGCCTCGGCGTGCAGCTGGCCCAACTTCTCCATCGCCATGTACTCCTGCGTCCCGGCGAACTGCGTCGACAACGCTTGGTAGAACGGGTTCGCGAAGATCTGGGCCGCCTTCTCCGGGGTCGCCTGCGACAGCACGACCTCGTCGAAGGTCCGCTTCATGTCGAGCATCATCGCGTCCAGGGTTCCGGTCGCGCCGTCGGCGAGCAGGTCGCCCAGGTCGACGGTGCGCGGCGTGTTGTCGAGCTGGCCCACCCCCAACGACTGGGCCAGTCGCCGCGCCGGATCGATGGTCAGCACGGCGACCTTCCGGCCGGCGACCGCGGCCCGGACGGCCATCGCCGCAGCCATGGTGGTCTTGCCGACACCGCCGGCGCCGGTGCAGATCAGGATCCGCACCCCTCGGTCGGTGATCAGCGCGTCGACGTCGAGCGTCGGACTCTTCGCGCCCGGCACGGCAAGCCTCCCGACGGTCATGTCGCCACCTCCTCGGGCAGCTGCTCGGCCAGCCGCTGTGCCAGCGACCAGACCGTGGTCTCGTCGATGTCGTACGGCTCACGTGGCAGTCGGACGGTCGGGACGTGCAGGTTCTTCAGCCGGTCCAGAGCGTCCTCCTCGTCGAGGATCCGGCTCGCCTGGTCACCGAACTCCTGTTGCAGGGCAGCAAGATCGGCCCGGTCCAGGGCCGGGATGTCGAGGGTCAACCTGCCCTCCCGGGCCGCCACGAGTTGATCATGGGGCAAGGGTGTGGTGGTGGTCTGGTTGGCGATCACGGTGCCGACGGTGATGCCGGTCGGGTTCAACTCCGAGACGGTCTCGACGGTCTCGGTCACCGGCATCTCCTCGGGCAGCGTGACCAGGTGCACCACCGTCCGATCGGAACGCAACATGTTCATGATCGAATCGGCCTGCTTGCGGATCGGGCCCACCTTGGCCAACCCCGAGACCGCGTCGTGCACGTTGAGGAAGCGCGTCACCCGGCCGGTGGGCGGGGCGTCCAGCACCACGGCGTCGTACGCATTCGGGCGCCGCTTCTCGCCGCGTCGCACGGCCTCGTACACCTTGCCCGTCAACAACACGTCACTCAGCCCGGGAGCGATCGAGGTCGCGAAGTCGATCGCGCCGAACTTGTCGAGCACGCGGGCGGCCAGGCCCATCCGGTAGAAGGTGGCGAGGTACTCCAGCAGGGCGTCCTCGGCGTCGATCGACAACCCGTGCACCTGACCACCGGCGGGCGTGCGCAGCAGTCGCGGCTCCTCGGCACCCCGCAACGCCCGGCGACCGAACAGGCCACTGATGCCTTGTCGCCCCTCCACCTCGCACAACAGGACGCGCCGGCCACGGGTCGCCAGCGCACAGGCGAGGGCGGCGGCGACGGTCGTCTTCCCGGTGCCCCCCTTGCCGCTGACCACGTGCAGGGTGTGCCGTGGGCCCCTCACCGAGGCTGCTCCAGCCCGGTGACACGGATCCCGCTGTGTGCCCGGTAGCGTCGATTGATGGCGATCAGGTTGGCGGTCAGCGCCTCGACCTGGCCGGCATTGCGGAGCCGCCCCGCGTAGTGGCCGCGCACCCCCGGCAGGTGTTCGGCCAGTGCCTGACCGATCGCCACGTCGTCACGGTCCTCGCCGAGCACCAGCACGTCACAGTCCAGCGAGGTCACCGACTCGTCGGCGACCAGCGGCGCCGAGAGGTGGTGGAAGGCGGCGATCACGCGGGAGCGCGGCAACAGCTCGGCGGCCTCCTCGGCGGCGGACCCGGCGGGTACGGCCAGCGCGTACGGGCCGCGCTTGTCGAAGCCGAGCGGGTTCACGCAGTCGATCACGAGCCGGTCGGCCAAGGTGTCGGCGAGTCCGGCGAGCAGGGCCGCATGGCCTTCGTACGGCACCGCGACCAGGACGATCGGGCACCGGGCGGCCGTCGGATTGTCGACACCCACGAGCCCGGGGGTCGCCAGTTCGGCGGCGATCGTGGCGGCCCGCTCGGCGTCGCGCGAACCCAGTGCCACCGACAGGCCGGCACGGGCGAACCGCACCCCCAACGCCCGCCCGAGCGGGCCGGTGCCACCCAGGATGCCGACGGGGCCGAGGGCCTCGGGCTGCGTCATGTGCTGGTCTCCTCTGCCACGCCGTGACGGTGCTGCCGCCACGGTGCTGCGACGGTCCGGGAACACCGTTCGGGCACACTTTGCGGTTCCCCCATCGTAGCCCTGTCCATGATCACCGAACTTCCTCTATCGTGACTGGAGAAGAGCGGCCCTTCGACCAGGGAGGTCGTGATGGAATCGCCGTACACCGTTGTCGTGGGCGTCAGCCCCACTTCGAAGTCGCCGACCGCGTTGCAGTGGGCGGTCGCGCAGGCCCGGCTGAACGAGGGCCGCGTGATCGCGGTCCGCGCCTGGCCCGGTCATCCACCGATGGCCGACCCGGGGGCACTCTCCGGTGGCCGGGTGCCGACCGCCGCCACGGTGGAGGCCGAGTTGCGGCGGCAGTTCGTCTCCGACGTCGCCGACGTGCTCGGCGCGGACCACGACGTGGAGCTCCAGCTGGTCCGGGGCGGCCGACGCAAGGCGTTGAACGCGGCCGCCCGGGACGCCGACCTGTTGGTGGTGGATGCCCCGCAGGCGTTGACCACCGGGCCGATGTTTGCGCACCGGGTGATCTATTCGGCCGCCTGTCCGGTCGTGGTGATGCCGCCGCAGATCGCCGGCGCACCGCCGACCTGGCGGCAGCATCTGACGTCGGTGTTCGGCCGCGAGGCGTTCCACCGCAGTCGGCCGACCGCCGCCCGGCCACCGGACTGAGCTGCGGCCAGGCCGTACGGGGGACGTCATGGAGGAACCGGGGGCACCGCGCGACCGCGAGTTGAACAGTGCCGACCACCTGGCGTTGATGGCCGGGCATGCCGCCCACAACTACGCCCCGCTCGACGTGGTGATCGCGTCCGGGGAGGGGGCGTGGGTGACCGACGTGGACGGCCGGCGTTACCTGGACGCGTTGGCCGGCTACTCGGCGTTGAACTTCGGGCACCGCCACCCACAGTTGATCAAGGTCGCGGTCGACCAGCTGCACCGGTTGACGTTGACCAGCCGAGCCTTCCACGCCGAGCCGCTCGGCCCGTTCTGCCGAGCCCTGGCTGGGCTGACCGGCAAGGACATGGTGCTGCCGATGAACTCCGGGGCGGAGGCCGTCGAGACCGCTCTCAAGGTGGCGCGGCGATGGGGCCACGACGTCCGTGGCGTCGCCCCCGACCGCGGCACGGTGATCGTGATGGACGGCAACTTCCACGGGCGGACGACCACGATCATCTCGTTCTCCACCGACGAGGACTCCCGCCGCGGGTTCGGCCCGTACACCCCCGGCTTCACCGTCGTGCCGTACGGCGACGTCGAGGCGATCCGGCAGGCGATCACCGACGACACCGTCGCGGTGCTGCTGGAGCCGATCCAGGGCGAGGCGGGGGTGATCATCCCGCCCGACGGATTCCTGCGGGAGGTCCGCGAGCTGTGCACCCGGGACGGTGTGCTGCTGATCGCCGACGAGATCCAGTCCGGGCTGGCGCGCACCGGCCGTACCTTCGCCTGCGACCACGAGGACGTCGCGCCGGACGTGTACGTGCTGGGCAAGGCGCTCGGTGGCGGCATCATGCCGGTGTCGGCGATCGCGGCCGACCGGGCGGTGATGGACGTGATCACTCCCGGTTCGCACGGCTCCACCTTCGGTGGCAACCCGCTGGCCGCCGCGATCGGACACGAAGTCGTACGCATGCTGTCGACCGGACACTGGCAGCAGCGGGCCACCGAACTGGGGGCCGTGCTCACCGCCGGGCTGCAGTCGCTCACCGACGTCGGCGTCGTGGCCGTACGGTCCCGCGGCCTGTGGGCCGGCGTCGACATCGACCAGACCCTGATGTCGGGCAAGGAACTGTGCCGACGGCTGGCCGACCGGGGCGTGCTGGCCAAGGACACCCACGGGTCGACGATCCGGTTGGCGCCACCATTGGTGGTGGAGGACGCCGACCTGGAGCTGTTGGTCGACACGCTGCGTACCGTCCTCGTCGCGGCCGGATGACCCGAACCCCACCCGGTGAACCGATGCTGTCGCCCGGGAGCCGGTCTCAGTAGGCTCCTCGACATGGACGCGGAGCCGACACGGCGCTTCAGCCCCCGACGGGTGATCATGGTGGGTGCAGCTGCCGTGGTGGTGATGATCACCGCGGTCTGCCTGTTGTCGCCGTGGCCGGCCACCCTGGTGATCCGTGCCGTCTTCGACAACGGGGCACAGCAGCTGCGCGACCAGATGCGACGCAACCAACCCGAGCTGCCCATCGAGTCCCGGCACGACGTACCGTACGGCGACGGCCGCGACATGATCATGGACGTGTTCCGCCCGGGCGGGCAGACCGAGCCGTTGCCGGCGATCGTGTGGATCCACGGTGGTGCGTGGGTCTCCGGCAGCAAGGCGGACGTCGCGCCGTACCTGGAGCTGCTGGCCCACGACGGCTACGTCGGGATCGGGCTGAACTACACCCGCGGCCCGGAGGCCACCTACCCGACCGCGGTCGAACAGCTCAACGCCGCGCTCGCCCACATCAGCGCCAACGCCACCGAGTACGGCGTCGACCCCGACCGGATCGTGCTCGCCGGCGACTCCGCCGGTGCACAACTGGCGAGCCAGCTCGCGACCTTGATCACAAACCCCGACTACGCGCGGCTGGCGGAGTTGGCTCCCGGCATCGGGGCGTACCAGCTCGCCGGGGTCGTGCTGCACTGTGGTGTCTACGACCTGGCCGCGCTGTCGCTGACCGACGGCATCGTCGGCTGGGGTTTCCGGACCGCCATGTGGGCCTACACCGGCCACCGGGACTGGGACGAACGCGCGGCCGTCGACATGATGTCGACCAAGAACTGGGTGACGCCCGACTTCCCGCCGACGTTCATCTCCGGTGGCAACGGGGACGGGCTGACCCGGCCGCAGTCGATGGCGATGGCGCAGGCGCTCTCCCACCACGGGGTCGAGGTGACCGAGCTGTTCTTCCCCGACGACCACGAACCGTCGCTGCCGCACGAGTACCAGTTCCACCTGGACCTGGCGGATGCGCAGCTGGCGTACGAGCGGACCCTCGGGTTCTTGGGGTCAGTGACGGCATGAGCTCGGGGTCGGCCAGCTGATCGGGGTGGGGTGGGTCGCCGTAGGGTGTGGGGCATGACGAAGTGGGAGTACGTGACGGTGCCGGTGCTGGTCCACGCGACCAAGCAGATCCTCGACAACTGGGGTGCCGACGGGTGGGAGCTGGTGCAGGTCGTGCCGGGCATGAACCCGGAGAACCTGGTGGCCTACATGAAGCGGCCGATCCCGTCGGCGGAGCAGGGGTCGTGAGCCAGGCGACCGCCCGGTTGGCCGAGCTCGGGTTGTCGCTGCCCGAGGTGGCCACCCCGGTCGGGGCCTACGTTCCGGCGCTGCGGTCGGGCAACCAGGTGCTCACCTCCGGGCAGTTGCCGGTGGTGGACGGAACCCTGCTGCATCCCGGCAAGGTGGGGGACCAGGTCACCGTCGAGCAGGCGTACGCGGCGGCGCGGGTCGCCGCGCTGAACGCGGTCGCTGCCGCGGCATCGGTCGCCGGTGGCCTGGAGGCCATCAGCCGGGTGGTGCGGGTGATGGTGTTCGTGGCCAGTTCGGCCGACTTCACCGATCAGGCCCAGGTGGCGAACGGGGCCAGCGAGCTGGTCGGCGCGATCTTCCCGGGTGGCCACGTGCGCAGTGCGGTCGGGGTGGCGGTGCTGCCGAAGAACGCACCGGTCGAGGTCGAGCTGGTGGTGGACGCCCCGGAGCAGCCGCGCGCGGTGCCGGTCACTCGCGCCTGAGCTGCACGGTCGGGCCCGATCCGATACGAGCGGTCAGCCGATCCTCACCAGCCGATGGAGGCCAGGTAGGCCCGCGACTCACGGACGCAGTCCATCGCGTCGCGGCCGTAGGTGTTGTCCTGCTCGATGAAGAAGAAGTCGGCGCCGGCCTTCTCGGCGGCCGGCATCAGCGCGGGCCAGTTCATGTTGCCCTGCCCGACCTCCGCGAACTGCACGATCTCGGAGAACAGCCGCATGTAGCCGGCCATGTCGCCGTTCTTGCGCATCTCGATCGCTTCGGGCGGCAGCGGGGTGACCCGGTAGTCCTTGACGTGGATCAGCTTGCACACCCCGCTGTAGGCCTCGAGCATGTCCAGCGGCGCCATCCCGCCACGCTGCACCCAGTGCAGGTCGACCTCGAACTTCATCGACGGCGCGACCCGGCGGACGATGTCGAAGATCCGCTCCCCGTCGAACTGGGCCAGATCGACGTGGTGGTTGTGGTAGCAGAGCGTGATGCCCTCCTCGGCGAGCCGTGCGGCCACCGGCTCGCAGGCCGCGGCGAACGCCTCGGTGCCCTCCTTCGTCGACATCGCCTCGGCCGGCATCATGCCGATCCGCAGGTAGTGGGTGCCGAGCCGCTTGCAGTCGGCCACGATCTTGTCGTAGTCGCGGTCGAGGGCGTCGGTGTTGGGGCTGGCGGTGGCCGCCTCCAGGGCGACGCTCAACGCGCCGACGGTCAGCCCGAGTTCGGAGACCGCACGCTCCAGGGCGGCGGTGTTCTCCTCCGACATGGCGATCTGGGACACCTCCACCGCCTTCAGGTCGGCGGCGACGAACTCCTCCAACAGCGGGTACATGCCCTCCTTGGCGACTCGGTCCTTGAACATCATCATCTGTACGCCCAGTTGTGCCATGGTGTGCACCCTTCCGTGAGGTCCGTGTGGTTCGAGCCTATGGGACGCGCTCCCGTCACCGGCGCCAGGCCCGAGCGCCCCGTAGAGTGCCGTCCGTGGTGTGTTCGATCGAGGTGATGTCCGCTCCCACGCTCAACTACGCCATGAGCCACAACGAGCTGCCGTTCCTGGACCGGGTCGTGATCATCAACCGATCGGCCGAGGCACTCGAAGAGGTGGTGCTCACCGTCGAGGTGCGCGACGACCACGGCCAGTTGGTGAGCCGCCCGTACAACCGGAACCTGGACCTGCCGCCGAGTCTCCCGGTCACCCTCGACAGCCCCGACATCCGGCTCGACCCGCGTCAGCTGTCGACCCTGGAGGAGGAGACCGGCGCCGAGATCATCGTCCGGGTCGTCGCCGGGGTCGCCGGGCCGAGCGGCCCCGCCGGGCAGCAGCTCGGCATCAGCCACTCCCCGCTCGACCTGCTCGCGGCCCGGCAGTGGCAGTTCGATCCGCGGGCACCGCTGCTGTCGCTGGAACTGCTGGCCGCCTTCGTCCAGCCGAACCACCCGGCGATCGGGGCGTTGCTCAGCGCCACCGCCGAACGGCTCGCCGACCCGCGATGGGTGAACCGGCGACCCCGCGACGAACGGTCGGCCGAGTCGCGGACCGGCGGGGGATCACTGGACACCACCGAGGTCAGTCCACAGCGGATCGACGAGATCGTCGAGGCACTGGTCGAGGTGACCTTCGAGCACGGGATCCACTACGCGGCCCCGCCGGCGAGTTGGGGGTACGGGCAGAAGGTGCGCACCCCGGGTGACGTGCTGGACGGCAAGCTCGGCACCTGCCTCGACACCACGATGCTGTTGGCCGCCGCGTTGGAGCAGCTCGGCATCGGTCCGGTGCTCTGGATCGCCACCGGGCATGCGTTCCTGGGCTACTGGCGTCGCGCCGGCCACCACCTGCCCGATGCGGCCAGCCTGCAGGTCGCCCCTGCTGTCAACGCTGTTGATCTTGGTCTGGTCGGCGTGGTCGAGACCACCTTCGTGACGGCTGAACGTACCCCTGACCGCGATGTCGCCCGGCGGGCCCGCCAGGCGCCGATCGACACCTGGCTGCGGGGCCGGTCCTCGGACCTGGTCGGGGTGGTCGACGTCGCCGAGGCCCGCTTGATGAAGGTGCTGCCGGTGCCGGCGCGCCAGGTGCGCCCCGACGGCGTGGTCGAGGTCGTCGAGTACCGGCCGGCCGAGCCTGCGCCGGCCGCCGCCCCGCTTCCGGCGGCGACGTCCCCGGCCGAGCCCGGCGCGACACCCCGGCCGGTCACCCCCGTCCCACCCCGGGTGCAGCAGTGGAAGAACTCGTTGCTCGACCTGACACTGCGCAACAAGCTGCTCAACATGGGGTCGACGTCGTCGCAGCTGCCGCTGGTGCTGCCACCCGAGCACCTGGGTGTGCTGGCCGACCACCTGCAGAGTGAACGGTCCGTGGTGATCCGGGCGCTGGACGACCTGACCGGTCAGGTCGCGACCAAGGACGCGACCGATGCGTGGTCGCTGCCCGGCGACGTGCTGCGGACCATGCTGACCCAGCGGGCCACCATCTACTCCGGCGCCCCGGAGCCGTTCCACCGCCGGACCGTCGACGCACTGCGCTACCGCGCCCGGACCATCACCCAGGAGACCGGCGCGAACCCGCTGATGGTGACGCTGGGCCGACTCGAGTGGCAGCTGGCCGACCGTGACCTGGTGGCGCCGCTGCTGCTCTGCCCGGTCGAGGTGCGCGGCACCGTGATGCCGTTCCGGATCGCGTACGACACCAGTGGCCAGATCACGCTCAACCTGTCGCTGATGGAGAAGCTGCGTCACGAGTTCGGCCTGGTGATCCCCGGGCTCGACCCGTTGCCGGCAGGTGCCGACGGTGGGGTCGACGTCGACGCGGTGGTCCGGATCGTGCGGGAGGCGCTCGTCGCCGGTGACCTGCCGTTCCGGGTGGCCAGCGAGGCCCGGCTGGCGGCGGTGCAGTTCACCGGGTACCTGTTGTGGCGCGACCTTGATCAACACTGGGAGCAGTTCTGTGAGGTGCCGCTGGTCAAGCACCTGGTGTACACCCCGACTCTGCCGTGGCGCGGCGACGACCCCGAACCGGCACCGGACACCGAGGCGGACGTGCCGGACCTGTCGGACGACCCGGACGGCTTGACCGGGGCGGACGGGATGAACGCGGTGGACGCCAGTGCCGCCGGGCCCGGCCTGGCCGACCTCGACGACGTGGTGGCCG
This sequence comes from Carbonicoccus niuqiaonis, assembly GCF_050157065.1. GTDB lineage: Bacteria > Actinomycetota > Actinomycetes > Propionibacteriales > Propionibacteriaceae > Avipropionibacterium. The sequence continues at coordinate 481,934 of NZ_CP189573.1, forward strand.
CCTGCCCGATCCCGGCGGACGGATCGCAGGCGGTCGCGGTCGCCAGTGCCCGCGCCGGTCGCAACTTCGTGCTGGAGGGGCCACCGGGGACGGGGAAGTCGCAGACGATCACCAACATCGTGGCCGATCAACTCGCCCAGGGCCGCTCGGTGCTGTTCGTCGCGGAGAAGGGGGCCGCCCTCGACGTCGTACGGCAGCGGCTCGGCGATGCGGGGCTGCTGCCGTTCACCTTGGACCTGCACGACCGGAACGCCCGCCCCACCCAGGTGCGCGCCAAGCTGGCCGCGGCGCTGCGGCAGACGCCTGAGGTCGACACCGACGGCTACCGCGTCGACGCCGCCGCGGTCACCACCACGGCTCGCACGCTGTCGCGCTACGCCGAGCAGCTGCACGCCCCGAACGTTGCCGGGCTGTCGCTCTACCAGGCGCGGAACCGGCTGCTGGCCCAGGGCGAGGGGACGGCGTTGACGATCTCTTCCGCCGAACTGGCGGCGCTGAGCCCGGCGGCCTCCGACGCCGTCCGCCGGGCCGTCACCGAGTCCATCCCGTTGCTCGCCGAGCTGGGCGATGCCGACGACCAGCCTTGGTCGTTCGTCCGTACGCTGCCTGACCTCAGCGCTCTCCCCGCGCTGCTGGAGCGGGCGGACCGGACCGTGGCCCGGGTCCGTGCCGATGTCGCCGGGCCGGCGGCCGACGTGGTGCGACGGGCCCGGACGGTCGCCGAGATCGCAACCCTGCAACGGCTTCTGGGGTCCGGGGCCAGTCCCGACCAGCTCGACCGGACCCGTGCCGCGACCTGGCAACAGGCTCGCCAGGAGCTGCAGGGACGCACCGATCGGCTGGTGGCAACAGCGGCACCGATGCTGCAGCAGTTCACCCCGGAGGTGTTCCATGTTGATCTTGCTCCGGTGCGGCAGGAGCTCCGGATCGCGGCCTCGTCGTTCTTCATCGGCCGCAAGGGGCGCATCCTGCGGGCGGCCGCCCCGGTTCTTGATCACCTCCGACCAGGAGTCGACCTCAGGCCCCGCGACCTGCCTGACCTGGTGGAGCAGCTGGCCGCGATCGCGGGGGACCACCGCGCCCTGGTGGCCGCGTGGCGGGCGATGCCGGCGCTGTCCCACCTGCCCGACGACCTGCTGCTGGTCGACGAGAGCAACCGCCGCCGACTGGCCGACACGTTGGCCGGGATCGAGGCCGACCAGGCCGCGGTCCAGCAACTGCCCGCCGAGCTGGTCGCCGACGCCCGCCGCTGTCGTCGCGACGGGCACCTGCTCGGGGCAACCGGCGCCGAGGCCGTCGCCGCGGCCGGGCAGGCCCTCGGTCGGGTGTTCGCCGCCACCGGGAGTGGCCCCGACGACCAACGCCGCCTCGCCACCGCCGCCGCGTTGGTGGAGTCGGGGTCGGCGCCGGGCGAGGCGGAGTCGGACGCCGCCCAGGGGCTGGTGGAAGCCTGGGCGGCCACGGCCGCGGGACGGGAGACCGACCGCGCCAGCTGGACGCTGTTGCGTCGTTGGGTCGCGGTGCGCGACGGTCTCGCCCCACTCGACGACACCCTGCCGACCGCCCGGGACCAACTGCTCGCCAAGACGGTGTCGGCGCAGGAAGCGGCAGCCGGCCTGGAACGCGGCATCGCCCGGGCGACCGTCGACGAACGGTGGGAGGCCGGTGGGTTCACCACGTTCGACCCGGAGTCCCACGACCGGACGGCGTCCCGGTTCGTCGCCTCGGCCGACCGACTGCGACAGGACCTGCGCACCGTGCTGCCGGCCGCGGTGGTGGAGCGTCGCCCCTTCGGCAACGGTGGCGCGATGGCGCGCGCCGGGGTCGGCCGGGTCGGGGCGTTGGAACGTGAGGTCGGCCGCAGTCGCGGTGGGTTGTCGGTGCGTCGACTGATCGAGAAGTTCGGCAAGGTGATCGGTGAGGTCACCCCGTGCGTACTCGTCAGCCCCGACTCGTTGGCCCGGTTCATCGCGCCGGGGGCGATGACCTTCGATCTGGTCGTGTTCGACGAGGCATCCCAGATCCGTGTCCCGGATGCGATCGGGGCGATCGGCCGGGCTCGTGCGGTGGTGGTGGCCGGTGACTCCAAGCAGATGCCTCCCACCTCGATGTTCACCGAGTCGGAGACCGACGTCGAGGTCGACCCCGACGACGACTACGCCGTGGTCACCGACGAGGAGAGCATCCTGTCCGAGGCGGTGCAGGCACGCGTCCCCCGGCTGTGGTTGTCGTGGCACTACCGCAGTCGCGACGAGTCGTTGATCAGCTTCAGCAACCGCGAGTACTACGACGGCCGGTTGGCCTCCTTCCCCGCCGTGCCGGGCGCGTCGGACGATCTCGGTCTCAGCTTCACGCGGGTGCCGGGACGCTTCATCCGGTCGGTCCGCAAGGGCGAGGACGAACTGTCGGAGGATGATCAACAGCTGCTGGCCGAGTTGCCGCCGGCGGCCCGCCGGGCGGCGCAGGACCGTTCCCTGCTGCGGACCAACCCGGTCGAGGCGGTCGCCGTCGTGCAGGAGGTGCTGCGCCGCTGGGAACGTCGCGAACGATCGATCGGCGTCGTCACGTTCAACGTCCAGCAGCGCGGGCTGATCGAGCGGATGTTGTGGGAGTCGGAGGTGCCGGGGGTCGCCGAGTCGCTCGCCGAACGCAGTGACGGACTGTTCGTCAAGAACCTGGAGAACGTACAGGGCGACGAGCGGGACGTGATCCTGTTCTCCACCGGGTTCTCCGCCAACCACAAGGGCGTGTTGCCGCTCAACTTCGGGCCACTCAACCGGTCCGGGGGCGAGCGTCGGCTGAACGTCGCGATCACCCGCGCCCGGCGCCGGGTGATGGTGTTCTCGTCCTTCGACCCCGAGGACATGCGGGTCGAGCAGACCTCCTCGGTCGGGCTCAAACACCTCCGCGCCTACCTGGAGGTGGCCCGCGACGGCCACGCGATCGATCCCGATGACGGCACCCCTGCGGTCGCCGCCTCACGGGTCGTGGTGGATCGACACCGGGACGCCATTGCCGCGGCGCTGCGGGCGAACGGGCTGACCGTACGGACCGGGCTCGGGCTCTCGGAGTTCCAGGTCGACCTCGCCGTCGGCGTCGGGGACAGCCCGGTGTTGGCGGTGCTGCTCGACTCACCGGCCTGGCGGGCCCGGTTGACCACCGGTGACCGGGACGCGTTGCCGTACACGGTGTTGCGGTCGTTGATGGGGTGGCCCGGGGTGTCACGGATCTGGCTGCCGGACTGGCTGACCGACCCGGACCGCGTGGTCGCCCGGATCACCGAGGAGGCCAACCGGGCGCACCTGAATCCCCACCAGGTGGGAGAACGCTGGGTCGTCACCAGTGACCGGCTGGTCGGCACCGATGACCCCGAGCCCACACCCGAGGCGCCGGCAGCCGCGACCACCGATGGCGACCCGACCGATGCCGACGATGCCGGACCGGTGGATGAGCCCGGCGGCACGGAAACCCCGACCGATGATGGATCCGCTGCGTCGGAGACGGAAGCCGACGGGGGCCGTGTCGAGTTGCCGGTGGCGCTGGGCGGCGCCGCCGACGAGTCGCAGGGTGTCGACTTCGTCCCCTTCGAGCCACGGCGCCGCGGTGGTCGTGGGTCGTTGGACGCCGCGCTGCGACGCCCGGAGAAGGTCCGTGAGTTGATCATGGACATCGTGGCGACCGAGGGGCCGATCACCCCGGTCCGGCTGGCCCGCCACTTCGTGGGCTGTTACGGCCTGACCCGGCTGACCGCGAGCAGGCAGGCCGAGGTGGCGGCCCGGATCCCCACCGACCTGCGACGCGACCCCGAGGAGGGGTTCGTCTGGCCAGAATCGCGGGATCCCCTGCGCTGGCAGGGATTCCGGCACTGGGACGGACCGACGAAGGAACGGCCGCTCGATGACGTACCGCTGCGCGAGATCGGCAACGCGATGGCCCATCTGGCCCGGTCGTCCATGGGGGTCGAGGAGTCCGAGCTGATCTCCGAGACGTGTCGGGTGTTCGGTGGGAGCCGGGTCACCGAGGGCATCGGTGCCCGGCTGCGGGCCGCCCTCGCGCTGGCGGTCGACCGCAAGCAGGTGGTGGTCCGCGCCGGCATCGTGACCGCCGTGCCGACCTGATCAGGGCGTGGTGTCGATGGTGACCACGAGCTGCTCGCGACGGCCCGTACGGGAGCCTGCCCGGATGGCATACCGTTTCTCCATGACGGGTCACGACTCCTCACGCCGGCGGCTGTTGTCGGCACTGACCACCCTGGCCGGGGTGGCGGCGGTGGGCGGGTGCGCGGCAGGCGCCGGTTCCCCGATCCCGTCGACGACCGGTCCCACGGCCGCCCCACCCCCGTCGCCGACCGGCGTCAACAGCCCCGCAGCGTCCCCGATCGCCACGCCGAGCACCACGCAGCCCGTGTCGGAGGAGCCCCGCTCGGCGACGCAACCCGCCATGTCCAAGCAGCAGGCCACCCGTCAGTTGCTCGAAGCGGCCCGGGATGCCGACCTCGCCGCCGCCATGGCTGCGATCCGGTCGGGCGCCGACCTGGAGGCCCGCGACGACAACGGGCGGACCGCACTGGTCATCGCCACCAAGGCGAACGAGGTGGCGTTGGCCAAGGCCCTGCTGGCCGCCGGTGCCGACCCGAACGCGAAGGACGACATCTCCGACTCCGCCTTCCTGTACGCGGGGGCGGAGGGCTACAACGCCATCCTGCGTGCCACCCTCGAGCACGGGGCGGACGTCAGGAGCACGAACCGGTTCGACGGGACGGCGTTGATCCCCGCCTGCGAGCACGGCTACGTGGAGACGGTACGCATCCTGATCGCGGCGGGCGTCCCGCTGGACCACGTCAACAACCTCGGCTGGACGGCGATGCTCGAGGCCATCGTGCTCGGTACCGGTTCGCCCGACCACGTCGAGGTGGTCCGACTGCTGATCGAGGCCGGGGCCGACGTCACCATCCCCGATCGCAACGGCCGGACACCACGCGAGCTGGCCGAGGCCCGCGGCTACCACGACATCGTGGCCCTGATCGACGCCGCCTGATCTCGCGGGGGACAACCCACTGGGTCGACCGGCCTCGCCCGGGGCGGGTCCGGCCCGGTTCAGCCCAGCGGGGACGCGGCGCCGCGGGTGACCATCCCCAACTCCTCACCGATGGCCGCCGCCGTGGCCACCAGCGCCTGGCCGATCGTGTCGGCGCGATCCGACGACAGCCGGGTGGTGGGCGCGATCACGGTGATCGCGACGATGGAGCGGCCCGCCCGATCCAGCACCGGCGCGGCCACCGCTGAGGTGTGGGCGTCGTCCTCGCCCTGTTCCAGGGCCCAGCCTCGCCGTTCGACCTCGCGCAGTTCGGTGGTGAACACGTCGAAGTCGGTGATCGTCGCCGGCGTGGCCGGCTTCATCTCCAACGGGGTGTGCATCCGCTGCCACTGTGCCGGGACGTACGCCAGCAGTGCCTTGCCGCCGGCGGTGGAGTGCACCGCCGACCGGTGGCCCACCGGTAGCCCGACCCGCAGCCGCTGCGGGCTCTCGGCGGTGGCGATGCACCGCGTCTCCAGACCGTTCAGCTCCACCATCGCGGTCGTCTCACCGAACCGGTCGCGCAGTGCGTGCAGGTGCGGCAGCGCCAACGTCTGGAACACCCGCCACATGTGCCGCCCGCGGTTGAGCCGCCACACCGCCGGCCCCAGCTGGTAGCTGTCCTCGTCGTTCTGCACCACGAAACCGGCATCGCGCAGCGTCTGCAGGTACTTGTAGGTCGTGCTCTTCGGGATGCCCAGGGCCGTGCTCACCTCGGCCAACCCGATCGGGTCGTCGGACTCGCCGATGTGGCTCAGCACCGCGAGGGCGCGCTTCACCGGCCCCACCGAGTAGTCGCCCGAGCCGCTGCCCTGACGTGCGTCACTGCTCACGCAGGGAAGTGTAGGCAAGCGGTCCTCGCCATGCGCGGGGCATGGGCGGCCCCGTGCCGTACCGGGACACGACCAGCACTCGGGTCTCTCCGGGGGAACGGAGCAGGCCGCGACGTCCACCGGCTGGGCGTGCCCGGTCGCCGGTTGGGATCCGACTCCGCTGTTTGTGAGGATCGGCGGGAGTGCCCGGCAGACCACGGGCCGAAAGGGACATGATCATGAGCAAGCACCGGCTGGCCATCCTGGGCTGCGGCGGTATGGAGAAGGCACATCAGGCGGTCTTCGGCGACCTGGCGGACCGGGTCGACGTGATCGCCTGCGTCGACCCCGTCATCGAACGGGCCGAGGCTGCGGCGGCCGCGCTGGGGGCGCCGAAGGTGGCCGCCGACTTCCGGGAGGTGCTCGACGACGTCGACAGCGTGCTCGCCGTGCTGCCGCATCACCTGCACCACCCGATCGGCATGGAATGCCTGCGGGCGGGCAAGAACGTGCTGATGGAGAAGCCGCTGGCACTGACCGAGCAGGAGTGCCGCGAACTGCAGGCCGAGGCCGACGCCCAAGGCGTCATGCTGATGACGGCCTACCCGATGCGCTACCACCCGCTGGTGCTCAAGCTCAAGGAACTGATCGACACCCGCGCGTACGGGCCGATGTTCCACATGTCGATCTGGACCGAGCAGTACACCCGCTACGAGCCCGGCCACTGGGGACTGGCGAAGGAGACCCTCGGCGGTGGCCAGTTCGTCAGCCACGGCTGCCACTACGTCGACCTGCTGCTCTGGTACTGCGGCCCGCCGACCTCGGGGGTCCACGTCGGCAGCCACCTCGGCACCCCGTGGATGGAGGGCGAGGGCACCAGTGACGTGGTGATCAGCTTCGAGAACGGGATCGTCGGCTACCACGGCGGTACGTGGGGTGCGAAGGGGTCGCGGTTGAAGTACGCGATCCACGCCCAGTGCGCCGAAGGCCTGCTGGAGTTGAACTTCCGGGCCGGCACGCTGACCCACATCCACGGCACCGAGGAGACGCTGCTCGCCGAGCACCCGATCACCAAGAACGTGTTGGGTGAGGTGACCGAGTTCTTCGACGCGATCGACCAGGGACGGCCGCCGGCCACCGACCCCGAGCAGTCCATCCAGGGTCTGCAGGTGATCTGGAAGCTGTACGAGGCGGAGGAGTCCCGTACCGTCGCCGACCTCTCCGGCATCGTCGACCACCCGGCGTTCGTCGGTCCGGCACTGCAGCACGAGCCGTACGACTGGCCGCCGATGGTGCGCAACGACACCGACGTCCCGGCCAAGGCGGAGTGATCCTGCCCAGATTCTCCTGATGTCGGGGCTCACGTTTTCGGTCGCCGCGGCGACTGCAGGGTACGGGGCCAGGAAGGCTTCCGAACCCGACGAAGGAGAATCGTGACTGTAGCCCTGATCACCGGAGGAAACCGCGGCCTGGGCCGCGCGGTCGCCGAGGAGCTCGCCGAGCGTGGCATGACGGTCGTCGTCGGCGCCCGCGACGCGAGCGCCGGCGCCGAGGCCGCGCGACAACTGGGGAAGGAGGCAACCTCGGTCCAGTTGGACGTGACTGATCCGGCCTCGGCGTTCTACGGCATGGTCGTGCCCGCCTACCAGAGCTCGAAGGCGGCCCTCAACAACATCACGATCGCCCTGGCCAAGGCGCTGGTCGACACTCCGATCAAGGTGACCTCGGTCTGCCCCGGCTTCGTGCAGACCGACCTGACCCCGATCAACCGGGACCAGGCACCACTGACGGCGGCCCAGGCCGCCACCGTCGTGGCCACCGCGGCCGTCCTGCCTGACGACGCACCCTCGGGCACCTTCATCGACCGCAACCGTGCCGTTGCCTGGTGACACCACGGCGGGAATGTCCGGCGGTGCCGGATGGTTGAATCGTCAAGCAGCCTGCTTTCGTGAAGGGAGCCACCATGGCCAACGACGAGACGACCCCGGCACCTCGGACCCCGGTCGAGTTGGGGCTCGACACCTTCGGTGACATGACCGTCGACCCCGATGGCGAGCCGAAGTCGTACGGCCAGGTGTTGCGTGACGTGGTCGACCAGGCCGTCCTCGCCGACCGGGTGGGCATCGACTTCATCGGCCTCGGCGAGCACCACCGCAGCGACTTCGCCATCTCCGCCCCCGACATCGTGCTGGCCGGGATCGCAGGTCGTACGGAACGGATCAAGCTGGGCACCGCGGTGACGGTGTTGTCGAGTGACGACCCGATCCGGGTGTTCGAACGGTTCAGCACCCTGGACGCGATCTCGAACGGGCGGGCCGAGGTGATCATCGGGCGTGGCTCGTTCACCGAGTCGTTCCCGCTGTTCGGTCACGACCTGGCCGACTACGAGGTGCTGTTCAACGAGAAGTTGTCGATCTTCGCCCAGGCCCGCCGCGGTGACCCGGTCACCTGGAGTGGCACCCACCGGACTCCGCTGACCGAGCAGGTGCTGTACCCGGCGGTGGAGAAGCCCGGTGGCCTCACCGCGTGGATCGGCGTCGGCGGTTCGCCGGAGTCGGTGATCAGGTCGGTGCAGTCGCAGATCCCGATGATGTTGGCGATCATCGGCGGCGACCCGGCCCGGTTCACGCCCTTCGTCCAGTTGTACCGCCGTGCGCAGCAGGAGTTGCACGTCGATCCGATGCCGCTCGGCGCGCACTCGCCCGGGCACGTCGCCGACACCGATGACGAGGCGGCTGATCAGTTGTGGCCCCACTTCAAGCACAACCGGGACACGATCGGCCGCGATCGGGGTTGGCCCGAGGTGACCCGCGACGAGTACGACGCCGAGGTCGCCGGCGGTTCGTTGTACGTCGGTTCCCCCGAGACGGTGGCGCGCCGCATCGCCCGGACCGTCGGCCTGCTTGGCCTCGACCGGTTCGACCTGAAGTACGCCAACGGTCCGATGCCGCACGAGCAACTGCTGCACAGCATCGAGCTGTACGGCACCGCGGTGATCCCGCGGGTGCGCGAGCTGCTCGCCGGGACCGCCTGACGACCGCTCCGCGCCGGCACCCGAGGGATTGCGTCCCTCGACGCCGGATTCGTTCCCGATTTTCTTGGTGGGGTACGAATCCGTGGCCGTTGCCCCGGGAGGAACCGACGTCGGACCTGCCATCCCGGTGAGTGGACATCGGGGCCCCTTCGCCCCCATCGGAGACCGGCTTCCGACAGGGTCGTTCCATGATGTGGAGCTACCTGATCCATCTCGGCGTGAACATGTGGTCCGACCGGGAGGAACCGTTGCCCGGCGAGCCGTCGCTGCCGGGTGTCACCTTCCGAACGACCCGGCTGGCCACCCACAAGGCGGTGTGGGACGAGGTCACCCACGAGCTCGCCAAGGCCGGCTTCACCCACCTCGTGATCGACCTCGGGGAGGCGATTCGCTACGAGTCGCATCCCGAGCTGGCGGTCGACGGTGCGTGGAGCACCGACCAACTGCGGACCGAGCTGGCGCGACTGCGTGAGCTGGGGCTGACCCCGATCCCGAAGCTCAACTTCTCGGCCTCGCACGACACCTGGCTCGGCCCGTACGGCCGGCAGCTGTCGACCCCGGTGTACTACGAGGTCGTCGCCGACCTGATCGCCGAGGTGGCCGAGCTGTTCGACTCGCCGGAGTACTTCCATCTCGGGATGGACGAGGAGACCGACGGTCACCAGCAGCGGTACCAGTACGCGGTGATCCGTCGCCGGGAGCTGTGGTGGCACGACCTGGAGTTCATGCTCGACTGCACCCGCAAGGCGGGGGCGCGGCCGTGGGTCTGGTCCGACGCGGCCTGGCACCACCCCGAGGACTACTACACGAAGATGCCCAAGGACGTCCTGCAGAGCAACTGGTACTACGGCCTGTGGTTCGGTGGGAACGAGCTCGACCGGCCGCGGGTGCTCAACCGCGAATACCACCTGGCCTACCTCGACCTGGAGGACCACGGGTACGACCAGGTCCCGACCGGCAGCAGCTGGCACAACGCCTGGGACAACCTCGACCTGACCGTCGACTACTGCCAGGAACGCGTCGCACCGGAACGGCTCCTGGGCTTCATGCAGGCACCCTGGGTGATGACCACCGCCAACGACCTCGACACCCACCTGCGCACGATCGAGATGGGTGCGAGGACGATCGCGCGCATCAACGGCGACACCACCAGCGCGTGAGGGGTGCTGACCGATGACCGACACCGGAGGCCTCTGGGCCGGCGCCAGTGAGGCCGACACGACCCCGTCGCTGGGGACCGACCTCGGCGGCTACTTCGAGTCGCGCTTCGCCGACAAGATCGAACGACCCTTGGCTGCCAAGGCGTTGGCGTTCCGATCGGGTGACAGCACCGTGGTGCTGGTGTCGGTCGACATCTTGATGATGCGGGCGGTCGACATCGTCGACCGCGCCAAGGAGTTGATCACCGAACGGACCGGGGTCCCGGCCGACCACGTGATGGTGTCGGCGACCCACACCCACTTCGGGCCGGCGACCGTGCACCGCGGTGGTGGCCCGACGGTGGATCCGGCGTACCTGGTCCGGGTGGCCGAGGCGATCGCCATCGCCGCCGGCGCCGCGGTGGCCAACCTCCGGCCGGCCCGGATCGGCTTCGGCCAGGCACCGGTCAACGGCGTCTGCTTCAACCGTCGCTTCCGGCGGACCGACGGCATGGTCGAGTTCAATCCGGGGACAGGACGCGACGACATCGTCGAACCGGCCGGGCCGATCGACCCGACGGTCACCGGGCTGATCGTGGAGGACCGTGACGGCACGCCGATCGCGTTCTGGGCCAACCTGTCGCTGCACTACGTCAACGCGGACCGGGACACCTCGATCAGCAACGACTACTTCGGTGCCTTCGGCGACCGGATCGCGCAACTGCTGGGCCGTCCCGTACGGGCCCAGCTCACCAACGGGTGCTCCGGTGACATCAACAACGTGGACCTGTCCCGGGCGGTGCCGGAGCAGAACGTGGCCCGTGCCGAACTGGTCGCGACCGCGGTGGCGGGTGCCGCCGCAGCGGGGTCGATGATGGCCCGCCGCCACACCGACGTGCCGGTGTCGTCGAAGTTGATCATGGTGGAGCTGGAGCGTGCCCTGGTGACCGCGGAGGACCTGCAGATCGCCGCGGACGCACTGGCCGACCGGCGCGACGACGTGCCCTTCTCGTACGTGAAGGGGATGCCGATCCCGCCGAAGCAGGTCAAGCACTACGCCGCGCGACTGCAGGAGATGGCCGAGCTGCCAGAAAGTGCCGCGGTGCCGGTGATGATCATGACCATCGGCGACCTGTGCATCGTCGGGCTGCCCGGCGAGATCTTTGTCGAGCACGGGCTGGCGATCCGCGACGGTTCGCGCCATCCGATCACCGCGGTGGTCGGACTGGCCAACGACCACATCGGGTACGTCCCGACCGAGCGTGCCTGCGCTGAGGGTGCCTACGAGACGTGGCGGGGCCCGGTGTCGTGGACCGCGCCGGGCTCGGGGGAGCGCCTGGTCGCCGCGGCACTGGCCGAGATGGGGCGCTGAACCGCTCGGATCACTTGCCCCGTTCGGTTTCGGCTCGTTCGGTTTCGTCCCGTTCGGTCTCGGCCAGGTGCTCGCGCAGCCAGTCGAGTGAGTGCCGGTGCGACGCGATGCCGTAGTCGAGCACCGCGCGTTGGTGGAACGCGAGGGCGCGCCACTCGTCCGGCACGGGCAGGGCGGCGATCTCGTCGCGGCGTGACTCGAGCTCGGCCAGGCTGTCGGCGGTGCGCGCGATGATCGTGTGCAGGACGACCAGCCGTTCGGCCGGTGCGACGTGGCCGAGGAAGAACAGCCGCGACAGCACCGCGGTCTCCAGGTCGGAACCGGTCAGGTCCCCGGTCAGCCAGGCATGGAAGTGTTGCCGCCCGGTGTCGGTGATCTCGTACACCTTGCGGCCGCGGGCCTGCCGTTCGGTGTCCGCCACCGCGATGTGGCCGGCGGCGAGCAACCCGTCCAGGGCGCGCTTGATGCTGCCCGAACTGGCGCTGTAGAACAGCGAGACCCCGGCCTCGAATCCCTTGATCAGGTCGTACAGGCTCATCGGGCGGATCAGCAACAGGCCCAGGACCACGAACGACATGGCTGCATCCTAGGGCATTGTGCCCCATGGACATGTCTGCTAGACATGTCTACAGGAGATGTCAGCGCAACTCGGGAGGTCATCATGTCGTTCCACCGCGATCTCGATCGGCGGCTGCGGGGCCTGCGCGCCCACCTGGACCGGGTGTCGCGGCGGCGTGGGGCGCTACCGGCGCCGCAGGTGCTGGTGCGCGCGCCGGGAGTGGAGTTCAGCTACGGGGATCGGGCGAAGCCGTTCCACAGCGCCAGCGTGGGCAAGGTGATGACGACCACGCTCATCGGCCGCCTGGTCGAACAGGGGCGACTGGCCCTCGACACCCCGATCGGCACCGTGCTGCCGGGGTCGGAGGTCGCCGGGCTCCCGGCGGCCCCCGGGGTGGACGTCGGCGCCGACGTGACGATCGAGCGCCTGCTGACCCACACCAGCGGGCTGCCGGACTTCTTCGAACCGCCACGGGGCAGTGGCTCCGCCGCCTCGATCACCGGCGCGGTCTCCGACCCCGACCGGAGGTGGACCCCCTCGGCGCTGCTCGACGAGGCGCGTGCGATGCCGGCCGTCGGCCGACCGGGGGAACGCTTCCACTACTGCGACACGGGATTCGTCGTGCTGGGACGGGTGGTCGAGGAGGTCACCGGCGACCCGTTCAACACGGTGCTGCGGCAGCAGGTGCTCGAGCCGGCGGGCATGGCGCGGAGCTCGACGCCGTACGGTGACGCCGTCGCTCCGGGAGAACTGGCCGGGCTCGAGGTCGCACCGTTCTGGATCGGACGGCGCGAGCTGAGCCGTGCCCTGTGCGTCAGCCTCGACTGGGCCGGCGGCGGCATCGTCGGTCCGCCGGAGGACTTCGTCGCCTTCCAACAGGCGTTGCACTCGGGGCAGTTGATCTCGCCGACACTGTTGGCCCACCTCGCGCGGCCGCGGCGCCGACGACGGCCCGGCCTGCACTACGGTGCCGGACTGGTGACCATCCGATTCCACGAGTTCTTCCCGGTCGGCCTGGCCAACCTGCCGCAGCCCGTCGGTGGGGTCGGGGCCTTCGCGACCCACATGTTCCACTACCCGCAGCAGCAGGCGCACGTGGTGATCAACTTCCACGGGACGCAGCAGATGCAGGCCAGTTTCCAGACGCACTGCCGGATCGCGATGGTGCTTCGTGGGCTGACCATCGACGCGCCGATCGGTGATCAGCTGTTCACCCCGGTGCCCTCGCCGCAGTGAGGGGGCTGCCGCCCGCGGGCCCCTAGGCTGGGTACGTGCCCAACGACTCCCGTACGATTCTGGCGCGGCTCGACCGCCGGTTGGGGGCGCCGGTCGCCGCCCGGGCCGCGGACTTCCTCGCCGACCCGGCCGCCGAACCCGTACCGCCTCGGGCCTCGGCCAGTGTGCTGCTGCTCCGTGACACCGCAGGCGGCCTGGAGGTGTTCGTCCTGCATCGGCACCCCGCCATGCCGTTCGCGGCGGGCACGCTCGCCTTCCCGGGCGGTGGCCGCGAACCGGGCGATCCCACCATTGAGGCGTGCGCGGTGCGGGAGGTGGCCGAGGAGACCGGAGTTGATCTTGACGAGCCCACGTTGGCACCGTGGGCGCACTGGATCACGCCGGCGTGGGAGTCGCGCCGCTACGACACCCACTTCTTCCTTGCCGCACTGCCCGCTGGTGCGACGGCCGGGAACGCCTCGGGTGAGGCCGAGTGGGCCGACTGGGTGCGGCCCGGGGACGCGCTGGTCGAACTCGCCGCCGGTCGCTGGTCCGCGCTTCCCCCGGCCACGTCCATGATCACCGAGCTGGTGGAGCTGCGAGACGTCGACCACGCCCGCGACATCGCGGCCGACCGAACGGTCGGGACCGTCCTGCCCACGGCCGTCCACGACAGAGACGAGGGTTGGTGCTGGGTGTACCCGGCCGCCGGTTCGGCCGGAGGTCGACCATGATCAACAGTGTCCGATCGGTGCTGGCGCCCAATCCCGGACCGATGACGCTCACCGGCACCAACACCTGGCTGGTCGACACCGGCAACGGAGTCACCGTGATCGATCCCGGGCCGGACGACGACCGGCACCTGACGGCGATCCTGGCTGCCGCGCCGGCGGTCACCACCATCGTGGTCACCCATCGCCACCACGACCACACCGACCTGGCCCCACGACTGGCGGCCTCGACCGGGGCGACGGTCCGGGCCGCCGACCCGGTCCACTGTCACCGCGGCGGTGCCCCACTACGGGACGGTGACGAACCGGCCCCCGGGTTGCGGGTGCTCAGCACACCGGGGCACACCGACGACTCGATCTGCCTGCACCACCCGGCATCCGCCTCGCTCTTCACCGGCGACACCGTGCTGGGCACCGGGAGTTCGGTGATCGCGTACGGCGAGGGGAACGTCGGCGACTCACTGGCCAGCCTCCACCGGTTGGCCGTCTTCGCCGCGGACCACGACATCAGCGTGCTCCGGCCCGGGCACGGTCCGGAGGTGGGGGACCCGGTGGTACGGCTGCGGCACGACCTCGCCCACCGTCGGGAACGGCTCGCCCAGGTGCAGCAGGCACTCGACGGCGGTGCCTCCGGGGTGGTGGCGGTGACCGACCTGGTGCACGGTGGGCTCGACGCCCGACTGCTGGGCCCGGCGCGGTCGAGCATCGCCGCCCATCTGGCCCGACTGGGGGCGTTGGACCCCGACGACCCGTGGATCACCGGCACCCCCTGATCGACCCCCGGCGCATCACCGTGAACCCGCCCTTGACCCGAAAGTCCTGCACTCATACGATTTAGCAGCGTTGGCAGGGAAGCTGACAACCGCTGAGCGGCCCTGGTCCCGGGGCAGCAAGCGGCAACACAGGAGTGATCCATCGTGGCCCTTGGAATCTCTCGACGTGCGGTCCTCGCGGGGACGGCCGGCCTCGGACTGGCCGGACTGGCGGCCTGTGGCACCGGAGGCGGCTCCGGTGAGAACGGCAACCCTCCCGGGGGCAACAACAACAGCGACTCGGTGCTGCCGGCGTACACGCCGGTCGAGCTGGTCAAACCGGACGTGCCGGGGACCGACATCGTGATGCCCGCGTACTTCTCGTACCCGCAGAACACCGAGAAGGTGTTCGACACGCCGCCGGGCGAGGGGTTGGAGAAGATCTCCATCGCCTACACGACCTTCCAACCGGTGCCCACGGGTCCGGACAGCAACTCGTTCTGGAAGCAGCTGCAGGAGGACGTCGGCACCACCGTGGAGCTGCAGCCGGTGCCGTCGTCGGAGTACACCAAGGTGTTCCCCACCCGGGTGGCGGGCGATCAACTGGCCGACATCATGTTCCTGCCGCGCCCGGTGCCTGAGATGCCCGCGTTGTTGGAGAGAAAGTTCGCCGACCTCGGCCCACTGCTGTCGGGCGACGCCGCCAACGACTTCCCGTACCTGGCGAACATTCCGACCGCGTCATGGCGGTGGACCCGGGCCAACGGCACGATTCAGGCCGTCCCGCAGCACCGGGCGGTCACCGGTGCCGCGATCTTCACCCGGCCCGACATCCTGGCCGAGCTCGGAGCCACCGAGGAGCCGAAGGACTTCGCCGAGTTCGAGGAGATGGTCCGCACCGTCAGCGATCCGAAGCAGGACCGGTGGGCCTTCTCCAACACGGCGTCGATGCGGACCGCCATCCTCAGCATGCTGGGCGGGCCCAACGGCTGGAGCGAATCCGGCGGGACGCTGACCTCGCAGTACGCCGACGAGCGCTACCGGCAGGCGCTGGGCATCATGGCCGACTGGGTGGCCAAGGAGTACGCCCATCCGGAAGCCGCGACCGCCCCGTACGCACAACACCGGGAGTACTTCCGCCTCGGCAACACCGCCTTCCTCGGCGACGGGTACGCGGCCTGGGAGCTGCTGGTGCGGATGCTCGACGGCGACGTGTCGAAGCTGTCGATGATGGTGCTGCCCAAGTACGACGGTGGTGGTGACTACTCGCTGAATGCCGGGACCGGCATCCAGGGCATCACGGTGGTGAACAAGAAGCTCGAGGGAGACAAACTCCGGGCCGCGCTCAACGTGCTGAACTTCCTGGCCGCCCCGATCGGGTCGGCCGAGCACCTGCGCCGCAAGTACGGCGTCGAGGGCAAGGACTACACCTTCTCCGACGGTTTCCCCGTCCTCACCGAGAGCGGGACGTCGAACTTCATCGACCTGCAGTACGTCGTCGACTCCCCGACGATCATCGGGCCGACCGACGAGCAGTCGGCCCGGATCCAGGCCGAGTGGCACACGCGGGTCGCCAAGAACCTCGTGCTGAACCCGACCCACGGCCTCTACTCCGAGACCGAGGCCAGCAAGGGCAGCGCCCTGGGCCGCGAACTGAGCGACGTGATCGACGGTGTCACCTACGGGCGGAACACGCTCGAGGAATACGATGCGGCCGTCGCGAAGTGGCGCAAGGATGGTGGCGACCAGATCGCCGAGGAGTACGCTCAGGCCATCGCCGAGCAGGAGTGAGGCCCGCAACCGGGGTACCTCGCCACCACGGCAACGGTCCGGGGGGATGATGGCGGTCGACGGTGTGGGTCAGCGGGGGGTGGGTCAGCGCGGGGTCGGTCAGCGGGGGGTCAGTCAGCGTGACATCGCCCAGCTCGCCGGGGTGTCACAGTCGGCCGTCTCGGTGGTCCTCAACGGCAAGGCCGACCAGCTGAAGCTGAGTGTGGCGGTGCAGCAGCGCATCCGGGCTGCGGCGGCGGAGCTCAACTACGTCCCCAACGCCGCCGCCCGCTCCCTGCGGGGTGGCCGGAACGGCCTGATCGGGGTTCACACGTACGAATCGGTTTTCCCGGTGGGCAGCCAGGACTACTACCACGACTTCCTCGCCGGCATCGAGGCCCAGGCCGCCGAGGATGGTGTCGACCTGGTGTTGTTCACCAGCACCCAACAGCCCGACGGTCGACGCTCGATCTACGCGGGCGGCACCAACCGGCTGCGGCTGGCCGACGGCGCGATCGTGCTCGGCATGGAGCGCGACGACGCCGAGATGCTGCAGTTGGCGCAGGAGCGGTACCGGTTCGTCTGCGTCGGCCGGCGCGAGCTGCCCGGTGTCGAGCTGCCGTTCGTGACGACCGACTACGACGGCGGCGTGACCACGCTGGTGCGAACCGCCGCCGAGCAGGGCCACCGCTCGGTCAAGTACGTGATGAACCACGCCTCGTACAGCCCCCAGCGGGAGCGGCGTACCGCCTTCGACCGGGAGGCGGCGGCGCACGGCATCACGACGGACCGGGTGGCGGGTACGGAGCTCGTGATCACCAGCAGTTGGCTGCGGGAGGTGGCGGCCGACCACACCCTGTTGGTGGTCGAGGACGGCCACCGGGCGCACCAGGTCACGGTGGCCTCCCGGGAGGCCGGGATGGACCTGCCGCAGCAGTTGTCCGTGGCCTGCCTCGACGTACCGACCGGGGAGGCGTCGACCGCCGGTTGGACCCACCTGGCCGTGCCACGGCACGCGATGGGCCGCCGAGCGGTGACGCTGCTGCTGGAGATCCTCGACGGCCGGGTCGAGCCCGGTCACCGCGACGTCCTGCCCTGCCCGCCGGTGCCTGGCACCACGCTCGCAGCCCCGGCCTGACGCTCGTTGAGCTTGTCCCTGACGTTTCCCGAGCTTGTCCCTGCCGTTCCCCGAGCCTGTCGAGGGGCGTCTCGACGTTCTCGAGTGGGCAGTTGGAGGGGTGTCGCCTCGCCGATGGGGCAGTTGGAGGGGTGTCGCCTCGCCGATGGGGCAGTTGGAGGGGTGTCGCCTCGCCGAGTGGGCAGTTGGAGAGGTGTCGCCTCATCGAGTGGGCGGTTGGAGGGGTGTCGCCTCATCGAGTGGGCGGTTGGAGGGGTGTCGCCTCATCGAGTGGGCAGTTGGAGTGGTCAGAGTCACGTGTTTGCCTCGCCAACTGTCCGCTCGCTGAACCCAGTGCGCGTCGGGGGCGTCTCGACGGGCTCGACGGGCGTACGGGAGCGCCTCGACGGGCTCGACGGGCGTACGGGAGCGCCTCGACGTTCTCGAGTGGGCAGTTGGAGAGGTGGCGCCTCATCGAGTGGGCAGTTGGAGAGGTGGCGCCTCATCGAGTGGGCAGTTGGAGAGGTGGCGCCTCATCGAGTGGGCAGTTGGAGAGGTGGCGCCTCATCGAGCGGGCAGTTGGAGAGGTGGCGCCTCGCCGAGCGGGCAGTTGGAGAGGTGCCGCCTCGCCGAGCGGGCAGTTGGAGAGGTGCCGCCTCGCCGAGCGGGCGGTTGGAGAGCTGGCGGCTCACCGAGCGGGCGGTTGGAGTGGTCAGAGTCACGTGTTTGCCTCGCCAAGCGCCCGCTCGCTGAACCCAGTGCGGTCGGGAGTGTCTCGACGGGCTCGACGCGCTCGACGTGCGTCGAGACGAGCGGGTCAGCGGGCCGTCCGGTTGCGGGCCTGCGCCTTGGCGTGGGTCCGGGCGCTGAGGGACTCCAACTCGGCGTTGCCGGCGCCGCGCCGCTGGGCGGCACGCAGCTGCGCCAGCTCGTCGTCGGTGATCCCGGCCCGGCTGGCTGCCCGAGCCGCCTCGGCGCTCGACAGGTCCGGCGCGGTGACGGACTCGCTGCGTCCGGTGGCCGGCGGCAGCGACGGCGTGGTCGCCAGCGACGTCGTACGGGCCTGCTTGGTCAGCAGCGTCGAGCTGACCCCCATCCGGGGTCCGAACACGTTCGAGTAGCCGACGTGGCCCGCGACGTTGGGGTGGTAGGACTCCGAGATCGGCCACGAGAGGCCGTTGATCCACTCGTTGTCGTCACACCAGGCGTGGTTGTCGAAGGCGGCGACCGGGCTGGCGTAGCGGAAGCCGGCGGCAACCGCGCGCTGGCGTACGACGTCGTTCAGCCGGTCGGTGGCCGCGTTGAGTCGGGACTGCTCGCCGGGGGAGAAGAAGGTCGCCACGTGGCAGTCGTCCCCGTTGAAGATGTGCGGGTACCCCGACACGACCACCGTCGCCTGCGGGGACCGTGCCTTGATCTTGGAGTTCAACGAGGAGAGCCGGCCGGGCAGGGTCTGGTTGACCACGGCCAGCGCGTCCTCGATCGCGCCCTCACAGTCGCCCCACCAACCCGGCTTCGCGCACTCGGTGAGGACGGGAGCGAACCCGACGTCGTTGCCGCCGACGGTGATCGTGACGTGGCGGGTGGTCGACCGCAGCGAGGACAACTGCTGGTTGGTGACGTCGGCGGTGGTGGCACCGCTGCAGGCGGCCAACGTCAGGTCCAGCGCGTACCGGCTCGCCAGCAGCGCCGCGTACGACTTCGGTGACCGCTGGCAGTCGGTGCCGTCGTCGTAGTAGGTCCGGGTGCCGGTGCCCGAACTGTACGAGTCGCCGAGGGCGACGTAGCCGGGGCCTTGGGCGTGGGCGACGGTCACCGAACCGAGGGCGGCAGCGGCGGCGACCACGCCGGTGAGCACGGTACGCAGGGTCCGCGACAGGATGCGCGACATGGGGCAGGTCCTTTCGGCCCGGCGTGCTCGCCCTGGGTGATCAGGATCGGCTGCCGGCGAGGTGGGGGGCTCTCCGCTGGTGATCCTGCCAAGCCCGGCCACGGTTGGGAAGGTCCCCGCCGCGTTGCTGCCGGAACCGGCAGTCAGGCGTGCCCGAGTTCGGCGCGAGCGGTGTCGAGCCGTGCCCGGTCCTCGGCGGGCAGCTCGGTGGTGACCGCACGCAGGGCGGCGTCGACCTGTTCGGTCTCGGAGATCCCGACGACCGGCAGCACCGGATCCGGGTCACCGGCGAGCCAGGCCAGCACCACCTGGCCGGCGGACAGGCCCGTCCGGGTGGCAACGTCGGCCACCGTCTGCTGCAGTCGCCGGATGCCGGGTCGGTCGAACGCTGTCGGCACCGGATGCTCGTACGCCTCGGTCAGTCGTTGCAGGTCGCGGGTGTCGTTCTCCTGCAGCAGGGTCGACGAGGCGACCGGGATCACCCCGGCCGCACGGCAGAGGCGCAGGTGCTGCTCGTCCAGGGCGACCTGTGGCGCGATGTCGACGTCGGGAGCGGGCACCAACAGTGTGTGCAGGCCCTGCAGCGCCGCCGGCGGCGGTCCGGTGCCGACGGCCGCCAGCGCACTGTCGAACCGGTCGGCGGTCAGGTTGCACAGTCCGTACGCCCGGGCCCACCCACGCGCCACGACCTCCTGGAGGGCTTCGACGGTCTCGGCCATGGCGACCGCGCGGTCGTCGAGGTGGGCGTACACCAACTCCACCCGGTCGGTACGGAGGCGTTCGAGGCTCGCTCGGACCGACGAGAACACGGCGTCGCGCGACAGGCCGGAGATGTCGGCGGGCCACCCACCGGGCGAGGCCGGCCGCGCACCGACCTTGGTGGCGACGGTGACCCGGTCCCGGGAGGCCGGACCCCGGGTGGCGAACCAGGTGCCGAGGCAGGACTCGGACTCACCACCCATGCCGCCGGTCTGCCAGAAGGCGTAGTTGTCGGCGGTGTCGACGAAGTGGGCACCCGCGTCGACGGCGTGGTCGAGCAGTCGGTGGGCGTGATCGATCGTGATGCGCGTGCCCCAGTACATGGCGCTGACCGCGATCGGTGGCAACGTGATGTCGGTCCCAGGCAGGATCATGCCCCCATCGTCCCCCATCGCCTGCGGCAGTGGGTGCGCTGGGTGACCGGTCGGATGACTGGTGCGCCGGCGGGGCGGGTCAGCGGGCGCGGTGGGCGACCCGGGTCACGTCGAGGATCGTCACCGACCGGGGCTCGAGTCGGATCCAGCCGCGGGTGGCGAAGTCGGCGAGCGCCTTGTTGACGGTCTCCCGGGAGGCGCCGACGAGTTGGGCGAGCTCTTCCTGGGTCAGGTCGTGGTGGACGTGCACGCCCTCGGCGGTCTCCTCGCCGAACCGGGAGGCGAGGTCGAGCAGCGCCTTCGCGACCCGGCCCGGGACGTCGGAGAAGACCAGGTCGGCGACCACGTCGTTCGCCCGGCGCAGCCGGCCGGCCAGCTGGGCCAGCAACGCCCGGGCCACCTCGGGGCGACCGGTCAGCCACTTGATCAACTCGTCGTGGTCGAGGGAGCGGATCTCCGCCGGTGTCACCGCGGTCGCGGTGGAGGACCGCGGGCCCGGGTCGAACAGCGACAGCTCGCCGAACATCTGGCCCGGCCCCAGCACCGCGATCAGGTTCTCCCGGCCCGCCGACCCGGAACGGCCGAGCTTGATCTTGCCGCTCACCACGACGTACAGCTGGTCCTCGGTGTCACCCTCGTGGAACAGCACTGCGCCGCGGTCGAGGTGGATGGTGGACATGGCTGCCGCCAGTGCCGATGCGGCTTCGCTCTCCAGGCCCTGGAACAGCGGAGCCTGCCGCAGTACATCGGGATCCACGCGAGTTTGCCCCTAACATCTTGTTCCCCAGTTCCGCCTAGGCTACCGCCGAAGCGACGGCAACGACATGGGGTCTGTTCCACCGACCCTCGGTGCGTCACCGATGTTCTCCCGCCGTGACGCTACGTCACTCCGGCTGGCACGTCCACAGGCCGGACGTAGGCTGCTTGTCATGAGTCCAGCGCCTGCCGCCAACACCTCGACCCGACCGGCCGAGAGCCGTACGGCCCTGGTCCGTCGCGCCCGCAAGATCAACCGGGTGCTGGCCGAGACCTACCCCGACGCGCGCTGCGAGCTCGACTTCACCAACCCGTTCGAACTGCTGGTCGCCACGATCCTGTCGGCGCAGTCGACCGACAAGCGGGTGAACCTCGTGACCCCGGAGCTGTTCCGCCGCTTTCCCGATGCCGCCGCGCTGGCCGGCGCCGACCGCGAGGAGCTGGAGGAACTGATCCGCCCGACCGGATTCTTCCGGGCCAAGACCAACACCCTGATGGGGCTGGGCGTCAGGCTGGTCGACGAGTTCGGCGGCGAGGTGCCGGGCACGCTGGCCCAACTCGTGACGCTGCCCGGGGTCGGGCGCAAGACCGCCAACGTCGTGCTGGGCAACGCATTCGGCGTGCCGGGCATCACCGTCGACACCCACTTCGGTCGACTGGCCCGTCGGTTCGGCTGGACCGAGCAGACCGATCCGGATGCGGTCGAGGCCGAGGTCGGTGAGCTGTTTCCGCGCAAGGACTGGGTGATGCTGTGCCACCACGTGATCTGGCACGGCCGGCGGCGGTGCCACGCCCGCAACCCGGCGTGCGGGGCCTGCCCGGTCGCCACGTGGTGCCCCTCGTTCGGGGAGGGCGAGACCGATCCTGAGAAGGCGGCCAAGCTGGTCCGGGAGCCGCGCGGATGACGAGCCCCTCGCCGGTCGGCCGCCGGTCGCTGCTCGGTGCGGCCGCGCTCGGCGTCGCATCGCTCGGGCTTGCGGGCTGCACCTCCGGTGCCGGGCCGGTCACCCGTCGTACGGGAGCGGCGCCGCCGACGAGCGGTGCGGAACCGCCGGCACCGGTCGCCACCGAGTTGGCCGAGCGCAAGGAGGCCGCCGGGATCGCCGCCTGCCCGGTGTCGGACCCGAACGTCCCGGCACGGGAGGACGGACTGCCCGACATCACCCTGCCCTGTCTGGGTGGCGGGTCGGCCGTCCGGCTGGCCGGACTGCGCGGGACGCCGTGGGTGATCAACATCTGGGCCCAGTGGTGTCCACCGTGCCGCCAGGAGGCACCGCACCTGGCGACGGTGTCGAAGCAGTTGGCAGGGCAGGTGTCCTTCCTCGGTGTCGACTACCAGGATCCACGTCCCGACTACGCGATCGACTTCGCCGCCGAGGCCGGGTGGACCTACCCACAGGTGGCCGACGAGGACCGGCAACTGCAGGTGCCGTTCCAGATCGTCGGCCCGCCGATGACGTTGCTGGTGACCGCGGACGGCCGGCTCGCCCACCGCCACGTGGGCATGTTCACCTCGGCCGAGCAACTCGCCGGGTTGGTCGCCGAGCATCTGGCGGTGCCGTGATCGCGGGTGACGCCGATGTCGGCTGAAGCGCTCCCGGCCGGGGCGGTCCCGGGCTGGCTGTCCCGCCTGCACGCCGGTCTGGCCGACCGCTCGGCCGCCGGCGATGTCGTACGGCAGCGGCCCGGGCGGGGCGGTCGGCCGGCGGCGGTGCTCGTGCTGGTGTCGGGCACCGAGGTCGCCGATGCGTCGGTGCTGTTCGTGGAACGGGCGCACACCATGCGCAACCATCCCGGGCAGCTGGCCTTCCCCGGCGGTGGCATCGACGAGGCCGACGCCGGCGTCGCCGATGCGGCCCTGCGGGAGGCCGAGGAGGAGACCGGGCTGGACCGCGACGACGTCGCGGTGCTGGGGGTGGTGCCGGCCGCGCACGTCGCGGTCAGCGGCTACGACGTGTCCGCGGTCGTGGGCTGGTGGCACACCCCCGGACCGGTCGGGGTGAACGACCCCGCCGAGGTGGCGCAGGTGGTGGTCGAGCCACTGTCGGAGTTGATCAACAGCGACAACCGGGTCACCGTACGGCTTCGCGCGGGCTACCGGGGCCCCGGTTTCTGGATCACCGACGACACCGGGGAACGCCTGCTGGTGTGGGGGCTGACCGCCCACCTGCTCGACGGGGTGCTCGACCTCGCCGGGTGGACCCGGCCCTGGGACCGGTCCCGGGAGATCGAGGTCCCCCAGCGTTTCCTCCGCGACGTCCGCCGCGTGGCCGGCACCAACCCCCACGACCAACACTGACCCCCGAGCGCACCGTCACGCCCCGAGCTTGTCGAGGGGCGTCTCGACAAGCTCGACGGGCGTGGTGGTGCGCTCGACGCGTCAGTTGATCACTGGCTGGCGGCCAGCGCCTCGGCGTACTCCTCTCGCGACTTGTTGCCGACCTTGTCCTGCCACTCCTTGACGAACCCGCGCCAGGCGTCCATGCCCATGGTGCCCTGCAGGACGCCGCGCATGACGTCCTTGGAGGCGCTGGTCAGCTTGGCACCTTCGGAATTGAAGGTTTCGGAGTAGAGACCCTCCGAGGCGTCGTCCTTGCCGGCCGGGATGGCGCGGGATAGGTAGTCGTGCTGCTTCTGGACCGACTCCTCGACGCCTTGGCCGAACAGGATCGCACCACTGTTGCCACCGTTGTACGTGAGCGGGACGATGGCGGGGGAGTCGGTGATCTTCTTCGGGTTCGGGCCCTCGTACTCCCAGCTGTAGCCCTCGTTGCCGTAGTTCACCTGCAGGTACTGCGAGGTGCCGAACGGGGAGGCGATGTAGTCGGCGATCCGCAGCAGCTGCTCAACCCGGGCGTCGTCGTCGGTCTTCTTGATGCCGATCGGGGCATAGTAGCCGGCGACGGACTTGCGGATCGGTGCCATGCCGCCACCGTCCCACTTGGGCAGCTCGAGGTTGCCACTCTTCCACTCCGGATTGCTGCGCTCGTTGCCACCCCAGCCGACGAAGGACTGGACGTACATCGCGCTGACGCCGGACTTGTACCAGGCGGAGTTGCTGGCGGTGTCGGAGAACGAGTTCGGGTGCAGGCAACCGGCGGCGATGATCTCGGCGGCCTTGGTCAGTGCCATCTCGTACTCTTCGGTCTCGTACTCGTGGGTGAAGACGCCGCCCTCCTCCTTCCAGCCGTTGGGGGTGCCGCACATGGTCTGCGTCGTCCGCAGCAACCACCCCACCGGGTCGGCACCCATCGCGAACTCGTTCTTGTCCTTGTTGGTCAGGGACTTGAGCAGTTCGATGTACTCCTCACCGTTGGCAACGGTGACGTTGGGGTCGACGCCCCGTTCCTCGAAGATGTCGCCGCGGTAGTTGACGGTCACCCCGGCCGGCGGACGCGGTTGGGCGATGCCCCAGATGCGCCCGTTGATGGTCGAGATCTTCCACGTGGGCGTGGGGATGTTGGCCAGGCCGGGGTAGTCCTTCACCCCGTCACCGCCGAGGATGTCGGTCAGGTCGGTGAAGTAGGTCTCCAACAGTTTCGGGTACTCCGGCACCGCGATGAGCTGCACCAGGTCGGGGATGTCACCACCGGCCATCGTCACCTGGAACTTCTCGGTGTAGTTGACGTAGGTGCCGGGGATGACCTCGAAGGTGGTGCCGATGTCCTCGGCGAACTTCTTGTAGTTCTCGTTCTGCTCCGGCGGCATCTCCGGCGGCAGCGACTGCATCAGCGCGGTGAACGGCTCGCCGCCCGGGAGGGGAAACCCGGGGCGCTCGCTCGGCGGGCTCGGGAAGTTGTAGAACACCGGGGCGACGCCCTCGGCGGTGCCGGGCAGGTCGGGCGTGACGTCGGCGTACGGCACGAACGTGGGGACCTTTCCTGCTTGCTCGGCGTTGCCGCCCGGCTCACCGCTGCCCGTTCCGCCGCCACCGGAGTCACACGCCGCAAGGCCGATGGCGCCGGCGACACCTGCCGCTCCGGCCAGCAGGGCGCGGCGGGACAGGCCCGGGGAAGTGATGGGGTTTCTGCTCATGACAACGATGTCCTTACTCTCGGGTTCGATACAGGCGTCCAGCCAGGTTCATTGGACACCAACCGAAACTGTGGGTTGTGCGCCCAGTGTCTGGCCGGCACCGGGCCCTGTCAACGGTCATCGCCATCTTGTTACCTCCCGGACGGGGGCTTGTTATCGTGGCGGCCAACACGTCGGACGGTTCCGTTCGCCGTCCGCTACCGGCCCGGAGGTGGCCATGACGCCCACTGCCACGAAGGCCGCGTTGTGCCGGGCATGGGCCGACCTCCTGCCGGGTCACCCCGGGCTGGGGAAGGCCCTGCTCCGTCGCTGGTCGGAACCGCACCGTCGCTACCACACCCCCGACCATCTGGCCCGGGTGCTTGCGTCGATCGACGACTTCGCCGAGCCCGGCCATGACATCCGCACCGTGAAGCTCGCCGCCTGGTACCACGACGCGGTGTACGACATCGGGCCCGGCGCGGGGGGCGCCGGCCCGGGTGGCAACGAACGGGCCTCGGCAGAACTCGCCCGGTGGGAGCTGACCGGGCCGTTGGGGGCCGACACCGCGGCGGAGGTGGCCCGACTGGTGTTGCTCACCGCCGGGCACGAGGTGGCCGAGGGCGACCAAGACGGGGCGCTGCTGTGTGATGCCGATCTGGCCATTCTGGGGGCGGACCCGGCGGAGTACCTCTCCTACACCCGGGCCGTCCGGGAGGAGTACGCCGCCGTACCGGACGCCGCGTTCGCCACCGGGCGTACGGCCATCCTGCGGGACCTGCTGCTGCGGCCCCTGTTCCGGACCGTCGCGGGGCGGCGACTGCAGGCGCAGGCCGAGGTCAACCTCCACGCGGAGATCGAGCGGCTGGCCGCAACGGTCCCCGACACTGATCATGATCATCGAGCCGACCATGATCATCGGGCCGACCGTGATCATCGGGCTGACACGGCGGTCACCTGATCAACACCGGAGACGTCCCTGCACAACGAGGAGTGGTCATGCCCGAGTTCGTCCGCCAGACCCGACTGGAGCATCCCCGCGACGAGGTGTTCGCGTGGCACACCCGCCCCGGTGCGCTCACTCGGTTGACCGCACCCGGTCCGGGCTCGGCCCGCCGTGAGGTGCCCGCCCTGGTGGCCGGCGAGACCGCCGACCTGGTGGTTGCGGGCGTGCCGGGCACCGGTGGCGCGGTCGGCTTCGCGTGGCGCGCCCGAACCGTCGAGGTGGTCGCACCCGAGTCGTTCACCGACGTGATGGAGTCGGGCCCGATGGCGTCGTGGCACCACCGCCACCAGTTCGACGACGTCGACGGTGGCACCCTGATCACCGACACCATCACCTACGAGCCGCCGACCCGGCTGCTGCCCCGCGAGACGGTGGAGTCCCAGTTGCACCGGCTGTGGGACTTCCGCGCCCGTCAGCTGGTGGACGACCTCGCCTTCCACGCCACCCATCGCGAGCCCCGCACGATCGCCGTCACCGGGGCGTCCGGGCTGGTGGGTCGCCAGCTCACCGCCCTGCTGGGCGGCGGCGGGCACCGGGTGGTCCGGTTGGTCCGTGGTGGCACGACCGGCGACGACACCATCGGCTGGGACCCCTCCCGCGGCGAGCTCGACCCGGAGGCCCTGCGTGGGGTCGACGTGGTGGTCCACCTCGGTGGTGAGCCCATCGGTCGTCCGTTCACCGCCGGTCACAAGCGGCGGGTGTTGTCCAGCCGGGTGGACTCGACCCGGCTGCTCGCCGAGGCATTGGCCGAACTCGCCGCGGACGGTCGGGACCGGGCGTTCGTGGTCGCCTCGGCCGCGGGCTGGTACGGGGCAGCCGCCTCGACCGGCCAGGACGCCCCGGCACTGACCGAGGACGAACCGGCTGCCGACGACTTCCTCGGCAGGGTGTGCCGGGCCTGGGAGGCTGCGGCGGACCCCGCCCGCGAGGCCGGGGTGCGTACCGTGCACGTCCGTACCGGCATCGTGCAGTCGGCCGGTGGTGGGCCGCTGATGCTGCAGTGGCCGTTGTTTCTGGCCGGGCTCGGCGGCGCGCTGGGTCGGGGCGACAACTGGCTGTCGTGGATCACACTGGACGACCTGGTACGCCTGTACGCCCACGTCGCCCTCACCGACGGCCTCGCCGGACCGGTCAACGCCGTCGCGCCGAACCCGGTCACCGGGCAGGACCACAGCCGGGCGGTGGCGCGGGTGCTGCGACGGCCGTCGGTCGTCCGCGTCCCACCCGTCGCGTTGGCCGCGATGCTCGGCCCCGAGGGGGCACAGCAGCTGGCCCTGGCCTCCCAACGCCTGAGTGCCGACCGGGCCTTGTCGTGGGGGGTCCGGTTCAGCCATCCCGACCTGCGGCGCGGCCTGGCCCACGTGCTCTGTCGCTGACCCGCCGGTCAGCGAGCCCGCCCTCGCCGGCGGGCCGTGGTGATCGTGATGGCCACCAGCGCCAGTGCGGTCCCGGCCAGGGTGGGCCATCCCACGCCCTGGCCGGCCACCGGGAGCAGCAGGTCGAGCAGCAGCGACCCGATGAGCTGGCCGGCGATGACCGCCATCCCCAGCACCAACACGCCCAGATGGCGGACCAGGGCGACGTTGATCCCCATGTACGCCAGCCCCATCAGGCCGCCCACGTACAGCCAGGGTTGGCTGGGGAACTGCTGCGGCCAGCCGACCACGACGCCGTGTACGACGAAACCGGCGGTGAGCAACACCGCCCCGACCAGGAAGTTGACCCAGGTGGCGGTGCCGACGTTCGAGATCGCGGCGATCTGCCCGTTCACCGCGGCCTGCAGTCCGACGCCCAGTCCGGCCACGACCGGCATCGCCATCAGCCACCACGGGGCGTCGCCGGAGAGCCGGCCCGACATCGACACGACCACCGCGACCAGGGTGAGGACGGCACCGAGCACGCGTTGACCACTGAGCCGCACCGGCCCGGCGGTGCTGATCCCGATCCGGTCGATCACCAGCCCGCCGACGGTCTGCCCGGCCACCACCGACACGGTGAACAGGGCGACGCCGAGCACGGCGGCCGTGACGCTCTGGGTCAGCACCAGGAAGGCGCCACAGGCGCCCCCGGCCAGGAACCACCGCGGCCGCGACCCGGTGCGTACCATCTCGGCCACCGACCTGATCCCACGACGACCGGAAGGTCTGCCGACGGTGATGGCGGTGATCACCACCAGACCGACCAGGAACGAGATCAGGGCAGCCAGGAACGGGTCGCCCAACTGTGCTGCCAACTCGCCGTTCAACCGGGCCTGGGCGGCCACCACGGCACCGGCGACGAGGCCCGCGGCCACCCCGAGGACGGGGAGGTGACGGGCGTGCTGTTCAGTCGTGACGCTTCTCCAGAGCCGGGGTCTTCGCCGCGACCGTGGCGCGGTTCAGGGCACCCTTCACGGCGTTGACCGATGCCTGGGCCGAGGCTTTGGTCTGGGTCGCGGAGAAGTCCGCCTTGTCCATGGACAACTTGCCGATCAGTCCCAGGATGCCGGCGATGACCAGCAGTCCCACCGCCATGATCAGGAACCCGAGCCACACCCGGCCGAGGGCATCACCGATCAGCACCGACAACCCGATGAAGATCAGGCCCAGGGCGTACAGCGCCAGCACCCCGGCGCCACCGAACATGCCACCGGCCTTGCCGGCGGCCTTGGCCGAGGGCATCAGCTCGGCCTTGGCGAGCTCCACCTCGTACTTGATCAGGACCTGCGCCTCGTCGACGATGTTCTTGACGATGTCGCCGACCCCGCGCTCGGCGGCCGGCGGCATGCGGTCGGTGCCAGCTTCAGTCATCGGTCAGCTCCTCGCTCTGGCCCGCGCCGGGTGGGCACAGGTCGTGGATCGATCAGTACTGACAATAGTGGTCCGAGCGGGCCGCTGCCGGACGTGTCCCGGTCCGGCCCGTGTGAACGACGCTGCCGACGGTCACTCGAGCACACCGGCGCGGACCCGGGCCCGGGTCCGACTCCGCAACAGGATCGTGCCGAGGACGGCGGCGATGACCGAGGCGACCAGCACCGCACCCTTGGCCCGGTCCCCGAGGTCCGGCTCGTTCGGGAACGCCAGTTCGGCGACCAACAGCGCGACGGTGAAGCCGACCCCGGCCAGGGCGGCGAGGCTCATGATGTCGCGCCAGCGGATGTCGGCGGGTAGCTCGGCCCCGGTGACCTTGGAGGTGAGCCAGGCACCTGCCGTGACGCCGATCGTCTTGCCGACCACCAGGCCGACCACGATCCCCAGCGTCACCGGTGTGGTGAACACCTCCCTGGCGATCGTCAGGTCGAAGTGCACCCCCGCCGCCATCAACGCGAACAGCGGCACCACCAGCC
This sequence comes from Carbonicoccus niuqiaonis, assembly GCF_050157065.1. Lineage (GTDB taxonomy): Bacteria > Actinomycetota > Actinomycetes > Propionibacteriales > Propionibacteriaceae > Avipropionibacterium. Next base: position 511,636 of record NZ_CP189573.1, read on the forward strand.
CGGCCGAGATCGGGTTCCAGAAGTGCTCCCAGCGGTCCACCGGGTCGTGCGCCTCCTCCGGCGAGGTACGGGTCAACAGGCCCAACAGCACGCCGGCGATCGTGGCGTGCACGCCCGAGTCGTACATGAACCACCAGCACGCGACGAACAGCGGAAGGTGCAGCCACCACTTGTCGAGCCGGGCCTGCTGCAACACGAACCACACCACCGCGCAGCCGAGCGCCAACCCGAGCGAGAGCCAGCTGACCTGGCTGGTGAACACCACCGCGATCACCAGGATCGCCCCCAGGTCGTCGACGATCGCCAACGTCAGCAGGAAGGCACGCAGGCTGGACGGCAGCTTCGGGGCGGCGACCGCGAGGATCGCCAGCGCGAAGGCGATGTCGGTGGCCATCGGGATGGCCCAACCTTCCAGCCTGCCCTCGGGCCCGAGGTTCAACGCCACGTACAGGCCGGCCGGCACCGCCATGCCGCAGGCGGCGGCGACGATCGGCACCAAGGCCTGGGACGGCTTCGACAGCGACCCGGCGCGGAACTCGCGCTTCAGCTCGAGCCCGGCGACGAAGAAGAAGATGGTCAGCAGCCCGTCGGACGCCCAGTGACCGACCGACATCGGCCCGATCCGGAACTCACGAACCGTTTCGTACGAGCCCGGCGCCAGATTGGCCCACAGCAGGGCGGCCACCGCTGCGATCAGCATCAGCACACCGCCGACAGTGACGCTGCGGAGCAGGTCCGCCACCGCGACCTGATCCTGGTTGTCAGGCGCCCCGAACAGGGTCAGCCGACGGCGCCGTGATGGTCCGGTGTCCGGCGGTTCGGGTTGAGAGGTGTCCATCCTGGGGTCCTTTCAGGATTGACGAGGTCGTGCCGACCGGGCTTCCAGGCGCTCCTTCGCAGGATTGTACGGCCGTGGGGCAGGAGACTGCCGTACGGTGCAAGTCGTTCGTCAGTGACCCAAGTCATTCCCAATTGCGTCGCTTCGGCCGTTGACGGGCTCCGGTGGTGTCGGCAGGCTTCGCTGTGTGGGCAGTACGAGTGACCCGGCGGGAAGCCAACCCGGGCGACTCTTGAAGTCGCAGGCCGTGGCCGATGCGTTGCTACGCCGGATCAGCGCGGGCGAGTGGGCCATCGGTGACCGGCTGCCGACCGAGCGCGAACTCGCCGTCAGCCACGGCGTCGGCATCAACACGGTCCGGCGAGCGGTCGGGATGTTGGAGCGGGCCGGGCTGGTCCGGCGCGCCCAGGGGTCGGGCACCTACCTGATCGACATCCCGGGACCCAACGGCCCCGGGCCCGGCAAGCCCTTGATGGGTGTGGTCCTGCCGGCCGCCAAGTACTACACCCCCGGCATCGTCGAGGGGATCGGGGAGGGCGCCCGGCAGGCCGGCTGGCAGGTGTTGATCAGCTATTCCACCTTCGAGCCCGCGTTGGAGCTGGAGCGGTGCCACGAGCTCCTCACCCTCGGCGTACGCGGACTCGTGCTGTCCCCGTCGTTCCACCAGTGCGACGATCCCGAGCAACACCTTGTTCGGCTGCAGGGGCTCGGCGTGCCGATCGTGCTGGTGGACCGCCGACCGCCGACACTGACCGCCGAGCAGACCAGCTACGTCGCGACGGATCGGGAGAGTGCGGCCCACATCGCGGTCCGCCGCTTCGTGGAACTGGGTCGGCGGCGCGTCGGCTACTTCGGCACCCACGGTGCCAACTCCGGTGACGTCCGCGACGCCTTCGGCCGTGCGCTGACCGCCTTCGACCTGCCGACCGTCCCCGGGGCCCTCGTCGAGCGTCGACCGTGGACCAGGCAGGACGTCACCGACTACGTCACCACGTGTCGGGAGTCGAAGGTCGACGCGGTGCTCTGCATGGACGATCGCAAGGCGTTGCTGCTGCTGCCGGCCCTGCTGGCCGCCGGGCTGGGCGTCCCCGACGACGTGTCGGTGATCGCGTACGACGATGCGGTCCACGACCTGGCCGCCGTACCCCTGACCACGGTGTCGCCGCCGAAGTTCGAGGTGGGGCGTCGGGCCGCGGAGTTCCTCGTCCACCAGATCACCCACGGCGCCGCGGCTGCGATCTGCCATGCCGAGATGCAACCTCGCCTGGTGGTGCGCGACTCGTGCACGCCGGAACGGTGAGCCGACCCGACGCCCGCTCAGCACCAACCAAGACCCAACCAACGAAACACCCAACCAACGAAACACCCAACCGACGAAAGGTGCACGAATGTACTGGGGACTGCTTGCCCACTTGGGATTCAACATGTGGGACGACCGCCCGAACTCGACGAAGATCAAGATCAATCCGTACCGGGCGAAGTCCGACACGTTGCGCGTCGATCGACCGATGTGGGACGAGCTGACGGCCCGGATGGCCGACGTCGGCATGAACCAACTGGTGATCGACATCGGTGAGGGCATCCGCTTCGACTCCCACCCGGAGCTGGCGGCCGAGGGGGCCTGGACCCCGGCCGAGATGGCCGAGGAGGTGGTTCGGCTGCGGGGCCTCGGCATCGAGGCGATCCCGAAGCTCAACTTCTCGGCCTCGCACGACGCCTGGCTGGGGGAGTACGCCTTCATGATCTCCTCCAAGCCGTACTACGCGGTCTGCTCCGACCTGATCACCGAGGCTGCCGCCATCTTCGACAAGCCGTCGCTGTTCCACATCGGGATGGACGAGGAGACCCTGCACCACCAGGAACAGCTCGCCCAGGTGGTGATCCGGCAGTTCGAGCTGTGGTACCACGACCTGCGGTTCTACGCCGATGCGGCGGAGGCGGCGGGCTGTCGACCGTGGATGTGGTCCGACCGGATCTGGCACCACGAGGAGGAGTACCTGGCCAACACGCCGAAGTCGATCATGCAGAGCAACTGGTACTACGGGGACGACTTCGAGTTCCCCGCCGGAGCGTTCGACGAGCCGAACAGCCACGCCCGCTACGTCCGTGCGTACGAGACCCTCGAGCGGGCCGGCTTCGACCAGATCCCGACCGGCTCCAACTGGAGCAACGACACCAACATGGGTGACACCGTCACCCACGGCAACGCGGTCATCGATTCGTCGCGACTCAAGGGCTACCTCACCGCCCCGTGGTACCCGACCCTGACAGCCGAGCGTGACCGGCTGCTGACCGCCGTCGACCAGGTGGCTGCCGCCATGCCGGCGGAGACGGCACCGGCCGCCGGCTGAGGACGACGCCCGTCGAGGCCGACACGACCGCGAACGGCTGACGGGCGAGCCTGAAACGGGTCGAGCCTGCCGGAACCGCAGGGTTCCGACAGGCTCGACCGCTGTCACCGGGCCGGGACGACCCGTTGGTGATCAGTCCTCCTTGGACGACTCCAGGTTGTCCTTGATCAGGTTCATCACCGAGGAGTCCTGCAAGGTGGTGACGTCACCCAGCTCGCGGTTCTCGGCGATGTCACGCAGCAGGCGCCGCATGATCTTGCCCGACCGGGTCTTGGGCAACTCCTCGACGACCATGATCTGCCGCGGCTTGGCGATCGGGCTGATCTCCTTGGCCACGTGGTTGCGCAGCGTCTGCACGATCGTCTCGGCGTCGTCGGCGGTCTCGCCCTCGCCGGCCCGCAGGATGACGAACGCCACGATCGCCTGCCCGGTGGTCTCGTCGGTCGCACCGACCACGGCCGCCTCCGCCACCCGCTCGTGCGACACCAGGGCCGACTCGATCTCAGTGGTCGACATCCGGTGACCCGACACGTTCATCACGTCGTCCACCCGGCCCAGCACCCAGATGTCGCCGTCCTCGTCCTTCTTCGCACCGTCACCGGCGAAGTAGACGCCCTCGAAACGAGACCAGTAGGTGTCCTTGAACCGCTGGTCGTCGCCCCAGATCGTACGCAACATCGCCGGCCACGGCTTCGTCACGACCAGGTAGCCGCCGTGTCCATTGCCGACCGGCTTGCCCTCGTCGTTGACGACGTCGACGACCACACCGGGGACGGCCTTCATCGCCGCACCCGGCTTGCCCTCGGTGACGCCCGGCATCGGGCTGATCATGTGCATCCCAGTCTCGGTCTGCCACCAGGTGTCGACGACCGGCACCTTGTCGCCGCCGATGTTGGTGCGGTACCAGACGTAGGCCTCGGGGTTGATCGGCTCGCCGACCGACCCGAGCACCCGCAGCGACGACAGGTCGAACTTCGCGGGGATGTCGGCACCCCACTTCATGAAGGTCCGGATGGCGGTCGGGGCGCAGTACAGGATGGTGACCTTGTACTTCTCGATGATCTCCCACCAGCGACCCTTGTGCGGGGTGTCGGGGGTGCCCTCGTACATCACCGAGGTGGCGCCGTTGGCGAGTGGCCCGTACACCAGGTAGGAGTGCCCGGTCACCCAGCCGATGTCGGCCGCGGTCCAGAACACGTCGTCGTCCTTGAGGTCGAACGCCGCCCAGTGGGTGTATGCACAGCCGACGAGGTAGCCGGCCGTGGTGTGCAGGATGCCCTTCGGCTGCCCGGTCGAGCCGGAGGTGTACATGATGTACAGCGGCTGCTCGGCCGGGAAGTTCTGCGGGGTGTGCTCGGGCGAGGCGTTGCCGACGGCGTCGTGCCACCACACGTCGCGACCCTCGGTCATCGCGGTCTCCTGCTCGGTCCGCTTGATCACCAGCACGTGGTTCACGTCCGGGCACTCGGTGAGTGCCTCGTCGACGGCCGGCTTCAGCGCGGCCGCCGAGCCGCGACGGTAGCCACCGTCGGCGGTGATGACGACCTCGACACCGCAGTCCTTGATGCGGGTGGCGAGGGCATCGGCGGAGAACCCGCCGAAGACGACGGTGTGCGGGGCGCCGATCCGGGCGCAGGCGAGCATCGCCACGACCGCCTCGGGGATCATCGGCAGGTAGATCGCCACACGGTCGCCGGCCTCGACGCCCAGGTCGGTCAGCGCGTTGGCCGCCTGGCAGACCTCCTTGGTCAGCTCGGCGTAGGTGATGTCGCGGGTGTCACCGGGCTCACCGACGAAGTGGAAGGCCACCTTGTCGCCGTTGCCGGCCTCGACGTGACGGTCGAGGCAGTTGTACGCCGCGTTCAGCGTGCCGTCCTCGTACCAGGTGGCGAACGGCGCGTTGGACCAGTCGAGTGTCTTGGTGGGCTCGGTGCCCCAGCTGAGTCGCTTGGCCTGCTCGGCCCAGAAGCCCTCGAAGTCGGCGTCGGCCGCGGCGTAGGTCTCAGCGGTGACGTTGGCGTTCGCGGCGAGGTCCGCCGGCGGAGGGAAGCGCCGGTCCTCGTGGAGCAGGTTGGACAGGGCGTCGTCGGACACGAGTGTGCCTCCTCGTTGAGCAGGGTTCTTGGTCGTATGTGCCGCGCACGGCCCACCTTTCGGCCGCCCGCAGGTTGGGTTCAGCCTAACGCCGGAACTCCGACCGGGGCCACGGGGTCTCAGCCCGCGCTCGACGGGGGCAGTTGGCGAGGTCCGGGCGTGTCGAGCGGGCAGTTGGCGAGGTCTCCGACGACCCGTCGCCTCTCCAAGCGCCCTATCGATCGAGGGGCCGTAGGGCCAGGACCCGGCCGCACGCGAAAGGGCAGTTGGCGAGGTCCGGGCGCGCCGAGTGGGCGGTTGGCGAGGTCAGGGCGCGTCGAGTGGGCAGTTGGCGAGGCCAGGGCACGCAGAGAGGGCAGTTGGCGTGGCCCGGGCTCGTCGAGAGGGCAGGTGGCGAGGTCTCCGACGTCCCGTGGCCTCTCCAAGCGCCCTATCGATCGAGTGGGCGGTTGGCGAGGCCCGGCCGCACCCGAAAGGGCAGAATTGACGAGGCTGGAGCACGCAGAGAGGGCAGTTGGCGTGGCCCGGGCGCGCCGAGAGGGCAGTTGGCGAGGCCAGGGCGCGCCGAGAGGGCAGGTGGCGAGGTCTCCGGCGTCGTGTCGCCTCTCCAAGTGCCCTATCGATCCCGAGCTGGGGGACTCCGATGGTACGGGCGTGGCCACAGCAGCCTGGAGCAGCCGCGGTGGAGCGGTCACCAACCGTCCGCGACCTGGTCAGTCGAGCCAGCGACCCGGTCAGTCGACCCAGCGACCCGGTCAGTCGACCCAGCGACCCGGTCAGTCGAGCAGGTCGAGGTGACGGACCTGGGCCTGGCTCAGCGTGACCGTCAACCCCTGCAGAGTGCCGACCGTCTCCGAGACCTGGCGAGGCCCGATCAGCGGGAACACCGGGAACGGCTGGTGCAGCAGCCAGGCCAGCGCGATGGCGGTGGCCGGGACGCCGAATTCCCGGCCCAACGCCTCGGCCCGGGCGAGTCGTTCGAAGTTGTCGTCGCTGTAGTAGCAGCGCACCAGTTCGGGGTCGTCGGTGCGATCGGGGTGGGCGCGTCCGGTGAAGAAGCCGCGGGCCTGGGACGACCACGGGAAGATGGCGGTCCCGGTCTCGGCCAGCCACGCCTTCGCGGTGCGGTCGGTCATCGCCACGCAGCCCCGCCACGGCACGTCGAGGGCCTCGGCGAGGGACAGGTTGTTGCTCAGCGCGGTCATCGGCTTGCGCCCGTTCGCGGCGGCGTACGCGTTGGCCGCCTCGAATCGCTCGATCGACCAGTTGCTGCCGCCGTACGCGGTGATCCGGCCGGCGCGGAACTCCTCGTCCATCGCGTCGACGAACTCGCCCACCGGGACCTGGGGGTCGTCACGGTGCATGAAGTACTGGTCGACGTGGTCGAGTTGCATCCTTTCCAGGCTCACGTCCAGCTGGGCGTGGATCGCCTCCGGGGTGACGTGGGGGGTGTGGGCGCCCTTGCCGATGATCATCAACTGGTCGCGGATGCCACGCGAGCGCAGCCACTGGCCGAACAACTGCTCCGGCACCCCGCCGCCGTACAGATGGGCGGTGTCGAACGCGTTCCCGCCGCGCTCCACGAAGTCGTCGAACAACACGGCGGTCAGGGCCGCCGAGCGGGGATGGTCGACCCCCATCACGACCCGCGAGCTGATCAGCTCGGTACCCGGGACCGCCTCGTAGCTCATCGGGGCGACCCGCCGCACCCGGATCGTGTCGCCGGAGACCGGGGCGAACTCGTCGGTCGGCGCCTCACCGGGATAGACCACACCGACCTGGTCGCGCCAGCTGTCGAGCACCGCCAGGTTGCCGAGGGTGTCGTTCCAGTCCATCGCCGGCGCCTGGCGGTCGGCCAGATGGACGGCCACGTGGTCGGCCTCGCTCGCGTACAGCTCGGGGGTGTCGACCTCGATCGACTCGGGTGCGTGGTGGGGTCGGTGCAGCACGAGGCCGGCGGGACGGCCGTCACGGCAGGGGAGCCACGGGTTCGGCACCTCCAACCATCCGTCGGCACCGAACACCCGGCACACCGGGTCGGTCGCCAGTCCGACTCCGGTGACGACCTGGGCGGTCACCCCGGAGTCGAACACCAGGTTGGTCACCGCCCAGTCGTCCACCCCGGTCTCGGCCAGATGGCCGGCACCGGTGACGGTGACGGGTTCGTCGTACGGCTTCGGCTCCCCGTCCGCGGCCAGCGCGGCCCCGGCCAGCAGCCGCGCCATCGAGACCGGGTAGCCACCGACGTCGAGAATGCCGCCGCCGGCGAGAGCCGGGTCGTAGGCCCGCGACCTCGGGTCGGCTGCGGCACCGAAGGAGAACTGCGCCTGGATCGACAGCACCCGCCCGATCGCCTGGTCGGTGACCAGCTCGACCAGCCGGCGCGTCTGCGGGTGGCAGCGGTACATGTACGCCTCCATGCAGAACACGTCATGGGCGCGGGCCGCCTCGAGCACGGCCATCGCGGCCGCGCGGGTCGGGGTGATCGGCTTCTCGACCAGCAGGTGCTTGCCGGCGCGGGCGGCGGCGATCGCCCACCGGCCGTGTTGTGGGTGCGGGGTGGCGATGTAGACCGCGTCCACGTCGGCATCGGCCAGCAACGCGCGGTAGCCGACCCCGTCGGCGCCGCCGTAGGTCCGGGCCGCCGCACCGTGCGTGGCGTCGGGGACCTCGTCGAGCAGCGCCTTGGCCCTGGCCTCGTCGGAGGAGCCGACCGCGACCAGCCGACCGGTGCGGGAGGCGGCCAGGCCGCGGGCGAAGGCGCGGGCGATCCGGCCCGGGCCGAGAATGCCCCAGCGGAGGTTGCGTGGGCCGGCCGAGGGCTCGCTGGGCGGGGTGGTCGACGACGGTGACGGGTTCACCCGGGGCAGTCTGCCAGCGACTGCCGATGAGACAGCCAGCACTGCCGATGAGACCAGCCGGCGACTGCCGATGAGACCAGCCAGCACTGCCGATGAGACCATCGATGGTCAAGCCTGCATACGTATGCAAGAATGGCGGGGTGGTCAGGATCACCTCCGCCGTCGTGGCTCGGGCTGCCGGCGTCTCCCAGTCGACGGTGTCGCGCGCCTTCAGCGCCGATCACCTGGTGTCGGAGGAGACCCGTCGTCGCGTGCTGGCGGAGGCGGAGCGGCTCGGCTACCGCAGCAATCCGTCGGGACGGATCCTCAGCACGGGCCGGATGGGGGCGGTCGGCATCGTCGTACCGGACCTGTCCAACCCCTACTTCGCGCGCATCGCCCAGCACCTGCAGCGGGCGTTGCGGAGCTCCGACCATCACCTGCTGGTCGCAGACGCCGGTGAGGAGACCGCCGACGAACTGCAGATCGCCCGGGACCTGGCGATGCACGCCGACGCCGTCGTCATGTGTGCCTCCCGGGCAGCGAAGTCGGAGTTGGTGGAGCTGGCCGAGGAGCTGGGTGACAAACCGCTGGTGCTCACCGGTCGGCGTGCGTCGGGCCTGCACCACATCTCCGTCGACGAGTCGCAGGGTGCCATGCAGGCCCTGGATCACCTTGCAGGCTTGGGACATCGACGTATCGCGTTCATGGGTGGGCCGTCCCGGTCCCCCTCGCACCGGGCCCGGGTCACCGCGCTGCGACGCGGTGCGAGTGTTCGTGACCTGGAGATGATCATGCTCGGTTCGTACGAGCCGACCGCGCCGGCCGGGATGGCCGCGGCTCGTGAGGCCTGCCGTCACGGCGTGACGGCCCTCATCGCGTTCAACGACCGCACCGGCCTGGGGGCGATGGCGTACTTCGGCGAACAGGGAGTCAAGATCCCCCAGGACATCAGCGTCCTGTCCTGGGACGACCTGGACCTGGCGATCGTGGCCACCCCCCAGCTCACCACGATCGGGATGCCGGTCGCCGAGCTCGGCGAACGCAGTGCTGCGGTCGTCCTCGACCTGCTGGCCGGACGCGAACCCGATCCGGTCCCTCCGCTGCCGACCACCTTGATCATCCGCCGGTCCACCGGGCCGGCGCCGATGCTCGTGACCACACCATGATCAACCACCGCCGAAGCGGGACTGGAGGAGCTCGATGACCGGGGATGCCACCACCACGAGGGCCGCGGGGTCCGGACCGACGGACCCGGACGGCGTGGTCGAGGTGTCCACCGACCACGAGGGTGCGGTGGTCACGCTGACGATCAACCGTCCGGCCAAGCTGAACGCGTTGACGCTGCCGTTGCTGGCCGACCTCGCCGCAGCGGTGACCGCCGCCGAGGAGTCACACACCGCACGGGTGCTGGTCATCCGTACGGCGGGGGACCGGGCCTTCAGCGTCGGTGCCGACATCAAGCACTTCTCGACGATGTCACCGGTGCAGATGCACCGGGAGTGGCTGCGCCGCGGCCACCGGGCGTACGAGGTGATCGAGCAGAGCATCCTGCCGACCGTGGCGGTGATCGACGGACCCGCCTTCGGCGGCGGGCTGGAGCTGGCGTTGGCCTGTGACCTGCGACTGGTCACCACGACCGCCCGACTCGGGCTGCCCGAGGTCGGGCTCGGCACCATCCCCGGCTGGGGTGGCGCGACCCGGCTGCCCCGGTTGATCGGGGCGGCCCGGGCGAGTGACCTGGTGCTGACCCGACGGCAGCTCACCGGCGCCGAGTCCGTCGACTGGGGGATCTGCACCCGGCTCGCCGAGCCGGACGGCCTCGACGCCGCGCTTGCCGACCTGATTGATCAACTGCTCGGCGGCGCTCCGCACGCCCAGGCCGTCGCCAAGCAACTGATCGCGCTCGCCGGCAGCGACGTCCCGCCCTACCTGGGCGAGTCGTTGGGCGGTGCGCTCACCACCACCAGCCAGGACTTCGCCGAGGGCGTGGCCGCGTTCACCGAGAAGCGGTCCCCGACCTTCCGCGGCGAGTGATCCGACCCACCCCCACTCAGCCGAACGAACCCGGGGCGACGGTCGGATGACCTGCCCCCCTGACCCGTGACACCCAGTTGATCAAGGAGCATCATGTCGACCACCCGAATCCCCACCGTGTCGAGCGCGGCCGACGCCGTCGCCGACATCCCTGACGGCGCCACCATCGCGGTGTCCGGCTCGGGCGGTGGCATCTGTGAGTCCGACACCGTGCTGGCCGCCATCGAGGCGCGCTTCCTGGCCACCGGACACCCGAACAACCTGACCGTGGTGCACGCCTTCGGGGTCGGTGACCGCAAGTCGAAGGGCCTGAACCGGCTGGCGCACCCCGGCATGGTGCGGCGCCTCATCGGATCGCACTGGACGTGGGCCCCGGGCTTGGTGGACCTCGCCGAACGCAACGAGATCGAGGCGTACTCGCTGCCTGCCGGGGTCACCAACCAGCTGATGCGCGAGACCGGCGCCAAGCGGCCCGGGTTGACGACCCGGGTCGGGCTCGGCACCTATGTCGACCCGCGGCAGCGGGGTGCACGGATGAACGAGGCTGCGACCGAGGAGCTGGTCGAGCTGGTGGTGATCGACGGCCAGGAGTACCTGCGCTACAAGCCGATCCCGGTCGACGTCGCGATCATCCGTGGCTCCGAACTGGACGCCCGGGGTGGGGTCTCGCAGCGGGGCGAGGCGGCCTACCTGGACGGGTTCTCCCTCGCCCTGGCCGCCCAGGGATCCGGTGGGATGTGCATCGCCCAGGTCAAGTCGCTGGCGACCGAACGGCTGCGGCCGCAGCAGGTGCAGATCCCGGCCCCGCTGGTCGACCGGGTCGTGGTGGACCCGGACCAGTGGCAGACCTACGGTGGCGAGTACCTCGACTCGCTCGCCGGCGGCCCGTACGACCACACCCAGTTGCCCGAGCTGCCGGCCGACCCGGCCCGGCGTGCCATCGCCCGGCGGGCCGCCCGTGAGGTCGGACCCGACGTGGTGCTCAACCTGGGCTTCGGCATCTCCGCCCACGTCACCGACCAGTTGATCATCGAGGGTCGGCTCGACGAGGTGACCTCGATCATCGAGCAGGGCCACTACGGCGGGGTGCTGGCCACCGGTGACCTGTTCGGCATGTCGCACCAGTCGGAGGCGTTGATCAGCTCCACCGACCAGTTCGACGTCTTCTCCGCCGGCCGGATCGACGTGTCCGCCCTGGGGATGGGTGAGGTCGATGCCGCCGGGAACGTCAACGTCAGCCGCCTCGCCGGTCGGGTGATGGGGCCGGGCGGCTTCATCGACATCTCCGCCAACGCGGCGAAGGCCGTCTACTGCGGCACCTTCACCGCCCGCGGGCTGCGGGTCAGCACCGCCGACGGCCAACTGCACATCGACACCGAGGGCACGGTCCGCAAGTTCGTCAACCAGGTCGAGGAGATCACCTATTCCGGGCCGGTGGCAGCCGCCGAAGGCCGCCAGGCGGTGTACGTCACCGAGCGCGCCGTGTTCGTGCTGACCCCGCAGGGTCTCGAGCTCACCGAGATCGCCCCCGGCGTCGACCTGGAACGCGATGTGTTGGGGCAGATGGACTTCCGGCCGATCATGAACGACGTGGCGACCATGGACGCGGAGTTGTTCGCGTGACCGGGCCACTGCCCGCGATCGGCACCGCGACCTCGTTCGCCAAGACGCTGGGGGAGAGCGACGTCTACCTGTTCGCCGGGATCACCGGTGACCTGTCGCCCAACCACATCGACGAGACCACGATGGCCGACGGCCCGTACGGTGGCCGGATCGCCCACGGGCTGTTGGTGCTGTCGATGTCGGGGGCGGCGTCGACCGCGATGCAGGCCCGCAGTGGCCGGGCCTGTGTCTCGTACGGCTACGACCGGATCCGCTTCACCGCCGGTGTCCGGATCGGTGACACGCTGCGGGTGCACTACCAGGTCGAGCGGATCGACGACGAGTCACAGCGGACCTGGTCGACGATCCGGATCACCAACCAGCACGACGAACTGGTGATGGTGGCCACCCACATCCTGAAGTTCATCGACTGAGCGACCCGGCACGGATCCGGTCGGACGTGACGCGGATCTGATCGGACTGACACGGATCTGATCGGACTGACACGGATCTGATCGGACTGACACGGATCTGATCGGACTGACACAGGGGAGGTCCCGGCGCAACCAGCGCGCCGGGACCTCCCCCGTGGTCCAGCTCCGTGCTCAGTCCTCGCGCATCTCGCTGACCCGGCCGACCAGCTGGGTCGGGTTCACGAACCGCAGGGCGATGATCAGGATGATCATCATCATCGTGGTGTACAGCACTGCCATCGACGAGACGAGCTGGCGGGCCTCGCCACCACCCGACGAGGTCATCGCCCGGTAGATGGCGACCACCAGGGTGTCGGACTGTGGGCCCGACACCAGGTAGGTCAGCTCGAACATGCCGACGGTCCGCACCAGCACCAGGACGGCCGCAGCCAGGATGCCCGGGATCAGCAGGGGCCCCAGGATCCGGGTGAAGATCGTCTTGGTGGTGGCACCACACATCCGGGCCGCAGACTCCAGCGACGGGTTGATCTGCTCGATGAACGGGGTCATCGTCATGATCACGAACGGCACCGACGGCACCAGGTTCACCAGTATCACCGCCACCAGGCTGCGTCCCAGCCCGAGGTTGTACATCACCGTGGCCAACGGGATGCCGTACGTGATCGGCGGGATCATGATCGGCAGCAGGAACAGCGCGCTGACCACAGCCTTGAACGGGAAGCTGCGTCGGGCCAGCAGGTAGGCGGCGGGTACGCCGATCACCACCGAGACCGCAACCACCACGGCGGCCACGATCAGGGTGACGATCAGCACGTTCGCCAGGCCGAACCTGTTCCATGCGTTGTTGTACCAGCCGAGCGTGATCTCCTCGGGCAGCCAGGAGTCGAACCACTGGGTGCCGAACGAGTCGACGACCACGCCGATCAGGATGCCGAGCAGGAAGATGAAGAAGACGGCGATGCCGAACCAGACGAACCAGCTGCTGGGCTGCATCACCAACGGACGTTGGCCCGGCGGCAGCTTGCCCTTGCGCTTGGGCGGCGTGCCGGTCGACGTCGAGTCGGGGGTCGTCGGATCCGCGATTGTCGTGGTCATCAGCCCTTACCTCCGGTCGAACCCTTGTAGAGCATGGAGCGCCATGCCAGCGTGATGCCGATGACGATCAACTCGACGGCTCCCATGATCATGGCCACGGTCGAGGCCATCGGGTAGTCGCGCTGCTCACCGAACGAGCGGTACGCCATCAGCGCCAGCACACGCGTCTCGCCCATCGCGTCACCGACGAGTCGGGCGGACGGGAACACCGAGAACGCCAGCACGAAGGTGAGGATGAACGTGGTCGCCAGGCCCGGCGCCAACAGCGGCAGGATGATCCGGGTGAACCGTTGCCACCAGCCGGCGCCCAAGGTGCGGGCGGCGTTCTCCAGGGACGGGTCGATGCCCGACAGGTAGGAGCTCACCAGCAGGAAGGCGAACGGGAAGCCGGAGATCACCAGCGAGAAGACGACGCCCCAGTAGTTCATCACCAGGGTGAGGGGTTGGTCGATGACCCCGATCGTGAGCAGGAACCGGTTCAACCAGCCCTGCCGACCGGCGAAGATCAACAGGCCCTGGGCGGTGAGCACGGTGCCCAGCGTGATCGGCAGCACGAGCAGGATCGTCAGCAGCCGCTTGCCGCGGAACTTGCCGCGCAGCTTGAAGGCGATCGGCACCGCGGCAAGCACGTTGAACAGCGCCACCGGCAGCGCGAGTCGCAACGTGATCCAGATCGAGTCGAAGAAGAACGGGTCGGTGAAGAACGCGACGTAGTTCGAGAAGATGCCGGCGCCGACGCGTTCCTGGACGGCCGGGTACGGCTGCAGCGTCAACCCGATGCCGTACATGAACGGATAGACGAACAGCACCAGGGTGAACAGCAGCGCGGGCAGGATCAGCAACAGTGTCTTGTCGATGCCCCGCTCGGCGAGCTGGTGCGACCGGCTCGCGGTGCCGCGGCGTGACCGCGACGACTTGGTCATCGACATGTTCAGACCCCCGCCAGCTCCTGCTCGGCCTCGGTGGTCGCCGACAGGTCCGCCGGGTACACCAGGACACGTTCCTTCGGCACCTGCAGGGTCACCGTGGCCCCCGGCTCGTGGTCGGTCCGCGACCGGGCGTGGATGATCGTCCCCTGCACGTCCACGTCGACCGCGAACTCGCGGCCCACGTACTCGGTGACGATGACCGTCCCCTCGAACGGCTGGTCATTCCCGGTGGCCTGCTCGCCGCTGGGTGTGGCCATCAGGTCCTCCGGACGGATACCGATGCGCGCACCGCCGCCGACGGCGATGTCGCCGGCCGCGACTCCGGTGATCGTCAGCGACTCGTTCGAGAGGGTGACCGGGTCGCCCTGGCTGACCGCGTCGGTGACCGTCATCGGCAACAGGTTCCGGTAGCCCATGAAGTCGGCGACGTGCCAGTTCACCGGCGAGGTGTGGAGGTCGTGCGGGGTGCCGACCTGCTGCACCCGGCCCTCGCGGAGCACCACCAGGCGGTCGGCCATCGACAGGGCCTCCTCCTGGTCGTGGGTGACGTAGACGGTGGTCAGGCCCAGCGACTGGTGGAGTCGCTTGATCTCGCCGCGCATCTCGAGCCGGAGCTTGGCGTCCAGGTTGGACAGCGGCTCGTCCATCAGCACCAGCCGTGGCTGCAGTACGACGGCCCGGGCGATCGCGACACGCTGCTGCTGACCGCCGGACAGCTGGCCGGGCAGCTTGGTCTCGTGCTCCTGCAGCTTCACCAGCTCGATGCCCTCGTCGACCCGCGACTTGATCTCGGACTTGGGGAGCTTGCGCATCTCCAGGCCGAAGGCGATGTTGCGGCGGACCGACATGTGCGGGAACAGCGCGTAGTTCTGGAACACCATGCCGAAGCCGCGTTGCTCCGCGGGCACGGTGTCGACGCGCTTGCCGTCGATCAGGATCTCGCCGTCGGTCAGCGGCAGCAGACCGGCGAGACAGTTGAGGGCGGTGGACTTGCCACAGCCGGACGGGCCCAGCAAGGCGATGAACTCGCCGGACTCGATGGTGAGGTCAAGTCCTTTCAGGGCGTCCTTGCCGCCGAAGCTTCGGCCGACATCACGGAGTTCGAGGCGCTCGAAGGCGCCGGCGGAGATTGCCATGGATCACTTCCTGTTTCGAGCCCATCGGCGGCCGACCGAGGTCGACCGCCGATGGAGCAAACGGGTCTTGCGGATGTCGGTGTTCAGCCCTGGGTCTTGCCGGCACCGATGTCACGGTCCCACTTGTCGAAGGCTGCGATCAAGGGCTCGGGATCCAGCGGCACCTTGACCGGGGTGTTGGCGATCGCGTCGTCGTACCAGTCACGACGGAACTTGTTGACCGACTCCTGGCTGGCCTGCGGAGCCATCTCGAGCGTCGCACCCTGGACGGCGGGGCCGGGGTAGAAGTAGCCCTCGTCGAAGGCGGCGGCGTTGACCTCGGGCTGCAGCATGTAGTTCATGAACAGCAGCACCGCCGACTGCTTGTCGGCCGAGAGGCCACGCGGCATCAGCGCGTACTGGGAGTCACACACGTAGGTGGTGTTGTCCAGCGGCGCGGTCTCCAGCGTGAGCGGTGCGGTGCCGAAGGAACGCGGCCCCATGTCCCAGCCGAACGTCATCGGCATCATCCACCACGTACCGTCGGCCATCGCCTGGACGGCCTGGCCGGTCCCGGTCGGGTAGTTGGCGATCGCCGAGCCGAGGTCGGCCAGGTAGGCCCAGGTGTTGTCCCAGCCGGCCTCGGGGTCGAGCGGGTCCGAGTCACCCAGCATGTACGGCAACCCCTGCAGCCAGGTGCGCCCCACGCCGGAGTTGGCGGGCCGCGGGTAACCGAACTTCCCGGTGTTCGCCTTGGCCCACGCCAGGGCCTCCTCGGCGCTCTTGGGGACCTCGGGGACGTGTTCGGGGTTGTACTGGATGAACGGGCCGGACGGCGTCCAGGCGTTCATCACTCCGAAGTCGCCGGCCAACTCGGCGCTCTCCTGGGCATCCTCGAGGTAGTTCTGCATGTTGCCGAGGCGGTCGGAGAACTCCTTCACCACCGGCACCCACAGGTCGTCCACCAGGCCGGCCGACATGCCGTCGGTGCCGGAGAAGACGAGCTCGATCTGCAGGTTGCCCGAGTCGACCTGCGGCTTCAGCGTGCCGACCAGGTCAGGCGCGCCACCGGTCTCGGTGGTGAACTCCGAGACCACGTCGGAGTGGTCCTTCACGAACTGGTCGAGCATCGGCTGGGACATCCGCAGGTTGCCGGCCACGTCGAGGATGTGGATCGTGACGGGTGCCGAGGGCTTCTCCGGGACCTCGTCGGGGTTGGCGGCAGGTCCGCCGCCTCCGCCCTGTTCCGGCGGCGTACAGGCGGCCACGGTGGCCACGGTCGCCGCCGCGCCGGCCAACCCGACGAGGTGACGCCGCGAGATGGTGCGCTCGGTGAGGAAGGAACGGTTCATGGACTTCGCCTTTCGTCGCGGCCGGATCCGGTGACCCGTCCGGTGGTTCTGTGGTCGAACCCCGTCCTGCGCGACTCCCTGGCGCAGTCCGATCAGCCTCGACCTTCGGGACAAAGTTGCATACGTATGCACCCCCGTCAAGTGACGGCATGCATTCCGCGCCGAAACGTCACCGAAACTCAACCGACACGTCCTCGACACGCTGCTGTCATGGTATTCCGGGCGGTCCCGCCGGGTGCTGCCGGTGCAGCGCCGTGCCCGGGGCCGAAGTCGTACCGAACCCGGTGAGTGAGTGCACACTCAGTGGTAGTCTTCGCAGCGGTCACCGACGCCGCCGTGCTGCGGCGGTGTGCCCGGGTGTCCGACCGACCTGACACCAAACGCAATCGGGGAACGAACTCATGCACAAGCTGGCTGATCTCAGTCTGGCCAATCGCGCCCTCATCGCCCTGATCACCGTGTTCGTGATGGCGTTCGGTGTGATCACCACAGCCGGGTTGAAGCAGGAGCTGATCCCGTCGCTGCAGATCCCCACCGCGGTGGTGATCACCACGTACGAGGGCGCCTCGCCCGACGTCGTCGAGGAGCGGGTCACCGCACCCATCGAGCAGGCCGTGCTCTCCCTGTCCGACCTCGAGTCCTCCTCGTCCACCTCCTCGACCGGGGTCTCCACCGTCGTGGTGAACATGACCTACGGCACGAACATGAGCCAGGTCCAACAGGACCTGCAGGCCACCATCTCCAGGATCGCGCCGCTGCTGCCCGACGAGGCCGACTCCCAGGTCGTCACGGGCAGCCTGGACGACCTGCCGGTGCTGGTGCTGTCGGTCACCGGCGGCGACTCCCCGGCCGTGCTGGCCGATCGGCTGACCACCATCGCGGTCCCCGAGCTCGAGAAGTTGCCGGGGGTCCGGGCCGTGCAGGTCGCCGGCGCGCCCACCGAACGCGTCCTGGTCGACCTCGACCTCGAGGAGCTGACCGCCAACGGTCTGACGCCCAACGACGTCAACCAGGTGCTGGCCTCGGCCGGCCGGCTCACCTCGGCCGGCCAGATGGACGACCAGGACAAGACGCTGTCGGTGACCCTGGGCAAGAAGCTGGCCTCGGTGCAGGAGGTCGCCGACCTGGTGCTGGTCTCCCCGGTCACCGGCGCGGTCGTGAAGCTGTCCGACGTGGCGACCGTGGAGCGACAGCAGGCCCCGGCCACCTCGGTGTCGCGGACCAACGGTGAGGCGAGCATGACGCTGTCGATCACCAAGACCCCCGACGGCAACACCGTCGAGGTCAGCGAGGAGATCAACGCGCTGCTGCCCGACCTGGCCGATCGCCTGGGCTCCGACGTGGAGTTCACCCCCACCTTCGACCAGGCCCCGTTCATCACCCAGTCCATCGAGGACCTGCTCACCGAGGGTGGCCTGGGCCTGGTGATGGCCATCCTGGTCATCCTGGTCTTCCTGTTGTCGGTACGCTCCACGCTGGTCACCGCGATCTCGATCCCGGTCTCGATCCTGGTGGCGATGATCGGGTTGAGCCTGGCCGACTACTCGCTCAACATCCTCACCCTGGGTGCGTTGACCATCGCGATCGGCCGCGTCGTCGACGACTCCATCGTGGTGATCGAGAACATCAAGCGACACCTCTCGTACGGGGAACCGAAGCTTCGCGCGATCACCACCGGCGTCCGGGAGGTCGCCACCGCGATCACCGCCGCCACGATCACCACCTCGGCGGTCTTCCTGCCGATCGGCATCGTCGGCGGTCAGGTCGGTGAGTTGTTCCGGCCGTTCGCGGTGACCGTCGGGTTGGCGCTGCTCGCGTCGCTGCTGGTGTCGCTGACCATCGTGCCGGTCCTGGCGTACTGGTTCCTCAAGTCGCCCGAGGACGTGGTCGACCCCGAACAGGTCCGGGTCGAGGCGGAGCAGAAGGAGCACAACAGCTGGCTGCAGCGTGGCTACCTCAGGCCGCTGCGGCTGGCACTGGCGCACCCGGTGATCACCATCGTGTTGGCGATGGTGTTGTTGGGCGGTACGGTCGCGCTCACCCCGACGCTGAAGCAGGACTTCCTCGGCTCGGCCGGGCAGAACACGCTGTCGGTCACCCAGGAGTTCGAGCCGGGGCTCAGCCTCGACCGGCAGATCGAGCTCGCCGAGCAGGTCGAGTCGGTGCTGCTCGACACCGAGGGCGTCGAGGTCGTGCAACTGACCGTCGGCAGCGGAGGCGGTGCCACAGCCGCCTTCGGATTCGGCGGTGGCGGGGCCAACAGTGCCACCTTCTCGATCACCACCGACCCCGAGGCCGACACCGCCGAGGTCACCATCAGGGTCCGCGACGAGCTCGAGGTGTTGACCGGGGTCGGCGAGCTGCGGGTCAGCGCCTCGGAGATGCAGAACAGTGACGTGGCGGTCAACATCACCGCACCCGACACCGAGACCCTCGCCACGGCCACCGAACTGGTGCTGGCGAAGATGGAGACCGTCGAGGGTGCGACCGACGTGCGCTCGTCGTTGACCGCGGCGCAGCCCCGGATCCAGGTCGTGGTGGACGAGGACGCGGCCGCCGAGAAGGGGCTGACCTCGGCCGCGGTGGCGATGACGCTCCGGACGCTGCTGAGTCCGGCCACGGTCACCTCCATCGAGCAGGACGGGTCGACCACCGACGTCGTGCTGAAGGCCGGTGAGCCGCCGGTCGGTCTTCGCGAGCTGGAGGAGGTGGAACTGCGCACCCCGACCGGGACCGTGGAGCTGCAGGAGATCGCCGAGGTGCAGGTGATCAACATCGCGCCGTCCATCGCGCACAGCGACGGTCAGCGCAGCGCCACGGTGTCGCTCACCCCGACCGCCGACGACCTGGCGGTGATCAACACCGCGGTCACCGATGCCCTGGCCGAGCTCGACCTGCCGGAGGGGGCGGTGGCCACCCTGGGTGGCGTCAGTGCCGACCAGGCCGAGGCGTTCGCCCAACTGGGGTTGGCGTTGCTGGTCGCGATCGCGATCGTGTACGTGGTGATGGTGGCCACCTTCAAGAGCCTGGTGCAGCCGCTGATCCTGTTGGTGTCGGTGCCGTTCGCGGCCACCGGTGCGTTGGCCGCGTTGTTGATCACCGACACCCCGCTCGGGGTGCCGTCGCTGATCGGGGTGTTGATGTTGGTCGGCATCGTGGTGACCAACGCGATCGTGTTGATCGACCTGATCAACCACTATCGACGCGAGGGGCAGTCGATCGACGACGCCCTGATCAACGGTGCCCGACAGCGACTGCGGCCGATCCTGATGACGGCGGCGGCGACGATCATGGCGCTGATCCCGATGGCGGTGGGCATCACCGGTGGCGGCGTGTTCATCTCGCAGCCGTTGGCGATCGTGGTGATCGGTGGCCTGTTCTCCTCGACCCTGCTGACCCTGCTGCTGGTCCCGGTGCTCTACCGGGTGTCCGAGCGGTTCACCGAACGACGCGCCGACAAGCGGCACCAGAAGCGGCTGGACCGCCTTGCCGCGAAGGGCCTTCGGCTCGACGACGAGGGGCGTGTGGTGCACGCCTCATCCCCGGCGGGACCGGACTCGTCCCCGGCTGGACCGGACCCGACCCCGGGGGAGCCGGACGCGGACCGCAGTGACGAGAACGGTGTCGGGGCCGTGGACACTGACCAGGATCGTCCGCGCCCCCGGCGGGCACGGGTCGACTGAGCGCATGTGAGCCAGCCCACGCGCCGAGCTGTCACACTCGACGGGAGGTCGTCGTCCAAGAGGGTGAGACGGCCAAGCCGTGGCCGTTCGACCGAGAGGAACGATCATGCCCCGCATGCTGTTGCAGAAGGTGCTGCCCACGGCCTACGCGCCCCTGCTCGCGGTGGAGACCTATGCCCGTACGCACAACGACAAGCGCACCTTCCACCTGGTGAAGATCCTGGCGTCGGTGATCAACGGGTGCTCGTACTGCGTGGCGATGCACACCCGTGACGCCCGCAAGCAGGGTGAGTCCGAGGAACGGTTGGCGGCGCTGCAGGCCGACTGGCGGGCGGTCGACCTGTGGTCGCCGGCCGAACACGCCGCGCTCGCCCTGACCGAGGAGGCAACCGTGCTCGGTGAGGGCGGTGTCAGCGACGCCGTGTACGACGAGGCGGTCGCCCAGTGGAAGGAGAAGGGCGTCGCCGGCCTGATCATGGCGATCGCCGCGATCAACATGTGGAACCGGGTGGCCATCACCACCGGGATGCATGCGGAGGACCTGTGACGTGATCGGTGACGGCTCCCCGGCACCGGGCGACGAGGGTTTCACCCGCGACGAGTTCGACCGGCTCCACCAACGGATGCTGGGCATCGCGTACCGGATGCTGGGGAGCTGGAGCGACGCCGAGGACGTCGCCGCGGAGGCCTGGCTGCGATGGCACGAGAAGCGTCCCGCCGACGTCGCCGACGCCCGGGCCTGGCTCACCACGGTCGCGACCCGGATCAGCGTGGACCGTTGGCGCACCCTGTCGCGGCGCCGGGAGAGCTACGTCGGGCCGTGGCTGCCGGAGCCGGTCGATCCCGCCCTGCTGCCGCACGAGACCGCCGAGCAACGGGAGACGCTGGCGATCGGCCTGCTGCACCTGATGGAGCGGCTCACCCCGGACGAACGGGCCGTGTTCGTGCTGAAGTACGCCTTCGACCACGACTTCACCGAGATCGGCCGGATGATCGGTCGGACCCCGCAGTCGTGTCGGCAGCTCGGTCACCGGGCCCGCGCCAAGCTCGGCCGTGGTGCCGAGCCGATGGCCCGCCGGTCGGCGACGGTGGAGTACGGCGTCCTGCAGCGACTGATGTACGCAGTGCTCGGCGGCCACGAGGCCGAGGTGGTCGGACTGCTGACCGACGACGCCGTGTTGCTCACCGACGGCGGCGGCAAGGTGAAGTCGGCCCTGCTGCCGATCCTGGGCCCGGCGAAGATCTACCGGTTCCTGGCCGGTGTCACCAGGGCCGGTGTCGGTGAGCCCACCTTCATCACGGTGAACACCGGACCCGCCCTGCTGCTCGAGGTCAACGGCGATCGGCGGCTGTTCCGGATCGACGTCGACGGTGAGCGGATCTCCGCGCTCCACCTGTACGGCAACCCCGACAAGATGCATCACCTGACCGCGGCCGGCCGGCCGTAGCAGCGCGCAGAGAACCCGGGAGCAGGCTTCCGGTCAGAAGCCGAGGGGGATCTCCAGCCCGTCGTCGTGGTTGCCGTCGAAGGTCATCTGCGAGTGATCGACGCCGGCACGCCAGCACGACACCTGCCACGGCAGCAACAGCGGCTCCGGGGCCCGGGCGGAGGCGTCGTACAACTCACCGACCCGGCGCAGCAGGTCCTCGCGCCGAGCCTCGGGCAGTGACGCCATCGACGGGTTGCGTTCGATCATCGCCAGCATCTGCGGCCGGGTCGCGGGGATCCAGTTGCGGAAGTTGCGACGCTCGGGTCGGTCGAAGAACGGCGACTCCTCGAGGGCGGTGATCGAACCGTGTCCGAAATCGCCGCTCATCACGGTGGGGTCGAACTCACGCACCAGCCGGGTGAGCCGCTTCACCCACGGCACCGTGTCGTCGCGGGTGTGGTAGACGACCGAGATGTGGCCGCCGGGCCGCAGCACCCGGGCGACCTCTTCCAGCACCAGGCCGGGGGCGAACCGGTGCAGCACCTGGGCGCAGGTCACCACGTCGAAGGTCTGGTCGGCGAAGGGGAGC
Source organism: Carbonicoccus niuqiaonis (assembly GCF_050157065.1). Lineage (GTDB taxonomy): Bacteria > Actinomycetota > Actinomycetes > Propionibacteriales > Propionibacteriaceae > Avipropionibacterium. The sequence continues at coordinate 534,025 of NZ_CP189573.1, forward strand.
CCGTTCGCCTCGCCCGCAACCGGGGTCGGGTTGAGCCCGTGGCCCTGACCGGTCGGGTCGACGCGCTCGGCCAGTGTGGACATCGCGGCCACGTCCTGGTCGAGGCAGACCACCTCGTGGCCGTCGGCGGTCAACATCAGCGCCAACCCGGCCCGACCGGACCCGAGGTCGAGGATCCGGCGTTGGCCACCGCCGGTCAACCACCCGGTGATCGCCTCGGGGTAGGGCGTGGGGGCGGAACTCATGAGGCAGACTCTAGGCCGTGACTGATCCGTTGGCCGACCTGACGCGGCTGGAAGGTGTCGGCACGGCGGTGGCGGCGGCGATGGCTGCGGTCGACACCCTGTTGCGCGACCGCGGCCTGCGCCAGCTCGGCGACGAGGAGGTGGCGGGCTCGTTGCTCAGCCAGGGCCGCGCCAGCGCCGCCCTGGCCGGCGTGACCGAGGGCCCGGAGCTGCTGGCCACCGTCCGACTTGCCAGCGAACTGCCGCAGCTGGCCGACATGCTCCGGGAACGGCCGGCCCAGGCCCTGGCCCGCCTGCACACCCTCTGGGGTCGAGGGATCGTGCCGGACGCGGATCTGGGTCACCCCCGCGACGACGCCGTCGCCGCCCGTCGGCTGGCCTCGCTGCTGCCCGTGCTGCGGCAACCGTCGGAGGCACCCGCCCTGGTCCGGGCCGCGGTCGTGGAGGCTGACCTGATCTGTTTCAACGCCTTCGGCCGGGGCACCGGTCCGGTCGCCCGCGCCGCCGCCCAAGGCCTGTTGATGGCGTACGGCGTGGACCCGCGTGGTGTCGTGCCGCTGGCCGAGGGACACCGCCTGCTCGGCGGCTACCAGTCGAGGATCGCCGCCTATGCCGTCGGTTCGGGCGGCGGGGTCAGGGACTGGCTGGTGCACAGTGCCCAGGCGCTGACCCGGGCCGTCGAGGCGTCACCGGTGGCCGAACGCCTCCGGCAGGACTGACTCAGGACTGACACCGGGGCCGTCCCGGGCGGGTGGCGTCGTAAAGAAGGGCGCCACAGCGACGTCGCTGGACGTATTCGTCGCGTGTGTCGCTGTCGCGCCCTTCGACACGGGCCGGCCCTGTCAGAGGGCCGGTTCCGCGCGCAGTCGCTGGTCGAAGAACGCCAGCACCCGGTCCACCCCCGCCTGCTGGCGGTCGACGGTGACGGTGCTGTGGCCGGCACCCTCGAAGTCGATCCGGATGAAGGCGTCGCCCAGTTGGTCGGTCAGCGTGTCGAACCGGGTGCCGGTGACCCGGTCGTCCGCGTACTGCAGGCCCAGCACCTGGCACCCGGCGGCGGTCCGGCGCCGAACCACCTCGAGGTCGGCCGGTGACAGGTTGACGTCGGCGGCCCGCTCCCGGCCGACGGGGAAGTGGGTCGACGGCTGGCACAGCACCGGGGCTGCGACCGATTCGTCGACCATCATCGCCAGTGCGAAGCCACCGGTGAAACACATCCCCAGGGCACCGACGCCGGGTCCGCCGAGCTCCCCGTGGAGTTCGTGGGCGAGGCTGCGCAGCCAGCCGGCCACGGGTGAGGTCTGCCGACGGGTAAGCTTGGTGAACTCCCGGCGGATGCACACCTGCACCGCACTGCGGAGGACCTCGCCGAGGCCCGCCGGCCGGCCCGGGCGACCGAACAGGCTGGGCATCACCACGGTGTGTCCGGCGGCGACGACCTCCTCGCCGAACGCGATCACCTCCGGGATCATGCCGGGGATCTCGTGGATCACGATCACCCCCGGACCCTCACCCTTGCGGTACGTGGGGAAGGTGAGCTCACGGCCGGTCAGGTCCGTCGCGGTGTGTTGCCCCGCGGTCCACGTCGCCAGCGTCATGACCTCGACAGTAGGGGCTGCCCTGGTGCGCCCGACAGTGCCTACGCCGCCGAATTCCGCAGATGCACCGGTCGGGGTCGGGTGGGCGGCGGCCCGGGCGGGGCGGTGGTCCTCCAGCCCGGTCGACCGGTCGCTTTGTGGAAACCGGACGTCGATTCCGCAACTGCACCGGTCGGGGGTCGACCGGTCACTGTGCGGAAACGTGCCGACGCCAGCACCAGTGCCGGGGGCGGAGCCGGGCTACCAGTCGCTGCCGATCACGGTGGCGACCGTGACGCACATGGTGATCCAGTCCTGTTGCTCGCGGGTCAGCGGTCGTCCGGCGGCGTCCTCGAGAGTCCAGTTGGCGTTGAGGACCATGCGCACCACCACCCAGTCGCGGGCGCGCGCCAGGTCCAGTCCGGCGGTGTCGACCAAGGTCGCGAACCGGCGCCGGAGCCCACCGGCCACGTCACCGCCGGCCTGCAGCTCGTCCCACCGGTCCCACAGCATCGGCGCCGGCTCGTAGTGCGGGTCACCCGACATCGGCTTGGGGTCGATGACGACCCAGCCGCGGTCGGCCGACAACACGTTCTCGTAGTGCAGGTCACCGTGGATGATGACCCCGGTGCTGTCGGGGTCGGCCACCAGGTCGCGGCCGCGGGACAGGGCGTGCTCGACCAACCGGCGGGGCAGTGGGGCTCCGGCCGGCAGGGCGGCCAGGTCGTCCAACCAGCCGCCGACGTGGTCGGTCAGCAGGTCGAGCTGGGGCAGGGCCGGCAGGTGGAGGCGGGAGTACGTCTCGGCGACGACCTGGCAGGCGGTGAGGTCGTCGACCGAGCGCAGGTCGGTCGGATCGAGCCGCTCCAGCAGCATGGCTCGCCGGCGCGGGTCGGCCCGGAGCAGTTCCACCGAGGTGGGATGCCACGCCTGCAGTGCGAGGTGTTCGTACGCCGACTCGACATCGTCGGCCAGGCTCAACTTGAGCATCGTCGGGGTGCCGTCAGCGGTGCGGACCGGCAGCACGAGGGAGCAGAATCCGTGCGTCGGGGCACCGGTGCGGGTGAGCTCCCAGTCGGTCAGGACGTCCACGGCCAGCTTCGGCAGCCGGTCCAGCCAGTCGACCCAGCGGGCACCGAGGCTGCGTTGTGCATCGAGACCGGCCGGCACTTCGGCTGCGGTGAAGTGGGCTGGAATGGGTTGGGCTCGCAATCGGATGGTTCGGCAGTCAGGGGATCGGTGGGAACTGGACACGTGGACGCGGCGCCCGACACGAGGTCAAGGGCGCCGCTGAACACATCAGTTCGAGTGACCATGCGTGCATCAACGTGTACGTCGCCCGGGATTCGTTGTCCCGATGGTCGACTCCCTTGTGATGGGTGATCGCCGCGTGGGTGCTCGACTGCCGTGTTGTGGAAGGCGGGTGGCTCGCCTGCCGGAACGTGGGCCGTGTGGCCGATCGTCGGCTTTCGGGTCGCTCGTCTTCCTTGCATCATGTCTACTCCTCCAACGGCGAAATGCCAAGGCCTCCGGCGCTGCAATTTCCTTGTGCGACAGGAATCCGAGGGACGGGTCGCAATTCGGTCAGGCCGTCACCGGCGGTGGGGTCGGCTGGAACGTACCGCTGACGATCCGGATGGGGAGGTCGTGGCTGGCGTTCGTCCACAGCCCGCCGACGGACCGGTTGTCCACAGCCGGCCCGGCGTCGGTGAACGACATCGATCATGCGGTCGCACCATGTGGGCATGTCCGCCACTGCTGTCCCGAGCCCCTCGTCCCCCGGCCGGTCCTCCTCGTACGCCGACCCGTCGCGCGGCACGGCCACCCCCGTGACGACCCCTGTGACGACACCCGTGGCCACGACGGCCTCCCGGGCCGCCCCGGTGATCATCACCGCTGACGACGGCCTGTTGGACCAGGCCATGGCGGCGGTCGCCGCCGCCGGCGGTGAGGCCCGGGTGGCCCACGACATCCCTGCTGGGCGGGGGATGTGGCGGGATGCGGAGCTGATCATGGTCGGTGTCGACCTGGCGGCGGAGTTGGGTGAGGTACGGCCACCCCGGGGTGCTCGGCTGTTCCTGTTGGGTGACCGTCACGACCGGGAAGCCCTGTGCACGTGGTCGGTCGGGCTCGGTGCGGCGGTGGTCGTCCTCCCCGAGCAGCGCGGCGACCTCACCGCGGTGATTGCCGGCGCCGGTGGGCCGGCCGAGGGCGGCCGGATCGTGGCCGTACGCGGTGCCTCGGGTGGGGTGGGGGCCTCCACCGTGGCCGCCGGACTCGCCTGGCAGCTGGCGGCAGCGGGACGTCGTACGGTGCTGGTCGACGCCGACCCGACCGGCGGCGGCATCGACCTGCTGGTCGGTGCCGAAGGCCTGCCGGGGTGGCGCTGGCCCGAACTGGCCGGGGTGCAGGGCCACCTGCCCCGGATCACCGACCACCTGCCCGACCTGGACGGCCTGGGGGTCCTGGCGATGTCCCGCGAACCCGGGGCAGCCCGACCGACGGCCTCGGCGATGCTTGCCGTCCTGGCCGCCTGTCGGGCCGTCGCCGACGCGGTCGTGGTCGACGTCGGCCGGACCCTCGACGAGGCCGACACCACGGCACTGCTGGAGCCGGCGTCGGTGCGGCTGCTGCTGGTCGCCGACGACGTCCGTGGGGTCGCGGCCGCCGAGATCGCGTTGGGCACGGTCGGTGATCCAGGCTGGGCCTGGTCGTCGGTGGTCCGTTCGGGGGCGACCACCGGACTGGGGGAGGTGGCCGTCGCGGAGGCCCTGGGGCACCCGTCGGCCGGCTCGATGCCGTACGACCGGAGCCTGCAGGCCGCACTGCTGCGTGGCGAGGCACCCGGCCGCGCGGGGAGTCGACGGTGGCGGCGGTCGTTGCGACACCTCGCCGGGCAGGTCCTGGCATGACGGGCTGGTACGGGATTTCAGGGGCGTACGGGAGCGGCCGATGAGTGGCCTCGACGACCTCGCCGTCGTCCGGGACCGCCTGGCCGGGCTCGGCCGGGAGCCGACCACCAGGGACGTGGCGCAGGCGATGGCCGACTGTGGACTGGTCGTCACCGACGCCTCGCTGCTCGCCACGGTGTCGGCGCTGCGTCGGGAATCGGTTGGTGCCGGACCGTTGGAGTCCCTGCTGGCCGACCCCGGGGTGACCGATGTGCTGGTGAACGGTCCCGGTCAGGTGTGGACCGACGGGCCGGACGGGTTGCGGCTCAGCGAGGTCACCTTCGCCAGTGACGCCGAGGTCCGACGACTCGCCCAACGGCTGGCGGCGTCGGTCGGACGGCGGCTCGACGACGCCACCCCGTGGGTCGACGCCCGGCTCGCCGACGGCACCCGGGTGCATGCCGTCCTGGGCGTGCTCGGCGACGTCGGGACCTGCCTGTCGCTGCGGGTGCCGCCGCGTCGGACCTACTCGATGACGGACTGGATCGACGCCGGTTCGATCAGTGCGGCCGGTGCGGAGGTGCTGCAGCAACTCGTGGCGGCCAAGGTCGCCTTCCTGGTCACCGGTGGCACGGGGTCGGGCAAGACGACGTTGCTGGCCAGCCTGCTGTCGCTGGTGCCGGCCACCGAAAGGCTCGTCGTGGTCGAGGACTCGCGTGAGCTGCGGCCCGACCATCCACACTGCATCCGGCTCGAGGCGCGACCGGCCAATGCGGAGGGGCGCGGGCGGGTGACGCTCACCGACCTGGTGCGCCAGGCGTTGCGGATGCGACCCGACCGGCTGGTGGTCGGCGAGGTGCGCGGAGCCGAACTGTGTGACCTGCTGGCCGCCATGAACACCGGCCACGAGGGCGGCTGCGGCACCATCCACGCCAACTCCGCCGCCGACGTCCCGGCCCGGCTGGAGGCGCTGGCGGCGCTGGGTGGGATGGGGCGTGACGCCGTCCACGCCCAGGCCGCCGCCGCGTTGCACGCCGTGATCCACCTGCGTCGCGAGTCCCGCGGGGTGCGCCGGATCAGTGAGCTCTGTGTGCTGACCCGCGACCCGACCAGCGGGTTGGTGCGCGTCGTACCGGCGCTCCGGTTCCCGGTCGATCGGCCGATCGAGCGGGGCCCGGGGATCGCTGTCCTGGAAGGACGATTGGCCACATGATCATGGTGCTGGTGTGTGCCGCGCTGACCGGCTGGCTGCTCGTCAGGCCGGCGCCGGAGCGAACCCTGCGGCGACTGGTCCCCCGCGCCTCACCGGCGGCACCCGTACCCGGTGCCGACGGCGAAGATGATCATGGTCGCCTCGCCGGCTCGCCCGGCGGCCGGGTGGGCCTGTACGGGTGGGTGGCCGGCGGCCTGTTGGTGGTGCTGGTGGCGGGACTGGTCGACCAGACCCGCGGCCTGGCGCTTGCCCTTGCGCTGCTGGCCGTCACGTGGACCGGTGGCCGGTTGCTTCGGCAGTGGTGGGCGGGACGGGCCGCGGACCGGCAGGCCGACGCGATCGGCCACGCCTGCCAGGTGCTCGCCGGGCAGGTCCGGATCGGGCAGGTGCCCGCGACCGCGCTCACCGTCGCGGCCGAGGACTGTCCGGTGCTGGCCGAGGCGGCCGCCGTCCAGCGGCTCGGTGGTGACGTTCAGGCGAGCTGGCGGCGTACGGCGACCCGACCCGGCTGCGGTGGGTTGTTGCAACTGGCGCGGGCCTGGGAGGTGTCCCGGCGTACCGGTGCCGAGCTGGCCCCGGCCCTGGAGCGGGTCGCGACCAACCTTGAGCAGGAACGCCGCATCGACGTGCTGGTCGCCGGTGAACTGGCTGCTCCCCGGGCGACGGCCAAGCTGCTGGGCGTACTGCCGGCGATGGGGGTCGTCATCGGCCTGGCGCTCGGTGGTGACCCGGTGGACTTCCTGACCTCCCACCCGGTCGGCCAGGCCTGTCTGGTGGCGGGTGTCCTGCTGGCCTGCGCCGGCGTGCTGTGGGTCGATCGCCTGGCCCGAACGGAGGAGACCTGATGTCGTGGTCGGACCAACTGATGCTGCTGGTGGCGTTGGCCGGCGTGGTGCTGACGGTGGTCTGGACGGTCCCGGCCCCACCCCGGCGACCGGCCGGGCACCGGCCGGCGGACGTGGTGGGACGCGTGGGGGCCGGACGCTTCGCGTGGTTGCTCGGCCGGCCCGATGCGATGCCGGTGCGACGCCGTACGGGCCTGGCCGCCGGGATGGTCGCCGCGACGGCCCTGCTCGTGCAGGCCCTCGGCGTACCGGCCTGGTTGGGCTGGTCGGTCGGGGTGGTCGCCGGTGGCGCCGGCTGGGTGGTGCTCGGGCGGTTGCTGCCCGATCACGTACGACGGCGCCGCCGCCGGGTGCGCGCGGACCTGCCGGAGGTGTGCGACCTGCTGGCGGCCTGCCTCGGGGCCGGGCTGCCGCTGTCGAGGGCGGTCGCGGTGGTGGCCGACGTCGTCGGCGGGCCCGTCGCCGAGGACCTGGGCCGGGTCCGGGCGCTGGTGGCGGTGGGGGAACCGGAGCCGCTGGCCTGGCGCCACCTGGCCGGCGACCCCGCCTGGTCCCGGCTGGCGACCGACCTGGCGCGTGCGGTCGACTCCGGGACGGCGTTGGAGGACACCATGGCCCACCACGCCCGACGCACCCGGGTGGCGCTCCGGGCGGCCCGCGAACTCCGGTCACGGACGGCCGGGGTCCGCAGCGTGTTGCCGCTGATGGTGTGCTTCCTGCCGGCCTTCTTCCTCATCGGGGTGGTGCCGATCATCGCCGGCCTGGTGCTCCGGCTGCTCGGGTGAACGAGTTGTGCACAACTGCGGACCGGCCCACCACGGGTTGTGCACAGGTCCGCAGATCGGGTGAGCGATGGCAGGCCCGGCGTCCCATCGTCTCGGTGTACCCGCAACGGGGAGGGCCCGACGCCGGTCGGGCAACGACAACGAGGGAGCACGACATGTCCAACACACACGAAACCGCATCGACCGAGATCGTCCCGGTCGCCGGCCCGTACGACAACGACGACCAGCAGCAGGGGACGGTGGCCCGCCGCCGGCGCACCCGGCGTGACCTGCGCGGCATGACGACCGCCGAGTACGCCGTCGGCACGGTGGCCACCGTCGGCTTCGCCGGGGTGCTGATCAAGATCCTCAGCGATCCGGAACTGCAGGGGCTGATCCTCCAGCTCATCCTCTGGATCATCCGCACCGTCGGCGGCTTCGGCAACTGAGCCGTCCGACACGAGGTCCCAGGGGTCGGGGCGGAGCCGAGATCCGGCTCCGTCCCGTCCGGGACGTCGACCAGCAGGCGGGAGGAGTTGATCATGAGTGCTGGGTGCCGAGGGAACGCTCGTCGCGGCCCGCAGGGCACGGTCCGGGCGCGGCAGGGTCGGGGGATGGTGACCGCCGAGTTGGCGGCCGGGGTCTTGGCCGTGGTGGTGCTGGTGGTGCTGCTGGCCGGGTGGGCCGGCGTGGTGATGATGCAGCTGCGCTGCCTCGACTCGGCCTCCGAGATCGCCCGGCAGCAGGCCCGGGGCGACGAGGCCGCGGTGGCTCGGGCGAAGGCCGATCTCCCTGCCGGGGCACGGGTCCAGGTGATTCGCGACGGCTGGGTCACCACGGTACGGGTGTCGGCGCCGGTGTGGCAGCCGCCGTTGCCGCGACTCGAGGTCACGGCGACGGCGGAGACGATGCTGGAGCCGGGGACATGAGTCGGGACGGCAGCCGCGGTGTCGGCCATCGCCCGGACCAGCGGGGCAGTGGCACGATGTTGATCATCACCGTGATGGCGCTGGTGGCGATGGCCTTCGGCGTGGTGTACGTGGTGGGCGGCTACGTCGTGGCCGAGCACCGGGCGCGCACCGCTGCCGACCAGGCCGCCCTGGCCGCGGCCCACGCGATGCGGACGCCGTACCGGAAGGTGCCGGTGGACGATCGCTCCTGCGAGATCGCCGCCCAGACCGCCAAACGGAACGGGGCGACGATGACCTCCTGCCAGGTCACCGGTGACCAGGTGGACCACGTCGTCGTGGTGACGGTCCGGGTCGAGCTCAGGCGGGAGTGGCCCGGCCTGCCGACCGGGATGGCCGCGACCGCCGCCGCGGGATCGCTGCCCTGACGGGCTCAGATGTCGAGTGAGCTCTTCTTCGGCGAGCGAGGTCCCGGGTCAGCGGCCGTCGTGGCGCTGGTGCTGGAACCGGAACTGCTGGAGCCGGAGCTGCTGGAGCCGGAGCTGGAGGTACTGGTCCCGCCGGCGTCGGAGCGCTTCTTTCCGAGCTTCGGCAGGTTGAGCTTCTTCTGCGGCGCCGGGCGGCCCGCCGCCTTCTCCAGGGCACGCCGCTCGGCGTGCTGGGCCCGCGAACGGCGGATGCCGACGGCGAGCAGCACGAGCGCCGCGCAGAAGGCGATCGCGGCGCCGAACCCGATCAGGAAGACCCCTGTGCCGGTCGTCGGGATCTGCGCGACGAAGATGTTGAGCGTCGCGGGATCCGGGTTGGAGATGACGACACCCACCACGACGACGATGAGGAGCAGCAGCAGGACGATCGCGACGGGCAGCATGGGGCCCATTATCGCCCGCTGCGCGGCCTGGCGACACCCCACACGCCCGAGCCGACCCCCGAGGCGTCACCAGCTCTCGGGTTGAATGGGTGCCATGAGTCTCGTGCTGGCGCTGGTCGGCTTCCTGCTGCTCCGCCGTTCGGTGCGGGTCGAACGGCGCCGACTGCGCAACGGGGTGCTGTTGCTGGCCACCGTCTGGTTCGGGCTGTTGGCCGCGGGCGAGCTGCTGACCTGGATCAACCCGATCGGGGCGGTCCTGCTCTCGGTCGTCCTCGGCCTGCTGCCGCTCAGCTCGGTCGTGCTGATCGGCTTCCTGCTCGCCAACGGCGTGACCATGATCAGGAAAGAGGGCCGCAGCCTGGGCAACCTGCTCTCGCTGCTGGCCGGGCTGGCGTTGATCGCCGTTCCCGTCATCGGGGTGCTGCTGGTGCTCACCTGGCAGCCGGTCGCGATCGCCGCTGCCACCTTCCTGCTGCTCGGGGCGTCGTACGCCGGGATGTTCTTCCTGGTCCTGCTCGTCTGGTCGTTCGCCTACTCGCAACTGTCGAAGCGGGTCCCGAGCGAGGGCATCGTGGTGCTGGGGTCCGGCCTGGTCCGCGGGAAGGTGCCACCACTGCTACGGGGCCGGCTCGACCAGGCGATCTCGGTCTGGCGGCACGCCAGGACCCAGGGCCACGATCCGGTCCTGGTGCCCTCGGGGGGCCAGGGCTCGGACGAGCCGGTCGCCGAAGCCGTGGCGATGGCGGAATACCTGCGCGAGCAGGGTGTCCCCGACGACCGCATCCTGGTCGAGGACCGGGCGACCAACACCGAGGAGAACCTGCGCTACTCCCGCGCCCTGCTCGACTCCGCCGGTCACGACGAGGAGATGTTGGTGGTCACCAGCAACTACCACGTGATGCGCGCGGCCTTCCTCGCCCGCGAGCTCGGGTTGCCCGCCCAGGCCGTCGGCGCCCCGACCGCCGCGTACTACCTGCCGAGTGCGTTCCTGCGCGAGTTCGTCGCCGTGCTGACCCGGCACAAGCTGATGCACGCCGTGGTCGGCACGATGATCCTGCTCGTCTCGGTCGGGGCCGGGCTGGTGGCCAGCTGGTTGTGAACCGCCGGACGGCTCAGAGCTTGACCTCGGTGCCGTTGGCGGCCGACTCGTAGATCGCGCCGAGCATCTGCTGCAGCATCGCTCCCTGCCACGCCGGGGCGACCTGCTCCTCCTCGCCGAGACAGGACGACACGAAGTGCGCGATCTCGTTGCTGAACGCCTCGGTGAAGCCGAACCGGTTGGACCGGATCTGCGGGGTCATGTTGAGCACCGTGTCGTGCCGCTCACCGACGATCTCCAGCGGCTCCAGGCTGGCGCCGCCCGAGGTGCCGTGCACCGACACCGCCAGCGAGTTCTCCACCGTGTGCAACGAGAACGACGTCTCCACCATCAACGAGGCCCCGTTCTCGAACCTGATCATGGCATTCGCCAGGTCCTCGACGTCGTTGGTGAGGCCGGCATCGGCAGCCCGGTAGCGATCCTGCCAGGCCACGTTGTCGCGACCACCGAGGTGGTGGTAGGTGTTGCCGCTGACCGTGACCGGTCGCGGGCAGCCCATCAGGCTCCACGCCAGGTCGATGACGTGCACGCCGAGGTCGATCAGCGGGCCACCGCCCGAGGTCTCCTTGTTGGCGAACCAGCCGCCCGGGTTGCCGACCTGCCGGATGCAGGCGGCCTTGGCGTAGTAGATGTCGCCCAGGTCACCGGCGTCGATGAACGACTTGAGCACCTTGTAGTTGGTCGAGTGACGTCGGACCAGCCCGATCTGCAACACCTTGTCCTGCCCGGCGACCAGGTCGGCCAACCGCTGTGCCTCGTCGGCACGGTGGCTCATCGGCTTCTCCAGCAGCACGTGCTTGCCGGCCTCGATCGCGGCGACCGCCAGCTCGACGTGGGTGTTGTTCGGGGTGCAGATGCTGACCGCGTCGACCTCGTCGAGGGCGTACAACTCGGCGGCATCGCCGTACGCGGTCGCGCCGTACTTCTCGCCCGCGGCCTTGGCCCGGTCGAGGTTGATGTCGGCGACGGCGACCAACTCGACCCGGGCGTCGGCGGCGTAGGCGTTGAGGTGGTGGACGCTGATGCTGCCGTTGCCGACGACGCCGACACGGAACGGGGTGGTGCTCACAACTGACTCCTGATCATGGAAGGTGAAGGAAGGAAGAAAAGGGGGGTGGCGGGTCGGCTCAGGCCGGCTGGTCGGCCAGCAGCCGCCGGACGTTCTCCATGCCGATCTCGCAGCCCATCAGGCAGTCCTCGGCGCCCTCGAACTCGATGGCGACGAAGCCGTCGTAGTCGGACTCCCGGATCAGCGTGGCGATGGCGGACAGGTCGAGGTCACCGTTGCCGGCGATGGCGCCCCGCAGGCCGCGACCGGCACGGCTGGCGAACCAGCCGGTGCCCACCGGGGCGGGACGGAGGTAGAAGTCCTTGAAGTGGATCACCGTCGCGTACGGCAGGTTGGCGGCCACCCCGACGACGGAGTCCTCGTCCACGCAGGCGAAGTTGCCGACGTCGAGCGTGGTGCCGAAGTTGGGCTCGTCGACGGCGCGGACGACCCGGCGGACCCGCTCGCTGGCCTGCACGAAGTAGCCGTGGTTCTCCAGGCTCGTGGTGACGCCGACGGTCGCGGCGTGGCGGGCGATCTCCTTGGCCGCCTCGGCGATCAACGGCAGCACCCGGTCGAACTCGGCCGAGTCGTCACCGTCGTGGCGCTGTTGTCCGGTCACGTCGTGGCGCAGCCGGGTCATCCCCAGCGAGGCGGCCAGGTCGACCTGGGCCTTGACCCGGTCGATCACCTCGGCGCGGTCCGGTCCGGTCAGGTCGGCGCCGACGGCGAGGTTGGACAGGGTGATCCCGCGGGAGGCGGCGTGATCCTTCACCTCCGCCACCCGGGAGGGATCCCAGGTCAGGTTGGGAATCGGTGAGTCCGCCTCCTGGGACAACATGGCGAACTCGACGTGGTCCGCTCCGTTCTCGGCGACCCAGTCGATCACGTCGGTGATCGTCATGGCCCCCGTCCTGAGTCGCTGGTTGAACGAATACGAGCTGAACCCGAACTGCATGACCTACCTGTCCCAGACGTCGTGGCTGTTGCGGCATGAGTCTGCTGCAGGGCTCCGGGCGAGTCAACGCCGGGTCAGGTCGCGAGACTCCGGACCCCCGTGATCGCCGGCCAGCAGCAACGTGACCAGGTCGAGCGCCCGGTGCTTGTCGAGCATCTCGTTGGCGTTGCCACACTTCGGGCTGATCACGCACGCCGGACAGCCGTCGGTGCACGGGCAGGTCCGCAGTCGCTCCGCGGTGGCCGCCCACCACCGGTCGGCCACCTCGTAGGCCCGGTCGGCGAATCCGGCCCCGCCGGGGGCTCCGTCGTGGACGAACACCGTCAGCTCGCCGGTGTCGGGGTGCAGCACCGTCGACAGGCCGCCGACGTCCCAGCGGTCGCCGGGGACGAACAGCCCGAGCAACCCGATTGCGGTGTGCTCGGCACCGTGGGCGGCCGACGCCAGGTCGAGCTGCGTCCACGACGACCCGGCGACTTCCCGGCTCGGGATGGTCCACCACACCGCCCGGGTCCGCAGTCGCCGTACGGGCAGGTCGAGCTCGGAGCGGTCCCAGACCTCGCCGGTCAGCTCGTCGCGGCGCAGGTAGCCGGTGACCTGACTGGTCACCTCCACGTCGCCGCGGTGGAGGAAGCCGTTGCCGAAGGTGCGCCACGTGTCCTCGGTCAGGATGCTCACCGTCGAGGTCGACAACGGTTGGGTGGTCCAGCCGACCGAGCCGGTGCGTACGGTCGCCAGCCCCTCCTCGTGGTCGAGGTCGAGGACGAGATGGGCCTGCCCCTGGTGCAGGTAGACCGCACCCTCGTGCACGGCGGCGTCGGCGGCGCCGGTGTCGACCAGCCCGATCACCCGGCCGGTGTCCTGCTCCACGATCTGCACCCCGCGACCCCCTTGGGTACGCAGGTTCACCAGGTCGACGGCCCGGTCCGGTCGGGTCCAGTACCAACTCGCCCCGGCCCGTGCCGAGCCACGCCGGCGCAGTGCCCCCTGCCGCTCCAGCCGTTCGGCCAGCTCGACCGTCGTCGGCCCGAACCACCCCTCGTCGTCGGCGCGCAACGGCAACTCCTGCGCGGCGGCGGCCAGATGGGGGCCCAACACGTACGGATTGTCCGGATGCAGCACGGTCCGCTCGACCGGGTGGTCGAAGATCAACTCCGGATGGTCCAACAGGTACGCATCGCGCTGGTCGGTGCCGGCCAGGGCGACCACCAGCGCCGGGGTGTCGCGCCGGCCGGCCCGGCCGGCCTGCTGCCAGTACGACGCCATCGTGCTCGGCATCCCGGCGATCACCACCGCGTCCAGGCCGGCGATGTCGACACCCAGCTCGAGCGCATTGGTGGCCGCGACCCCGCGCAGCCGTCCGTCGGTGAGCGCGGCCTCCAGGGCGCGGCGCTCGGTGGCGAGGTAGCCGCCGCGGTAGGCCGCGAACGCCGTCTCGGCCGACAACTCACCCAGGTCCCGGCCGGCGGCCAGCTCCCGGGCCCGCAAGGAGACGACCTCGCACAGTTTCCGTGAACGCAGGAACGCGACGGTCTGCCGGTACGGGGTCCCTTCGGCCGGGGTGCCCAGGTCGGCCAACAACTGTGCGGTCACCCCGGGCAGGTCGTCTCCGGCCTCGGCCAGCACGTGGGTGACCGAGGCATGGGGTGAGGCGTCGTCGTCGACCACGGTGAACTCGCACCCCTCGACCCCGACCAGCTGGCCGGCCGCGGTGGCCGGGTCGGTGCCGGTGGCCGAGGCGAGCACGAACACCGGGTCGGCGCCGTAGTGGGCGCACAACCGCCGCAACCGCCGCAACACCTGCCCGACGTGGGCCCCGAACACGCCCCGGTAGCGGTGCGACTCGTCGACCACGACGTACCGCAACGAACCGAGGAAGGACGCCCAGCGAGGATGGGAGGGGAGGACGGAGGCGTGCAACATGTCGGGGTTGCTGAGCACGAAGCCGGCGTGGCTGCGGGCGAACTCGCGGTCGTCGGTGCCGGAGTCCCCGTCCAGGGCGCCGACCCGCCAGCCGTCGAAGCCGAGGTCCGACCCGGCCCGGGCCTTCAGCTCCCGGGCCGCGCGCAACTGGTCGTGGGCCAGCGCCTTGGTCGGCGACAGGTACAGCGCGGTGTGGCGGCGACTGCCGGCGGTCAGCATCGCCCGGACGGTCGCGGTCCGCCGGTCGTGGCTGTTCGGATCGGCCGGATGGGTGGCCGCCAGGATCGGCAGCAGGTAGCCCAGCGACTTGCCCGAGGCGGTCCCGGTCGCCAGCACCACGTGGCCCCCGGCACGGGCGACGTCGGCGGCCTGCCGTTGGTGCTGCCACGGGCGGGCGAAGCCGTACGCCATCAGGCCGTCGACCACGGGCGCGGGCAGCCAGTCGGGCCAACCGGCGGTCCGGCCGCGCCGCGCGGCCACCGTACGGACCTGTCGGACCCGGCCCTGCTCGGCCAGCCAGGCCGGCCACGTCGGTACGGCGGGTGGGGCCATCACGCGGTCCTTCCTGCTCGCTCGGGCCGCCACAGTCTAGGTCCGTGACCGGCCCCGCACGGCGGTGTGACACGAGGCACACCCGGCGGAAAACCTGCTGAAACGACCGCCGTGGCATGAGACCACCGGCGACAGTGGTTAGACTCCGGTGTCGCAGATGCCCCATGATCTCCGGAGCATCATCGTGCCCAGCACGCGCCCGAGTACCCGCAAGTCCCGTCACAGATGTCGTCATCAGGTAACAAGGAGACACCGATGTCATTGATCCCCGTCGTCCACGAGACGACCCTGACCGGGGCCAACCCGGTCTTCGTCGTCGTCGTGGCCGTCATCGCCCTGATTGCCGTGGGCATGGCGTTCATGTTCCGGGGGGAGGTCCTCAAGGCTGCCGACGGCACCGCCAACATGAAGGCGATCGCCCTGGGCGTCCAGGAAGGCGCGCAGGCGTTCCTCGGCCGACAGTTCAAGACGTTGGCGGTGTTCGCCGTCATCGCGGTCGTGCTGCTGTTCGCACTGCCGGCGCACGCCGAGCCCGACAGCGACGCCAACCAGTGGGTGCTCCGTGCGGCCCGCTCGATCGCGTTCGTGGTCGGTGCCGGCTTCTCCGCACTGATCGGCTACCTGGGCATGTCGCTGGCGGTGAAGGCGAACGTCCGCGTCGCCGCCGCCGCGCGTGACGAGGGTCGCGACCCGGCGATGAAGATCGCCTTCCGCACCGGTGCGACCGTCGGCATGTTCACGGTTGGCCTCGGCCTGCTGGGGGCCGCCCTGGTGGTGCTCATCTTCCAGGGTGACGCCGCCACGGTGCTGGAGGGCTTCGGCTTCGGTGCCGCCATGTTGGCCATGTTCATGCGGGTCGGCGGCGGCATCTTCACCAAGGCCGCCGACGTCGGTGCCGACCTGGTCGGCAAGGTCGAGAACAACATTCCCGAGGACGACCCGCGCAACGCCGCCACGATCGCCGACAACGTCGGTGACAACGTGGGCGACTGCGCCGGCATGGCTGCCGACCTGTTCGAGTCGTACGCGGTCACCCTGGTCGCCTCGCTGATCCTGGGTCGCGCCGCCTTCGGCGAGTACGGCCTGGTGTTCCCGCTGATCGTGCCGGCCATCGGCGTGATCACCGCCATCATCGGCATCTTCCTCACCCGGCCGCGGCAGGGTGAGGGTGGCCTGAAGACCATCAACCGCTCGTTCTACCTGTCGGCCGCGATCTCCGCGGTGCTGTGTGCGATCGCCTCGTTCACCTACCTGCCGTCGAGCTTCGCCGACCTCGGGGTCGAGGGCCTCGAGTTCAGCGGCCCGATCGACGATCCCCGGATCGTCGCGTTCGGTGCGGTGATGATCGGCATCGTGTTGGCCGCGATCATCTTGGCCCTCACCGGCTACTACACCGGCACCGAGGACCGCCCGACCAAGGACGTCGCCAAGACCTCGCTGACCGGTGCCGCGACCGTCGTGCTGTCGGGCATCTCGCTGGGCATGGAGTCGGCGGTCTACACCGCACTCGTCATCGCGGCCGCGGTTTACGGGGCGTACCTGCTCGGCGGTGCCGGGATCGTGGCCCTGTTCGCGATCGCGCTCGCCGGCTGTGGCCTGCTGACCACCGTCGGCGTGATCGTCGCGATGGACACCTTCGGTCCGGTGTCGGACAACGCCCAGGGCATCGCCGAGATGTCGGGTGACGTCGACGGCGAGGCCGCGCAGATCCTGACCGAGCTGGATGCGGTCGGCAACACCACCAAGGCGATCACCAAGGGCATCGCGATCGCGACCGCCGTGCTCGCCGCGACCGCGCTGTTCGGCTCCTACACCGACGCCGTCCGCAGTGTGCTGCTGGAGCGGTACAACGACTTCAACATGGCGTCGGTCGTGTTCAACCCGGTCGTGCTGGTCGGCATCATCATCGGTGCCGCGGTCGTGTTCCTGTTCTCCGGACTGGCCATCCAGGCCGTGGGCCGCGCAGCCGGTGCGGTGGTGTACGAGGTGCGCCGCCAGTTCCGCGAGATCCCCGGCATCATGGAGGGGACCGGCAAGCCCGAGTACGGCAAGGTCGTCGACATCTGCACCCGCGACTCGCTGCGTGAGTTGGCGACGCCGGGCCTGCTGGCGATCTTCGCCCCGATCGCGGTCGGCTTCGGCCTCGGCGCCCCGGCGCTGGCCGGCTTCCTGGCCGGTGCGATCGCCTGTGGCACCTTGATGGCGGTCTTCCTGGCCAACTCCGGTGGTGCCTGGGACAACGCCAAGAAGCTGGTCGAGGACGGCAACCACGGCGGCAAGGGCTCCGAGGCCCACTCCGCGACCGTGATCGGTGACACCGTCGGTGACCCGTTCAAGGACACCGCCGGCCCGGCCATCAACCCGCTGATCAAGGTGATGAACCTGGTGGCGGTGCTGATCGCCCCGGCCGTGGTGATCATGTCGGTGCTGTCGGGTGACCCGTCGCCGTGGCGGTTCGCGATCGCCGGTGGTGCGTTGATCATCATCATCGTCGCCGTCGTGATGAGCACCCGGCGTGGCAACGCGCTCGGCGAGGACGACGATCCGGGGTCGGGTGCGGAGTTGTCCGGCCCGGCTCCCGAGGGGAACCACCAGGTCGACTCCGGTCACGGGGCCGACGCCGACGGGCACCCGGTGTCGGTGGGCAACAGGTCCGCCGACGTGTCGGACACCGACGCCCTGGACGCCGAGGGCGACGCGGTCTCCCGACCACGCCGCGGCTGACACCCGCTCGTACGAACAACGACCCCCGCAGCACATCGCTGCGGGGGTCGCGTACGTCCTGGGCCCCTCCGTGCCGGGTCAGCCGAGGGTGACCGGGCCGAGCAGGCCGGAGGGTCGCAGGGCGCCCTCGTAGTGGTTGGCGCTGGAGTTCGTCACCGCGACCTCGATCACGTTGTCGCCGCGCTGCAGCAGCCCGGCCGGGACGATCGCGCGGTGGGGTGCCCACAGCAGTTCGGCGACGACCCGGCCGTTCACCTCGACCCGGGCCAGCTCGCCGACCCGGCCCAGGTCGAGGACGACCGCGGTGGCGGGCGCGTCGGTCAGGTGGACCGAGCAGTGCAGCACGATCGTCCCGTGCCAGGTGGCGAGCTCGTCCAGCTCGGTCCAGTCACCGAGCGCCGGGGCGGGCCAACTGCCGCCCTCTGCGGTCCGGGCTGACCAGCCGGTGAGGGCGAGCGGGCCGCCCGGGAGCGGCCCGACCGTCGGTTCGGGTGGCAGGTCGGTCCCACCGCCCGGCGCGAGCAGCAACGAGCTGCGGCGCGGCAGCCGGACGGTGGCGTCGGGGCACCAGCGGTGGCCGGTGAAGCAGTCCCACACCTCCACCGGGTGGCGAGGGTGCAGCAGCAGCTCCGCCTCGCCCTCGTTCACCACGAGCACCCACGCCTCGGCATCGGGTGACGGTTCGACACCCGGCCCGGGCGGAGCGACCCAGCGGGCCACGCGCAGGTCGGCCGCTGGTCCCGACACCACCTCGACGTCGTCGCGGCGCAGCTCGGCCAGCACCGCAGCGGGCAGCTGCGGGGCACCGTCGGCGAAGGTGATCATGGTGGCACCCGCCGCCGCGAGGTCAGCCCAACCGGGCAGCGCGGCGGCCTCCCGTGCGCCGAGGATCGCCCGGCACCGTTGCCCGGCCACCCGCACCGCGGCCGCGGCTGCCGCGGTCGGGGATCCGGCCTCGTCGACCACCGCGGTCGCCAGGTCGTCCGGGGTGAGGTAGCTGAACGTGACCTGATGGCGGTACAGGTCGGCAACCTCGACGGTGGGTGCCCGATCACCGGTGACCACCACGCCCACGTCCACCACCGGCTGCAGGCTGCTGGTCACCATGCTGGCGCGGTTGACGTACCGCAGCACGGCGGGCAGGTGCGGCCACCACGCGTTGTGCAGGGCGAGGTCGGGTTCACTCTCGAACGCGCGATGTCCCCGTACCGACGAGAAGAGTGCATGGAACAGGAAGGTGGTGGTGCCGCGGACCAGGTGCCAGTCGAGCAGCCACTTCACCTCGTCCATGGTCAACCCCCAGCCGTACGCCCCGAACAGCTCGGTCAGCACGGTGCGGACCCCGCGGGTCAGCGCGGCACTGGCGGCGGTACGGGCGCCTGCGCTCTCGGGGCCGTGCAGGGCCGTCTCGCCGGGCAGCACCCACCGCCAGACGGCGTCCTGGCCGGGCCAGCTGAAGCTGTCCAGCGGCGACATCTCGTCCGGCGCCGAGGGGTGCCCGGTGAGCGCGATTCCATGATCATCACACCACCGACGCTGGGCCCCGTAGTAGACCCGTGACAGCCGGTCGGCCACGGTCGCGGTGAAGTGGGCGCCGAAGCCGCGGTCGTCGTCGTACGGCACGAACAGCGACGGGAGCATGATCAACACGTCCTCGGTCGACATCGGCCGGTCCGGCCGCTCGGTGAGGTCGGTCAGCAGTTCCGGCGTCCACGGCCGGGCGTCGGCGCGGTGGGACCGACCCAACAGGTGTGGCTCGTCGGTGAACATGCCGACGATCGGGTCGCCGAACCAGCTGCCCAGGTGGGTGGCGTAGGCGTCGTGGGTGAGGTGGATGAACGACGCCACCGCCTCCGGGTCGAGCAGGTTCGCCGCTGCGGGTGCGAGTGCCGAACCGTCGTCGTTGTGGGCGTACGCCCCACGGATCGTGCCCCCACTGGGGACGTCGAAGACCGCCAGCAGTCGCCACTTCCCGGGCAGGTCGGCCGGGTCGAGCCGGACCAGGTCGTGCTCACCGGTCGGCAGCAGCTGAAGGGTGTCGACCAGCACCCGACCCTGGTCGTCCAACCGTCCGGCGACCACCGCGACCAGCCGGTCGACCAGGCTCCGCCCGGTGGTGGGACGCCAGAAACCGGCCCGACCGGTCGGCGGCGAGGTGACGGTGGCGGGTGCGGTGCCGCCGCTCCCGGTGATCACCCCGTCCTGGGTGACCACCTGGGCGCCCAGCACCAGGCCGCGTGCCGCGTGGTCGGGGTTGGCCGCCACGACCGCGCCGTTGGCCGATCCGGACGGGTAGGAGGCCTCGTCGTACAGGATCACCTGCAGGCCGAGCCGGCGGCACTGCGCCATCACTCGGTCCAGCACCGCGAACCAGCGGTCGGTCAGGTAGCCGACCGCCGGGTCCAACCCGATCCGGGCGCAGGGGGAGATGCCGCCGAACCCGGCCGCGGCGAACTCCTCGAGCTGGCGGTCGAGTTCGTCGGGATCGCAACCATCGTTGAGGAACCAGAAGCCGACGGGTCCGAACCGGCGCGGTGGATCGGCGAACTGGGCGGCAAGGTCCTCGGGGCCGACGGCGGCGGCGTACTCACGCATGGCGACACGCTATCGAGGGCGTCTCGACAGGCTCGAGAGGCGTGTCAGTCGGTCGATCCGCGCAGGGTGAGCACCGGGCGCGGGCCGGTGAAGGCATGGCTGAGTGCGTGCGGCGGGTCGACCTGGGGTTCGAGGGTGAACTCGAACAGTTCGGCGACCAGGTGGTAGACGACGAACTGCGCGAGTCGGTCATCGTCGCGGTGGAGCCAGCGGTGCAGCACCAGCAGCGGGGTCCCGACCTCGACGTCCAGCAGCGCGGCGACCTGCTCGGTGGCCGCGCGACTGCGTACGGTGAGGCGGGCATGGTGCAGGATCGGACCGAACTTGTCCTCGATGACCTGGAACGTCGGGTGGGCCTCGACGTCGGCGCGGGTGATCTGTTGGCCGATCTCGCCGGGCAGGTAGGCATCGGCGACCGCGACCGGCGCGGCGTGCACCCGGTAGACGCGCTGGACGTGCAGCGCGCCGGTCGGCGGGAGCGTGACCTCCGGCAGGCCCAACCGCTCGGCGTCGTCGGCGTCGATCCAGTCGAACGCGCGCAGCGACGACTCCGGGTCCAGGCCGTGCGCGGTGAAGCTCTCCACCAGGGCCCACACCTTGTCCAGCGGTCGGCTGATCCGCGGCTCGGCCACGAAGCTGCCGCGTCCCTGCTGGCGTACCACCCGACCCTCGTCGACCAGCACCTGGATCGCGTTGCGGACGGTGGTGCGACTGACCTGGTAGCGCTCGGTCAGCTCGACCTCGGTCGGCAGCCGCGCCCCGACGGCATGGCGGGACAGATCCTTGCGGAGCTCGGCCAGCAGTTGGGACTGCAGCGGCAGGGCGGTGCCTCGCGCGAGTGCCTTCTTGGTCAACGTGCCTTCTTGGTCAACGATCCACCTTGCCGGGGCCGGTATCGACGGTCGGCCCAGTGTAGACGCCAGCAGCCCGGCCCGGTGTGCGGACGGCCGGCCCGAACCACTAAGGTACTCAACGTCACCAACGACTAGTGATGACTACAGACAACTTGAGGGAGCTGCTGACGTGACGACGCGAGTGCATGTGCTGGGATCCGGTACGCCCACCCCGACGCCCGAGCGGTTCGGGACCGCCTTCGCCATCGAGGTCGACGACGAGTTGATCATGGTCGACTGTGGTCCGGCGACGACCTGGAAGCTGGTCCGGGCCGGCTTCCGGCCCACCGACGTCAGCACCTTGTTCTTCACCCACCACCACTTCGACCACAACGTCGACTACCCCTGCTTCCTGTTGACCCGGTGGGACCAGGGTGCCGGACTGGTCGAGCCGCTCGAGGTGATCGGCCCGCACCCGACGACGCGGCTCACCGACCGACTGGTCGGCCCGGACGGGGCGTTCGCCGACGACATCGAGGCCCGCGTCCAGGCCCCGCCGAGCCAGCACGTCTACCAGAACCGCGGTGGCACCCTGCCCCGGCTGAAGCCGGTCGTGCAGACCCAGGACATCACCGCCGGCTTCACCCGCGAGACCGAGCGGTGGACCGTACGGTCCGCTCCGGCCGAGCACGTCCAGCCGTACCTCGAATCGGTGGCGTACCGCTTCGACACCGCCGCCGGCTCGGTGGTGTTCACCGGCGACACCCAGCCGTGTGACACGATCACCGAGCTGGCGCGCGGCGCCGACCTGTTGTTCTGCATGTGCTGGGACCTGGACGAGCGGATGGTCGAAAGCGGCGAGGACACCGGCCAGTGCGGTGTCGACGGGGCGGCGCGGACGGCGGAGGCGGCCGGGGTCGGCACCCTCGTGCTGGTGCACACCGGACCGCACATCTCGACCGACGAGGTGCGGCAGGCGGCCCTCGAGCGGGCCGGTGCGATCTTCGGCGGTCGGACGGTCTTCGCCGACGAGCTCAGCAGCTACGACCTGACCTGAGACACCGAGCCGGCGCTGCCTAGTGTGGCCCCATGAAGAAGATGACCAAGGCGTTGGTGGCGGCACCGCTGGTCGGTGCTGCGGGGGTGGCCGCGTACGACCTGTGGCAGCGCAAGCACGCCCTGTTGCGCAACTTCCCGGTGATCGGGCACGCCCGCTACCTGCTCGAGGCGATCGGCCCGGAGCTGCGGCAGTACATCGTCACCGACAACGACGAGGAGCGGCCGTTCAGCCGTGACCAACGTCGCTGGATCTACGCGTCGGCGAAGGGGCAGAACAACTACTTCAGCTTCGGCACCGACAACGACCTGGAGAACACGCCGGGTCATCCGATCATCAAGCAACGGACGTTCGCCGAGACCGTTCCCAGCTCGGCCGACTCGGCCGGCCGCGACTCCTTGCTGCCCGCGGCCAAGGTGTTGGGTGGCCCGCGCGGTCGGGCCAAGGCGTTCCGGCCCGACTCGGTGGTCAACGTCTCGGCGATGAGCTTCGGTTCGCTGTCGGGGCCGGCGGTCCGGGCCATGAACGCCGGCGCCAGGCTGGCCGGCTGCCTGCACAACACCGGTGAGGGCAGCCTGTCGAGCCATCACAAGCAGGGTGGTGACCTGGTCTTCCAGATCGGCACCGCCTACTTCGGCTGTCGTGACGAGCACGGCCGGTTCTCGCTGCCGGCGCTGTTGGAGCGGATCGACGGCTCCCCGGTCCGGGCGATCGAGATCAAGCTGTCCCAAGGGGCCAAGCCGGGCCTGGGCGGCATGCTGCCGGGGCCGAAGGTCAGCCCGGAGATCGCGGAGATCCGCGGCATCCCGGTCGGCAGGGACTGCGTCAGCCCGTCGCGCCACACCGCCTTCTCCGACGTCGACTCGATGCTGGACCTGGTCGAGGAGATCGCCGACGCCACGGGCCTGCCGGTCGGCATCAAGTCCGCGGTCGGCGACCTCGGGTTCTGGGAGGACCTGGTCAGTCACATGTCCGCCGGTGACCGTGGGGTCGACTTCATCACCATCGACGGCGGCGAGGGCGGCACCGGCTCCGCGCCGCGGGCGTTCAGCGACTCGGTGTCGCTGCCGCTGCGGATCGGCTTCACCCGGGTGTACGCCCTGTTCGCCCGCGCCGGGTTGACCGACGACGTCACCTTCATCGCCGCCGGTCGGATCGGCCTGCCCGAGTCGGCCATCATGTCCTTCGCGCTCGGTGCGGACCTGATCAACGTCGCCCGGGAGGCGATGTTGGCGATCGGCTGCATCCAGGCGCAGAAGTGTCACACCGACCGGTGCCCGACCGGTGTCGCCACCCAGGACCGGTGGCTGACCGGCGGCCTGGATCCGGAGCTGAAGTCGGTGCGGTTGGCCAACTACATCCGCACCTTCCGGCACGAACTGCTCAAGCTCACCGAGACGGTCGGCGTCGCCCACCCCGGGTTGATCACGGTGGACGACGTGGACCTGCTGGACGGCGCAAGCGGCGCCAGGAGCCTGCGTGAGGTGTACGGCTACCCGATGGGCTGGGGCCTTCCGTCCGACGCCGACACCGAGGCGATCACCGCCTTGATGGCGCCGGTCAACACCCACCTGAGTGGGCACCGGGTGACCAACTGAGCCGGACGGTTCAGTCCCGGGCCGGCGGTGGCGTGTGCACCGGGTCCACGGCGAAAGCCCACCGCAGCGTGCGGCAGGCCGCGCGGGCGATCGGCGGTGCCATCAGCTCGCGGACCGGGTAGTACGGCACCCGCAGCCGGGCGAGTGCCCACGGCGGGGTCAGCGCCAGTGCCCCGTGCACCAACATCCGGTACGCCGGGCGTGAGGACTTGGGCAGCGGGGGCCGACGGAGCAACAGCTCGGCGGCCTCCACCGCGGCCTCGGTGCGGCGCAGCTCGAGGCGGTACGACATCAGCTGCGTCTCGAGCTCGGCGCGGGTGCGCGGCGGGTCGATCACCCCGAGTTGCTCGGCGACCACGGCGGTCTGCGCCACGTACTCGTCACAGCGCTCCGGGGTGAGCGGCCGCTCCCCGTACGCCTGGTGGGCCAGCAGGAAGCTCTCGACGTCGACGATGTGGACCCACTTCAGCAGGTGCGGGTCGCCGGCCTCGTACGGCTCGCCCTCGGGGGTGACGCCCTGGACGAACCCGTGGACGTGGTGGACCTTCGCGATCGCCTGCTCGGCCTCGGCGACCGTGCCGTACGTGGTGGTGTTGACGAACTGGTTGGCCCGCTGCAGCCGTCCCCACGGATCGCTGCCCTGGCCCGAGTGTTCCGACACCGCCTGCATCGCCACCGGGTGCAACGACTGCAGCAACAACGACCGAATGCCACCGATGAACATGGCGGGGTCGCGATGGACCCGCCAGATCGCGTCCGCGGGGGTGAACCAGCGATCACCGGGCACCGTCCACAGCGGCGTCCCGGTGGCGAAGTCCGGGCCGTTCACCCGGTTGCGGACCGCCGTGGTGATGGCCTGCCGTGTCCGGCCCAACATGCTGCTTCCCACGCCCGCAGTCTATCGCGACGGTCCGTTCCCGCTCACCGCCGACCTCGGCGCGGTCCGGGTGGGCGGCGGGCCGGGGGAGACGTCTGCCGTGGGCTGATCCGCCGACAGCGGCAAAGGTCGTGGTCGGGGCCTCCCGGTGCGCAGGCTGGGGACATGACCGAACAACCAGGACCAGACACCCCACCCGTTCCCGGACAGAGCCAGGCCGACCTGCTCACCGAACGACTGCTCGACCGTCGCACCCTGGTGCTCGACGGGGAGCTCGACGACCGGATCGGCACCCGGCTGTGCGCCCAGTTGATCATGCTCGCCGCGGCCGACGAGAAGGCCGACATCACCTTGTGGATCAACTCTCCCGGCGGTTCGGTGCCGGCCATGCTCGCGATCGCCGACACCATGCGGCTGATTCCCAACGACGTCGCGACCGTCGCCGTCGGGCTCGCCTGCAGTGCCGGGCAGTTCCTGCTGTCGGCCGGGACGAAGGGGAAGCGACAGGCCCTCCCGCACGCGCGGATCCTGATGCACCAGGGGTCGGCCGGGATCGGCGGCACCGCCGTCGACATCGAGTTGCAGGCCGACGACCTGCGCCACACCCGCGACACCGTGCTCGGCCTGATCGCCGAGTACACCGGGCAGTCGCCGGAACGGATCGCGGAGGACTCGTTGCGTGACCGCTGGTACACCGCACAGGAGGCGACGTCGTACGGCTTCTGCGACCGGGTCGTCACCGACTTCGACCAACTCACCGTCACCGCGCCGCGACCGCTGGGTCTCGGCTACCAGTTCGGCCGAGGAGGCAACTGATCATGAGTAGCTACACGATTCCGAACGTCATCCAGTCCAACCCGCGCGGTGAACGCGCCCTCGACCTCTACAGCCACCTGCTCAGCGAACGGATCGTCTACCTGGGCACGGAGATCGACGACGGGGTGGCCGGGGTGCTGATCGCGCAGATCCTGCACCTGGCCGCCGAGGACCCCGACCGCGACATCCAGCTCTACCTCAACTCACCGGGCGGCTCGATCACCGCGATGTTCGCGGTCTACGACACCATGCAGTACGTGCACGCGCCGGTGGCGACGACCTGTGTCGGACAGGCCTGCTCGGCGGCGGCGATCCTGTTGGCCGCCGGCGCCCCGGGCAAGCGCGCGGTGCTGCCGCACACCCGGGTGCTGTTGCACCAGCCATCGGGTCGTGGCCAGGGCGCGATCCCGGACCTGATCCTGGCCGCCGAGGAGGTGCTGCGGCTCCGCGCGGCCAGTGAGGAGGTGCTGTCGTTCCACACAGGGCAGACGTCGGAAACGCTGCGGCGGGACACCGATCGTGACCGGATCTTCACCGCCGAGGCCGCCGTGGCGTACGGGCTGGCCGACGTCGTGATCGACCGGCGGGGAGCGCCCGCGCCCACGATCGGCTGACACGGTTCGGCCTCGATCCTCGTTACCGTCCCCCACAATCGCCGTCGACGTTGCAGAATGGAAGGGTCTCGAGCTGCAACGACGGGTTTGGAGGCCACGATGGATGATCGACAGGTGGAGCTGGCGCCGTTCACCAGCGGTCGGCGACCGCTGGACGGCTTCATCGTGGCGGGCCGGTGGCCGGACGGCACGGGGGAGTGGGCCCAACTGCTGCGACTGCTGGTCCGGTTGGCCGCCGTCCCGGGGATGATCGGGCGGACCTCGGTCTTCTGGAGCTGCGACGACCAACCCGAGATCAGTGATCCGTCGGTGATCAGTGCCCACGACCCGGTGGGCATGTTGCTGATGGCCGGCCCGGTGATCGGGGACGACGCACCTGCACCCGGGACGGTCGGGAGTCCGCAGCCGATGGCGATGATGCTGCTGCATCCGACCGCGGAGAGCCCGCGGCACAACGCGTCGGGCTGTGTGCTGCTGCCCGGGCTGCCACACCTTGGCCTGGAGCACCGCGCCGCCTGGGTCGAGACCGAGGCCGACGGCACGATCACCAAGCTGGTCTCCGAGGACGACGTCGATCCGTCGCAGGACCCCGACACCGCCGTCCTGGCGCTGCTGTTGGCCGCCTGACTTCTGGGCTCCGGGTCAGTCGGCCGCGGTCCCGGCCGGCAGTACGCGGTCGAGGAAACGCTCGATGGTCAGCGTGAGGTTCGAGGCGTCGAGGACGGGTTGGTGGTCGTCCTGCCCCTGCCACAACGAGGCCTTCACCTCGTCCCAGCGCTGCCACAGCACCGACCGGTCATTGGCGGCCAGGGCGTCCCAGACACCGCACAGCCCGGTCCACACTTCGCTGTACCACAACAGGTTCTGCCACGACGCCGCCCACACCGGTTGATCATCGGCGAGGTGGCGGTGGCAGAGCTCCATCAGCTCCGTCAACATCGAGCGCACCGTCGAGACCTCGGCCGTGTCGATCCGCGGTTGGCAGACTCCTCGGTGATCCAGGTCCCAGCCGGCCACGACGTCGGACAACCGCTGCAGGTGTTGCCCGACCACGGCACCGTCGGGCCCGAAGGCTGCCGCGAGGTGCTCCGCGTGCGCCTGCTCGTACGAGATCGACGGATCCCACAGCGTGCGTGCCATGATCGTCAGCACGAACCCGTCGGGCACGAAGATCCGCTGGGTCTGGCAACTGATCAACCCGTCCAGGCCGATCCCGTGGAAGCCGCGGATGTCGTCGTACAGCGTCCGCGCGATGATCAACTGGCCGGGATCGAACGCGTACTGCCACATCAGGTGGTAGTCGAAGTCGAACGCCGAGCCGGTGAACCCCTGCCGCCACGCCTGCAAGAGGTCGACGAACTCCTCGTTGGCGACCGGCGACGTCGTCGCATTCCCTTCGTACGAGGCGATCCGGCCGTCCCCGGCGCTCGCCATCGGCACCCGTGGGTCACGACGGATCGGGGCGAACATCAGCACGAACCGGTCCGGGTTCTCGAGGGTCTCGGTGACCGGTGGCCACAGCAGTTGGTGGTAGGCGAGGAAGGCGACCGTCGCCGGGCTGGAAGCCTCGGTCAGCAGCTGGTCGAGCTCGTTGAGCAGCATCAGGTACCAGTCCGCGGGGCGACGGGTACGGCACTCGGCACATTCACAGTGGTTGGCGTTGCCGTCGGACAACCAGACGTGCACCACGTCGATCTCGGGGTGTGCCACCGCGTGGTCGGCGATCACGCGTGCCATGGCCGACCGCGCCTCGGGGTTGGAATAGCAGAGCTCGGTGTTGAGCGGAATCCCGCCCCACAGCTCGCGGACCCCGTTCACCTCGGCCACCAGGTCGCGCCGGAAGTCGGCGTCGTCGACGACGTCCCACCCGGTCGCCGGCACCCCGATCACATCCGACGTCCAACCGTGGCCCACCGCATGGTGGACCAGACCACGCCGTTCGATCTCGGCCAGCACCGCGGCTTGTACCTCGGCACTCCGTCCGGTGGTCGGGTAGTCGGGGCCACCCGCCGGATCGCCGCGACGCTCGTACCACGAGCGCAGGAAGACGTGCGGGCTGTCGAACTGGATGAAGTAGCTGTTCATGCCGACCTTGGGCAACCAGTCGATCAGGTCGAGCAGGTTGGTGAGGCTGGTGGCGCCCTCGATGCAGAGTCCACGATGTCGGTGGGCGGCCCGCTCGCGCACCGTGACGGCGGCGGTCGGATCGATCCGGGGGAGGTACTCACCGTCGGGCCCGGGCCGCACGAAGCGGCAGCCCAGCTCGGTGAGGAAGCGGTAGACCGCGATCAGCAGGCTGCGCTCGTTCGACCCGGTGATCGTGCCGACACCGTCGGCCACCTCGATCGCCAGCACGTCGTCGGCCGGATGGTCGGCCAGGCCGGGATCGACGGCCAGCACCAGCGCCGCCGACGGCTCCGCCGCGGCGTCCAGCACCGAGACCCGTCGGCCGGTGGCGGCGACCAACAACCGCCGGAGTTCCTGACCGGCGAACCGGACGGTCGGGGACGCCTCGGCGTCATGATCAACAGCGATCAGCACAGCAGGGTGAGCCATGGCAGGTCACTGTAGCGACGTGCTCAGGACGCCAGTGCCACCGGGCCCGACCAGCCGCTCGCCCCTGGGCTGCGGGAGGTGTTGACGCGGAGCAGGTCGTACCTGACCCCCCGGGAGGTCCGACGCTGTTGATCGTTGACGGCCAGGTCGTCGGCGACCACGCTCGTCAGCTCGAGCAGGCTGATGCCCAACGCTCCGGAGATCGCGGCGATCACCTCCGACGACGGCTCCTTCAGGCCACGCTCGACCTCCGACAGGTACTGCGTCGAGATGCCGGCCCGGGCCGCCGTCCGCGCCAAGGTGAACCGGCGGACACGGCGCAATTCACGCAGCCGGGCGCCGAGCACCTCACGCCACAACGGTTCGGGCTCGGCGGGCACCCCGCGCGCCCCGGGGGCAGGCTGGTCTCGTCGGGGTGGGCCGAGCGGAGTGACCGTCATGGAATCACGGTAGGCGCTGATCGGGGCCCGTGGGCGCGGTTCTGCTCACGGCAGATGACCTGTCCATCAGGCTCAGTACCTCCGGGCCGCGGCCTCGGCGGCGATGACGTGGCGGGTGCCCCACACCGCGCCGGGCAGCACCAGCCGGTCCTTGATCCGGGCGGCGACCCGTCCGGTGATGACGCGTCCGTCCGCCTGGCCCAGCTGCACGATGCCGTCATGGCGGCCGAGCGTGATGTGCCAGGCGACGTCGTGGTACCGCAGCTGCGCGGGGGACCGGCCGACCAGCCGGTTCGCGATCGAGCGGGCGCCGGCAGCCGCGGAGAGGCCGCCCGGCCCGCAGCCCATGCGTACCAGCTGGTCGTCCTCGTTGCGTGCCGCGGCGGCGTCACCGATGCCGTACACCTCGGGGTGGGAGAGCGACCGCATGCTCCGGTCGACCAGCATCCGTCCCCGGTGGTCGACGGCCAGACCGGCCTGCTGGGCCAGCGGCGGAACCGCGAAGCCGGCGGTCCACACCACGGTGCGACCGGGGAGCTGGTCCCCGTTGTCGAGCAGCAGTCCGTCCTGGGCGACCTTCGCCACCCGGGAGTTCGTGACCAGCCGGACGCCCAGCCGGTCGAAGGTCGCGAACAGGTGCTGCTGCGCCCGCTCGTTCAGCATCGACCCCGGCGGCGTGGACGTGAGCAACGAGACGGTCCGGTCGGGGTGGGCCTCGGCGATCTCGGTGACGGTCTCGATCCCGGTCAACCCACCGCCGACGACGGTGACGGGCTCCCCGCCGGACCGGGCCAGCAGCGCGGGCACCCGGCCGGCCTGGTCGGCGGTGGCGACGGCAACGGCGTGTTCGGCCACACCGGGCACCTCGTGCACGTCGGCGCGGCTGCCCAGCGCGTAGACCAGGATGTCGTACCGGATCGGCTCGGCCCGGCCCGCCAGGTCGACCTGTCGTGTCCCGAGGTCGATGTGGACCGCCCGGCCGATCAGCAGGGTGATGCCGCGACCGCGGACCAGACGCTGCAGTGGGATGTCAGCGCGCCGCCGGCCGACCGCCAGTTGGTGGTTGCGCATCCGCTCCTGGAAGACGTCGCGCTCGTTGATCAAGGTGACCGACGCGTCGGTCCGCGTGGCGATCAGGTTGGCCGCGGTCATTCCCGCGTAGCCGGCGCCGAGGACGACGACGTGCGGTGGGGTGGTGTTCGTCATGGTGGTTCCCTTCGTGATCAGGTGTCGACCAACCGACGCCGTCCGGTCACGGGTTGTGACACCTGACCGACGGCACGATCACCGGCTGAACTCGATGCCGGTGTCGAGCCACGACAGCTTCTCGGGATTGCGGACGTAGTAGATGCTGCTGACCCGGCCCTGGTCGACCCGGCATGCCAACACCCCGTCCAGTTCGCCGTCGAGGCGCATGATGAGCGCCGGGCCGCCGTTGACGTTCGCCGGCTCGAGGGTGATCCGGGCACCGACCCGGTCGAGCCCCGACGTCAGCACCCGCAGCACCTTGTCCGCTCCGGAGACGGGCCGTGGGACGGCCTGCCTGACGCCGCCGCCGTCGGCGACCAGGACCACGTCGGGGGACAGCACGTCGAGCAGTCCCTGCACGTCGCCGGTCTCGACGGCCCGCCGGAAGGCGGTGAGGGCGGCCTCGGTCTCCGCGGCCGACGGGTCCTCGCGGGGTCGGCGGGCGGCGACGTGGGACCGCGCGCGATGGGCGATCTGGCGTACGGCGGCGGGGGTCTTGTCGACCGACCGGGCGATCTCGTCGTAGTCGAACGCGAACACCTCACGCAGTACGAACACCGCCCGCTCGGTGGGCGTCAGCGACTCCAGCACCAGCAGCATGGCGATCGAGACGCTCTCGGCGAGTTCCACGTCGTCGGCCACGTCCGGCACGGTCAGCAGCGGCTCGGGCAGCCAGGACCCGGTGTAGGTCTCCTTGCGTCGGCCCAGTGTCCGCAGCCGCGACAGCGCCTGGTTCGTGGTGATCCGGACCAGGTAGGCGCGGTGGTCGCGAACCTGGTCGAGGTCGACCCGGACCCACCGCAGCCACGTCTCCTGCAGTACGTCCTCGGCATCGGTCGCCGACCCGAGGATCTCGTACGCCACCGTGAACAGCAGGTTGCGGTGGCGTACGAACGTCTCCGTCGCCGGCTCCGTCGTGTCAGCACACATCACTGTCCCCATCCGTCCGCCGTGGTGCCCCATCCGTCGGTCCTGGAGCATGGTCACCCACCGAGACGCCGGCGGGCCGGATTCTGTGACAGGTGGATCCGGGACGTACGGGGTCAGCCGGCGTAGGGCGCCACCAGCGAGGCGTACCGCTCGATCATCGTGTCGACGACCTGCCGTGGGTCGGCGGCCCAGATGTCGGCGTTGAAGATCTCCACCTCGATGTCGCCGGTGTAGCCGGCCTCGGTCACCCAGCGGGTGGTGCTCTCGAAGTCGATGTGGCCGTCGCCCATCATCCCGCGCGCCAACAGGGTGTCGACCGGCAGCGGGGTGATCCAGTCGCAGATCTGGTACGACAGCAGTCGGCCCTCGTTGCCGGCCCGGAGCAGCTGCTGCGGCAGCGTCGGGTCCCACCAGACGTGGTACGTGTCGGCCATCACGCCGACCACGTCGGCG
Organism: Carbonicoccus niuqiaonis; assembly: GCF_050157065.1. Taxonomy (GTDB): domain Bacteria; phylum Actinomycetota; class Actinomycetes; order Propionibacteriales; family Propionibacteriaceae; genus Avipropionibacterium. The sequence continues at coordinate 565,660 of NZ_CP189573.1, forward strand.
GAGTAGGGGGCCGCCAGGTCCAGTGCCTGCTCCAGCGTCGACAGCACCCCGCGGTCGGCGGCGTAGATCGGGTTCATCGGCTCGAGGGCCAGCTTCACCCCCGCCTCTGTCGCGTGCGGCACCAGCACCTCCAACGCCTTGGCGACCTGGCGTCGGGCACCGGACAGGTCGCGGGAGCCCGCCGGCAGTCCGCCGACGACCAGGCACAGGCAGTCGGCCTCGAGGGCGGCGGCCTCGTCGATCGCGGCGTGGTTGCTGGCGATCGCCTCCTCGAAGGCCGCCCCGGTGGCGGTGAACCAACCGCCGCGGCACAGCGACGACACCCGGAGCCCGGCCTCGGCGACCAGGTCGACGGTGGCCTGCAGGCCGAAGTCGGCGACCGGTTCCCGCCACAGTCCGACCGAGCCGATGCCGGTGGCCCGGCACAGCTCGACGACCTCGGGCACGGTGGCGGCGTTGACGGTCTTCTGGTTCAGCGACAGCCGGGAGAGGTCGGGCGCGGCGCCGTTCGTCGAGGCCGTCACAGGGTCAGCTCCGGCAGCTCGATCCGCCGGCCCTCGGCCGAGGACTTGAGGCCGAGCTCGGCCAACCGGACCCCGCGTGCCCCCGACAGCAGGTCGTACGGGTTGGGCTCGTCGTCGACGACGTGGCGGATGAACTGCTCCCACTGGTACTTGAAGCCGTTGTCGAACACCTCGTTGTCGGGCATCTCGTGCCACTGCTCGCGGAACGGGGTGGCCTCCACCAGGTCGGGGTTCCACACCGGCTTCGGGGTCAGCGCGCGCGGCTGGACCTTGCAGCGGTGGAGGCCGGCGACGGCGCTGCCGTGGGTGCCGTCGACCTGCAGCTCGACCAGTTCGTCCCGGTTGACCCGGACCGCCCAGGACGAGTTGAACTGCACGACGGTCCTGCCGATCTCGAAGATCGCGTACGCCGCGTCGTCGGCGGTGGCGGCGTACTCGTTGCCCTGCTCGTCCCACCGCTTGTCGATGTGGGTGACGGCCTTGGCGTTGACCGAGTCGATGGTGCCGAAGAGGTCCTCCAGCAGGTAGCTCCAGTGGCAGAACATGTCGCTGACGATGCCGCCGCCGTCTTCGGCCCGGTAGTTCCAACTGGGCCGTTGCGCGGCCTGCCAGTCACCCTCGAACACCCAGTAGCCGAACTCGCCGCGGACCGACAGGATCTCACCGAAGAAGCCGCCGTCGATCAGTCGCTTCAGCTTGCGGAAGCCGGGCAGGAACAGTTTGTCGTGGACGACGCCGTTCTTCACCCCGGTGGACCTGGCCAGCCGCGCGAGGTCGAGGGCCCCTTCGAAGGACTCGGCGGTCGGCTTCTCGGTGTAGATGTGGCGACCGGCCTCCATCGCCGACCGCAGTGCGGGCTCGCGGACGTTGGTGAGCTGGGCGTCGAAGTAGATCGGGTAGTCGTCGTCGGCGAGGGCACCCTCGAGGTCGGTGGTCCAGTCCTCGAGGCCGTACCTGGCGGCGAGGTCGGACAGCTTGTCGGCGTTGCGGCCGACCAGCAGCGGTTGCAGGTTGACCCGGCTGCCGTCGGCGAGGGTGACGCCGCCCTGCTCCCGGATCGCCAGCACCGACCGCACCAGGTGCTGTCGGGTCCCCATCCGGCCGGTCACACCGTTCATCACCACGCCCAGAGTTCGGGTCTCCATGGTCTCGCCTCGCCTCACGCCTCGAATCGGTCCACCGGGCAAGTCCGTCGAGCCGGCGGGAAACAGCTTTCCGCGGGCAACTCTAGACCATCGGATTCCGCAAGGCGACCGCAGGTCTCCGCTACGCGGACGGGGTGGCGAGGTGGGTGCTCTCCCGCAGCAGGACCTCGCCGGTGATCGGGCTGCCCGGCGCCCCGTCGGGGTCGAGCAGCAACTCCACAGCAGCCTGACCGGCCTCCCGGAGCGGCAGGTGCACGGTGGTGATCGAGGGGTGGACGTCGGCCAGTGTCGGGATGTCGTCGAAGCCGGCGACGGCGATGTCGACTCCGGGGCGGAGGCCGGCCTCCCGGATCGCAGCCACGGCGCCCAGCGCCATCACGTCGTTCACGGCGAACACACAGCCGGGCCGGTCGTTGCGTGCCAGCAGCGCCCGCATCGCCTCGTGACCGCCGGCGCGGTTGAAGCCGCCCGCGACGATCCGGTCCTTGGCCAGCGCCACCTGCCGGGACCGGAGCCCGTTGCGGAAGCCCTCGGTCCGGTCGACCGCGGTGAGCAGCCCGGCCGGACCGGCCAGCACCGCGAAGTCGCGGTGTCCCTGGTCGACCAGGGCACGGCCCAGCTCGGCGGCCAACTTCCGGTTCTCGATCTCGACGGTGGGCAGGTCGTCGATCGGTTGGCTGACCAGCACCACGCTCCCACCGGCCTCGCGGTAGGCGTCGAGTTCAGCGCGCAGCGCATCGGCGTCCGAACCTTCGGGCGCGTCGGTGTTGGACGCGTCGGTGTTGGACGCGTGGGTGTTGGGCGCGGTGGGGGAGGCCTCGCGGTCCACCCGGGACCCCACGATCACCACTCCTCGGGCACGTTGGCTGCGGAACACCGCCAGGTGTTCAGCCTCCCGGCCGGGGGCCCGTCCGGTGGTGCCCATCGTGACCGTGATCCCGTGGGCGTCGGCGGCCTCGATCACCCCGGCGGCGATCTGGGTGAAGTACGGGTCGGCGATGTCGGCCACCACCAGGCCGATCGTGTTGCTGTGGCCGCGGGCCATCGCCTGGGCCGGGCCGTTCGCGGTGTAGCGCAACTCCCGCGCCGCGGCGAGCACCCGTTCCGACAGCTCCTGGCCGACCTTGCGGGTGCTGCCGTTCAGCACCCGGGAAGCGGTGGCCAGCGACACACCGGCGCGCTCGGCGACCTCGTACAGGGTCGTCTGTGCCATCTCCACGTCCTCCCGTCGATCGGCTCCGCAGTGCCGGTCGACACGTCCTGATCGCGCGGATCGTCGCCGCGATGTGTGTCGGCGGGCGCCGCCACGTGCTCGGGTCAACCTTGGCACGCCTCCCCGTCGTCGGCCAGCATGCGAGCCGCCGCCCGCCCACGTCGGGGGTGACTCCGGCTCGACGGACGCCGCTGCTGGACACTCCGCTGCCATGGCACAGTTGTCCTCATGTCTGAGGAGTCATCCGGGTCGTCCGGGTCACCCGAGTCGGCCGCGGCCGGCACCGAGGAGGGCCACAGTCCGGGTGCGACCGGAGGCGCGCACGGTGGTAGGACCACCGCTCCGGTTGCACCACCTGATGCGCAGTTGATCGCCACGCTCCGCGATGCCCTGACCGCCGGCCGCTACACCGTCGACGCGGTCAACGACCGGCTCGGCCCGGTCGGCCAGGCCGCCCTGGGCCGCAACCACACCCTCCCCGGCAGCCACGCCCTCGGCAGCGACGACGACCCCCAGGCCACCTTGATCCGGTTGTGGCCCCTGCAGTCGGAGGTGTCGACCGCCGCGGTCGAGCGGGCGCTGCCCGGAATGCTCGACGCCCTCGTCACCGCCGGAGTCCTGCACCGCGACGGTGACCGCATCCGATCGGCGGTCGACCTCGCCCCGTACGACGGCGACGACGGCACCGCCGGGTGGATCGTCTCCGACCACACTCCCGGCATGGACGGCCGGATCGACGAGGTCGGCGACGACTACGTGCTCGGCGTCTCCAGCGCATCGGTGACCCTCGCCCAGATCGCCGCCCGCAACCCGGTCGGCCGTGCCCTCGACCTCGGCAGCGGATGCGGGGTGCAGAGCCTCCACCTGGCCCGGCACGCCGACCACGTCGTCGCGACCGACCTGAACCGCCGCGCGGTCACTGCGGCGGCGTGGACCTTCGCGTTGAACGACGTGGCCGTCGAGCTGCGCCACGGTGACCTGTGGCAGCCGGTCGCCGGGGAGACGTTCGACCAGGTGATCAGCAACCCGCCGTACGTGATGTCGCCGCCGGGGACCGCCCACCTGACCTACCGTGAGTCGTCGCTGCCCGGTGACGACCTGGTCCGTACGGTCGCGCTCGGCGCCGCCGACCGGCTCAACCCGGGCGGCACCGCCCAGGTGCTCGCCAACTGGATCCACCCGGCCGACGGCGACTGGCGGGAACGCCTGGCGGGTTGGTTCACCGGCTCGGGCTGTGCGGTGCACGTGGTGCAGCGCGAGGTGCTCGACCCCGCCGAGTACGCCGAGATGTGGCTGCTCGACGCCGGTCTGCAGGGCGGTCCGCGCTATCGGGCCGCGTACGAGCAGTGGTTGCGGCACCTCGCCTCGACCGGGGTCGCCGGTATCGGCATGGGATGGATCCTGTTGTACCGCAGCGAATCCGACGATCCGGACGTGACGATCGAGCACTGGCCCTCACCGGTGGCCCAGCCGGTCGGGGACGCGCTGGCGCAGCGGCCCGGCCAACTCGCCGTGGCCGTACGGCCCGACGACCAGCTGCTCGGTACGCGGCTGACGCTGGCCGATGACGTCCTCACCGAGACTCTCGGCCCACCCGGTGCCGCCGACCCCTCGGCGATCGTGCTGGTGCAGCACCGCGGCCTGTGTCGGCGCGTCCAGGTCGACACCGCGCTGGCCGGAGTGGTCGGCGCCTGTGACGGCGAACTTGCTGTCGGGCAACTGATCGCGGCCGTCGCCGGCCTGCTCGACGAGGACGAGACGGCCGTGACCCACCGGCTGTTGCCGCGGCTGCGGGAGCTGATCTCGTACGGCATGCTGATCGGTGGTCCCGCATGATCATCGGCGCTGTCGCCCAACTGGTACTCGCCCTGGTGCTCGTCCTGGCCTGTGGCGTCTTCGTCGCCGCCGAGTTCGCCTTCGTCACCGTCGACCGCTCGACCGTCGAGCGCGCTGCAGCGAGTGGGGACAAGCAGGCCAAGGGTCTGCTGGCCGGGCTGAAGTCCCTGTCCACACAGCTTTCCGGGGCGCAGGTGGGCATCACGTTGACCAACCTGGCGATCGGCTTCCTGGCCGACCGCTCGATCGCGGTGTTGCTGCAGTCGGCCCTGGTCGGGCTGCCCCCGGCGGCCGCCGAGGCGATCGCGATCGCGGTCTCGCTGGTCGTGCTCAACGTGTTGACCATGGTGTACGGGGAACTGGTCCCCAAGAACCTGTCGATCGCCGACCCGTTGCGGTTCGGCAAGTTGTCGCAGGGTTTCAACCGCGGCTTCACCAAGATCATGTACGGGCCGATCCGGCTGCTGAACAACACGGCGAACGCGATCGTCCGGATGCTCGGGATCGAACCTCAGGAAGAGCTCCGGTCGGTCCGCAGCCCGGAGGAGATCGCGTCGTTGGTCCGCCGGTCGGCCCGTGAAGGCGTGCTGGACGACGACACCGCCGACCTGGTGGAGCGCTCGATCCTGTTCGGTACGCGGACCGCCAGCGACATCATGACGCCGCGGATGCGGATGCACACGGTGAAGGCGACCGACCCGGTGTCGGCGGTGATCGAGGCGACCCGGCAGACCGGCCACTCCCGCTTCCCGGTGATCGGCGAGGACGCCGACGAGGTGGTGGGGGTGGCCCACGTGAAGCATGCGGTCGCCGTACCCGTGCAGGACCGTGACACCCGCCGCGTCAGCAGTGTGGCACGTCGACCGGTGCAGGCACCCGGCTCGTTGGAGCTCGACCCTCTGCTCACCCTGCTGCGCGGCGAGGGTGGCATGCAGATGGCCGTCGTCGTCGACGAGTACGGCGGCACCGACGGAGTGGTGACGATGGAGGACCTGGTCGAGGAGATCGTCGGCGAGATCGCCGACGAACACGACCGACTGTCCAACCAGGGCTACGAACTCGCCGACGGCTCGTGGTCGGTGTCGGGGTTGCTGCGCCCCGACGAGGTCGAGGGACTGACCGGCATCCGGGTGCCCGAGGGCGAGCACTACGACACCATCGCCGGGCTGTTCCTGTCCGAGCACGGATCGCTGCCGGAGCGGGGTGCCGAGATCACCATCGCCCTGCCGCGGCTGATCGACCTGGACGGGGACGGCGCCGAACCGATCGGCGAGACACAGGTCCGGCTGACCGTGCAACGCCTCGACGGTCGACGGATCGACCGGCTGTTGATCAAGGCCGAGGACGCGCTGCACGAGGGGGCCGACGATGAGTGACTGGGGTTGGCTGCTCGTCGCCGTCCTGCTGTTGGCGTTGAACACGTTCTTCGTCGGTGCCGAGTTCGCCGTCATCTCGGCCCGCCGGACCCTGATCGAGCCGAAGGCGGCGGAGGGCTCGCGGATCGCGCAGATCACCCTGAAGGCGTTGAAGGACGTCTCACTGATGATGGCCGGCGCCCAATTGGGCATCACCGTGTGCACCGTCGGTCTCGGCGCGGTGGGCGAACCGGCCGTGGCGCACCTGCTGGAGCCACTGTTCGCGATGCTGCGGGTACCCGAGGTCGCACTGCACATCGTGTCGTTCATCGTGGCGATGGCGATCGTGGTGACCCTGCACGTGGTGATCGGCGAGATGGTGCCGAAGAACATCGCACTGGCCGCCCCGGAACGGGCCGCGCTGATCCTGGGCCCACCGCTGTACATCCTGGTGACGGCGTTGAAGCCACTCATCTGGGTGCTGAACGCGATCGCCAACCTGAACCTGCGACTGATGAAGGTCGAACCCAAGGACGAGGTCTCGAGCACCTTCACCGCCGAGGAGGTCGCCGGTCTGGTCGACGAGTCCCGGCGCGAGGGCATGATGGACGACGAGGCGTACGGCCTGGTGCAGGGGGCCCTGACCTTCACCGACCGGACCGTCGACGCGGTGTTGTTGCCGGTCTCGGTGCTGGTCAGCGTGTCGCCGACCGACACCCTCGCCGAGGTCGAACAGCGGTGTGCCGAGACCGGGTACTCCCGGTACCCGGTGATCAGCACCGACGACGACGGGGCCGAGGTGGTGCACGGTTACCTGCACATCAAGGACGTGTTGGAGACCGACCCCGAACGTCGGCAGCGCCCGTTGGACCGCAAGTGGTTCCGGATGATGCCGTCCCTGTCGCCGCAGACCGAACTGAACGACGCCATCAAGGTGATGCAGGCCAAGGAGGCCCACCTGGCGAAGGTCGTCGGGCCGGACGGCCGACTCGCCGGCGTGGTCGCGATGGAGGACGTGCTGGAGGAACTCGTGGGCGAGATCCGCGACATCTCCCACCGGTGGGGACCACGCCCCGCCGCCGGCTGAGCTCGCGTCAGGCCGTGGCGGTGACGTCGGCGAACCAGGCGTCGAGGGACGCCTCGTCGGCGAACCACTGCAACCGGCGCGCGACCTCGCGGGCGAACTCGGCCGGCGCATCCGAACCGGCGGTGACCACGTCACCGCTGCCCATCGCCGCGCCGTCGATGTAGCGGCCGTCGCCGGGGTAGTCGACCTCGGCCAGCATCGCCGGCGAGTCGGTGGTGTGGGGCACCTCGTCCAACGAGCCGACCCGGGCCAGGCCGATGACTGCGGTGCCGATCGCGCCGACCGGCCGACCGTTGCGCAGCAGGGTCTTGGCCAGCGCCAGCACCTCGTCGTGGTCGTCGTGCCAGCCCTCGCCGCCGGCCAGCACCAGCACCTCGACCCGGTCGGGATCGACCTCGGCGACGGTGCGCGACGGGGTGAGCTGACCACCGGTGGTCGTCACCGGCTCGGTCGACGAGCCGACGTAGGACACCGGCATCTCGGGGTTGGTCAGGTCGTGGGCGCGCAGCAGCGGGGCGAGCAGTTGCTCGTCCAGCCCGGGCGTGGCATGGATGACGACTTCATTCACCGGGCCAGCATGATCAGCGTCGGCCCGAACGGCAAGCAGATCGCCAGGGATTCATCCGGAGTTCCCCGACCCGTCGGACTCTCGACGCGCCGATGACACCCCGGATCCGCGCCTCGACGATCGGCGGGCTACCTTGACACACCGGGTTAGCATGCAGCCTGACCCGCCCGTTGGAGCGGACTCGGCCTCGTCGAACACCCACCCTGCCGCGTCGATCCGTCCAGAGAGGAAGCAGTGCCGACCAGCAATTCCCGCACGCTCGTCATCGTCGAGTCGCCCACGAAGGCCTCGAAGATCGCGAGCTACCTCGGCGACGGCTACATCGTCGAGTCGAGTCGGGGACATGTCCGTGACCTGCCGACCGGCGCCGCCGACGTACCGGCCAAGTACAAGGGTGAGAAGTGGGCCCGCACCGGCGTGAACGTGGACGACGACTTCGCCCCGTTGTACGTGGTGCAGCCCGACAAGCGGGCCACCATCAAGTCACTGAAGCAGGCGCTGTCCGGGGTCGACCAACTGTTGCTCGCCACCGATGGTGACCGCGAGGGCGAGGCCATCGCCTGGCACCTGTTGGAGGAACTGAAGCCGAAGGTGCCGGTGCACCGGATGGTGTTCCACGAGATCACCGAGCACGCGATCACCGACGCGGTGAACGCGCCCCGCGAACTCGACACCGACCTGGTCGATGCCCAGGAGACCCGCCGGATCCTCGACCGGCTGTACGGGTACGAGGTCTCGCCGGTGCTGTGGAAGAAGGTCAAGCCGCGACTGTCCGCCGGTCGGGTGCAGTCGGTCGCGACCCGGCTGGTGGTCGACCGGGAGCGGGAGCGGATCGCGTACCGGACGGCCGACTACTTCGACATCGACGCCACCCTCGACGCCGGTGCCGAGGCCTCACCCCGCCAGTTCGGGGCGCGGCTCAGCCAGGTCGGCAGCCGCCGGGTCGCCCAGGGGCGGGACTTCAACTCACTCGGCCAGCTGACCAACGACCAGTTGGTGCACCTCGACGAGGCGGCGGCCACCGAGTTGGCCGGCCGCCTGGAAGACGCCCGGTTCAGCGTCGCGAAGGTGGAGGCGAAGCCGTACACCCGCAAGCCGTACGCACCGTTCCGCACCACCACGATGCAACAGGAGGCGGGCCGCAAGCTCGGCTTCACCGCCCAGCGGGCGATGTCGGTGGCACAGGACCTGTACGAGGGCGGCTACATCACCTACATGCGTACCGACTCGATCACCTTGTCGAGTTCGGCGATCTCGGCGGCGCGCAGCCAGGTCAAGCAGCTGTTCGGGGAGAACTACCTGCCCGAGAAGCCGCGGCTCTACACCTCCAAGGTGAAGAACGCCCAGGAGGCGCACGAGGCGATCCGGCCGGCCGGTGACACCTTCCGAACCCCTGCCCAGACAGGGTTGCGGGGTGACATGTTCCGGTTGTACGAGCTGATCTGGATGCGCACCGTCGCCTCCCAGATGAGTGACGCCAAGGGCGAGTCGATCAGTGTCCGGATCGATGCCGTGCCGACCGAGGGCGAGGCCTGCACCTTCTCCGCCTCGGGCCGGACGATCACCTTCCACGGCTTCTTGAAGGCGTACGTGGAGTCGGTCGACGAGGGCCAGTCCGACGACGCCCAGTCGCGGCTGCCGCAGCTGGTCGCCGGCCAGCCGTTGGACGCGTTGGCGATCGAGGCCTCGGGTCACCAGACCCGACCGCCGGCCCGCTACACCGAGCCGTCGTTGGTGGCGAAGCTGGAGGAGCTGGAGATCGGCCGGCCCTCGACGTACGCCTCGATCATCCGGACCATCACCAGCCGGGACTACGTGTTCAAGAAGGGATCCGCGCTGGTCCCGACCTGGTTGGCGTTCGCGGTGACCCGGCTGCTGGAGGAACACTTCGCCCACCTGGTCGACTACCAGTTCACCGCCGACATGGAGGGCGTGCTGGACCAGATCGCCAACGGAGACGCCCACCGGGTCGCGGTGCTCACCGACTTCTACTTCGGCGGCGAGGACCCACGCAACGGGCTCGACGTGCTGGTCAACGAGCTCGGTGAGATCGACGCCCGAGGCCTGTCGACCTTCCCGCTCGGCGACCTCGACTCCGGCATCGTCGTCCGCGTCGGCCGGTACGGCACCTACGTCGAGGACGAGGACGGCAACCGCGCCTCGGTCGAGGACGAGTTGCCACCCGACGAACTCACCGTGGACAAGGCCAAGGAGCTGCTGGCGACCCCGATGGGTGCCGAACGCGAGCTGGGTCTCGACCCCGAGACCCACACCATGATCGTGGCGAAGAACGGTCGGTACGGGCCGTACGTCACCGAGGTGCTGCCCGACGACGCCCCGGCGAAGACGAAGCCGCGGACCGGATCGCTGTTCAAGCACATGGACATCGACAATGTTGATCTTGAAACAGCACTGAAGTTGATCAACCTGCCGCGGGTCGTCGGCACGACCGAGGACGGCACCGAGATCACCGCCCAGAACGGGCGCTACGGGCCGTACCTGAAGAAGGGTACGGATTCCCGCTCGCTGACCTCGGAGGACCAGATCTTCTCGATCACCCTGGCCGAGGCCGAGGCGATCTACGCACAGCCGAAGCAGCGTGGCCGAGCTGCTGCCAAGCCCCCGCTGAAGGAGCTGGGCAACGACCCGGTGTCCGGTCGCCCGATGGTGATCAAGGACGGCCGGTTCGGCGCCTACGTCACCGACGGGGAGACCAACGCCACGCTGCGCCGCGACGACACGGTCGAGGACTTCACCCCCGAACGGGGTGCCGAGTTGCTCGCCGAGAAGCGGGCCAAGGGCCCGGCGCCGAAGAAGCGGGCCAAGAAGGCGCCGGCGAAGAAGGCCGCCAAGAAGACGACGGCGAAGAAGACAGCCGCGAAGAAGGCGCCCGCGAAGAAGTCAGCGGCGAAGAAGTCCACCACCAAGAAGACCACTGCCAAGAAGACCGCCGCCACGAAGACCGCCGCCACGAGGACGGCCGCGAAGAAGGCGCCCGCCAAGCAGTCGGCCAGTTCGTCGACCACGGCGCCGTCGAGCGCCTCGGAGTCCAGCTAGAACGGAGGTCGGCGGTGACGGTGCATCACGACGAGGCCCTGTTGCGGGTCGAGCTGCCGTTCGCGGGCGAGCTGCCACGGTTCCGCAACGACGACCTGGGGCTGCGCAACCTGTCGGCCCGGCTGGGCCCGCTCAGCTCGGGTGACCAGGTGGTGACCCTGCTCGATGCACCTGACCAACGGTTGTTGCGCTCGGGTGTGCAACTGGCGCATCGGGTCGCCGACGAGGTCGGCGAGTGGTACCTCGCCGCGCCGGACTGGCTGGTCGACCTGCCGGCCGAGCACGTCGTCCCGCTGACCGACGACGGCGACCTGCCCGACGAGATCCTGCAGTGGACAAGGCCGTTCCGCCGCAACGGCACCCTCGGGCCGGTGGCTGCGCTGACGGTGACGCGGCGTGAGTTCACGGTGCGCAACGTGACCGGTGAATCGGTCGGCCGGGTGTTGCAGGAGCGGGTGACCGTCCGCCGGACCGGGTTGATCACCGCCCGGTTCCACGAGGTGACCGTGCAGGTGCAGGCCGAGGTGACGGTCGAGCAGCGAGCCTGGATCCGGCAAGCCTTGATCATGGCCGGGGCCAGCGTGGTCGACGCCTTTCCACCACTGGTGCAGCGACTGGGGGCCCCGGCGACGGGGCCGAGCGACTTTCCCGACCCGGCCGACATCGAGGTCGACGCCGTCCGGGGCTGGGTGTCGGCGGTGGTGGCCGGTCACGTCCGGCGACTGGTGCTGGCCGACCTGTGCGCCCCCCGGCCGATGACGGCGGTGCAGGATCGTGCGACCCGGCTGCGGGCCGACCTGGCTGCGCTGAGCCCGCTGCTCGGCCCGGACTGGATGTCGGAGGTGTCGCTGGACCTTGCGTGGTTGGGCCGGCTGGACCCCACCGATCCGGGACCCCTGCAGGGACAGCGTTATCTCGGGCTGCTCGACGCTCTGGCGGGCTGTACCCGTCATCCCGACGTCGGCGACGCCGCCCTGCTGGACTCCCGCCAGGCGGCCGACCAGTTGATCCGCGACACCGTGGCCGAGGCGGTGCTGCAGTGCGACGCCCTGACCGACCGGAGCGACGACGATCAGTGGCAGTCGGCACTGGAGGCGGTCCGACGGGCCGCCGATGCGGCATCGCTCGGCCGACGGATCAGCAGCAAGAAGGCCCGCCGACGAGCCACCCGGGTACGGCGGGCCACCCGCGGCATCGACAGCTGCGTCGACGACGGCGCCGCGTGGCTGGTCGAACGGGCCGCCGCCGAACCGGCCGCGGCGTTCGAGCTCGGCCGCGAGTACGAGCGTCGACTTCGTCGGCTGCGCCGCAACCGTCGAAACTTCGTCGCGCACTGGGTCGACTCGACAGCCAAGCAACGGACGTGATCATGGAGCACCCCGACAGCCACGCCGCCACCCCGCCGGCCGGGACCGGTCTGTTCGTCGTCTTCGAGGGCGGCGACGGTGCCGGCAAGACGACCCAGGCGGACCTGCTGTGCAGTTGGCTGGCTGCCGAGGGCCACGACGTGGTGCGCACCTTCGAGCCCGGGGATTCCTTGGCAGGCAGGAAGATCCGCGAACTGCTGCTCAGCCCGGAGACCGGTGACCTTGACCCACGGGCCGAGACGTTGCTGTACTCCGCCGACAAGGCCCAACACCTGCACGAGGTCGTACGTCCCGCGCTCGACCGGGGTGCGGTGGTGGTGTGTGACCGCTACGTCGACTCGATGTTGGCCTACCAGGGGGCGGGGCGGACGGTCCCGCTCGAGGAGGTCACGACCCTGGCGCGTTGGGCGACCGGGGCGCTGCGGCCGGACCTGACCGTCCTGCTCGACGTCGATCCGCGGGAGTCGGTGGCCGACAAGGTCGACAAGGACCGGCTGGAGAGTGCCGGTGAGGCGTTCCATGATCGGGTCCGCCAGGGGTTCCTCGACCTCGCCGCCGCCGACCCGGGGCGGTACCTGGTGCTGCCGGCCCGTCGCGAGATCAGGTGGATCGCCGATCAGGTCGCCACCCGGGTGGCCCAACTGCTGGAGATGTTGTCGGTGCCGGCGGGCAGGATCGACCCATGACCACCACGACCGGGCCCCGGGCCGACACCGGCGGCGACCGCACCGTGCTGACCGGGGTGTGGGCCGACCTGGTCGGCCAGGAGCATGCCGTCGCGACCCTGCAGCGGGCCGCCCGCGGAGACCGACACGCGATGAGTCACGCCTGGTTGATCACCGGGCCACCCGGATCGGGCCGCTCGAACGCGGCCCGGGCGTTCGCCGCGGCGCTGCAGTGCCCCGACGGCGGCTGCGGCAGCTGTACGGAGTGCCGGACCGCGTTGTCGGGGGCCCACCCCGACGTCACCGTCGTCCGGACCGAGCGGTTGTCGATCGGCGTCGATGAGGTGCGCGAGCTGGTCCGGCGAGCCGCGATGAGCCCCACCGTCGGCCGGCGCCAGGTGTTGGTGGTCGAGGACGCCGACCGGATGACCGACAGCGGCGCCAACGCCTTGCTGAAGAGCGTCGAGGAGCCGGCGCCGCGGACGGTGTGGCTGCTCTGCGCACCGACCCCCGACGACGTGGTGATCACGATCCGCTCCCGGTCGCGGGCCCTGCACCTGCGTACACCCCCGATCGCCGCGGTGGCCGAGATCCTGCAGACCCGCGACGGGTTCGACCCGGTGATGGCGAGCTTCGCGGCCCGGGCCTCGCAGGGGCACATCGGCCGCGCCAGGCAACTGGCCCGCGACGAGGGCGCCCGGGAACGCCGCCGGGCCATCCTCGAGATCCCGCCCCGGCTGACCGACCTGGGCGCCTGCCTCACCGCCGCGCAGAACCTGGTCGACGCCGCCGCGGAGGACTCGGCCGCCGCGACCGCCGAACTGGACGCCAAGGAGACCGCGGAGCTGTCCGAGGCCCTGGGCATGGGCACCCGGGGCGCCAAGCCGCGGCAGGCCCAGGCGGCGCTGAAGGACCTCGGGGAGCAGCAGAAGGCGCGACAGAAGCGGCTGCAGCGTGACGCCGTCGACCGGGCACTGACCGAGCTCACCGCGTACTACCGCGACGTGCTGGTGGTGCAGACCGGCTCGGGCGCGCCGCTGGTCAACGAGGAACTCGCCGGCCCGGTCGAGGCGTTGGCCCGCCGCAGCGCCCCGGAGGACACCTTGCGCCGCATCGACGCGCTGTTGGAGTGCCGGACCGCGTTGGAGGGCAACGTGGCGCCGCTGCTGGCCGTCGAGGCCATGATGATCGCCCTCGGCCGCTCCCGCTGAGGGCGACACAACCGGGTGGGTCCGGGCCAGTGGGGTCCGGCTCTGTCAGGATGGGATGGATCGAGTCATCCCATGAGGAGGGACGTCATGTCCAATACGCCAACTGACCAGGGCCCCGGTCACGAGGGTGACCAGGCCGGTGGCGACGGCCGCTCACTGGCCGACCGTGTGATGCATCCGGACGGACCCGACAATTCGGCCGACGAGACCGGTACGGCCGGGAACGGGCCGCGCGCTGACGAGTCACCCGCGAACGACGGCGGGAACGACGTCGGCGGGAACGATGCCGGCGGGAACGATGCCGGCGGGAACGATGCCGGCGGGTACGACGGTGACGGGTACGACGGTGACGGCACTGATGCTGCGGGTGGGTACGACACCGGCTCCGCAGAGTCCGGTACGGCCGGGGACCAGGACCGCTACTCCGGCACCGGCCAGCTGCGTCACCGTGGCGGCTCCGGAAGGGCCGCCGCCACGTCGACGAGCGGTGCTGGGAGCGAGCCTGACCAGGGCCCCGGCGGCTACGACTACCAGCCGGCCGGCGGCCACACAGCTGATCATGGCGCAGCTGATCACGAGGCCCATGGGTACGAGGAGGCCGAGCAGGGCCGATCACATCGCGTCGACGACCCTGACGAGACCCGTGCGATGGACACCGTCCCTGCCGACGACCGCCGCGCCGACGACCGGGGCTTCCGGGACGATCGGTCAAGCGGGGCAGGGAAAGCCGCCGCCGCAGGTGCCGCGGGTGGTGCTGCGGGCGGTGCTGCTGCGGCAGCCGCGGCCGACGACCGGACCGGCGACGACCGGACCGGCGACGACCGGACCGGCGACGACCGGACCGACGACGGCGGTACCGGCGAGTCCGGCAACCGTCGGGTGACCAAGGAGGAGCTCTACCAGCGCGAGGACCGCCGGGGCGAGCAGGAGCGACTGGCCGGCCTGCGGGCCGACCACGCCGCCACCACCACCGACGAGACTCCCGCCGAGCCGGCGCCGGCCCCGCAGCCGGAGGGCAAGCGGCGCAAGACCAAGCCGCCGCGGACGACCGACAAGGTGCTGCCGTCGCTGGCGCTGTTCGTGCTGCGTGTCGTGGTGGGCCTCACGATGGGTGTCCACGGCGTACAGAAGTTGATCAGCATGGAGCAGACGGCCTCGTTCTTCGAGAGCCTGGACTTCTTCGGGTTCGCGCTGCCCCAGGCGCAGCTGCTGGCCCTGCTGACCGGTGCGGCCGAGGTGCTGATCGGGGTGGCGCTGATCTTCGGCTTCGCCGTACGGCTGTGCGGTGCCGGCGTGTTGATCATCACCCTGGGGGCCTTCCTGATGGTGTACCTGGAGCAGCTGGGCAACCCGTTCGTCGCCGGTGGTGAGGGCTTCGCCGGTGAGAAGGAGCTCGTGCTCGCCGCGGTCGGCATGCTCTTCCTGTGCGTCGGCGGTGGCTCCTGGGCGCTCGACCGGTTGTTCCGGCGGGGCCGCTACTCCAAGGACCAGCTCGACTGACCCGGGCCTCCCGTACGACCCCGTACGCCCCTCCTGCCGACTGGCGGGAGGGGCGTTCCCGTTCTCCGTCAGAACGTCCCTGGCGACGCGCCGAGCGGCACAGGCAGGCACGGCACGCGTTTGCATGATCGTCCGCCGACGCTTACCGTGTCACGCAGTTCGTTGCCGATTCGTTATCAAAGGATCGGTGGCGTCCCGGTCGGGAAAGCCGGGAAGGCCACGCAGCTGCTCGGCCGCACCCCCGCCGGCGGCTGCTCACCGGGAGCGTCCCGGGTGGTGGCGGGGGCGGGGCGCTCACCCGACAGCAGCCCTGCAGGCCGATCCGTCAAGGAAGGGAACACGCCATGAAGCCCGTCATCGTGTCACGTGTCATCGGAGTGGCCGCCTCGGCCGCCCTCGCCATCGGCGTCGCGGCCGCCATCGCCCCGCAGCAGGCGGCCGCCGACAGCGTGTGGGACCGCGTCGCCCAGTGTGAGTCGACCGGCCAGTGGGACATCAACACCGGCAACGGCTACTACGGTGGCCTCCAGTTCAGCCCGACCACATGGTCCGGCTTCGGCGGCGGGCAGTACGCCCAGTACGCCCATCAGGCAAGCAAGTCCGAGCAGATCGCGATCGCCCGCCGGGTGCTCGCGGTGCAGGGTCCCGGGGCGTGGCCCACCTGCGGCCCGCGTGCCGGACTGACCAAGGCCAACGGCGGCGCCGACCGCAACGCGACCGCCGGCTCCGGCGGTGGCCAGAGCGCCCCCAACACGGCCCCCCAGCAGTCGACCCCCAAGCAGTCCACGCCCAAGAAGTCGCCGGAGCGCCAGGGCAACGTGATCACCGTTCGCAGTGGTGACACCCTGTCGAAGCTGGCCCGCAAGCACGGCACCGAGGGTGGCTGGCAGGCCATCGCCGAGGCGAACGACCTGAGCAACCCGAACTTCATCCGGATCGGTCAGCAGCTGGTGCTGCCCTGACCTGACGGACAGAACCGCGGTCACCACCGGGGACGTGCTGAGGCGCTGCGTACGCTGGCGGCATGTCCTCGGTTGGTGACCGCGCGGCCGTACCGCGCCCGTACGTCATGGTGGTGGTCCTGTTCTGCGCGCTCGTGCTGTCCGGCTGCTCGGCCCTCGAGTTGCCGTGGACCGATCGCGGTCCGACGCCGCCACCGACCACGCCGAGTGGGCCACCGTCTTCGGCCACCCCCAGCTCGGGTGGCACCACGTCACCGACGCCGACCCCGGCGACGCCGACGGTGGCCCGCTCCACCGCACCGATCCCCGACGTCCTGCCGGAAGGCTTCCGCCAGCCGCCGCCGGGCAACGGGCTGTCGCGCTACACCGAGCAGGAGGTGGACTGGCAGAACTGTGGGCAACGGCTCGAGTGCGCCGAGATCGCCGTCCCACTCGACCACGACGACCCCGACGGCGTCGCGATCACGCTGGCAGTGAAGCGGTACGACGGGGGCAGCGGCACCCAGGGCAGCATCTTCCTCAACCCGGGCGGCCCAGGTGGTTCGGGCTACAGCATGCCCGACTCGTACGGTCAGTTCTTCGCCGGCGAGTTCGACACCATCGGCTGGGACCCGCGCGGTGTCGGCCGGTCCACCCCGGTGAAGTGCTTCAACGGTGCCGATCTGGAGAAGTTCTACGAGCTCGATTCCACGCCCGACGACGAGACCGAGGAGCGGGAGCTGGCCGAGGGGACCCGCGCGTTCACCATGTCGTGCCTGGCGTTGTCGGGCCGCCTGCTCGAACACGTGTCGACCGTCGAGACGGTCAAGGACCTCGACCTGATGCGGCGGGTGGTCGGTGACGAGAAGCTCACCTACCTGGGATTCTCGTACGGCACCGAGATCGGCGCGGTGTACGCCCAACTGTTCCCGCAGCACGTGGGCCGGTTGGTGCTCGACTCCGCGGTCAACATCACCCAGAACGCCTCGATCATCCAGGCCCAGGGCTTCGACCGGGCCCTGGGAAACTTCGCTCAGTGGTGTGCCGACGGCAACTGCGAGTTCGGCAACAGCGCGGATGCGGTGATCACGCGGATCACCGACTTCCTCGACGACCTCGACGCCAACCCGTTGCCCGTCGGTGATCGGGAGCTGACCCAGAGCCTCGGTGCGCTCGGGGTGCTCACCCCCCTCTACCAGGACGAACGGGTGTGGCCATACCTGCGCACGGCTCTGGGGCAGGCGTTCGCCGGTGACGGGTCGATGCTGTTGCGGTACGCCGACTCGTACAACCGGCGCGATGCGGACGGGCAGTACGGGCAGATGCTGTTCGCGTTCAACGCGGTCCGTTGCCTGGACGAGGGTGACGGCGGGCTGGCCGGTGCGGAGCAGGAGGCGGCCGAGGCCGCCGCCAAGGCGCCCGTCTTCGGGACCCATCTGGGACCGGACCTGATGTGTGCGATGTGGCCGGTGCCGGCCCGGGAGCCGGTCGGCAAGATCACCGGACCGGGGGCACCGCCGATCCTGGTCGTCGGGACCACCGGCGACTCCGCCACCCCGTACGAGTACGCCGAATGGATGGCGGCCCAACTCGAGTCGGGCGTGCTGCTGACCCTGGACGGCGAGGGCCACGGCGCCTTCGGCGGCCCGAGCGCGTGCATCAACGACGCCGTGCTGACCTACCTGACCACCGGTCGTACACCGCCCGAGGGCACGGTCTGCCGCTGACCCGGACACTCGCGATTTTCGTACGTACGGCCGGGCTGGCTATAGTTGGTCCTCGGCTGCCGGACCCGGCGTGCCACGCCGCCTTAGCTCAGTCGGTAGAGCGACGCTCTCGTAAAGCGTAGGTCGCCGGTTCGATTCCGGCAGGCGGCTCTTCATGTTCCTCCGTCCACCCGTCACGGGTCGCGTACTGTCGAGGTGACCCACCAGCAGCGGATGACGACGACGGCGAGGATGGCCCGTGACGATGAAGAACGTGCTGACCGGCATCGGGTTGGGGGCTGCTGCCGCAGTGGGCATCGCAGGGCTGGTCGCGGGCGGTTGGGCGCTGCGCAACCTGAAGTCTCCGGCGTGGGGGATCGCAGCAGCCGAACGTGCCGGCTTCATCGAGAAGCAGGTGACCGTCGACGGTGTCCGATTCAACTACGCGGCAGGTCCGGCCCAGCGGGACGCTCCGCCGTTGCTGTTGATCCACGGGCAGGGCGCGGACTGGAAGAACTACTACAGCGTGCTGGCCGAGTTGTCCGAGCACTACCGGGTGTACGCGGTGGACGTGCACGGCCATGGCGGCACCTCCCGTACGCCCGAGAAGTACTGTGCGCCGGCGGTCGGGGCCGATCTGGCCGGGTTCATCGAGAAGGTGATCAAGGAGCCGACCGTCGTCGCCGGCCACTCGTCGGGCGGTCAGCTCGCCGCCTGGCTCGCGGGACACCGGCCCGAGTGGGTTCGCGGAGTCGTGCTGGAGGACCCGCCGCTGTTCACCACGCCGCTGCCCAGGGCCGAGAAGACCTGGAACTGGGTCGATCTGGCCACGACGTGCCATGACTACCTGGCCGCGGACACCGACGACTGGATCGGGTACCACTTCGCCAACCAGCGACTGTGGACCTTCTTCGGTGACGCGAAGGATCCGATCGTCCGGTACGGGTTGAAGCAGCACACCAGGCATCCGGGCAGGCCGATCACGTTGTTCTTCATGCCGCCGAGCTGGAATGACGTCCAACGTTCCTTGGCCCGGTACGACCCGCGCTTCGGCGAAGCGTTCTACACCGGAGCCTGGGAACGTGGATTTGATCATGAGCAGACGCTGCGAGGGATCCGGGCGCCCACGGTGTTCATCCATGCCAACTGGACCTACAGCGATGACGGCGTCCTGCAAGGAGCGCTGGACGACGATGATGCCGAGCGAGCCCGTTCCATGATCAGTCAGGTGCAGTTCGAGCGCGTGGACAGCGGCCATGCCGTCCACGCCGAGGAGCCGCCCACGTACATCGAGATCCTCGTCGACCTCAAGCAGCGCCTCGGCTGATCAACCACCGGAGGCGGGAGTTCGAAGTTCAGTCGCCAGTTGCGCGATGCGCTGGGTGATGTCATCGCGGATGAGGCGCATGCGCTCCATCCCGGTGATGCCTCGGGTGGAGGGTTCGTCGGTGTACCACCGTTCGATGGGAGCGGTGCCGGGGTTGTCGATGGAGACTTCCTGACCGAGGAGGATGACGCGGTCCACGGTGTCGAGCAGTTCGGGGTCAATCGGCTTGGGGTGTTCACCGCCGACGGATGCGCCGACCTCGGTGAGGCTGGCCACGGACTCGGCGTTGAGGCCGCTCCCCGGGTGGGTGCCGGCGGAGTGGACGTCGACGGTGCTGCCGACGTGGTGGCGCATCAGGGCGGCAGCCAGCTGGGACTTGCCGCCATTCTTCACGCACACGAACAGCACCGACGGCCGTCGGACCGGTACCACGTCGAGCTCGTCGAGGAGTACCAGCACCCGACGCTTGATCTCGTCCCGGATCGGACGTACCGCCTCGATGCCGTGTCCGGCCGGGTCGTCGAGAACCCAGTCCTCGTAGCGTTTCCCGGGGCGGTAGGGGCAGGCATCGCCGCAACCCATCGTGATGACGACGTCGGAGGCCTCGACGGCCTGGTCGGTCAGCACCTTCGGTTGTGCCGTGGTGATGTCGATGCCGTCCTCGGCCATGGCCTGCACGGCAACGGGGTTGATGGACGCCGCGGGGGCGGAACCGGCGGAGCGGACCTCGACGGCGCCGCCGGACAGATGGGTGAGGTAGCCGGCGGCCATCTGGGACCGACCGGCGTTGTGCACACAGACGAACAGGACGGAAGGCTTCGACACGTGGTCTCCTGATCAGACGGCGAGTTCCCGGAGCGGGCCGGTCACCCGGTGGGTGAGGTCATCGCGTACGGGCCCGGCAGGTGTGGTCATCGGACCGACTCCTTCTCGGGGGCCACCGCGACGGGTCGCGCATCGGTGAACCAGCGGCGGGCGAAGAGGCTGACGTAGACGAGGCCCACCAGCACGGGGACCTCGATCAACGGTCCGACGACGCCGGCCAGGGCCTGACCCGAGGTGACCCCGAAGGTGGCGATCGCGACCGCGATGGCGAGCTCGAAGTTGTTGCCGGCCGCGGTGAACGCCAACGTGGTGCTCCGTCGGTAACCGAGCCGCAGGCCGCGGCCCAGGAGCATGCCGGCGGTGAAGGTGACCGCGAAGTAGATCAGCAAGGGCAACGCGATCCGGGCGACGTCGAGCGGCCGGGCGACGATCGTGTTGCCCTGCAGGGCGAACAACACCACGATCGTGAACAGCAACCCGTACAGGGCGAAGGGTCCGATCTTGGGTAGGAACGTGTTCTCGTACCAGTCGGTGCCCTTGGCCCGCTCGCCGTACGTGCGGGTCAGGAACCCTGCCAGCAAAGGGATGCCGAGGAACACCAGGACGCTCCCGGTGATGGTCAGGATCGAGAACTCCGCCGAGGTCGTCGGTAGTCCCAACCAGGACGGCAGCAGCTGGAGGTAGAACCAGCCGAGTGCCCCGAACGCGATGACCTGGAACACCGAGTTGATCGCGACCAGGACGGCGGCTGCTTCCCGGTCACCGCACGCGAGGTCGTTCCAGATCAGCACCATCGCGATGCAGCGGGCGAGGCCGACGATGATCAACCCGGTCCGGTACTCGGGCAGGTCGGGCAGGAACGCCCAGGCCAGCACGAACATGAACGCCGGAGCGGCGACCCAGTTCAGGACCAGGGAGGTGATCACCAGTCGGCGGTCCTGGACGACGTGGCCGACCTCGCGGTAGCGCACCTTCGCCAGCACCGGGTACATCATCACCAGCAGCCCGATCGCGATCGGCAGCGAGACCGAGCCGATCTTGACCGAGTCGAGCGCACCGGCGAGTCCCGGGACCAACCGTCCCAGCAGCAGGCCCAGGGCCATCGCCGCGAGGATCCAGGCCGGCAGCCAACGGTCCAGTGTCGAGAGCCGGGCCATGGCCGAGTCGCGGGCCTGCGCCGGGGTGGTCGTCTCGGTGGTCATGGCAGGTCTGCCTCGGTCGGCTTGGTCGCCTTCACGATGGCGCCGTGCATGCCATCGGCGACCTGATGGGTGAACGTGACGGACGCGTCGACGAACCCGGCCGCGGCGAGCTGGGCCAGGTACTCGGCCCGCGACAGCGCGCCGGCGATGCAGCCGACATGGCTGCCCCGTTCGGCTCGCTCCGCCTCGGACAAGTGGTCTTCGGCGACCACGTCGCTGATCCCGATCCGACCACCCGGTGCCAACACGCGGGACATCTCGGCGAACACCGTGGGCTTGTCGACCGACAGGTTGATCACACAGTTGGAGATCACCACGTCCACCGACGCCGCGTCGAGCGGGAGGTCCTCGATGGTGCCCTGGTGGAACGCGACGTTGGTCACGCCCGCCTTCGCCGCGTTCCCGCGGGCCAGCTCGACCATGCTGTCAGTCATGTCGACCCCCTGGGCGAAGCCGTCCGGCCCGACCCGACGTGCTGACAGCAGGACGTCGATCCCGCCACCGGAGCCCAGGTCGAGCACCCGTTCGCCGGGCGCAAGGTCTGCGACAGCGGTCGGGCTGCCACATCCCAGGCTGGCCAGGACGGCTGTCTCGGGGAGCCCGATCAGGTCGCTCCGGTCGTAGCGGGCCGAGCCGAACGACTCATCCACCTCGATGGCCGCCCTCGGGCCACAACAGGACCCACCGTCAGCCCCACACGAGGCGGTGCCATCGCCGTCGAGCACCGTCAACGCCGCCGCGGCATACCGTGACCTGACCTCGTCCTGCACCGCATCGGTGCCGGTCCCGCTTGCCATGTCCCCTCCAACTCATCGATGGTCGTCAATGGAATTCTAGTCACAACCAATCGATGTCTGTCAATGTGTTGCTACGGTTGGTGGCATGGCGACCCCGGTGACCCTCCTCGACCCCCAGTGCTGCACGCCGCTGGCCCACGACATCATCAGCCGAGACGAGGCCGAGTCGCTGGCCGTCACTCTCCGGGCGCTGGCGGATCCGGCGCGACTCCGGCTCATCTCGCTGGTCGCGGCCCACGACGGCGCTGAGGCCTGCGTGTGTGACCTCACTGAGCCGGTCGGCCTGTCGCAACCCACCGTGTCCCACCACCTCCGGGTGCTCGTCGATGCGGGGATCCTGACCCGGGAACAGCGGGGGCGTTGGGCCTACTACCGCCTCGTTCCCGAACGCCTCGACGGCATCGCATCGCTCCTGGCCACGCCGGTGGGCTGAGCCTCAGGCTGACGTGATCGGCGGTCCGGAACCTGTGGCGCTGTGGCCGTCGGGTCGGTGTGTCGCTGCCGCTGAATCTGGGTCCCTGACGGGTGCTGTGAGCGTTCCGTCGATTGTGGTCGGGGGTGGGGTTTAGTATCGAACACGTGCTGCAATACTCGGGTCCTGAGGGTGGTCGGCCGTTCGATCCGGCCGACCCGGGGCTCGACGTGCCCGACGACGACGAGCCGCCACCCCAGCTCCTGCCGCTGACGCCGGAGATCGTGGTCAGCCAGATGACCGGCGGCCGGCGGCTGCGGATGCCCACCGAGTGCAACGAGCTGATCAGTGCGACCGATTGGGCCGATCTCCATCCCGGCGAAACCCTCCCCACCACGACCACCCTGCAGCTGGTGCCGGGTGCGGAGCGGGCCGTGCGGTTGGGTGGGGACGGCACCCCGCTGGTGGCGGAGTTCGCCGCCGCGGAGCTCGCGGCATTGGTGCACTCCTCGAGTTGGGCCGGGGCCCGGTTGATCGGTGACGCGCTGGATCTGCGGCACCGGCTCCCACGCTTGTGGTCACGGATCTGTGAGACGGAGATCGAGGCGTGGCAGGCCCGCCGGATCGCCCAGGCCACCCGCCATTTGGCCAAGCACGAAGCCGGATACGTGGACGCGGCGATCGCCGACCAGGTGGGTCGGCTGCCGTGGGGACGGCTGCAAGCGTTGGTGGACGCGGCGATCATCGAAGCGAACCCCGAACGCGCCGCGCTGGCCGACCTGGTCGGGAAGGCCGACAAGAAGGTCCATGTCGGCCAGTCCGACGACCACGGCCTCACCACCGTCTACGCCCGGGTCGATGCTGCTGCGGGGATCTGGCTCGACGCGATCATCGACCGACTCGCCGACCTCCTCGCCGCTCAGGGTGACGAGTCGAGCAAGGACAACCGCCGTGCCACCGCCCTCGGCCTGCTCGCCCACCCGGCCCGAGCCATCCAACTCCTCACCACACCCGACACCGGCGAAGAAGCCGGAACCGACACTGCCGGGCCAGACACGGCTGGACCTGACACGGCTGCGCCGGGCACGGCTGGGACGGACGCTGCCGGCACGGACAGCGGTGCGGGTGACGACGACGAACCGGATCTGTTCGACGACCCGGAACCGCCAGAGCCTGACTTACCAGACCCCGACGGCCCGGAACATCCGGGCACCCCGGGTCGGCCGTTGACCGAGGCCGAGATTATCGCCGCCGTGCGACGGCTCGACCCGGACAAGCTCCGGCCCCGCGTCCTGCTGAACCTTCATCTGGCTGAGCAGACCGTCCGCACCGGTGCTGGTGTCGCCCGCACCGAAGGCATCGGCCCCCAGGCAGCCGACACCGTGCGCGCATGGTTGGGTGACTGCACCATCCTCTTGCGGCCAGTCATCGACCTTCCCGCCGGACTCACCCCGGTCGACGCGTACGAGATCCCCCAAGCAATGCGCGACCACATGCAGCTGCGGCAACCCGTCAGCAGCTTCCCCTTCGCCGCCAGCCGCGGCAAGCTCGACCTCGACCACACCATCCCCTACCGCGCCGGCTGCGGCCCTGGACAGACCCGGATCGCCAACCTGGCCCCGCTGTCACGCCTCGAGCACCGACTGGTGACCCACGGCGACTGGTCCAGGCGACAACCCGAGCCCGGCACACTCCTGTTCCGGGCGCCCCACGGCCACATCTACCTGGTCGACCACAACGGCACACACCCACTCGGCACCACCAGCTTTGCCCAGGCCGTGTGGAACACCGCCACGCCCGAACAGCCGGCACGACCAGGTGTCACCGGGCACGACCAGTGACCGCCGGGCCCAGGCCAAGCAGGCAGGGTCCGGGTGGCCGTACCCCTTGAGCCCGGCTCACCGAACGATCATGCGGTGAGCCGGGCTACCCACCTGCCCACTCGCGGTCATGGCTGTCGTTGCTGCGATGCCGTCGGAGGCAGCAGGCGGAAACCGCTCACGCGCGACGTGAGAACGGTCAGCGCCGGACCTTGCGCAACCACACCATGCCGACGATCGGCAGCACCAGCGGCACGAAGCCGTACCCCATCCCGAAGCGAGACCACACGGTGTCGCGCTGGAACAGTTCCGGGTGGGTCAGGCTAAGCACGCCGACCATGACCACGCCGACGAACTCGATCCCGATGGTGATCCACGACAGCCGGTACGCCACCGGCCCGCGGATCGCCAGCGCGATGGTGGCGACGACATAGACCACCGCGGAGAACGCCGACAGTCCGTACGCCAACGGCGCCTCCGAACCGTCACGCAGCAACTGCACCGATGACCGCGCGGTGGCGGCGAGCGCGAACACCCCGTACACCGCGATCAGGACCCGACCGAAGCCGTTCCGGCGGCTGGGGGGAGCGGTGTCGGGTCCGACGTCAGCTGCTTCGTGGGCCTCCACCGACCCAGCATAGATTGAGGTCGTGATCGAACTCGTCTACGTACCGATCTTGGCCGCACTGTTGCTCGCCGGGTTCTCCGGGTACCACACCTGGCGTCAGCTGCCGGTGAGCTGGCTGCTGCTCGGCGGGCTGGCGGTGCTGGAGCTGATGATGATCATCCAGCTGATGGCCTGTGCCATCGGTCTCGCCAACTCCGACCGCGCGATCGACGGGTTGATCTTCGTGGGGTACCTGATCGGTTGCGTCATCGTGTTGCCGATCGCGACGTTGTGGGGACTGTCGGACAAGAGTCGGTGGGGGACCGGCGTGATCACCATCGGGTTGCTCACCGTGACCATCCTCTGCCTGCGGGTGATGAGCATCTGGGTCGAGGGCGGCGCCGCCTGATCCTGACCTGACGAAGTGGCCTGCCCGTACGAAGGGGGACGGCTCGGCGGGTGCCGCTTCCGGCAGGTCGGGGTCAACAGGCCGTGCGGCGACCCTCGGCGTTCCTAGGTTGTGACGTCAGCGCCACTCAGCGCTGATCGACAACCATGAGGAGCAGATCATGTCCCTGATCGAGACCCGCACCGCCCAGCTGTCTCGCCGTTCGCTGTTGCGGGGTGCCGCCGTCATCGTCGGGGGTGCGGCCGCTGCGACGCTGCCGGGCGTCACCGCCCACGCCGCCAGCAAGAAGCTGGACTACACCTTCCACAGCCAGGAGACCGGCTGGTCGTGCTCGGCCGGTTCGTCGAAGATCGCGCTCAGCGCGCACGGCATCAACCCGCCGGAGTCCGAGCTGCGCGACGCCCTGCACCTCAACGGTGGTGGGCTGGCCAGCATCGACTACCTGGTGAACGTGATGAATCGCTACACCGGCACGAACTACCACCAGCTCCGGCAGTGGTCCAACGCCGACTACGCCGGCCGCCTCGACGCCGACGTACGGCACAACGTCGATCGCGGGTACGGCCTGTTGATCAACGTCTGGTACTACAACTCCGGCCACAACAACCCGGTCCGTACGAGCAGTGGCCACTACCTGACGATCATGGGCTACAGCGACGACTCGTACTGGATCGCCGACCCGGCCAGCTACCGCAACGGCCCCGGCTTCTGGGCCAGCAAGTCGACCTTGGTGGGGTGGCGCAAGCACAACCGGTACGTGGCCGGGGTGAACATCAACGGCTCGCCGACCCCGCCGCCGACGCAACCGCCCACCGACGGGTGGACCACCCTCAAGAATGGCAGCACCGGCTTCCGCGTGGGGTCACTGCAGCATCTGTTGCGCAGCAGGGGCAGCAGCATCGCCGCCGACGGTCACTTCGGCGCGCAGACGGAGCGTGCGGTGAAGTCCTTCCAGTCGCGCAATGCGTTGCTCGACGACGGGATCGTCGGCGCCAAGACCTGGCCCAAGGTGATCATCCGCGTCACGAAGGGCTCCACCGGGTCGGCCGCCAAGGCGGCCCAGGTCGCCCTCAACGGGCACGGCGCCAGGTTGGTCGTGGACGGCCAGTTCGGGGCCCGTAGCGTCGAGGCGGCCAAGACGTTCCAGCGGGCCAAGAAGATCGAGATCGACGGCCTGGTCGGACCGCAGACGTGGGAGGCCCTGATCTGAGGGCTCGCGGGCCGGGGGGATGGTCCGAGGGGAGCTGTTGACGGGACGGCAGGGGAGCCCTACCGTTGGCCCACGCCTCCTGCAACGTTGTAGGCGGGTACCGAGAGGGTCCCCCATGTCTGTCTCCCTGGTCCGAGTCGTGGCCGTCATCTGCGCTGTCATCCTTTCCACCACAGGAATCCCGATGGCGCGGTCGACCGCCGCGCGGCCCGTACCGCAACCGGTGCTCGATCCGGCCGCCGATCCCGGGCTGTTCCGCGAGGGTGGCCAGTACTACGCCTTCATGACCGGTGGTCGGGTGCGGATGGCGACGTCGGCGAGCCCGCAGGGCCCGTGGACCGCACTACCCGGACACGCGCTGACCGAATGGCCCGCATGGACCACGGGAAGACAGGCGGCCTGGGCGCCCGACATGGACAGGACGAGCGCCGGGTACGTGCTCTGGTTCGCCGCGCCGGCCGCAGGCTTCGGTGGACAACGGTGCATCGGGGCCGCCGTGTCCGCCGACCCGACCGGACCGTACGAGCCCCTACCCACCCCGTTGATCTGCCCGGTCAACGGCGGTGAGGACCCGGTCGCCGACCGACCCAACCAGACCTCCGGGGTGATCGACCCGGCACCCTTCGTCGACACCGACGGGCGGCGCTACCTGACGTACAAGACGCAGAAGGTGCCGGGCACCCTGCGGATGGTCGAGCTGACCGCCGACGGACTGCACGTCGCAGCAGGTGCGATCAGCCGCGAGCTGTTCCGGCACGTCGACAGCATCGAGAACCCCGTGATGGTCAAGCGCGGTTCGGAGTACGTGCTGTGCGCCTCGGCCAACTGGTACGACCAGTGTCGCTACGCGACCGTGTGGCGACGCTCATCGGATCTGTGGTCGTTCGCCGACAAGCCCGAGCACGTACTGCTGGACCAGCAACACCGGACTGTGCGGCCCGGGTGGTGCGGACGTGATCACCGGCGGGGACGGGCCCGACCGGATGTTCCTGCACGGCTGGGTGTGTCCACCGGACGGGGAGCCGTGCCCGTACGAGGGGTTGGTGACCGATCCCGACAAACGACGGGTGATGTACGCCGCCGTCCTGACGTGGGGTGACGACGGCGCCACGCCGCGAGTGCCCACCTTCTTGCCGGCCAGACGCTGATCACGACAGGAGTGATCGTCGGCGATCATGGAGTCGACCGGACCAGCGGACACCTGATCCACCAAGGGAGTACGACATGAAACGAGCAGCAGACAAATTCGTCGTCGTCGGCGCGGACTTCGCGGGATTCCCGCTCAAGGAAGCCGTCAAGGACCACCTCACGGAACGGGGCTGGACCGTGGAGGACGTCACGCCCGACCAGGCCGACTCGCCGATGTACCAACGTGCCGGGTTCCTCGTGGCCTCGAAGATCGCCGAGGGGGAGTATGAGAAGGCCCTCGCCTTCTGCGGCAGCGGGATGGGCATCCACATCGCCGCGTCCAAGGTGCCTCACGTGCACGCAGCGATCGCCGAGAGCGTGCCTGCGGCCCGCCGCGCCGCCACCGCCAACAACGCGAACCTGTTGGCGATGGGAGCCTTCTGGACCGGGCCGAAGCTCGGCCAGGCGATGGCCGAGGCCTTCCTCGAGTCCACCTTCGGTCAAGGCTATGAGGACTGGGACGGCTTCCACGCCTACCACAAGCTCGGCTACGACGAGTGCGAGACCTTCGACTACGAGACCTATCGGGCGAACGGCTTCCAGGTCAGCGAACCGAGCGTCCCCCATCTCGGCCCGGAACCGCGCGGCCTGGCGTACTGAGACCCGCGGTGAGACCCACGGCGAGCTTCGCCGGCTGATGACTCGAGGGTCGACAACCGGGAGCACGGCGCGGACCACGGACAGGAGTCGTACGACCGATGAGCTCGCCAGTCCCGGAGACCATCCTGGTGATCATGACCGATCAGCAGCGTGCCGACCTCAGCGCGCGTGAGGGGTTCACCGTCGACACGACACCACGGCTGGATGCCCTTGCGGCACAGGGTTGTTGGTTCGATCGCGCCTACACCACGGCCCCGGTGTGCGTCCCGGCGCGGATCAGCATGCTCACCGGACGCTTCCCCAGCGCCCACGGGATCCGGGAGAACCACGACTTCGCACGGCCCCGCTACGACCGGGACCTGTTCGACGTGGCGCGGGCAGCGGGCTACCGGACGGCGTTGATCGGCAAGAACCATTCCCACCTCACCGCAGCACGGGTGGACCGGTTCTCACCCTTCGGTCACCTCGGTCGGACGCCACCCGCAGCGAGCGACACCGCCGAGGGTGCGTTCGACGCCTGGCTGCACGAACTGGGTGCCATGACGTCTCGGGTCCCCACGCCGCACCCCGGTGGAGGTGCAGAACCCGGCGCGGATCGTCTTCGAGGCCATCGAGTGGTTGGACGCCGAACCGGAGGCGCCGGCGCTGGCGTGGTTGTCGATCCCCGAACCGCACGTGCCGTACCAGGTGCCGGAGCCCTACTTCTCCGACTTCGGGCCGGACGTCGTACCCCAACCCGACACCACGTCCGAGGCGCTGGACGGAGCCGGTCTGCCGTGGCAGTGGGTCCGGCGGCTGGGGAAGGCGCTGGACGAGGCGGACCCGGACACCCTGCAGCGGGCGCGCGCAAGCTACGTCGGCATGCTGCGGCTGATCGACGACCAGATCGGTCGGTTGCTCGACCACCTGGCCGAGACCGGACGACTCGAGTCGACCTTGATCGTCTTCGTCTCCGACCACGGTGACTACGCGGGGGAGTACGGTCTGTTGCGCAAGGGGGCCGGTGTGCCCGAGGTGTTGACCCGGGTGCCGATGTTCTTCAGCGGCGCCGGTGTCGGCTCCGACATCTGCGCCGACGGTCCGTCACCGGCCCACGTGTCGATGGTGGACGTGTTCCCGACGATCTGCGAGCTGGCCGGCTGGCCGGTGCCGAACGGTGTCCAGGGCCGCAGCCTGGTTCCGCTGCTGCAGGGTGAGGTCCCGGCCGGCGAGTTCGACAGCAGCTACGCCGAACAGGGCGTCGGCGGGTTGCCACACCCCGGCGGACCGGGGATCGAGGACCTGCTGAGTCCCGGCCGTGCTGGCGCTCCGGGCGCCGACGTGCCGGTCGCCACCCTGTGCGACGTGACCCAGGACGGAGCCCTGCGGATGGTGCGTTCGGGGCGCTGGAAGCTGATCATGCAGGTGACCGGCGAGACACAGCTGTACGACCTCGAGGAGGACCGGTACGAGTTGCACGATCGACACGCCGATCCGGCCTGTGCCGAGGTGTACGTGAGCATGCTGGAGCACCTGGCGAAGTGGCTGATCCGGGTCGCCGATCCGTTGCCGATCCCCGACGGTGGACACCCCAGGGTCAGTCATCCCCGGAACTACCACTGGGGCGGCGGGTCCGACTGAGGCATGTCGCCTCCGGTGGCACTGCAGCGCGCGCGGCGGGTAGGCGCTAGCCTCGGTCCGAGACGACAGGATCGGAGGGCGAGGCCATGAAGGCGCGGCTGGTGGACGTGGCCAAGGAAGCGGGGGTCTCTCCGAAGACCGTGTCCAACTACGTGAACGGCTATCCGTTCATGTCGAAGGCGACCACGGAGAAGGTCCGGGTCGCCATCGAGAAGCTCGACTACGTGCCGAACCGGATGGCGCGCAATCTGCGGACCGGGCGGACCGGGATCATCGCGCTCGCCGTGCCCGAACTGAACGTGCCGTACTTCGCGGAGTTGGCGGGCCACGTCACGACCGCCGCCGAGAAGCTCGGGGTCACTGTGCTGATCGACCAGACCGACGGCGATCCCGGTCGGGAACGACGGGTGGCTGCCGGTCTGGGACCACAGGCCATCGACGGATTGATCATGTCGCCGCAGGGTCTGGACGGCAACGAACTGGCCGGGCTGGCAGCGATCCCGATGGTGCTGCTGGGGGAGCGACTGCATCCGGCGGGGGTGCCGTACGTGGGGGTCGACAACGTCGCGGCGGCAACAGCGGCGACCAATCATCTGATCGACTCCGGCTACCGACGGATCGCTGCGATCGGGCGGGTGTCACAGCAACAGAACGGCACTGGATCCCTACGACTGCAGGGATACCAGGAGGCACTGGCTGCCGCCGGGTTGAAGCCCGCACGAGGTTACACACGGACGGTGGCGGCGTACGAGCGGGCCGAAGGAGCGCGCGAGATGGACGCGCTGCTGGACCTGAAGAACCCACCGGATGCGGTGTTCTGCTTCAACGACCTGTTGGCGGTGGGAGCGCTGTCGACGCTGCACCGCCGTGGTGTCACGGTGCCGGACGAGGTGGCGGTGATGGGCTGGGACGACATCTCCGAAGTGCGCTACACGTGGCCCCCGATCACCAGTGTCTCGGTCGACAAGGCTCAGCTCGCTGAAGTGGCGGTCGATCACCTCCTCGCCCTGTTGGCCGGCGCCGAGATCGAGGACCCGCAACAGTTCGTGGACTTCGCCGTCGAGGTGCGTGCCAGTACCGGGTGACCTCTCGACAGGCTCGAGGAGCGTTGGCCTCAGGCCGGTCGGCTGCAGCGCTCCAGCAGTTCCAGCACGTGAACGTACGACCGACCGGTCGCCCGCGACATCCCGATCTCACAGGTCCGGTTGCAGGAGGCGTGCTCGGCCGCTCCCAACCCGGCCACCTCGGCGGCCTCGGCCCGGGTGGCCGACTCGGTGAGCTCGGGGTGCAGCATCCCCCGGTCGCCGGCGAACCCACAACAACCCCAGGCGGTCGGGGTGGCGACGGCGTGGGCGACCACCTCGGCGACGGCGGTCAGGTCGTCGTTGGTGCCCAGTCGGGTGGAGGAACAGGTCGGGTGCAGCACCAGGGAGTCGATCCGTGCGGTGAGCGGCAGCCGGTCGATCACGTGCTCGCGGACGAACGTCATCGCATCGACCACCGCGGGACGCCGATCGGGGGGCAGCTTGTCGATCATCTGGTGCAGCCCCTCGGTGCAGGAGGTGGCGTCGACCACCACCGGCAACCGACCATGATCAGTTGCCTCCCACAGGGCCTGGTCGACCCGCTCCGACATCGCGGCCAGGCCCTCGGTCATCCCCTTCGACTTCCACGGGGTGCCACAGCACAGCGAGGCGATCCGGTCCGGGATCCGCACCCGCACCCCGGCCCGGTCGCACACCGCCAGGAACGCCCGGGCGGCACCCGGGCTGTCCGGGTCGTCCGGCCCGAACATCGTCGAGGTGCACGACGGGACGAAGACCGCGATCGCGTCCGGGTCGGTCCGGCGACGCCGTACCTCACCACCGGCCGGCAGGTCACCGGTCCAGCGGGGGACCGTGTCGTGGCCGAGCACCATCCGGCCCAGGTCGGTCATCGCGGTGACCACCGGGTCCGGCACGGTGGCGGCCACGTCGAGCGCCAGGGAGGCCGCCTTGGTGGTGGCGCCCCACGACTTCGCGGTGGTGGCCCACAGGGCACGCTCGGGTGCGGGGTTGGTCTCGGCGCGGAGCCGGCGCACCAGGTCGCCGGTGTCGATGGCGACCGGGCAGGCGGTCTTGCACATCCCGTCCACCGCACAGGTCTCGAGGCCGTCGTAGGTGTACTCGGCGGTCAGCTCGGCCGCGAGCTGATGATCACCGGCGGCCTCGGCCCGGGCCTTCTCGCGTCGCAGCACGATCCGCTGCCGGGGTGTCAGGGTGAGGTCCTTGCTGGGGCAGACCGGCTCGCAGTAGCCGCACTCCACGCACCGGTCGACCTCCTCCTCGACGGTCGGCGTCGACTTCAGGTGGGTGACGTGGGCCCGCGGGTCGTCACTGATCAACACCCCCGGGTTGAACAACGACTCCGGGTCGCACAGCCGCTTGACCTCGCGCATCACCTCGTACAGCTCGGTGCCGTACTGCCGGGCCACGTACGGGGCCATGATCCGCCCGGTGCCGTGCTCGGCCTTCAACGTGCCGCCCCGACCCAGCACCAGCTCGACCATGTCCTCGGTGAACGCGTCGTAGCGCTCCAGCCGGCCCGGGTCGTCGAACCGTTCGTTGATCAGGAAGTGGACGTTGCCGTCCTTGGCGTGACCGAAGATCACACTCCCGGGGTACTCGTACCGGTCGAACAGCACCTCGAGTCGTTGGCAGGTGTCGGCCAGGTCGGCGACCGGGACCGCAATGTCCTCCAGCAGGGCGGTCGTGCCGGACGGCCGGGCACCGGCCACCGCGGCGTACAACCCCTTCCGGACGTGCCAGAAACCCTTGCGGGACTGGGGATCCGACGTCATCGTGCCCGGTCGGCTCAACGACAGCCGGCCGATCACCCGGTCGGTGCCGGCGACCATCTCGGCGAGTTCGTCCGCATCGGCGCGTTGGTGCTCGACCAGCAGCGCGGCGTGTCGTTCGACGGCCAGGTCGGTGATCATCGCCGGGGCGAGCGGATCGGTGCCGGCCACCCGCAACGACGCCGCGTCGAGCAGCTCGATGGCGGCCAACCCGCTGTCGACCAGGGCCGGCAGGGCGTCGTTCGCGGCGTGCAGGTCGTCGAACACCAGCAGCCCGGTCGCGACGTGGCGGTGGTCGGGCACCGTGGCGAAGGTGGCCTCGGCGACGAACGCCAAGGTGCCCTCGCTGCCCACCACCAGATGGGCGAGCACGTCGACCGGCCGATCATGGTCGAGGAAGCTGTTGAGCCCGTACCCCATCGTGTTCTTGATCGCGAACTGGGCGGTGATCGTCGCCACCGAGTCGGGGTTGCCCCGCACCCGGTCACGCAGTCGCGACAGGCCCTGCCACAGTTCGGGTTCGAGTGCCCGCAGCCGGTCGTCGGCGTCGGCGTCACCGGTGTTGATCACCGTGCCGCTCGGCAGCACCAGGACCGCCGACTCCAGGGTCTGGTAGGTGTTGGCGGTGGTGCCGCACAACATGCCCGAGGAGTTGTTGGCCACCACGCCGCCGATCGTGCAGGCCGCCTCGCTGGCCGGATCGGGCCCGAACTTCCTTCCCCAGCGCAGCAGCCGGTTGTTCAACTGGCGTACGGTCACGCCCGGGCCGACCCGCACCCGGGCCCCGGCGTCGAGCACCGTGATGTCACGGAAGTGCTTGCGGGTGTCGATCAACAGGCCGTCGGTGACCGCCTGGCCCGACAGGCTGGTGCCGCCGGAGCGGAAGGTGATCGGGACGTCGTGGTGCCGTGCGGTCCGCAGCGTGGCGCCGAGTTCCTCGATCGAGCGGGGGACCACCACGGCCCGCGGGGTGAGCAGGTAGTGCGAGGCGTCGTGCGCCAGGGCGAGGCGGTCGGTCGCGCGACTGCGCACCCCGTCGGGGACGGCAACCTGCAGCTCGGCGAGCAACGGATCGGTGGTCAGCGCGGTGCCTTTGCCCTTGCGGGACACGGCCGACCCGGCCCCGGTCGTGGTTGCAGGCATTGGCATCCTCCTTCCGATCAAGGTTGTTCCACCCTAGTCGGGGGGTCGATGAAGATGCGCGCCATCTCGTAGTCGACGGTGGCCAGGGCCTCCTCGACGGAGTCGACGTCGTGGGCGAGTGCGCTGGCCTGGGTGGCGATCAGGGCCCACAGCACGCGCGCCTCCAGTGCCGGGTCGACGCCCTCGCGGACGAGCCCGTCGCTGATGCCGGTGCGCACCAGGTCCTCGAACATGGCGAGCAGCTGCGGCAGTCCGTGCCGTTGGTGGGCGCCGGCCTCGGTGAGCCCGCGGGCGAAGTAGGCACCGTCGGCCAACGCCTCGGCCCGCCGGTCCTCGTCCAGGGGCAACCCGGTCAGCACGGCGGCGTACAGGATGTCGCGCTGGTCGGGGGCCCGACCGAGGCCCTCCAGCCGAGCGCGGACCCGCTGCTCACGTCGTGCGGCGAGGTGCCCGTGGGCGAAGTCGAGCATCTCGTCGCGGGAGCTGAAGTAGTACTGGACGGCGCCCATCGACCCGCCGAGTTGGCCCGCGACCCGCCGCAGGGTGACCGCCGGGAGCCCCTCGGTCGCAGCCAACTCGATCACCGCGTCGGCAATCGCGCGACGTCGCGCGTCATGGTCGACAAACTTGGGCATGTCCCCGGTCCTCCCCGGCCAAATCTTTTCCAGTCAACTGCATTGACAACCGGCTGCAGTGTTCCTACGGTACAGAAGCACGGTGGGAACGGGTGCTCGACCGGGCGCCGGACCCACCCGACCGAACGGAGCCCCATGTCGACAGTCGGCCTACGTCCCCCGGCCAACCGTGCCGATCCCCGGGCGGTCGGGTGGTGGGGCGTGCAACAGGCGTCGTGGGTGGTGCCGACCGTGCTGGTGCTCGGCGTCCTCGGCCTGCTGATCCCACCTGCCCGGCTGTGGCTGTGGCTCCCCGGCGGAATCGTCCTCGTGGTCGGCCTGGTCCTCATCCTGCTGCTGCCGCGGTACTGGTACCGCAACCAGCTGTGGGAGGCCGGCGACACCGCGGTGCACGCCCGCCGCGGCTGGCTGTGGGTCGAGTCGCGGATCGCCCCGTTCTCCCGGGTGCAGACCGTCGACCGGGTCCGCGGCCCGCTGGAGCAGCGGTTCGGGTTGGCGACCGTCGTGGTGACCACCGCGTCCTCCCGTGGTCCGGTGAAGATCGCCGGACTGGCCGTCGAGACCGCCGACGAGCTCGTCGCCCGGCTGACCGAACTGACCGAGGCGACGGCCGAGGACGCGGTATGAGCGACGCGACCCGCCGCCTCAGCCGGCTGGCGACCTGGGAGATCACGGCGTCGACCGCCTTCTGGGTGTTGCTGTTCGGCATTCCCACAGCCCTGCTGCTGGGGCTGCTGGTGACACCCTGGTTCTTCCTGTGGACCGGCCTGGCGGCAGCGGTGACGATCGGGTGCGCCGCGGTGTACGGCCACCTGCTCTGGCGCAACACCACCTACGAGGTCACCGCCGACCGGTTCCGACTCGAGACCGGCGTGTTCGTACGACGGCGCCGGACCTTCGCGCGGGAACGGATCCGGGCGGTCGACCTGACCGCCAACCCGGTGCAACGAATCCTCGGCCTCGCGGCGGTGCAGATCGGCACCGCCGAGCAGTCCGGTGACGACGGGTCGGCGGTGCTGTCGCCGTTGTCGCGGGCCGAGGCCGACCGGCTGCACACCGAGCTCGTGCCCCGCGACGGCGATGCCGACGAGGTGACCCTGGCGCAGTTCACGCCGAGCTGGATGCGCTACGCCCCGCTGACCTGGACACCGCTGGTGATCACGCTCGGCAGCTACGCCATCGCCGGCCAGTTCGCCGAAGGGTTCGGCCGCGTCGGATGGGAGTGGGCGACCGGTGTCGCCGACACGACCGGCTGGTGGCTGGTGATCCTGGTGATCATCGGGATCCCTGTCCTGATTGGGATCCTGGGGTCCTTCCTGGTGCACGCCGAGCTGTGGTGGAACCATCGGCTGGAACGCGACCGGGGTGTGCTGCGGGTGACCCGCGGCCTGCTCACCCGTCGTACGGTGTCGATCCCACAGGACCGGTTGCGCGGGGTCCGGGTGACCGAGCCGCTCGGCGTCCGGCTGGCCGGGGCCGCCCGCGTGGACGCCCTCGCGATCGGCCTGCAGAACCAGAACCCCGAGGGCGGTGACGACGGAAAGAAGCGGGCCGACACCTCGGTGCTGTTGCCGTTCGCCCCGCGACCCGTGGTCGACCGGGTGGCCGCCGACGTGGTGCACGCCGACACCCCACCCACCGATCCCGCCCGCCTCACCGGCCATCCGATCGGCGCCTTCCACCGGCGGTTGGTGCCGGTGGCGTGGATCCTGGCCGGCTGGCTGGTGGTCACCGGGGTGTTGGCCTTCCTGCTGCTACCCCGCTGGTGGGTCGCCGTCCCGGTCGGCGCGGTCGTGCTCGCCGCCGTGGGCCTGGTGTCGGCCCGTGACCGGTGGCGCAGCCTGGGCCACCGGCTCGATGATCAACACCTGGTCACCCGGTCGGGTTCGTTGTCGCGGTCGACCGACGCCCTGCAGCGTGACGCGATCATCGGCTGGAACGTCCGGCAGTCGAGCTTCCAACGCCGGCGAAGATTGCTGACCCTGGTGGCGACCACCGGGGCGGGACGCGGCGGCTGCGCCGTGGTCGACATCGGGTCCGACTCCGGTGTGGCGCTGGCCGACGCCGCCACCCCGGGCCTGCTCACCCCGTTCCTCGAGGTGACGCGGGGCGACGAGGCGAGACGGGATGATCAGGTGAGCACGTCGGTGGCGCCGGGGTAGGGCTCGTCACCGACGCGACGCTGGGCGGCGGTGAGCCGGGCGACCATCTCGTCACGCAGCTGCCGGTGCGCGGGATCGTCCACCAGGTTGACGAGTTCGTCCGGATCGGTGGCGAGGTCGTACAACTCCCACTGCGTCGGATGCACCCGCGGCTCGGGGTACAACTTGTCCGATCCCGGGGTGCCGAGGGAGTCGGAGTAGTAGCAGATGATCTTGTGGCGCTCGGTCCGCAGTGCGTAGTGGGCGCGCACCGCGTGCTGCTCGTCATCGTGCATCCAGTATCGGTAGTACACCTCGTCGAGCCAGTCGATCACCGGCTCACCGGCGAGCAACGGGACGAACGACCTGCCCTGCATCCGTTCTGGTGCGGCAACGCGAGCGATCTCGCAGAACGTCTGGGCGAAGTCGACGTTGGTGACGATGCGGTCGACCACGCTGCCGGGCTCGGTCACCCCGGGCCAGCGCACCAGCAGCGGCATCCGCAGTGAG
The DNA here is from genome assembly GCF_050157065.1 of Carbonicoccus niuqiaonis. Lineage (GTDB taxonomy): Bacteria > Actinomycetota > Actinomycetes > Propionibacteriales > Propionibacteriaceae > Avipropionibacterium. Next base: position 603,117 of record NZ_CP189573.1, read on the forward strand.
TGCTCGTAGCTGAACCGCTTGTCGAACCAGCCGTGGTCACCCAGGAAGAAACCCTGGTCGGCGGAGTAGGCGACCACGGTGTCGTCGGCCAGCCCGGCCTCGTCGAGGTGGTCGAGCACCCGGCCGATGTTGTCGTCCATGCTGGCAATCGTGCGCAGGTAGTCCTTGATGTAGCGCTGGTAACGCCAACTCTTCTCCTGCGCGGCGTCGAGCCCGTCGGGGACCGGCGCCTTCAGGTCACGCGGCAGCAGGTCCGACATCTGCATCCGCGCCGCGCGGACCGCGTCGCTGCGGGTGGCGTAGTCGTCGTCGAAGGTGTCGGGCTCGGGGATGTCGACGTCGTCGTACATGGTGGCGTGGGCCTCGTCGGGCTGCCAGTTGCGGTGTGGCGCCTTGTGGTGGATCAGCAGGCAGAACGGCCGGTCCGGGTCGCGATCGGTCAACCAGTCAAGGGAGAAGTCGGTGATCAGGTCGGTGACGTAGCCCTGGTACTGGTGGCGTCCGTCGGCGGCGATGAACTCCGGGTCGTGGTAGTCACCCTGACCGGGCAGCACCTGCCAGGCGTCGAACCTGGCCGGGTGGTTCTCCGGCTCATGACCCAGGTGCCACTTCCCGAACACCGCGGTCTGGTAGCCGGCGTCATGCAACTGCGAGACGAATGTCGGTTGGGTGTTGTCGAGGGAGGAGGCCAACGTCGTGACGCCGTTGACGTGGGAGTACGTCCCGGTCAGCAGGCTGGCCCGGCTCGGCGTACAGATCGAGTTGGTGCAGAAGCAGTTGTCGAACCGTGCGCCGTCGGCGGCGATCCGGTCCAGGTTCGGCGTCGTGTTGATCCGGCTGCCGTACGCGCTGATCGCGTGAGCCGCGTGGTCGTCGGACAGGATGAAGATCAGATTGGGGCGGCGTGACGTCACCGGCTGGACCTCTCGACGGTACGGAGTTGTGCGGCGAGCACGGGGGCAAGCCGTTCGGCGATCAGCGCGTTGCCGTCCTCGCCGGGGTGGACGTCGTCGACCAGCAACCCCAGGTCGTCGGGGCCCAACACGGTCCGGCCGTCGACCAGGTGAAGTTGATCATCGCCGGTCGCCCGGCGGATCCGGTCGGTCGCGTCGTGGACGTCGTCGCGCAGCTGGGTCAGCGTCACGCCGAGCTTGTTCTCGCCGGACTCGCGAGCCTCCTTCGCCGCGATCGGACTGATCACGACCAGTGGGGTGTCGGGGTGGCCGTCGCGGATCGTCTCCAGGAATCCCAGCACCGCAGGCAGGAAGCTGCGCCGATTGTGGCTGAGGTTGCCGTGCACGTTGATGCCGAGGCAGACGCTGATCAGGTCCGCGGGCAGGTCGCGGATGAGCCGGGCCACCGGGATGTCGATCAGGCACTGACCGCCGAACCCGAGGTTGAGCAGTTCGACGTCGAGGCTGCGGGCGACTCGCGCCGGCCAGGTCGTCCACGGCCCGTCGGCCTGGTGGCACATCGTGATCGACGAGCCGTGGGTGATCCAGCGGACCGGTTTGGCGGCGATCGGCGCGACCGGTTCGTCGAGGGCGAGTCGACGGACCGCCGATGCCCCGTACATCGGCAACCACACCTCGACCGTCGCCGGCCTGCCGGGCAGCGCGACCGACATCGGCGACCGGACGTCGAGCCGGTGGGCGTGGACCCCGTCGATCACCACGTCGACCGGATCGGGCACCTCCTCGGTCAGCTCGAGCGCCAACTCCAGCCGGCCGGCCCCGGTGGTGAACGCGAGTCGTACGCCGGACGGTGTGCCGGCGTGGGTGATGCCGATGTCGTACCGCGGATCGGAGACCGGCAGCCGCCACGGTCGGACCCCGTCGGCGCCGAGGTCCTCCAGCTCCACCACGCCGTGCCACAGCTCGGCGCGGGTCAGGTCGACCGGCACCAGGGATCCGGAGTGATCAACTGGAGCAGCGGTCATGGCTCAGACGACACCCTGGGCGATCATCGCGTCGGCGACCTGCTGGAACGACGACACGTTCGCGCCCAGCACGTAGTCGCCGGGGTGGCCGTACTCCTCGGCGGTGTCGGCACACCGCTCGTGGATGTCGGCCATGATCTCGGCCAGTCGCTTCTCGGTGTGCTCGAACGACCAGGAGTCGCGCGACGCGTTCTGCTGCATCTCCAGGGCACTCGTCGCGACACCACCGGCGTTGGCCGCCTTGCCCGGACCGAACAGCACCTCCGACTCGGTGAACAGCTTCACCGCTTCCGGGGTGGCCGGCATGTTGGCGCCCTCGGCGACCACCACGCAGCCGTTGTCGATCAAGGTCTTCGCGTCGGCCAGGTCCAGCTCGTTCTGCGTCGCACAGGGCAGTGCGATGTGGCACGGCACGTCCCAGATCGACCCGCTGTCGGCGACCGACGCCTTCGGGCCGCGGGCCTCTGCGTAGTCGCCGATCCGGCCCCGGCGGACCTCCTTGACCTCCTGCAGCAACTCCAGGTCGACCCCGTCGGCCGACTCGTCGACCACGTAGCCCGACGAGTCCGAGCAGGCGACGACCCGGCCGCCCAGCTCCTGCACCTTCTCGATGGCGTAGATCGCGACGTTGCCCGAGCCGGAGACCACGACGTCGCGGCCCTCGAAGCTCTGACCCTTCGTACGCAACATCTCCTGGGCGAAGAAGACGGTCCCGTACCCGGTCGCCTCCTTGCGCACCTGCGCGCCACCCCAGCCGATGCCCTTGCCGGTCAGCACCCCGGACTCGAAGCGGTTGGTGATCTTCTTGTACATCCCGAACAGGTAGCCGACCTCGCGGCCGCCGACCCCGATGTCACCGGCGGGGACGTCGGTGTACTCGCCGAGGTGGCGGTACAGCTCCGACATGAACGACTGGCAGAAGCGCATCACCTCGTTGTCGCTGCGGCCCTTCGGGTCGAAGTCGGAGCCACCCTTGCCGCCGCCGATCGGCATCCCGGTCAGCGCGTTCTTGAAGATCTGTTCGAAGCCGAGGAACTTCACGATGCCGAGGTAGACGCTCGGGTGGAACCGCAGCCCACCCTTGTACGGCCCCAGCACCGAACTGAACTCGACCCGGAAGCCACGGTTGACGTGGAGCTTGCCGGAGTCGTCGATCCACGGCACGCGGAAGATGATCTGCCGCTCCGGCTCACACAGCCGCGGGATGACACCGGCGTCGAGGTACTCGGGGCGGCGGTCGACGACGACCGCCAAACTCTGGAAGACCTCCTGGACGGCCTGGTGGAACTCACCCTCACCGGGGTTCCGCTGTCGTACGTCCTCGTAGATCGCATCCAGGCGATGGGCGACTGTCATCTCGACCCCTCTCGTGTGGCTGGCAGGTGGCAACACGGGCGGTGGTTGCGGCGCCCATTGTGGTGGCGGGCGTACCGCAGCCGACGTGTGTTCCAACAGGTGGACCATCGTGGGGGACGGGGAATGTAGTCCCGGTCGCCCATGTTGTCCTATCACATGGGAGATCTCCGGCTGTCCGTCCTCGACCTCGTCCCCGTTCGTACGGGGCAGACCACCGCCGGGGCGGTGGCCGCCAGCATCGAGCTGGCCCGGGCCGCCGACGCGGCGGGCTTCACCCGCTACTGGGTCGCCGAACACCACAACATGCCCGCGGTGGCGGCTACCAACCCGCCGGTGCTGATCGGGATGCTGGCCGCTGCGACCCAGCGGATCCGGCTCGGCTCGGGCGGGGTGATGCTGCCCAACCACGCGCCGCTCGTGGTGGCCGAACAGTTCGCCCTGTTGGAGGCGGCGTACCCGGGTCGGATCGACCTCGGGCTGGGCCGGGCGCCCGGCTCCGATCCGGTCACCACCCACCTGTTGCGGCACGGCGGGCCGACCGACGAGAAGGACGTGATGAAGTTCGACCAGCACGTCCAAGACCTGATGGCGATGATGTCGGCCGGTGGTGTCGAGGTGAACGTCGGCGGGCGCGGGTACGAGTTGCACGCGACCCCGTACGCCACCAGCGAGCCACGCGTGTGGCTGCTCGGCTCGTCGGACTACTCGGCCCGGTTGGCGGCCCAGCTCGGGTTGCCGTACGTCTTCGCGCACCACTTCGCCGGACGGGGGACCGCCGAGGCGCTCGCCCTCTACCGCGGCGGGTTCACCCCGTCCGAGCACGCCGACCGGCCGACCACCCTGTTGACGGTGAACGCGATCGTGGCCGACACCGACGCGGAGGCCGAACGGCTGGCGCTGCCGTACCGGCTGATGATGATGGAACTGCGCACCGGAGACACCCGCCGCCCGATCCGGACCGTCGAGGAGGCCGAGGCGGTGCCGGCGTCACCTGAGCGGGATGAGTTCCTGGCCGGCCTCAGCAACACCTGGGTGGTCGGGTCGCCCGACACCGTCGGCGACCAGCTGCGGGCGCTGGCCGGTGAGTTCGACGTCGACGAGGTGATGTTGCACCCGGTCGCCGGGTCGTACGCCGACGACGACCCGGCCCGCAGCCCCGCCCGACAGCGGACGCTGGAGCTGCTCGCCGACTTCCTCGGCTGAACCGTGCCTGGCAACCCTGCCTGAGCGCCGCTCGGGCCCGGTCGGTCAGCCGGTCCAGAACAGTTCGGTGTGCACCAGCCGCCGGTGGACACCGGCGGCCAGCAGGTGGGCCCGGGCGGCGGCGGTCATCGGTTCGGGGCCGCACAGGAACCACTCGGTGACCCCGGCGGCACGTTGCCGGTCGAGCTCGGCGGTGAGCACCGCGCCGGTCAGTCGGGCCGGTGCCGAGCCGTCCGGGCCGGGCTCTCGGGAGTGGACGTGGCGGACGCGCAACCGGCCACCCGATGATGCCGCCAGCTCGGCCAGCTCGTCGGCGAACATCACCGAGGCCGGCCCGCGGTTCCCGTACACCAGGTCGACCGTCGAGGTCTCGGTGCGGTGCAGCAGATCGGCCACGATCGACCGGATCGGGGTGATCCCGCTGCCGGCGGCGACGGCCCCGTACGCCTGGTGTTCGGCATCGGGGTCGCGGGCGACGAACCGTCCGTTGGGCGTCATCACCTCGAGTCGGTCACCGACGGCCAGCCGATCCCGGACCCGGGTCGAGAAGCCGCCGCCTTCGAGCACCTTCACCCCGATGCTCAGCCGTCCCTCGTGCGGGGCCGCGCACAGCGAGTACGCCCGCCGGGTGACGACACCGTCGTCCCGGGTCTGCACGGTGAGGTGCTGGCCGGCGCGGAACGCGTACGACTCCGCCAGCTCGTCGGGCACGGCGAACGTGATCAGGTACGACTCGTCGGTCAGCGGCCGTACCTCGGCCACCTCCAGCACGTACGTCTCAGCCATGGTTCAGCTCAGGCATGGTCAGCGTCCCGGCTGGGCCGCCACCAGCCTCGCCTGCCGCAGCTCGGCCCACGGGCCGTCGTAGGTGAAGCGGACCAAGGTGGCGGTCGGGTAGCCGCGGTCGATCGCGGCCAGGGCGGTGAGGTCGGCGGTGTCGGGGTCGATCAGGTCGTGCGCCAGCGCCGGGATCCCGGGGGCGTGGCCGACCACCAACACCGTGCTGACGTCCTCGGGCAGCAGGTGCAGCAGCTCCTCGATGGTGTCGGAGCCGGCGTTGTACAACTCGTCACGGTGCTCGACCGGGCAGTCCAGTCGCAGCGCCTCGGTGGTCTCGCGGGTGCGGCGGGCGCTCGAGCAGAGCACCAGGTCGACCGTGATCCCGGCCTCGCGCAGGCCGTCACCCACGGCGGCGGCGCGGGCCCGACCGGCCTCGGTCAGCGGGCGGTCGGCATCGGGGCGGCCCGGGACGACCGAGACGGCTTCGGCATGGCGCAACAACAAGATGGTGTGCACGCCTGCCAGCCTACGCGGCGGCGGTCGGCCGGTCGCGGGCCGGCCCGCGCAGCCGCCACAGGCCGATGGCTCCGGCCGCGGCGATGAGCAGGCCGGGCAGCCAGAAGATCGGCCACCAGGGGCGGCCGAGGGTGGTCGGGGGTGCGTCGGCGACCGGTTCGGTGAGGGCGTGGCTGTTGGCGAAGGCGATGAACGCCTCACCGATCGGCACCAACCCGAGGGCGTAGTGCCGGTCCGGGATCGGCGTGGACACCCCGAACACCTCCTGCTCGGCGGCCAGCCCGTCGGCCAGGACGGCGTCGCCGTTGCGGCGGGCCGCGGCCAGCGCGACCGCGGATGCGCTGAGGCTGACCCCGAGCACCAGCGGCCCGGAGTCGACGTCGCCGGCACCGGACTCGCCGATCGGGTACTCCCGGATGCCCACGAGCCCGGCCTGCCGGCTGACGAAGGCGTCGCGGAACAGCGTCCAGGCCGGGCCGCCGGGGGTACCGGTGATCTCGGGCAGGAAGGTCTGGATGATCGCCTGCGAACTGCCGCGCGGGCCCTCCAGCGGCTGACCGGTGGCGTCGGTCCGGTGGGGGAGCAGTTGGGTGTCGGGGTCGGCCACGTCACGGAGTTGGCGCTCCCAGTCGTCGACCACGGCACTCCACCGTGCGGCGGCCGGGTCGTTGCCGTGCCGGTCGGCCGCCAGGTGCAGGGCGGCCGCGGCGACGATCGTGTCGCACGGCCAGTACTGCCCCGGGTAGGAGGCGAGGAACGGGGTCGGGCTCTGGGCGAGGGCGTTGCCGACCTCGTTCGCGAGCTCGGCGGTGGCGGTGAGGTCTGCCGCGTCACCGGTCCGGCCGGAGATCTCCTGGGCCAGCAGCAGCGACCAGCCGGCGGCGAAGATGCCGTGCTCGGGGCTCATGCCGCTGCCGAAGCGGGCCAACATCTCCGGGTTCCGGGTCTGCCGCAGGTGTTGCCGGGCCAGCTCCAAGCCTTCCGGGTCGGCCGAGCGGGCCTGGGCGATCCCGGTCAGCACGTGCATGAAGAAGGCGCCCTCGGGGAACAGCGCCTGCGCCTCCCGATCGGCCCCGTCGGCGATGGCTGCCTCCAGCGACCGGGTCAGCGAGCGGATGTCGTCGGCGTCGGGCGGCGGGCCGTACGCGCGGAACAGCACGTGCGCCGAGGCGAGCAGGCCGAACACCGAGGCACAGGCGAGCAGGGTCCGGAGGAAGTGGCGCACCGCACCATTGTCGCCGAGCTGGTGGGCTCGTGCAGAAGGGCGTCTGAGCGACGTACGCGACACATACGTCCACGTGTGTCGCTGTGGCGCCCATGCTTACGAGCCTCCCGGCCCGTCGAGACGTCAGACGTTCCCGCGGGAACGTCCCGGCCCACCGAGAGGGCGGTTGGCGAGGTCTGGCTTCGCCGAGAGGGCGGTTGGCGAGGTCCGGCTCCACCGAGAGGGCGGTTGGCGAGGCCGGGCCCACCGAGAGGGCGGTTGGCGAGGTTTGGCTTCGCCGAGAGGGCGGTCGGCGAGGTGAATTCCGCGTTTCGGCCTCTCCAACTGTCCTCTCGATCTCGGGTCGACTCGGGTTGGCGGACCGGGGACGTGGTCACCGAGCTGGTGGGCTCGTGCAGAAGGGCGTCTGAGCGACATCGGCGACACATGCGTCCACGTGTGTCGCTGTGGCGCCCATTCTTACGAGCCTCCCGGCCCGTCGCGACGTCAGACGTTCCCGCGGGAACGTCCGGGCCCACCGAGAGGGCGGTTGGCGAGGTCTGGCTTCGCCGAGAGGGCGGTTGGCGGGGTCTGGCTTCGCCGAGAGGGCGGTTGGCGGGGTGAATTCCGCGTTTCGGCCTCTCAAAGTGTCCTCTCGATCTCGGGTCGACTCGGGTTGGCGGACCGGGGACGTGGTCACCGAGCTGGGCGCTCGTGCAGAAGGGCGTCTGAGCGACATCGGCGACACATGCGTCCAGGTGTGTCGCTGTGGCGCCCATCTTTACGAGCCTCCCGGCCCGTCGCGACGTCAGACGTTCCCGCGGGAACGTCCGGGCCCACCGAGAGGGCGGTTGGCGAGGTCCGGCTTCGCCGAGAGGTCAGTTGGCGAGGTCTGGCTTCGCCGAGAGGGCGGTCGGCGAGGTGAATTCCGCGTTTCGGCCTCTCCAACTGTCCTCTCGATCTCGGGTCGACTCGGATCGGTGGACCGCGGCGTGAGCGGCGTGCTGGCCCGGTCCGAATTCTGCCAAGATTCCCGCCATGGCACATTTCGACCTCCCGCTCGACAAGCTCCACTCGTACCGGCCCGACCTGTCGGTGCCCGATGACCTGCAGTCCTTCTGGGAGCGCACCCTGGCCGAGGCCCGGGGCCACGACCTCGCCCTGCGCGTCGAGCAGATCGACAACCGGCTCACCCTGGTCGACACCTACGACCTGACCTTCGCCGGGTTCGACGGTTCACCGGTGCGAGGGTGGTTGCACGTTCCCGCCGGCACGACCGAGGCGTTGCCGACGGTCGCCACCTACAAGGGGTACAGCGGTGGCCGCGGATTCCCGCACGCCGACAACGTGTACGTCCTCGCCGGCTACGCCCAACTGGTGCTCGACACCCGCGGCCAGAGCTACGGCGGCGGTGGCTGGGAGGTCACCCCCGACACCCCGCGCGGTGCGGCGCCCAACCACGTGCCGGGGCAGATGACCCGAGGCATCCTCGACCCGGAGAACTACTACTACCGTCGCGTCTACACCGACGCCCTCCGGCTGCTCGACGTGGCGGCCGCGCTCCCGCAGTGCGACACCGGGCGACTCGCGGTCGCCGGTGGTTCGCAGGGTGGTGGCATCACCATCGCGGTGGCCGGACTGGCTGCCCTGACAGGGATCGAGCTGGTCGGATCCGCCCCGGACGTACCGTTCCTGTGCGACTTCCCGCGGGCCACGACCTTGGTCAACACGCTGCCGTACGAGGAGATCGCCCGTTACCTGAAGGCGTTCCGCGACCACGTCGAACCGGCGTTCTGGACGCTGTCCTACTTCGACGGCGCGATCCTGGGTCGCTGGGCGACCGCGCCGACCAGCTTCTCGGTCGGGCTGATGGACACCACCTGCCCGCCGTCGACCTGCTTCGCCGCCTACAACTGGTACGGCGACGGCCACGTCACCGACCGGGACATGCAGGTCTACAGCTTCAACGGACACGAAGGCGGCGGCGACTACCGCAAGCAGCAGCTGCTCGACTGGTTGAAGCCACGCCTGGCCTGATCAGCGGCGAAGGCCAACGGCCAGGTCGCGGTGGATCGAGCTGTCGACCCGGTGGGCGAAGCGGCGCCACGGCCCGGTGTCGTGGACCGTCACCCCGGCGTCGTCCATGATCGACACCAGGTCGGCGCGGGCGAGGCCGAGGGTGTTCCAGGCAATCACCATCGCGCCGCCGGGTCGGAGCTGGTCGGCCCACTGCGGTACGGCGTCGGCCAGCAGTCCGGCGGCCGACCGGTCACGCGATCCGGAGCCGGCCCGACGACTGCCGTGCACGACGCCGTACGGGGTGTCGGTCACGATCGCGTCGAACCGGCGCTTTCCCCACAGGACAAGGGAATCACGGGCATCGCCGGGCATGATCGCTCCGGTCAGCGAGGCCGACGCATCCGGCAGGGTGGGGCCGGGTGGGGTGAGGGTCACGTCGAGCCGCTTGCCCAGGTTCTTGCCGTCACGGCGGACGGGGTTCACGGTCAGCTTGTGCTTGAGGCGCTTGCGGCGCAGCCAGGTGCGCAGGAAGGTGGCGTGCGCCTCGATCGCCGACTGGTCGCTCTCGACGCCGAACCCGTTGTGGCCCGCCAGCCAGGCACACGAGATCGTGGTGCCGCGGCCACACATCGGGTCGAGTACGTCCAACGGGCCGCCCCGGCCGAGCTGATCATGGTCGACGGTCGCCATCGCCAGGTTCACCATCAGCCGGGTGAACTGCTCGTTCGTCTTGCCCTGGTAGCGCGGGATCGTGATCAGGTCCTCGTCGAGGAGGTCCGCCCGTGGGCGCGTGAGCGGGCGCAGCAGATCGGGCGCGACCCGTTCGTACGCCATCCAGATCCCCGACACCCGCGCCAACGCGGCGGCATCGGTCGGTGCCCGCAACGCCACATGATCAACTCCGCCGACCTCGGTCACCGCGATCGACGTCGGGTCGATGCCGGGCAGCACCACCTCGAGTTCGGCACCGAGCACCTCGGCCGCCGACCCGGCGTACACCCGATTGGTGGACGGGGCCGGCAACACCAGATGATCGATCAGGTCTTCACTCACGTACGGTCAGTGCTTGAACTGCTCGGGGTTGTCCTTGAGTCGCTGGAACGACGCCCGGACCTCCTCCTCGGCCTCGTCGACGCCGACCCACGTGGCGCCCTCGACCGACTTGCCGGGCTCGAGGTCCTTGTACACGCTGAAGAAGTGCTCGATCTCGAGGCGCAGGTACTCGTGGATGTCCTCGAGGTCGCGGAGGTGGTCGCGACGGTGGTCGCTCACCGGCACGCACAGCACCTTGTCGTCGCCGCCGGCCTCGTCGGTCATCCGGAACATGCCGATGGCGCGGCACTCGATCAGGCAACCCGGGAAGGTCGGCTCGGAGACCAGCACCAACGCGTCCAGCGGGTCACTGTCCTGGCCGAGGGTGTCCTCGATGAAGCCGTAGTCCGCCGGGTACTGGGTCGAGGTGAACAACGTACGGTCCAGTCGGATCCGGCCGGTGGCGTGATCCACCTCGTACTTGTTCTTCTGCCCCTTCGGGATCTCGATCGTCACGTCGAAGGTCAAACCGCTCTTCGACTTGCTGCTCGGGGCGTTCGGTGCAGTCACCTGGTGGGTCTCCTTCTAGACTGGGCGGTGCTCATCAGAGCTTAACCGCCCGGGGGAGGAACCATGGCCACACCGCGTCCGCGACGCCTCGTGGCGGGTGTCGTCGCCCTTGCGCTGGCGGTGCTGCTGGCCCTCGGCGTGGTCTCGGGCGCCTTCTCCACCGCCGCCACCCGCGTGCTGTACGGGACGGGCCTGTGGGTCGACGGGGGCGCGTCCACCGTGTCACCCGGCACCTTCGACGAACCGACCCCGACGGCGGCGCCGACCACCGAGCCGCCCAGTGCCCCGCCACCGGTGCTGCCGGCGGCGACCTCGGGCCCCGAGATCGACCCGCAAGGCCTGGCGGCCCGGATCGCGGCGGTCGACCGTACGGACGTCGGCCGGGTCGGTGGGGTGGTGTTCGACGGCACCGGCGGGGTGTTGTACGACTCCGGCGGCAACACCCCGATGATCCCGGCCTCGACGATGAAGCTGCTGACCGCGGTCGGCGTGCTCGACACCCTCGGCCCCGGTCACCGGTTCACCACGTCGGTGGTCCGGGCGACCCCGGCCGGTGCCGACGCACCCCCGCACCTGGTGCTGGTCGGTGGCGGCGACCCGTACCTGCTCACCCGGGCCGACCCCGACCACCCGAACCGCGCCTCCTTGGAACTGCTGGCGAAGGAGGTCGCCGACGCACTCAAGACCGAGGGCGTCACCACCGTCACGGTGGGCCACGACGCGACCCTGTTCGCCGGGCCCGGCTGGAACCCGACCTGGCCCTCCCGGTACGGCGACGAGGTGGCCGCCACCAACGCGTTGTGGGTCGACGGCGCCCGTACCGAAAAGCGCAACCCCGGACCTCGCGACGCCGACCCGGCGGCGGCTGCGACCAAGGCCTTCGTCGCCGAACTCGCCCGGGCCGGGATCACCGCCACCGCCGGCGCCGCCGAGCAGGCACCGGCCGACGCGACCCCGGTCGCCGAGGTGAGGTCGGAGAGCCTGGACGTGATCGTGGAGTCGGTGCTGCGGCACAGCGACAACGACGCAACCGAGGTCCTGTTCCGCCACGTCGGTCGCGCTGACGGCCGCTCCGGTTCGATCGCCGACGCCCAACAGGCGCTGCGGGAACGGCTGACCGAGCTGGGCGTGTGGGTCGACGGGACCCGCATCGTCGACGGTTCGGGGATGTCGCGGGAGAACGCGATCCCGGCACGCGTGGTCGCCGGGATCGTGCTGCTCGGCCTCGACGACGCCCGGCCCCAGTTCCGCTCCCTGCTCACCGGGCTGCCGCTGGCCGCCGCCGACGGCAGCCTGCGCGGCCGGTTCTTCTCACCCGGTACCGAAGCCGGTCAGGGTGTGGTCCGCGCCAAGACCGGCACGCTGACCAAGGTCCACGCGCTCGGCGGATACACCCGGACCGCCTCGGGCCGTACGGTCGCGTTCGCCTTCATCGTCAACGACGGCGAGCCGTTCCCCGACCGGGTGTTCCTGGACCGGGTCACCTCGGCGGTCACCGCCTGTGGGTGTTGACCGTAGGGTCGACCCATGACTTCCCCGACGGTGGACTGGCCACTGGCCGCGACGACGGCCCGGCGGCTCACCAAGCCCGGGCCGGAGGTGACCGCCGAGGAGGCGACCGCGGCCGTCGCGTCTCTCCGCGACGCCGCCACCCGGGCGCGTGACCACGTGACCGACGTGACCGGCCTCCGGGTGGCCGGTGACGAGGCGCCGGTGCTGATCGTGGACCGGCCGACCTGGGTCGACGCGACCGTCGGCTCGTTCGAGGAACTGCTGCGACCGCTGACCGAGCGGGAGGTGACGACCTCCCGGCTGACGGCCCGGCTCACCGGGATCGAGGTCGGGGTGCTGTTGGCGTACCTGTCGCGCCGGATCCTCGGCCAGTACGACCCGTACCACGAGCCGGCCGGCCGGTTGTTGCTGATCGCACCCAACATCGTGCAGGCCGAACGTGACCTGCACGTCCACCCGGGTGACTTCCGGCTGTGGGTGGCCCTGCACGAGCAGACCCACGTGGTGCAGTTCACCCACGCCCCCGGCGGCCAACAGCCGTGGCTGCGCACCTACCTGCGCGAGTGGATCGCCCAACTCGTCGCCGTCACCGACCTCGACTCCGACACCCTCGCGCTGGTCGCCCGGGGCGTGGCCGGCCGAGGGCGGCGCACGAACACCGGCACGAACACCGGCGGGGGTACGGACGGGGGTCCGGGCAACACTGCCGAGGTGTCGCTGCTCGACCTGGTGCAGACCCCCGAACAGCGGCAGCTGGTCGACCGGATCACCGGGGTGATGTCGCTGCTCGAAGGGCACGCCGACGTGATCATGGACGAGGTCGGGCCGGGTGTCATCCCGTCGGTGTCGACGATCCGGAAGCGCTTCAACGGCCGCCGGCAGCGCGGCGGGCTGGAGGGCGTGGCCCGCCGGGTGCTCGGCATGGAGGCCAAGATGCGGCAGTACCGCGAGGGTGCCTCGTTCTGCCGCGCCGTGCTCGCCCGGGTCGGCATGCCCGGCCTCAACCGCGTCTTCACCTCGCCCGAGACGCTGCCCACGATGGCGGAGATCCTGGATCCTGCGATCTGGCTCGAGCGTGTGCGGCCGCGCCGCTGACGGGGAGGGCGAGACGTGGCACGGAAGGCACTCGGCCCGGCGACGAAGCGACTCGTCGACGAGGTGATGGTGGGGGTCGAACCGGTCGAGTCGTGGGTGGTGGGCTGTTCCGGCGGGCCCGACTCACTGGCTCTGGCGGTCACGGCGGCGCATGCGGGCGATGTGCTGCAGACCCCGGTGTCGGTGGTCGTGGTGGACCACGGGCTGCAGTCGGGATCAGCCGCGGTGGCGGCGGGCGTCGTCGACCAGTTGGCGCGGTACGACCTTGCCGCCGAGGTCGTCCGGGTCACCGTGACCGGTCCGGGTGGGCCGGAGGCGGCTGCCCGCCGGGCCCGTCGGGCGGCGCTCATCGAGGCGGCCGGGCTCGCGGGGCTCGTCCTGCTCGGGCACACCATGGACGACCAGGCCGAGCAGGTGCTGCTGGGCCTTGCTCGCGGGTCGGGTGCCCGCTCGTTGTCGGGGATGTCTGACCACGGCAACATCCGACGGCCCTTCCTCGGGGTCCGGCGCGCGGTCACCGAACGGGCCTGTGCCGAACTGGGTCTCACGCCGTGGCACGACCCGCACAACGCGGACAAGGGCTTTGCGCGGGTACGGGCGAGGCGCGTCGTACTGCCGACCATGGAACGGGAACTCGGCCCAGGCATCACCGAGGCACTGGCCCGCACCGCCGATCTGCTGCGGGACGATGCCGATGCGCTCGACGAGCTTGCGGCCGGGCTGATCGACGTGGCCCGCACCCGGGTGGCGGTGGCGGAACTGCGCCCCCACCCGGCGGCGATCCGGCGGCGGGTGCTGAAGGCCTGGCTGCTCCGGCACGGTGCCCAGAACCTGTCGGCCACGCACCTGTTGGCCGCGGACGACCTGGTCACGCGGCGACACGGGTTCGGTGAGCTGCAGGCACCCGCCGGGGTCCGGCTCACCCGGCGCCAGGGATGGGTCGAGGTGGCCGCGGGGACCGGGCCTGCGGAGCGGGTGTCCTCGAACTGACCGGTCACGGGGAGGGTCTACGCTGGGGCCCGTGGATCTTGAGCACGTGAGCGACGACTTCACCCGGGTGCTGTACACCGAGGCCGACATCGAGCGGCGACTCCAGGAGCTGGGGGCGCAGATCGACCAGGACTACGACGGCAAGGAGCTGTTGCTGATCGGGGTGCTCAACGGCGCCGTGATGGTGATGGCCGACCTCTCCCGCGCGATGAACAGCCACTGCCACATGGACTGGATGGCGATCTCGTCGTACGGCTCGGGCACCAAGTCGTCGGGGGTGGTGCGGATCCTGAAGGACCTCAACACCGACATCTCGGAGCGTCATGTGCTGGTCGTCGAGGACATCATCGACACCGGGTTGACGTTGTCGTACCTGCTGTCGAACCTGGCCTCCCGCGGGCCGGCCAGCCTCGAGATCATGACGATGTTCCGCAAGCCGGAGGCGCTGGAGAACCGGGTGGACGTGCGCTACGTCGGCTTCGACATCCCCAACGAGTTCGTGGTCGGCTACGGCCTCGACTTCGGCGGCCGCTACCGCAACCTCAAGGGCGTCGCCACCCTCGCCCCGCATGTCTACTCCTGATGCCGGCAGGTTCCCCGGCGGCGGCAGGGCCGGGCCGTGGATACGCGGGGGACCGGTTCTTTCGGTGGTCAATGTACGATTCCCCCTTGAGCACCACTCGAATTGAACAGAACGCCATTCGAACCGAACCACTCGAACACCGCTCGCGGCTGTGCGCTCCCAGGCCCTGAACCCAGGTAGGTCATGAACGTCAAACGCATCCTTCGCGGACCGCTCGTCTGGATCCTGCTGGCCGTCATCGGTATCGGCCTGCTCATCCAGCTGGCAGGCTCCGCCGACGGCTACCGCGAGGTCTCGACCTCCGAAGCGGTCACGCTCATCAACGGCGACGCCAAGCTCAAGGAGGTCAAGCTCGTCGACAACGAGCAGGTGATCCGGATCTGGGTCGACGACGAGGCGCAGACCAAGGTCAAGTCGGTCTGGGTCGGTGAGCAGTCGAATGCGCTGATCGAACGGCTCAACCAGCGGGTGGCCGACGGGACGCTGGAGAAGTGGATCGGGGAGAATCCGCAGCCCAGTGTGCTGAGCACCCTGCTGTGGTCGCTGCTGCCCATCGTGGTCATCGGCATCATCTTCTTCGTCCTGCTGAACTCCATGCAGGGCGGCGGTTCCCGGGTGATGCAGTTCGGGAAGTCCAAGGCCAAGGTCGCCAACAAGGACACCCCCAAGTCGACCTTCGCCGACGTCGCCGGCTGCGAGGAGGCGATCGAGGAGCTCGAGGAGATCAAGGAGTTCCTGGCCGAGCCCGCCAAGTTCCAGGCCGTCGGCGCCAAGATTCCCAAGGGTGTGCTGTTGTACGGCCCGCCCGGCACCGGCAAGACGCTGCTGGCCCGTGCGGTGGCCGGCGAGGCGCAGGTGCCGTTCTACTCGATCTCCGGCTCCGACTTCGTCGAGATGTTCGTCGGCGTCGGCGCCTCCCGCGTCCGTGACCTGTTCGACCAGGCCAAGGAGAACGCCCCGGCGATCGTGTTCATCGACGAAATCGACGCCGTCGGGCGGCACCGTGGCGCCGGCATGGGCGGTGGCCACGACGAGCGCGAGCAGACGCTGAACCAGCTGCTGGTCGAGATGGACGGCTTCGACGTCCGCGGCGGCGTGATCCTGATCGCGGCCACAAACCGGCCCGACGTGCTGGACCCGGCGCTGCTGCGGCCGGGCCGCTTCGACCGGCAGATCTCGGTGGAGGCGCCGGACCTGAAGGGTCGCCACGAGATCCTCAAGGTGCACGCGATGGGCAAGCCGGTGGCCTCCGACGTCGACCTGCTCACCGTCGCCCGCCGGACGCCCGGGTTCACCGGTGCCGACCTGGCGAACGTGCTGAACGAGGCCGCCCTGCTGACGGCCCGCCAGGACCTCAAGCAGATCAGCAACGCCTCGCTGGACGAGGCGATCGACCGCGTCATCGCCGGTCCGCAGAAGCGGAGTCGCCTGATGAACGAGAAGGAACGGTTGATCACCGCCTACCACGAGGGCGGCCACGCCCTGGTGGCGGCGGCGCTGCCGACGACCGACCCGGTCACCAAGGTGACGATCCTGCCGCGCGGCCGCGCCCTCGGCTACACGATGGTGCTGCCGGAACAGGACAAGTACTCCAACTCGCGCGCCGAGCTGATGGACCAGCTCGCGTACATGATGGGCGGCCGGGCGTCGGAGGAGTTGATCTTCCACGACCCGACGACCGGTGCCGGCAACGACATCGAGAAGGCCACCAACCTGGCCCGGGCGATGGTGACCGAGTACGGCATGACCGAGGCGTTGGGTGCGGTGAAGCTCGGGTCGGGCGATTCGGAACCCTTCATGGGCAGGGACTTCGGGCACCAGCGTGACTACTCCGAGGCGATCGCCGCGGTGGTCGACACCGAGGTGTCGAAGCTGATCAACAACGCCCACCAGGAGGCCTTCGACATCTTGTCGGAGAACCGTGCCGTTCTGGACGACCTGGTCCGGGCCCTCTTCGAGCAGGAGACCCTGGACCGTGCCGAGGTGGCGAAGATCTTCGAGCCGCTGATCAGGCGCGATCACCGTCCCGCGTGGACCGGCTCGGAGCACCGGGTCCCGTCGGAACTGCCGCCGGTGCGGCCCCCCAAGAACGGTTCCAACGGCTCGCAGAACGGAGCCGGCGGTGACGGGTCCGATGCCGACGACGACGAGCCGACCGAGGTCATCAACGTCCCGGGTCAGCCACTGCCGCCCGGCCACCGACCCAGCACCGGGCTGCCCGGTGACGGCGAGGACGGGCCCGCCGGCGGATCGAACCCGCCCGACTCCGACGGTCCGCGGGGGCCGGGAGTGACGACGTGACCGATCTCGACCGATCCGCGCAGCGCAGCGAGGACGTCCCGGTCGCCGGAGCGACCTTCGACCACGCCCGGATCGAGGCGGCGGTCCGCGAGATCCTGCTCGGCATCGGCGAGGATCCCGATCGGGACGGGCTGGTGGAGACACCGGCGCGGGTCGCCCGGGCGTACGAGGAGTTGTTCGCCGGGATGCGGCAGACGCCCGGCGAGGTGCTGGCCAAGACCTTCGACATCGGACACCAGGAACTGATCATGGTGACCGACATCGAGGTGTGGTCGTACTGCGAACACCATCTGCTGCCGTTCACCGGGGTGGCCCACGTCGGCTACATTCCCGGGTCCGACGGCCGGGTCACCGGGCTCAGCAAGATCGCCCGACTGGTCGGCGTGTTCGCCCACCGGCTGCAGGTGCAGGAACGGTTGACCACCGAGATCGCCGACGCACTGGTCCGACACCTCGCCCCGGGTGGGGTGATCGTGGTGATCGAGTGCGAGCACCTGTGCATGACGATGCGCGGTGTCCGCAAGCCGGGTAGCCGTACGGTGACCTCCGCGGTCCGCGGCCAGCTCGAGTCGCCGGCCACCCGCGCCGAGGCGATGTCGTTGATCATGCAGGGCCGGACCGCCCGGTCGTGAGCACCACCGACACCTTCCCGCGCCCGGACCGCACCGTGGTGATGGGGGTCGTCAACGTCACCCCCGACTCGTTCTCCGACGGCGGCCGCTGGTTGGAACCGGTCGACGCCATCGCCCACGGCCGACGCTTGGTCGCCGAGGGTGCCGACCTGCTCGACATCGGCGGCGAGTCGACCCGACCCGGCGCCGAACGGCCCACCGAGGCCGAGGAACTGCGGCGCGTGCTGCCGGTGATCGAGGCACTGGCCGCGACCGGGGTCCCGATCAGCATCGACACGATGCGGCCGGCCGTTGCGGCCGCCGCCTGTGCTGCCGGGGCCCGGATGGTCAACGACGTGTCCGGCGGGATGGCCGACCCGGCCATGCTGTCGACGGTGGCCGAGCTGGGCGTCGGCTACGTGCTGATGCACTGGCGCGGACACGCCCTCGACATGCAACAACGGGCCCGGTACGGCGACGTCGCGGCCGACGTGGCAGGCGAGTTGGCGGCCCAGGTCGAGCGGGCGCTCGCCGCCGGGGTGGCCGAGGACGCGCTGGTGCTCGACCCGGGGGTCGGGTTCGCCAAGACGGCCGAGCACAACTGGGAGCTGCTGACCCACCTCGACCCGGTCGCCGCCCTGGGCTTCCCGGTGCTGTGGGGCATTTCCCGCAAGGCATTCCTGGGCCGGCTGCTGGCCGTCGACGGAGAACTTCGTCCGGCCGTGCAACGAGACGATGCCAGTGTGGCGTTGACCACGTATCTGGCCCTGAATGGTGTCTGGGGTGTCCGGACCCACACGGTCCGGCCGCACCGGGATGCCGTGGAAACCGTACGACGCCTCGGGCGTTCACCCGTGGTTCACCCTGATCAGTGACATTGGAGGCGTTTTCCCACCCGGGAGTCGGGTAGGGTCGGCGCAGACCGACGGCAGGAGGTGATCGATGAGTGAGTACGGTCGCGGTGACCGGATCACCCTGTCCGGAATTCGGGCGGTCGGCCACCACGGGGTGTTCGAGCACGAACGCCGTGACGGGCAGGAATTCGTCGTCGACCTGGTGTGCTGGGTCGACCTGAGCCGTGCTGCCGCCACCGATGACCTCGGTGAGACGGTCGACTACGGGGCGTTGGCCAAGTCCGTCGAGTCGGTTATCGTGGCATCTCCCGTGCAATTGATCGAGACGCTGGCCGAACGGATTGCCCAACAGATCTTGGGTCATCGGTTGGTCACCGTCGTGGAGGTCACCGTCCACAAGCCGTTCGCGCCGTTGCCAGTCCCCTTCGGCGACGTGGCCGTCACAGTCAGAAGGAGTACCTCCGATGAGCAGTCCTAACCCCCACGCGATCGATGCCGACACCCTGAGCGGCATGAAGCCGCTGCGCAAGGTCGTGTACGCCATCGGGTCCAACCTGGGAGACCGGCTGGCCAACCTGCAGGGTGCGGTCGACGGCATCAAGGACACCCCGGACGTGATGGTCGTCGACATCTCCTCGGTGTACGAGTCCGAGCCGGTCGGTGGCCCGGCCGACAGCCCCAAGTTCCTCAACATGGTCATCGTCGCCGAGACCACGCTGGAGCCGCGGACCCTGCTGGAGCGCGCGCTCGCGATCGAGGACGCGTACGGTCGGGACCGCTCCGAGCGCTGGGGCCCCCGTACCCTCGACGTCGACCTCATCATCGTCGGCAACGCCACCGTCGACGAGGACGACCTGACGCTGCCGCACCCGTTCGCCCACGACCGGGCGTTCGTGCTGGTGCCCTGGGCCGAGGTCGATCCGCGCGGAGAAATCCCGGGCCACGGCAACGTCGTCGAGCGGGTCCGCACCGTCGACCTGTCCGGCATCGTCCGGCGCAACGACCTGTCGATCGAGGACTGACCACCGCTGACCGCCGTTGACGCCGGCCACGCGATGAGGGCCGCCACGCGATGAGGGCCGCCACGCGATGAGGGACGAGCCGGCCTCCCCGCCGTCACCACCCCCGGCACCACCCAGCAACCCGATCCGGATCACCGGATGGGGCGTCGTGGCCGGGTGGGCGGCCCTGGGGGCTGCCCTGTGCTGGGTGATGTTGGGGTTGTTCGAGATGTTCGAGGCCCCCGCCCCCGAACTGCCCTGGACCGTTCCGGCGTTCCTGTGGCTGGTCGGTGCCCTGGTCGCGGTGTGGGCCCGCTTTGTGTGGCAGGCGGTCCACCGCGACCACAAGTGGGTGAACGCGTCGCGTGGGCTGTGGCTGCTGACGCTGGGCAAGACGGCGACGGTCGGGGGCGCCCTGCTGGGCGGATTCCTGTTGATGTTCGCGCTGTCCCACGTCGACCGGGTGGCGGTGCCGGTCTCGCTCGCCCGCGTGGTGGTGGCCGGGCTGGGCGTGCTCGGCTCGGTGCTGATGGTGATCGCCGGTCGCGCCCTGCAGCGGGCGTGCCGGACCCCCGGCGCCGACGATCGCGAGCTGTAGTTCACTCGCGTCCGTACGGACACGGGCTTGATCGGGTCCGTACGGACATGGCTCGATCGGGGCCGTACGGACCGGGCGCGGCAGAATCCGTACGGACACGGTGCGACTGGCCCACGAGGTCCCGCGAATTCCGGACATGTCGCCCTAGGCTGACCGGGTGACTACCCACACCAACGCCTTGGCCACATCGGCCCCTTCCCCTTGGCGTCGGACTGTCCTGGCGGCCCTGGCCATTGCCATGGTCGCCGCCCTCGCGGCCCTCGGCGGGCCGCCCTGGATGGTCCGTATCGGGCTCGTCGTCGCGGCCGCGACCGGGCTCGTAGCCGCGATTCTGGCCGTACGATCACTGCGATCCCTCGACGGTGAGCACCGCCGCAGCAAGGGCGAGCACCTCATCCGCATCGACCGTGAGCACGGCACCCAGCTCCGCGAGGAACGGTCCCGGAATTCCTCGGTGCTGGACACCTTGTCGGCGGCGATCCGGCGTCGTGACGAAGTCGCCGCCGAACTGCGCACCGCCCTGGCCGCCGAGCGGCAGGCCGTCACCGCGCAGCAGCGGGTCAACGGTGACCAGGCCGAGCAGATCGGTGCCCTGCAGGCCGACCTGGCTGACCTGCGGGGTGAGCTCGAGCGGTCGAATGCGACCATCGACAGCCTGCGGCTGACCCTGGCGATCCGTGAGGAGGAACTGGCTGCCCTGTTGGGCAGTGACGACTCCGCCGAGGTGTACGCGATGCCGCGTCGGGTGCTGACCTCAGGCTCGGGCAACGACGGAGGCTCGGGCCACGACGGTGAGGCGGCCGAGCCGGTCGACCTCGCGATGATGCAGACGATCTCGCTGCCGAAGCCGGAGATCCGCAAGCAGGCTTGACGAACAACGGATCCGGGCACCCCACCGCGGGGCGCCCGGATCCTTTTTCTTGCCCACTCGGACAAATGATTGCCCGAGGAATCACGGGTTGTGGTGAAGATCTCGGTGCCGTTATAGGAGACGCGGACCTCGGCACGACGACGGAGACGGAACCATTTGTCGACTTGCCTGCTGTGATCGTGGGAGACAATGAATCCGTCGGATTGGCAACAGGGGCCACAATTGGTACGCTTTCCATCCGGTTTCACGCAGGAACATGCTTCACCCTTCAGGAGGACGGATGGCACGTCGAGTTCAGATCACTTTGGAAGACGACATCGACGGAGGAAAGGCGGACGACACGATCAAGTTCGGACTCGACGGAACCGAGTACGAGATCGATCTGTCGAGGAAGAACGCCAAGAGCCTACGCGATGCCCTCGCGCCGTACATCGACGCCGGCCGTCGGCAGCCGGCACGTCGCACGTCGAACCGTGGTTCAGCCTCCAACCGCGGCGAGGCAAATCGCATTCGTGAATGGGCTGCCGCCAACGGGTTCGAAGTGAGCTCGCGCGGTCGCGTACCCGGCAAGGTTCGCGAGGCCTACCACAACGCGAACGGCTGACGTCACTCACGACGCAGTCACCGCAGCGGCGGGCGCCACCTCGGGTGGCAGCCGCCGCTGTCGTGTGTCCGGGGGCGTGTGCTCGAGGGAGGGCGGTATTCGCGGAGGGCGAACAGCACGGGGTCCGGCTGTCGGTGTGGGCCACTAGACTTGAGCGCAGTCCACGCAGCGGCGGCACCTGTCGTCGGCGGCGGGGGACTGATGTGGGGGGCCGCCCGAGGAGGTGGCTCGATCAAGGGAGTGGTGAGGCAATGTTCGAAAGATTCACAGACCGGGCCCGCCGGGTCGTGGTGTTGGCGCAGGAGGAAGCGCGCCTGCTCAACCACAATTACATCGGTACCGAGCACATCCTGCTCGGCCTGATCCACGAGGGTGAGGGAGTCGCCGCGAAGGCGCTCGAGTCGCTCGGCATCTCGCTCGAAGCCGTACGCGAGAAGGTCGAGGAGATCATCGGCCACGGGCAGCAGTCGCCCCAGGGCCACATCCCGTTCACCCCGCGCGCGAAGCGGGTGCTGGAGTTGAGCCTGCGCGAGGCGCTGCAGATCAACCACTCCTACATCGGCACCGAGCACATCATCCTGCTCGGCCTGATCCGGGAGGGCGAAGGGGTCGCCGCGCAGGTGCTGGTGAAGCTCGGCGCCGACCTCAACCGCGTACGCAACCAGGTGCTGCAGCTGCTCAGCGGCTTCCAGGGTGGCAAGGAGGCGGCCACCTCCGGCGCGCCGGAGCAGGGGTCCACCCCGTCCTCGTCGATGATCCTCGACCAGTTCGGCCGGAACCTCACCCAGGCCGCCCGGGAGAACAAGCTCGACCCGGTGATCGGTCGCGAGACCGAGATCGAGCGCGTGATGACGGTGCTCAGCCGCCGTACCAAGAACAACCCGGTGCTGATCGGTGAGCCCGGTGTCGGCAAGACCGCCGTGGTGGAGGGCCTGAGCCAGGCCATCGTCCGCGGTGACGTCCCCGAGACGCTGCGAGACAAGCACATTTACACCCTCGACCTCGGCGCCCTGGTCGCCGGCTCGCGGTACCGCGGCGACTTCGAGGAGCGCCTGAAGAAGGTGCTCAAGGAGATCCGCACCCGCGGTGACGTGGTGCTGTTCATCGACGAGATCCACACCCTGGTCGGTGCGGGTGCCGCCGAGGGCGCGATCGACGCCGCCAGCATCCTGAAGCCGATGTTGGCCCGTGGTGAGCTGCAGACCATCGGGGCGACCACCCTCGACGAGTACCGCAAGTACGTCGAGAAGGACGCCGCCCTGGAGCGTCGGTTCCAGCCGATCCAGGTCGCCGAGCCGTCGATCGCGCAGACCATCGACATCCTGCGTGGGCTGCGTGACCGGTACGAGGCACACCACCGGATCACCATCACCGACGAGGCCCTGGCCGCGGCGGCGCAGATGGCCGACCGCTACATCTCCGACCGGTTCCTGCCCGACAAGGCGATCGACCTGATCGACGAGGCCGGCGCCCGGTTGCGGATCCGCCGGATGACCGCACCGCCCGACCTGCGCGAGTTCGACGAGAAGATCGCTTCGGTCCGGCTCGAGAAGGAGGCGGCGATCGACGCCCAGGACTTCGAGCGGGCGGCAGGGCTGCGTGACGACGAGAAGAAGCTGCTCGCCGAACGCGCCGAGCGCGAGGCCGCCTGGAAGTCCGGCGACCTCGACACGGTCGCCGAGGTGGACGAGGAGATCATCGCCGAGGTGCTGTCCACCGCGACCGGCATCCCCGTGTTCAAGCTGACCGAGGAGGAGTCCTCGCGACTGCTCCACATGGAGGACGAGCTCGGCAAGCGCTACATCGGCCAGATCGATGCGGTACGTTCCCTCGCCCGGTCGATCCGGCGCACCCGCGCCGGGTTGAAGGACCCGAAGCGGCCCAGCGGTTCGTTCATCTTCGCCGGCCCCTCGGGTGTCGGCAAGACCGAGCTGACCAAGGCGCTGACCGAGTTCCTGTTCGGTGACGAGGACGCCTTGATCACGCTCGACATGAGCGAGTACTCCGAGAAGCACACCGCCTCGCGGATGTTCGGTTCTCCGCCCGGATACGTCGGGTACGAGGAGGGTGGCCAGCTGACCGAGAAGGTGCGCCGCAAGCCGTTCAGCGTGGTGCTCTTCGACGAGATCGAGAAGGCCCACCCCGACATCTTCAACTCGCTGTTGCAGATCCTGGACGAAGGTCGCCTGACAGACGCCCAGGGCCGGGTGGTCGACTTCAAGAACACGGTCATCGTGATGACCACCAACCTCGGTACGCGCGACATTGCCAAGAGCGTCAACCTCGGCTTCTCGGCGTCGAGTGACACCGAGTCGAACTACGACAAGATGAAAGCGAAGGTCAACGACGAGCTGAAGCAGCACTTCCGCCCGGAGTTCCTGAACCGGATCGACGAGACGATCGTGTTCCGCCAGCTGAACGAGGCGGAGATCGAGAAGATCGTCGACCTGATGGTGGCCGAGATCGAGCAGCGGCTCGAGGACAAGAACATGGGCATCGAGCTGACCTCGTCGGCGAAGGCACTGATCGCCAAGCGTGGTTTCGACCCGGTGCTCGGCGCCCGGCCGTTGCGGCGTGCGCTGCAGCGTGACGTCGAGGACGTGTTGGCCGAGAAGATCCTGTTCGGTGACCTCAAGTCGGGCGAGATCGTTGTCGTCGACACGGCCGAGGAAGGCGCGGAGCACCCGTTCACCTTCACCGGTACGCCGAAGGCGAAGCTGCCCGACACCCCGCCGGTCGAGTTGGAGGGCGCCGGTACGCCCACCGCCGACGACGCGTCGAACGAGTCCGACGGCTCGAACGAGCAGGCCGGCTGACCGGTCGAGACGGCTGACCGGTCGAGACGACGGAGAAGGGCCACCACCGTTCGCGGTGGTGGCCCTTTCGTCACGTCCGGGGGCGATCAGGGGACGGTGTGCCCGGCCGCCCGGACCAGCCGGTACCACTCGGGTCGGGTCAGCTCCACGCCGGCGCCCGCCACGGCCTCGGCGACCCGGCCCGGCCGGGTGGTCCCCAGCACCACCTGCAGTTGAGCCGGGTGCCGGGTGAGCCACGCGGTGGCGATGCCGGTCGGGGTCACGCCGTGGGTGTCGGCGAGTTCGTCGAGCACCTCGTTCAGTTCGGCGTACCGCTCACGGTCCCCGATGAAGGTGCCGGTGAAGAAGCCGCCCTGGTAGGGCGACCATGCCTGGACCGTGATGCCGCGGCGGCGGGCGAAGTCCAACATGCCGAGGTCGCGACTGGCCGACTGCTCCTGCCCGGCCATGTTCGCCGCGATGCCCTGACTGATCATTGGCGCGTGCGGAATGCTGAGCTGCAGTTGGTTGATCACCAACGGTTGCTCCACCGCGGTCGCCAGCAGCTCGATCTGGCCCGGCGTGTGGTTGGACACCCCGAAGTGCCGGACCTTGCCGGAGCCGTGCAGTTCGTCGAAGGCCCGGGCCACCTCCTCCGGCTCGACCAGCGCGTCGGGCCGATGCAGCAGCAGTACGTCGACGTGGTCGGTGCGCAACGCTCGCAGGGACGCCTCGACCGAGCCGACGAGGTGGTCGTAGGAGAAGTCGTACGACAACCCTTCCGGTGACTTCACGATCCCAACCTTCGTCTGCAGGGTCAGCTCGTCACGTTGTGACGGGGTGAGCTGCATCGCGTCGGCGAACCGCCGTTCGCAGTGGTGCAGCTCGTGGCCGTACACGTCGGCGTGGTCGATGAAGTCGACCCCGAGGTCGCGGGCGACGGTGACCAGCTCGCGGATCTCCTCGTCGGTCTTGTCGGGGATCCGCATCAGGCCGAGGACGACGGCAGGGGCGGTGATGTCGGTGTGCGCGATCGGGAAGCTCTTCACCGTCCCATCATGGCGCAGCCGCTCCACCCACGCTCCTCGAACTCGTCGAGAGGAAGTACTTGCGAAACGCCACCACTGTGTGCTTGAGTCTAAGTAGTTGCACAACGCAATCACTCAGGAGGAGACCATGTTCACCCGTGTACTGGCCAACTGCACCGTCAGCGACCTCGACCGTGCCGAGCAGTGGTACGCCGGCCTGTTCGGTCGGGGCCCTGACGCCCGCCCGATGGCCGGGCTGCTCGAATGGCACCTCGCAGACACCTTCGGTGTCCAGGTGTGGTCCGAGCCCGACCGGGCCGGGAAGTCGTCGGTGGTGTTGGAAGTGACCGATCTCGACGACGCCGTCGCCCGGGCGGACGCGGCCGGGATGGAGCACGCAGGTCCGCAGCCCGGAGGCGGACGGCGCATCCTGCAACTCTCCGACCCCGATGGCAACCGGGTCGTCCTCAGCGGCGACTGAACCCGGTTGGGCTCACGCCCCCCGAGGCTGTCGAGGTGGCGGCAGGATGCAGAACTCGTTGCCGGACGGGTCGGCGCACACCACCCACGGCAGCTCGCCCCAGTCGTGGTCGAGCGTGGCGCCCCCGAGGTCGCGGACCCGGGTGAGGATCTCGTCGAGTCCGGGGTCGTCGGCCTCGCGCCGCAGGTCGAGGTGCGTCCGGTTCTTGCCCTGCTTGGGGCGGGTCTCGGGGCAGAACTCCAGAAGTGGCCCGTGGCCACTGTGGTGCCGCAACGACACCTCCGCCACACCTGGCCCGTGTCGCCAGCCGGACAGTTCGCTCCAGAAGGCGCCGTCACGCTGGGGATCGCTGCTGTGCATGGGAAGTGCGGCGATCGGGCCGGTGTCGACGTACGCGGCGCGTTCCTCCATCACGCAGGTCGCGTTGCCCTCGGGGTCTGCCAGCACCACCCACGGGACGTTGACCTGTCCGATGTCGAGCCGGGACGCGCTCAGGTCGAGCAACCGTTCGACCAGGCTGTCCTGCTCAGGGCCGCCGAGCAGGTCCAGGTGCAGCCGGGGCGTGGTCGCCGGCGGGCCGGGGTCGAGTTGGAAGCACAGGTCGAGGTACAGCTCATCGCCGAGCTGCAGCCGCGCCTCGAACAGGTCCGCCTCCTCGGTGGCCGGCTCGGCGCCCAGGGCCGCAGCCCAGAACCGGCCGAGGCGTACGGGGTCGTTCGCGTCGAATCCGACGTTCTCGATGAACACCCCACCACGCTAGACGCGCGGTGACGCGGCCGCCAAGGCCAGCACGACATCGACGTGAACCGACGGACGGGCCTGACTCACCGCTCCGTGGTGCCGGTGCCGACCAGCCAGGCGGCCACCTCGTCCGGGCGGCTGAGGCCGATGCAGTGCCCGCCGGGGATCTCGTCGGGCTCGATGCCCAAGCGCGTCGGCACCAGGCGGCGGAGGAAGTCTGCCGGGAAGAACCGGTCGTCACGGGCGAGCAGGTATCGAGTCGGCACGTCGGGCCAGGACTCCAGCGGCCAGGGTGCCACCATTGCGGCCGGTGACGGATGGTCACGCTCTCGGGACAGCGCCTGCTCGGCCAGTTCGCGCGGGACGTCGTGGTAGTAGCTGACGTACGGGTCCTGGTGCCCGGTCAGCCCACCGTCGCGGACGGACTGCTCCTGCAACGCGCGGGTGTACCCGGTGGCCTCCCACCAGTCGTTCGGTGATTCGCCGGGCGTGGGCACCATGCCGGCCACCAACGCCAGGCCGGCGACCGGGTACCGTTCGGTGGCCAAGCGGTCGGCCACCAGTGGTGCGGTGAATCCGCCGAACGAGTGGCCGACCACGACCAGGTCAGCGGCGTGGCGACGTAGGCCGACAGCTGCGTCGACGGCAGCGACGACGGCGTCGCGGTAGTCCACGAGCGTCGCCGAGTCGGCGTGGGCCGGAAGGTCGGGGGCGACCACGTCGTGGCCGAACCTGCGGAGCGCACTGGCCACCATGTGCCATGACCACGCCCCGTCCCCGGCTCCGTGGATCAACACGAAGGTGCTCACCGCAGCGGGTCGTTCGCGTCGAATCCGACGTTCTCGATGTACATCCCGTCACGCTAGCCGCGCGGTGACGCGGCCGCCAAGGCGTCGACGACACGCGGCAGTCACCTGAGCTCAGCCGGCTTCCGGCCGGGGACGATGACGGGTGAGCACGAGGCTGATGCTTCCGGTGCAGACGATGTCCTGCCCGTCGGACTCCTTGAGGGCGAGGACCTCCTCGACCGGGTCACCGCCCAACACGACCGATCGTTCCCATCCGTCCAGCGTGATGTTCTGCGTCACGATCAGCTTGCGCATCTGGTCATCCTCCGAGCTGACTCAGCGTCGATGACGCATCATGGGGTCGCCTTCGTCGTGGTGTCCATCGTGTACCCGGGGTGGCGTCGTCGAAACGGACGTGTCCCACTTGACAGCCCGGCCCGTGTCGACAAAGACTGGGCCGGTCTCAAGCAGCGGGACAACAGCACGCAGGGAACGGCCAAGGAGGCCCCCGATGAAGGTGCAATTGTCCACAGCGACTGTCCGTCAACTGATCCTCGAGCTCGACCGGGTGGAGAAGGCGATCGGCAGCGCGTCGCTGCACGTCACCGATGCCGACGGCACGGTGCCGAACCCCGAGCTGGTGCGGCTGGCGTCGGAGGAGTCGGCGATCATCGACCAGCTGGCGACACGACGCAAGGCCCTGCACGACCAGGACCTCAACGACTGGGGGATGACCGTCTGATCGGTGACCACACCGATCCGTCAAAGCCGCGGATCCGGTCGTTCGGGGCTTGCCCTCCCGCTGCGACAGGGAACCGCGTACCGTTCTGCGCACACCCATGAGGAGGCCTGCCATGCCCGTCCAGAACCCCGGCGATCAGTTCGCCAAGATCGCCCGAGAGCTGCACGAGCAGCCGTCGCCGGCCACGACGCTGGACCGGGTGGTCGAGCTTGCGGTGGAGTCGATCAAGGGGTGTGATCATGCCGGCATCAGCCTGATCGAACGTCGCCGGATCACCACCGCCGCCGCCACCGACGACGTCGTCACCGCCGGGGACGCCCAGCAGTACGAGATGGACGAGGGTCCCTGCATGGACAGCATCCGCGACCAGGAGTCGGTCACCAGCGCGGACCTGTCGGTGGAACAGCGTTGGCCCAACTGGGCACCGTGGGCGAACACCCATCTGGGGGTGGGGAGCATGCTGTGCTTCCAGCTCTACACCAGCGAGAACAAGTACGGCGCGCTCAACATGTACTCCGACAGTCCCCACGGATTCGACGCCCGCGACCACGCGGTCGGGCTCGCCCTCGCTGCCCACGCGGCCGTGGCGCTGGCGGCCAGTTCCCACGCCGCCCACCTGGGGGCGGCGCTGCTGAACCGCACCGTGATCGGTCAGGCGGAGGGCATCTTGATGGAGCGCTACGGGTTGAGCGCGGATCGGGCCTTCGGCTTCCTGGTCCGGGTCTCCCAGCAGGAGAACCGCCGACTGGCCCTGGTCGCGGAGGACCTGGTCAACACCCGCAGTACGCCAGGTGACGACGAACCCCAGAAGGGCGTGTTGGCCGGTTCCGAGGCGTGAGTCGCGGCCACGGGGCGGGTTTCCCGTACGACCTCCTCTAAGCTGTCCGCCATGGTCAGCAAGAATGCCCTCACCGCAGCCGGGCTCGGTCTGCTGGCCTTCGTGACCGCGATCCTGGTCGGATTCGCGATGTTGCACGGCCGCGGCACCGGTCCGGGCTCGGCCGTACCCCAGCCACCACCACCTAGCGCGACCGGGCCGGTCGGCACCAGCACCGGGTCGTCGGGCAGTCCGTCGGCTGCCGGGACCCCCGGCCCGTCGACGTCGTCGCCCGCCGGGCCAAGCTCGAGCGCCGGGTCGGAGTCGTCGCCGACTGCGGGGTCGGGCAACAGCGCGGACGAGATCAAGGCCCTGCTCCGCGGTTCGGAGCCGGTGACGGTACTGGTCGTCGGCGATGAGTCCGGTGCCGGATCGAGCCTGTGGGTGCGGAAGTGGGCCGACGACATCGCCGAGCAGCGGCCGGTGGCCTACCAGCAGTGGGACGGTGACGGATTCGGCAGTGCGCAGAAGCTGGGGGAGGGTTCCGGCGGGGTGGTGACGATCCGCAACGCCAGCATCTCCGACGCCACGGCCGAGTCGCTCGCCGAGCTGGCGGACGACTTGCTCGACGAAGCGCCGGACGTGGTGATCATCAACCTGGCCGCCCACGAGGATCCCGACGACGTCCCGGCCGACATGACCGCCCTGTGGGAGGCGCTGGGCAGCGATGCCCTGGGCGCGGTGGTGCTGCAGAACTCCCACAAGCAGGGCAACCCGTCACAGCAGGTCGACAACGTGTCGGCGATGCGCGCCTGGGCGGTGGAGGCCAAGCTGCCGACGGTCGACGTGTACGGCGCCTTCGCACACGACAGCGCCCCGCTGGCGACCCTGCTGGACGGGCAGGGTCAGTTGCCGAACGCCGCCGGGGTCCGACTGTGGGTGTTCACCGTCCAGTCCGCGATCGGCCCCTGAGGGCAACTCTCCCGGACAGCCCGTCACTCCGGAGGCGTGTAGTCCGACATCGTGTCGTTGCGCAGGTGGTCGGACAGCGTCTTGATGCCCGCCTCGTCGGGCAGCACCACCGCCTGGCCGTCCTCGGTCGTACCGTCACCGGCCACGGGGACCTGCATGGTGACGATGTCTTCGGGTGACATCCGGATCGACAGTGCCAGGTCGCGGATGCGTTCATCGGTGAGGCTGGCGTCGACGGTCAGGTTGCGTCCCACCGCCGAGACGAAGGCGGTGAACTTCTCCGGGTCGGAGATCACGTCGGCGCTGACACCCTTGCTGATGATCGCCTGCACCACCTGTCGCTGCCGTTCGGCGCGGTCCAGATCACCGCGGGGGAGTTGCTTGCGCTCCCGTACGTAGGCCAGGGCTCGCTGCCCCTCGATGGTGATCTTGCCGGTCTGGAACTCGTGCTCGCCCGACTTGGAGTAGTGCTTGTTGTCGACGGTGACACCACCCAGTTCCGTTGTCAGGTTGACGAAACCTTCCATGTCGATGGTGGCGGTGTGGTCGATCTCGACGCCCGTCAGCTCTGCCACGGTCTGCTTGGCCAGGTCGGAACCGCCGAGGGAGTAGGCGGAGTTGATCTTGTTCTTGCCGTGACCGGGGATCGTCACGTACAGGTCCCGTGGGAACGACACGATG
The DNA here is from genome assembly GCF_050157065.1 of Carbonicoccus niuqiaonis. Taxonomy (GTDB): domain Bacteria; phylum Actinomycetota; class Actinomycetes; order Propionibacteriales; family Propionibacteriaceae; genus Avipropionibacterium. Next base: position 633,801 of record NZ_CP189573.1, read on the forward strand.
TAGGCGGACTGCCGGTTGCCGGACAGTTGCACCAGCATCAGCGCGTCGGCGCGACCGCCCTCACCCTCGTGCTGGTCGTCGGATCCGATCAGTAGGAAGTTGACGGGCTTGCCGTCCGACACCGGCGGCCGGCTCGACTGGCCCGGTACCGGTTCTGTCTCGCGATTGACGTTGGACAAGAAGCTGCGCTCGACGTTCAGTGCATAGCCGATGAGGACGGCCGGTACGACCAGCAGCACGGTCAGCACACCGATCAGGATCACGACGGTACGGCGTCGGGGCCGCCCAGGGCGGTGGGCCGGCGCGGCGTCGCCGGGCTGGTCGTCGTGGGTCGACGGACGGTCGTTCACGGGGTCCTTTCTGTCCGCGCAGGGCGGCTACGCCGGAAGTGAGAGGGGATGGAATCGGGAGGTCCGGCACAGCGGGGCGCCGAAGATCCGCCCATCAACAATACGAGCGGCAGCAACACCGGGTTGACATGGTGTGACCTTCATCTCACGAGTTTGCTCGGAGCCGTGGTGCCCGGCTAGTGTCCACCCACAACAGGAACGATAGTTTCAGTCACTGAACCTCTAGCTGTTCCGGGAGTCACAGAATCAGTGCCAGCCGCAGACGCCACCGCACCTGCCCCTGCCCCTGCTCAACCAGTTCTCTCCATCCAAGACTTGATCGTCGAGTTCGACACTCCGGCCGGAGTCCTGCGTGCCGTTCAACGACAATCCGGAGCAGATGTCGTTCTCCCTCGGGGTCAACGACAGCGGGGGTTTCGCCGAGGCAGACCCGGTGGAGCCGTACTACTCGTGGGTGAATGCGGTCGTCGAACAGGTCAGTGCTGACCATCCGGACAAGTGGTTCGGGCTGCTCGCCTACACCGTCGTGGAGCCGGCTCCGCCGTTTCCGTTGCATCCCCGTGTCGTGCCGTTCTTCACCCAGGACCGGATGGCGTGGGCCGACCCGCAGGTCGAGGCTGATGCGAAAGAGTTGCTGGAGACCTGGCGCACGGTGGCGAGCCAGCTCGGCCTGTACGACTACATCTATGGCTCGCCATACCTGGTGCCTCGGGTCACCCCGCACCTGGCCCAACGCACCTACTCGTACGCGAAGCGCACTGGCATCATCGCCCAGTACAGCGAGCTGTATCCCAACTGGGGCGAGGGTCCCAAGCCCTGGCTACGGGCCAAGCTGTTGTGGGATCCCGACCAGGACGTCGACGCGCTGCTGCAGCACTGGTGCCAGCTCGCGGTCGGAGAAGCCGCCGCACCGTACCTGCAGCAGTACTACGCGTTGTGGGAACAGTTCTGGACCGAACGGGCGCCGACGACCGAGTGGTTCCAGCCGAAGGGGACCTTCCAGGAGTTCAAGACCGCCGACTACCTCGAGGCAGTCACCGACGAGGACATCACCACCAGTCGCACCCTGATCGACGCGGTGCTGGCCCACCCCGGCACACCTGAGCAACAGGCCCGGGCCGAGAAGCTGGCCCGCGCCTTCGACTACTACGAGGTCAGTGCGCTCAGCTACCCGCGCGACGTGCCCCCGCCGCAGACCGAGCAGGACACGTTGGCCCTGCTGACCACACTGGAGGCGGGCTGGGCTGGCCGGGTCGCCGCCGTGCAGCTCCGGGAGGACCTGATCGAGGAGTTCGCCAGTGACCCCGTGCTCGTGCAGCCGATCGCCCCGACGCGTGGCCTGCTCTGGGGTGCGTGGAACCAGGCGGAGTTCTGGGGCATCGTCGACTACCTCGTCGCCCAGGAGCCTTCCGGCGGCGCGGTGACGGACTGGTTGGAGGCCCGCGCCACCGCCGACGAATCCACCCAGTTCACCGAGTTCGTCCAACTCGCCCTCGGTGCAGCGAGAGGGACACTCCCGTCGCTCACGGCCAACACGTCATTCGAGGACGGAACGCACTGGTTCCTGTGGGTGGCAAACCGGGGCGAGCTCGTGCGCTCCACCGCACAGTCGCACACAGGCGGGTCCAGCGTGGTCGCCCGTGCACTCGAACGGGGCGGGCCAGCTCAGCACTTCCCGGTCAAGCCGGGCCTCATCATCACCCGGGCCCACGTCCTCGCGCCGGCCGGCGGCACCTACACCGGACGGGTGAACTTCGCGATGAACCTGAGGAACAGTACCGGTGCTCAGATCGGGGTGCTGAGCGGCAACCTCCTCCTCATCCAGCCCGACCAGGTCGGAGAGTGGTTCACCGTCGACAGCATCAGCACCATCCCCGAGACGATCAACGGACAGGCCGTGACCGAGGCACAGTACGTGCTCACCCTGGACGACTTCGTGGACGCCCCGGAGGTCTACGTCGACGACATCGTGGTCCATCAGGCTCCGTGAGCCTGAGCCTGATCACAAGTACCGACGGATGTCGCCGTCCGAGGTCGGGTTGTCGTGCAACCAGCGGGTGAACTCGGCTGGATGACGCCGCTCGAACTCGTCGAGGTACGACTGGCGCAGCGCCGCCAGCTCGGCACGCTCACCGGGTCGGGTGCTGCGTCCCAACAGCTCGTGGCTGAGCCGCCAGGCGCGGCTCAGCTCCTGGTCGGACATGTCGCGTGCCGGCACGGACGCCAGCAGCTGTGCCCGGGTCATCGGACCGGATGTCGGTTGCAGACCCGTTGGCGTGACCCCCGGGGTGACCGGACGGTGCCGGTGGGAACGTCGGGCCGGCAGCAGCACGATGCAGGTGATCACGACGGCGGCCAGCATCACGATCGTGAGCACGATGTCGATCAGCACCATGATCATGGCCGGCCTCCTCTCGGATCATTGCGGCGATCTGGACGACCCCGCGGTGGGTTGGGAGCTGTCGTCCCCGGCGGCTGCCGGGCCGTCCGCTGACCGAGGGCCGTGGTTCGACGTCGGCTCGTCGGTCTCGTCGGACGTGGGTTCGCTGTTGCGCTGGACGCGGGTCTTGCGCAGGCTCAACACGGTGGCGACCGCGATCGTGGCGCCGATGAACAGCAGCGAGAACCAGATCGGGATCTCGGGCACCCACAGCAGGGGTTCGCCGCCGTTGATGAACGGCACCTCGTTCACGTGCAGGGCGTGGAAGGCGAGCTTGACGCCGATGAAGGCGAGGATGACCGCCAGACCCTGGGCGAGGTAGACCAGCCGTTCGAGCAGCCCTCCGACCAGGAAGTACAGCTGTCGCAGCCCCATCAGCGCGAACGCGTTGGCGGTGAAGACGATGTAGGCCTCGTTGGTGAGCCCGTAGATGGCGGGGATCGAGTCGACCGCGAACACCAGGTCGACCACACCGATGGCGACGATCGCGAGCACGATCGGGGTGAGGTGCCGGCGGCCGTCGATCTTCACGCTCAACTGGCCGTCGTGGTAGTCGTCGGTGAAGGGAAGGACGCGCCGGATCAGCTTGATCGCGCGGGACTGGGTCGGGTTGCTGTCGTGGTCGGCACCGAAGGCCTGCCGGTAGGCCAGGTAGAGCAGCAGCAGCGCCATGAAGTAGAAGACCCAGGAGAAGTTCTGGATCACGACCGCGCCGACGGCGATGAACGCGCCGCGCAGCACCAGGGCGATCACGATGCCGATCATCAGCAGCTTCTGCTGGTACTTCCGGGGCACCCCGAAGGAGGTGATGATCAACAAGAACACGAACAGGTTGTCGACCGACAGTGCCTTCTCGGTGAGGTAGCCGGCGAAGTACTCCCCGCCGTACGTCCAGCCCGAGACGAGGCCGATGCCCACCCCGAACAGCAGGGCCAGGCCGATGTAGAAGGCGGACCAGCGGGCGGCCTCACCCATGGTCGGCTCGTGCGGCTTGCGCACGTGGATGAAGAACTCGACGACGAAGAAGGCGACGGTCACCGCGAGAGTGATGCCCCACACCAAGGGGGAGATGTTCACGGAGGCTCCAAGGGGGGTCGGAACGGACCAAGGTCTCATCTGCCCTGAGGATCCAGGACCAGCGCTCCGGGCACCGATGGCGTTGCCGAAATGACGAAGCGACTGCGAGTGATTACTCCCCTTGCAGCAACCAGCCTACAGCCGCCACCCCGAAATCACGATTCGCGAGCCCCGCCCCGCCCCTCGAGCTTGTCGAGAGGCCCACGCCCCTCGAGCCTGTCGAGAGGCCCGATAGCGTGTGCCGCATGACCGGTCGTACGAACGTGACGCCCTTGGTGATCGTCGGCTGCGGCGGATTCGGCCGGGAGCTGTCCGGCTTCGTCGACGACTGCAACGCGGTCAGTCCGTCGTTCGAGATCGTCGGCTACGTGGACGACGCACCGAGTGCCACGAACCGCGACCGGCTGGCGAAGCTCGGCCACGAGTTGCTGGGTGGCACGGACTGGCTGCTCACGGCGCCGGCCGAGGTGGCTCACCTGATCGCCATCGCCAGCCCGCGGATCCGCCGGATGATTGACGGCCGACTCGAGACTCGAACCGCGGCCACCCTGGTCCACCCACACACCACCGTCGCCGCCGACGTCGAGATCGGGCCGGGGAGCGTGTTGTGTCCGGGGGTGCGCGTGACCACCAACGTCCGGTTGGGGCGGCACGTCCACCTGAACCAGAACGTCACCGTCGGTCACGACACCGCACTCGGCGACTGGGTGACGGTCAACCCGCTCGCCTCGATCTCCGGCGACGTCACCGTCGAGCCGGAGGTGCTGTTCGGCACCAACAGCACGATGCTGCAGGGCCTCACTGCGGGGGAGGCGTCAACGATCGGTGCCGGTGCCTGTGCCGTACGAGACGTGCCCGCCGGCGTCGTGGTCAAGGGCGTCCCCGCCCGCTGAGTGGAAGGAGTGCAAACATGATCACGTCATCACTGCAGATCGACAGCAGCTTGGGTGTTGCCTACCTGCAGTTGGGTGAACGGCGGCCCATCGCCAAGACCTGCGAGGTCGCTCCAGGATTCACGGTCGACCTGGATGCCTTGGGTGTTGTGGCCGGCATCGAGGTTCTCGACCTCGAGGCCACCATCCCCGTGGAGCGTCTGAAGTCTGTCCACCATGTTGACTCTCGACACATCCGGATCCTGCATCGCATCGCGCCGACGGTCACGAGCTTCGTCGCCAGGCAGTCCAGCCACGAACCGGCTGTTCCAGTGGCTGCGCGCCCGGAGGAGTTGCTCGCCGCTCTCGCTTGGAAGTCGCCGAGTGCGACAGCTGTAGGGCTGGGCCGAGCGAATGCTTCGGCCATCACACGCTAATGTCGGCACAGCCCCCGTGAGTCACGACAGCGAAGCGAGGCCTGATGCCCACCCAGAAGCGGCCGTACGACTCGGTCAAGCGCGGTTTGGACGCCGTCGTCAGTGCCGTCGGACTCGTGCTCTCGGCGCCACTGCAATTGGGCGTTTCGGCGGTGGTGCTTGCCGCCCACGGTCGACCAGTCCTGTTCCGACAGCCGCGCCCCGGGCGTGACGGCGTGATTTTCGAACTGGTCAAGTTTCGAACGATGCGCCACCCGGACGAGGCGCACCAGACCGACGCGGAACGTCTTACACGCGTGGGCCGCTTCCTGCGAGCCACCAGTCTCGATGAACTGCCGACGCTGTGGAATGTCCTGCGCGGCGACATGAGTCTGGTGGGTCCCCGTCCGCTTCTCGTGAGCTACCTGGACCGGTACACGAAGGAACAGGCACGTCGGCACGAGGTGAGACCCGGCGTGACTGGCCTGGCTCAGGCGAGTGGCCGCAACGGGCTGGCCTGGGAGGAACGGTTCAAGCTCGACGTCGAGTACGTGGACAACCGCAGTCTTGCGCTCGATGCGCGCATCCTGGTGATGACGGTCAAGTCGGTGCTGGTCCGGGAAGGCATCAGCGAGGCTGGCCAGGCCACGATGACCGAGTTCACCGGGAGCGCAGAGGCCGAGGTCGCACATGGGTGACACCTCCAGGGCCAGCGATCCCGGGCTGGTGGTGGGGGTGACCGTCGGCATCAGCGCCTACACCCTGTTGCGGGGCCAACTGGCCTGGTTCGCGGATCGCGGCTGGGACGTCACGCTGGTCTCCACCCCGGACGAGCAGGCGCATCGGGCAGCCACCCGCGAAGGGGTTCCGTTGGCGGGCATCCCCATGCACCGGGGGATTTCTCCGCTGCGCGATCTCGTGAGCCTTGTTCAATGGGTGCGACTGCTCGCGCGGAAACGGCCGCGCGCAGTCAACCTGGGAACGCCGAAGGCAGCGCTGCTCGGGGCCGTGGCGTCGTGGCTGCTGCGGATCCCGAAGCGGTTGTACGTGGTCCGTGGCCTCCGGCTGGAAGGGTCTGCCGGGATCCTGGGCAGGGTGTTGTGGGCGATGGAGTGGATCACCATGCGACTCGCGACCGATGTCCTCTTCGTGGGGCCGTCCCTGGCAGCCGAAGGGGAGCGTCGCGGGTTGCTGATGCGACACAAGTCCTGGCTCATCGGATCGGGGAGCAGCAACGGCGTGGACGCGGCGGCGGTGGTCGAGCGTGCCGGAACCGTCGATCGCGACGCCCTGAGGCATCGGCTGGGGCTGGAGTCCGACCACTTCGTCGTGGGGTTCATCGGACGCATCACCCGGGACAAGGGCGTCGACACGTTGTTGAAGGCGTGTTCCTCCGCTGACCTCGCGCCGCACGTACGACTTCTCCTGATCGGGACGGTGGACGAACCCGATCTGGAGCACGAGATCGTACGACTCGGTGATCTGGTTCGTACGGTCCCGTGGACCGACGACGTGTGGGGTCACCTGCCAGCGATGGATGCCTTGTGCCTGCCGACCCTGCGGGAAGGGTTTCCGAACGTCGTGCTCGAAGCTGCCGCAGCCGGGATACCGACGATCACCACCCGAGCCACGGGAGCGGTCGATTCGGTTGTTGATGGTCGAACAGGGATGTTGATCGACGTGGGCGATGCACCGGACCTGACCAGCAAGGTGAACGATCTGGCCGGAAGTCCGGAGTTGACCGCGCGACTCGGTGCTGCGGCCAAGGAACGGGTGTTCGCCGAGTTCACACCCGAACGGATCTGGCAGGGTCTGCACGAGATCATCGACGACGCCGCCGAGCCCGTGGACGCAGTACGGGTCGATGAACGCCCGTCCCTGAGTCGGAACCACTGAGGCGAGGTCAGAATTGCAAGATGGTGATGGCGTGACGCAACGGGTCGTCTCCGTCGTCGTTCCCGTGTACAACGCCGAGGCCTTCCTCGCCGAGTGTCTGGCGTCGATCAGGGGGCAGTCGTACGAACATCTCGAGATCGTGTGCGTGGACGACGGATCGACCGACGATTCCGCGCAGTTGCTTGACGCGGAAGCGCGGCTGGACGAGCGGATCCGCGTCATCAGTCAGCCGAACGGTGGCGTCAGCGCCGCGCGAAACACCGGACTGGATGCGGTGACCGGCGACTACGTCGTGTTCGTCGACTCCGATGACGTCATCGGGCCACAGATGATCGCGGCGATGGTGACTGCCATGGTGGATCCGGTCGGTTGGGTCATCGAGGGGGCGCCCGTCGCCGGACGTCACCGCGAGCGATCGCAGTTGAGTGACTTCCTGTACCGCGGTCTGCGCACGTCGTTGTTGAATCCCCCGTGGGGGAAGCTCTATCGCACCGAGCTCATCCGCTCTGCCGACCTCCGTTTCGATTCCCGCACGTCGCTCGGTGAGGACCTGCTCTTCAACGTGGAGTACTTCAGCCGCGTCACCGATGTCGTGACCACCACCGCCCGCGAGTACCGGAATCGTCCCATGGCGGGCTCACTGACCCGGTCCTATCGGCCCTCGAAGTATCGCGAGCTCACCCATGTGCACGACCGGCTCCGTGAGCTGACCCTGGGCCGCCACACCGACGAGTTGGGCGCGCTGCTGAGCTATCTGCGCATCAAGAGCCTTGTTTCGTGCGGGATGAGTGATCTGGGCCCGGAGTCCCCGCTGACCCGGAGCGCCGCACGCCGACACATCGCCGAGATCGAGGCCGACCACGGCGGCGTGCTGGTCCGCAGCGGCGACATCCAGATGCGGGCGGTCGGTCTCTCCTACCGGTGGCTGGGCCTGTGGCGCACCACCCGGCTGGTCGCGGCGGCCAAGACGTCCGCAGCAGCGATCAGGCGCCTGAGGCGCTCGCTGGTCCAGCGGGCATCGCGACCGCCCTTCTCACCGACCACGTCATCATCAACAGACGGAAGCTAGAGCCGGTCGCCGACATCCCCGTGGCCACGATGAGCGGCGGGAGGCCAAGCAGGTGGAACAGGCCACCGGCCAGCGCTGCGGCCACACAGCTCAGTCCCATAGCCAGGGTGACACCGCCGTACCTGTTCAACACGTTCAGCGTCACACTCATGACGAAGGCCCCGATGGTGGCGACGGCCGCGACCGCGAGCAGGGCGAGTGGCACGTACCCCATCTCGAACCCGGGTCCGTAGACCAGTGTCAGGACGGGTGACCCCAGCGCGGTCACCAGCACGCCGAAGCCGGCCGAGACCAACACGGCCCGGACCGTGATCCGACCGGCACGACGGCGGAGGGCGTGGACCCCGTCGTGTTCCCTGATCCGTCGGAACGGCGTGATCAGTACGGTCTGCAGGGTCGACCCCGTGAGGCCGGCGACGGTGAGCAGATAGGCGGCTCCGGCGAACACGCCGATGGTGCCGGCGTCGGCGACCCACGACAGGGCGAACACCGGCAGTTGGAACAGGAAGGTGGCCAGGAACTGTGAGGCCGTCACCGGCGCCGCGGTCCGTACGATGTCCCTCCATCCCCGCGAGGAATCAGTGGGCTCGTAGTCGACCGAACGTCCCGCCAGGAAGGCCCAGACGGCTGCGCCGACCGATGACAGCGCGGCAGCGAAGACACCGATCGTGGCCGACCCGGTGAGCACGACGGCCACGGCTGCGGCCACCATGGCGCCGACGCCGCACGCCGTGACGACACGCCCCAGCGCGACGAGGCGATTTCCGTACTGCATCCGCGCAAGCATGATGTCGAGCACGGAGTCGAAGACCTTGAGGAGGGTGATCGCCACGCCGAGTCCGACGGGGAGGTCGGGGGAGAACACGATCACCGCCATCAGGACGGCAGCCCCCACGAGACAGCCGATCAGTCGCAGCAGGAGGTACGTACGCCAGGGCCATCGGGTTGCCGACGACAGGAAGATGGTGCGCAGCCCCAACTGGCTCAACACGAACAACGGGGTGGCGATCGCCAGCACGTAGCTGTACACGCCGACCGCGTCCGCGCCGCCGGCGGATCGCGCGAACAGCCAGACCAGGAACCACTTGGACAGCGATGTCGTGGCAGTGCCCAGGGCTACGTGCGCGGCCGCTGACCGGTTACCGGCCATCGGGGGCCACAGGTTCGGTCGTCATCAGTCGGCACTGGCCGCTGCGTAGGCGCCTCGGGCGCGATCGCGGTACGCGTCGGAGCCCATGTGCGGACGAAACGAGCCGTCTGCCAGGGCTGCGGCCACCGGCGCCCACGGCTCGTCAAGGGCCACGATCTGCTGATCGGCCCCGATGTCGGACCCGAAGTCTCGACACTTCGCATGGTGGCCGACCAACATGAAGGGCACGTCGGAGAGGTAGGCCACGATGGCGCCATGGAGCCGCTGCGACCACACCATTGCGCTACTGGCGAGCAGCCTGCAGGTTTGGCTGAGTCCGAGGTCGGCGAAACTGGCGAGGTCGACGTCGATGCCGCGGTCGGACAACCCCGAGGCGAGCCCCGCGCAGAGTGGTCCGTCGTCCGACGTGCCCTGACTGGACATGGCAAGCACCGTCACCCGATGCGGCTCCGATCGGTTGACCTCGTCCACGGCATCACCCGCCTGACGGGTCAGCAGTTCGAGATCGCTCTGGGCTGCGGCGGAAGGACAGATGACGATGGTGTCGGATCGCTCGGTCTCCGGTTGGACCAGACCGTTCAGGGCCACCAGATCACCGCCGACGACCGGTGTGGTGGTGTGGGACAGCTGTTCGAGACGTTGCACAGAGGCAGGGTCGCGCACCACCAACCGGTCGACGTGTGCCAAGAAGCTCTCGACGCGCTGCGCTGCGCCGGTGCCGTTGAAGGGTCCGACAGACACCCCGAGTGCTTCGACGCGCTGCCCTCGTAGGGCGCGTTGGCGAAGCCGCGCCACACCGCCCACGTCCTGGAGCACGGAGCCACCGCACACGGCGATCGTGTCAGCCCACGCCAGTCCGACCGCGGCAGCCCCGAGCCGGGCCGCCTGTCCGTACCAGCGACTCGATGCGTACAACCTGGACCTTCCGGCCGGAGCGAAGGTCCGGACCGTTGCATTCGGCCACAGGGTGGCTGCATGCCGCTGGACGGTTTCCACGAACAGCTGGTCGCCGAAGTTTCCGAACCCGTAGGCGCCAACGGCCTGGACCCGCCGTATGGGGCGACGTTCGGATCGTCTGCTGGTGTCCACCACGAGTTCCTCCCGGCCTGACCGTAGTCGTTGTTGCGGCCGACACAGTATTGCGGGCCGTCCACGGCACTCCACGACGGGGTCCGGGTGCTGGCTCTACACTGGGCGACGCCCCGCTGCCCCCGGACTCCTGACCTTCCGTCAGCCGGAGAACGTCACAAATGGAAGGTTGTTCACTTCGATGCCACTGCCGAGTCAGCGCCGATCGATCGAGCCTGTTGGCGATCCTCGGCAGTTCAGCATCCTCTCCGTGTGCACCGGCAACCTCTGCCGCTCACCAACGCTCGAGCAGCTCCTGCGGCTCCGGCTGGGGGAGGCCTTTCCGGATGCCGACATCAACGTCACCAGTGCCGGGACGCACGCCTACGACGGCGACCCGATGGATCCCGGCTCGGCGCACGAGGCCGAGCGACTCGGCATCCGCGATGCCGAACGACACCGTGCGCGGCGACTCGTCGAGCCACACGTACGGGATGCCGATCTGGTGCTGGCGCTGGCCCGAGAACACCGCACGGCGGCGGTGAGGCTCGCTCCCCGGGCGGTCGGGCGAGCGTTCACACTGCTCGAGTTCGTACGCATCGTCGAGTCGCTCGAGCCCAAGGACCTGGTGGCGGGACGGGACTCCGCCACCCCTGAGGGGCGGTTGCGGCGCGTGGTCGAGGCGGCACACCGGATCCGGGGCCTGGTGGCTTCCCGCCGCCGTTCCGGGATGGATGTCATCGATCCGCACGGACGTGAACCGGACGTCTACCGAGCCTCGGCGGACACGATTGATGACGCCTGTCGACGCCTCATCGCGGTGCTGCCGAGGCTGGTCGATCCGCCGGATTGAACCCGGGCCGGGCTGACACGCTAGAATGCGCCGCATTACTGTCCTCGTAATGTGTGCGCCGTAAGGCGATGACCGGAAGGGCCTCCGTGGAGCTGGCCGACTACGTGCGCGTGTTGCGCAAGCGATGGGTGTCCATTGTTGCGCTCGTCCTCCTCGGTGTGGCGATCGCCGCCGTCGTCACCATGACGCAACGTCCCGCGTACGAGGCCACGTCCGAGGTGTTCGTCTCCACCCAGGGCGGAGACAGCTCGGCAGACCTCCAACAGGGCAACAACTACACCCTCCAGCGCGTCAAGACATACGCCCACTTGGCGACGACGGAGATCGTGCTCCGGCCCGTGATCGAAGAGCTGGGCTTGGAGACCACGCCGGGGCAACTGGCCAACCAGATCAGCGCCACGGCCGTCACCGACACCACGATCGTCGAGGTCACCGCCACCGACGAGAACCCCGAACGAGCGGCCGCACTGTCGAACGCGGTCGCGGCGACCCTGGCCACCGTGGTGCAGGAGATCGAGCCCGAAGTGGGCGAGGCGGGCCAGAGCAGGGTCAAACTGACGCTGACGCAGTCGGCCGACGTACCGCAGCAGGCAGTGAGCCCACGCGTGCCGGTGAATCTCGGGCTCGGACTGCTCGTCGGGCTGGCGCTCGGTGTCGGGGCAGCCGTGCTGTGGGAGCTGTTGGACACCCGGGTCCGCACCGCGCGCCACGTCGAAGAGGTCACCCATCACCCCCTGGTGGGTGGGATCGTTGCCGACCCGCGTGCCAAGGCCCGCCCCCTGATCGTGCAGGCAGATCCGCTCAGCCCGGTCGCCGAGTCCTTCCGTGCCCTGCGGACGAACCTCCAGTTCGTCGAGGTGGACGGTCGGTCCCGCAGTTTCGTGATCACGTCGTCGGTGCCCAGCGAGGGCAAGAGCACCACCGCGGTCAACCTGGCGCTGACACTCGCCGACGCCGGGCAGACCGCCATTCTGGTCGACGCCGACCTGCGTCGGCCCAAGGTGGCGACCTACATGGGCGTTGAAGGCGGAGTGGGACTGACCGACGTGCTCATCCACCGCGCCGAACTCGCCGATGCCGTGCAGTCGTGGGGGAACGGCGGCCTGTACGTCCTGCCGGCAGGGCAGGTGCCGCCCAACCCGTCAGAACTGTTGGGCTCCAAGGCGATGCGACAGCTCGTCGACACCCTCGAGGAGGAGTTCGACTGGGTGATCTTCGACGCACCACCCCTGCTGCCGGTCACCGATTCGGTCGTGCTCGCCAAGCACCTGTCGGGTGCCATCGTCGCGGTGGCTGCGGGGCAGACGACGCGTCACCAACTGGAATCGTCCATCGCGGTGCTGGAGAACGTCGGCGCCCCGGTCGCGGGCATCGTCTTGACGATGGTGCCGGCCAAGGACGACGCCGCCTACGGCTACGGCTACCTGCCGGTGCAGAACGCGGCGACACCGAAGCGTCGAGCCGTGCGTTCGCAGGGCTCCGAGTCAGGGCAGCCCAGCCGGTCGGCCGAAGGCCCGGACCACCGGCCGGCGCACAGTGCAACGGACGTACGTTCCGAGGCCGCGGCTCACGAGGCGACCATTCGGTGAGTGAGTCGCAGGCCTCCGCCACCAGCGGCGTCGAGGCACCTCCGGTCGCCCCCGCCACCACCGAGATCCAGCAGCGAGTGTTCCTGTCGGCACCGGACGTGGGCGAGGCCGAGGAGCGGGCCGTGGTGGATGCCATCCGATCGGGGTGGATCGCCCCCCTCGGCCCGGACGTCGACGCGTTCGAGGGAGAGTTGGCCGGACGGGTCGGAGTCGAGCATGCGGTCGCCCTCTCCTCGGGAACGGCGGCACTGCACCTGGGCCTGTTGGGGATCGGGGTCCGGCCGGGCGACGTCGTGGTCACCTCGTCGATGACGTTCGCCGCGACCGCCAACGCCATCGTCTACACCGGGGCTGAACCCGTGTTCGTCGACAGCGACCCCGACAGCGGCAACGTGGACGTCGAGCTGCTCGAGCGGGCAATCGACGAGTTGCTCGGCGAGGGTGCCCGCGTCGCGGCGATCGTGCCGGTCGACCTGCTCGGCAAGGCGGTGGACTACACCGCGGTGGAAGCCATCGGGCGGGAGCGGGGGATCCCGGTGCTCGCCGATGCGGCCGAATCGTTGGGGGCCCGGCACCGGGGTCGTGCCGCCGGCTCGTTCGGCCGGGCCTCGATCGTGTCGTTCAACGGCAACAAGATCATGACCACGTCGGGGGGCGGCATGTTGCTCACCGACGACGAGGACCTGGCTGCCCACACCCGCTATCTGGCCACCCAGGCCCGACAGGCCGCGCTGCACTACGAGCACGTCGACATCGGCTACAACTACCGGATGTCCAACCTGCTCGCCGCACTGGGCCGGGTCCAACTTGCCCGCCTGGACTCCATGATCGAGCGGCGTCGGATGCGGCGCCAGCAGTACCGCAGGCTGTTTGCGGCCGTGCCGGGTGTGGAGATCCTCGGCGGCGCCGACGACGCCGACGACAACCACTGGCTGACCGCCGTCGTGGTGGACGAAACGGCGGGCTTCGAGACGGCGGGGCTGCAACAGGCCCTCGCCGAGCACAACATCGAGAGCAGGCCGCTGTGGAAGCCGATGCACCTGCAACCGGTCTTCGCGGAGCGCCGGGCGTACGTGAACGGTGTCTCCCAACGACTGTTCGAACGCGGGCTCACCCTGCCGAGCGGCTCCGTCCTCGATGACGGCCAGTTCGACCGGGTCATCGCCGCGATCACCGACTTCTTGACAACCACGACGAGAGGATGAGCTGGATGCGAGTGCTGATCACTGGTGGCGCAGGTTTCATCGGAGCGAACCTGGCCCGCTACATGACCGAGCAACGCAACTTCAGCACGGTCCGGGTGCTCGACGACCTGAGCACCGGGGCACGCAGCAACCTCGACGGCCTCGACGTCGACTTCCACGAGGGATCGGTGACCGAGCCGGCGCACCTGGAGCGAGCGGCGGAGGGGGTGGACACCATCGTCCACCTGGGGGCACTCGGCAGCGTGCCGCGTTCGGTGAACGACCCGCTGGCGAGCCACGCAGCCAACCTGACGGGCACGTTGAACGTGCTCGAGGCGGCACGTCGAACGAACAGCCACGTGATCTTCTCCTCGTCCAGTTCGGTGTACGGGTCCAACACGAAGCTGCCGAAGTCGGAGTTCGACTGGACCCGGCCGATGAGCCCGTACGCCGTCACGAAGCTGGGCGCGGAGGGGTACGTCCTGGCCTACCAGCACGCATACGATCTGCCGACCTTGGCGTTCCGGTTCTTCAACGTGTACGGACCGTTGCAGTCGTCGGGGCACGCGTACGCCGCGGTCATCCCGATGTTCCTGGAGGCGGCGCTGGCGGGGAAGCCGTTGAAGGTCCACGGCGACGGCAGGCAGTCCCGGGACTTCACCTATGTCGACACCGTCTGCGCCACGTTGACCAGCGCGGTCGAGCAACGGCTGTCCGTCGCCGACCCGATCAACCTCGCGTTCGGCACGAACACGACCCTGCTCGAGCTGATCGACATCCTTGCCGAGGAACTGGGCCAGCCCCTCCCGGTGGAGCACGTCGACCCCCGGCCCGGCGACGTCCGCGCCTCACAGGCTGATGGCGAGCGGATCCAGCAGTACTTCCCGGACGTGGTCCCGGTCGAGCTCAGCGCAGGGGTGGCGACGACAGCGGCCTGGTTCCGCGAGCGGCTCGCGGGCTGAGGCCACGGCCCGGTTCACCCCCGGTGCCGGCCACCGTCCGGGTGTGTGCCGGTGACGGAGCAGTCGGCGTGGCCCGCCGCGGGCTGGCCGGGTCGGCTGCGGCAATGTCGCGCCGATCCAGCGCCACGGCCAGCGCCAGGCAGAGCGCGAAGATCAGCCAGAACGACAGTCGGCGGATCGCAAACCCGGGCAGGGCGTAGACCAGCAGCACCATCACGATGGTCATCAACGTCCAGTGTCGAAGCAGCCGGCGAATGGTCAGGGCCAGCATCACGAACAAGCCGAGGGCAGCGGGGATGCCCAACATGGCCGCCAGCTCGAGATAACTGTTGTGGAACTCGAAATCGCCGCCGTCTGCGTACGTCCCGGGGCCGAGCCCGAGCAGGACGACGTGGTCCAGCACGTCGTTGAAGTCCAGCCACAGGGTGAGGCGGCCCCAGCCGTTGGAGTCGCTGTCCAGGAACCGTTCCGCGAGCCCGAGGACGCGGTCCCAGAGCAGGGCGACCCCCACCACGGCCGCCATCAGCACCGCTGTGGTGAAGGCGACCCTCCCCGACCGGCTGCCGATGCGGTCGAGGGCGAGGAAGAAGAGTGCCAGGGCGGCCACGACGCCGACCGCGAGGAGCAGTGTCGCCGACGCTGTCAGGTAGCCGAGGACCAGCGTCACGGCGGTGATCAACAGCCACCACGCCCGCTGTCGGGCGGTGCGGGCGAGCAGGAGGGCCCGGAAGTTGATGAAGATGCTGGCGCTGAGCATGACGGCCAACTGGTGGGGGTTGTCACCACCACCGGCGAAACGCTGTCCGTACCAGAGCCGCGAGCCCAGGAACGTGGTGGAGATGGTGATGCTGTAGACGTACAGGCCGGCGAACCAGACGGTCGTGGCACCGCCGATCGCGGCCAGCAGCCGGTTGAGCTGATCGGCAGTCCGTCCCTGCAGCACCGAGTAACCGAGGACGCAGATGATGCCGAGATAAGCCCACGTGACGAGCCCTGTGGGGGTGGTCGACCCCGGGGTGACGACCACGCCGTGCAGCGTGCCGGCGACCAGGATCCCGAAGAAGACCACCCACGCCTTGCCGAGCGTCCCAGGGACGAGCGGGTGACGGGCGTTGAGGCAGGCCAAGACGCACCATGCTGCCGCGAGCACCTCCGCCGGGCCGATCTTGCCGAACCGGAGTCCGGTCATCGGGCTCAGCACCAGCGCGGCCACGAGGAGTACGTCGATCCGCCTCACGTGTCAGCCCTGCTCGCGGTCCACCAAGTTCTTGACGAACAGCCGTTTGCCGCTCGTCTCGCTGGGGATGGTGTCGACGTGGTGGATGGTGACGGTGCTGGCGGTATCGAACTTGTGCGCGAACTCGTCGCGGAGGATGTCGTCGTCGCTGTCCTTGAAGGTCTGGTCGACCACCACGTACAGGTCGACCTGACCGACCCGGTGCTGTTGGAGCTGGGCCTCGACGATGGCGTTCGGCACGTTCTTGAGCAGGTTGGCGAGGTTGGGGGAGTACACCTTGCTGCCGTCGGTGCGGTAGAGGAACTGTGATCCCCGGCCCGAGATCTCGTCCACCATTTCGCTCTCGTTGCCACACTCGCACGTACGGTCCGAGCTCAGGGTCGCCCGGTCACCGATCCGGTAGCGGATCAACGGGGTGGCGTGGGTGGTGAAGCTGGTCACGAAGATCTCGTCATCGGTGAACTCGAACACGCCGGTGGACATCTCGACGTGGAGTCGACCTGCACGGCACTCGGTGATAAAGGGTGCACCCTCGGACGAGGCGTACTGGTTGAACACCTTCGCCCCGAAGGCCTCGGTCAGCAGCTCGCGATCCGGGTCGGTCAGAGTCTCCGCCGTCGGGAAGATCCCCGTCATGGGGTGGGCCAGACGGATGTCGTTGGCGAGCATGTGACGGGCCAGGCCCAACATCGAGCTGGGGAAGCCGTCGAGGGAGTCGGGTCGGAAGCGGTTGAGATCGTCGAGGTAGCTGTCACCGGTCCGGTCGCTCACGTGGAACGGGGACAGCAGCAGCTGACGACAGGCGTGGTTGTACCGGGTGTACGGGCCACCGCGCTGGCTCGGCGGGATGATGTGTCGACCGCCGAAGCTGGCCCGCCGCATCCTGCGGTGCTCGAACCCCACCCGATGCTTGAAGTGGTCGAGGATCGCCATCCGACGCTGGATGTCGGTCTCGGACTGGGTCACCTCCAACGACTTGCCGGTCGTGCCGCCCGTGTGGACGATGACGGTCCTGCCGACCCCTTCGCCGACCTGCACCTCGTCGGCGTGGGCGCGGATGTCCTCCTTGTCCACCGTCGGCAGTCGCGGCAGGTCGGTGACGGACCGGACGTCGGCGACGTCCACGCCGGCTTCGTCGTAGATCCGGCGGTAGTAGCGACTCCGGGCGTACGCGTGGCTCACGAACCGGGCCAGGGCCAGGTCCTGGTGCTCGCGCTTCTGCTCGTACGACAGCTTGTCGAACTCCGTCAGCCAGCGGCGATGCTCCCGGTAGACCTCGCCGTAGCGCTGCCACGCGATCTGCCACCCCTTGACCGAGGTCATCAGGTTCTGCACCGCCACGGGGGCGGCGTCATAGACCCGCTCGAGCCCGCTCATGCTCACAGTCGTACCACGTGGGGTGCCGAGAGCACGTTCCGGGTGTCGAGGACGCGAGCGGCAGGATCGTCCAACAGGGACAGGTCGAAGTCGTCGTGGTCGGTGAGCACCAGGACCAGGTCACTGGCGGCGACGGCGTCGCCGTCGAACTGGGTCCGCTCGATGCGGACGGGCCAACGGTGCTCCTCGACGTGGTCGTCGGCTGCCACCACCTGCGCACCCTCCTCACGCAGCAGCTCGGCGATCCGCAGGGCCGGGGACTCACGCGTGTCCCCGGTGTTGCGCTTGTAGGCCAGCCCCAGCAGCAGGATCCGGGAGCCACGCAGTGGCTTGGTGTCGTCGTTGAGCAGTCGACTGGCACGTTGCACCACGTACCGAGGCATGTGGTCGTTCACGTCGTTGGCGAGTTCGACGAACCGGAAGCTCTGTCCCAGGCTGCGTCGCACCTGCCAGGACAGGTAGCTGGGATCCACCGGGAGGCAATGGCCGCCGACGCCCGGGCCGGGGGTGAACTTCATGAACCCGAAGGGCTTGGAGGAGGCGGCGTCGATGGACTCCCACAGGTTGACGCCGAGCTGGTGGGCGTAGATGGCGAGTTCGTTGACCAGGGCGATGTTGACGTGTCGGAACGTGTTCTCCAACAGCTTGGTCAACTCGGCCTCGCGAGTGCCCGACACCGGGACCGTCCGCTCGATCAGCGAGTCGAAGAACGACTGCACCTGCTTCAGCGATCGTTCGTCGATGCCGGAGACCACCTTGGGCGTCGACACGAAGGTCCACCTCTGGTTGCCCGGGTCGATCCGTTCGGGGCTGTAGCCCACCGAGAAGTCCTTGCCCGCAACCAGCCCGGATCCCTGTTCCAGCACGGGAATGAGCAGTTCCTCGGTGGTGCCGGGGTAGGTGGTTGACTCCAGGATGACCGTCGAACCCGGCGTGATGTACGGCGCCAGGGCGGCCCCGGCGTCCTCGATGAAGCTCAGATCGGGCAACGTCTCGCGCAGTGGCGTGGGAACGGTGATCACCGCGACCGAGAAGTCGGCCGCCTCGGCGTAGTCGGTGGTCGGCAGGTAGGCACCGGAATCGATGGCCGACCGGACCGCCTCGTCGGCGACGTCCTCGACGAACGAGACGCCGCTGCGCAGGGCCGCGACGCGTCGCTCGTCCACGTCCAGCCCGATGACCCGGTATCCCACTTCCGCGGCCCGCATCGCGACCGGAAGGCCGACGTAGCCCTGGCCGATGATCACGATCTTCTCGGTGTCACCTGGCATGCATCAGTCCTTCGGTGTCGTGGTGAGGAGCGGGCGGGGGTGAGCGGGGACGATCGCCGACCAGGTCATGTCGTGGTGCGCCCGTGCGACGAGGGGGAGGTGTCTGGGGCCGCATGGCCGCTGAACCGGGAGGCCCGCTCCACCTCGTCCGGGTCGATCGGCTCGACCGGCACCTGTCGGATCAGCGGGTGGCCACTGCGGGTACCGGACTCGTTCTCGGAGAACAGCACCTCGTGCAGCTTCTCGCCGTGGCGCAGTCCGGTGAACACGATGTCGACCTGCTTGCCGGACTCGCGTACCAGGCGCTTCGCGACGTCGAGGATGCTCACCGGCTTGCCCATGTCGAGCACCAGCACGTTGCCGGGCGAACCGATCGCGGCGGCCTGCAGGGTCAGCTGGCACGCCTCCTGGATGGTCATGAAGTAGCGCGTCACGTCGGGGTGGGTCACCGTCACCGGGCCGCCACGTTTGATCTGGGCCCGGAACGTGTGCAACATCGAGCCGCGGGAGCCGAGCACGTTGCCGAACCGCACCGACAGGTACGGCGTCTCGTACTGCTCGGCGTAGCTGGCCGTCAGGCGTTCGGCGTAGCGCTTGGTGCGGCCCAACACGCTGGACGGATCGGCCGCCTTGTCGGTGGAGATGTTGACGAACCGCTCCACCCCGTGGTGCTGGGCGCAGGTGAGCACGTTCAAGGTGCCCAGCACGTTCGTCTTCCACCCTTCCTCGGGGTACTGCTCCAGCATGGGCAGGTGCTTCAGCGCGGCGGCGTGGAACACCACCTGCGGCCGGTGGTGGGCGAACACCTTCTCGAGCGCGTCCAGGTCACGGATGTCGCAGAGCACCATGTCGTCGGTGTCGAGCAGGCCCTTGCCGTAGATCGACAACTGCACCCCGTGCAGTGCCGACTCGTCCCGATCGAGCATGATCAGCTTCTCCGGGCCGAACTGGTGCAGCTGGCGCGCCAGCTCCGAGCCGATCGACCCGCCCGCGCCGGTGACCAGCACCCGGCGGCCGGAGACCAACTCGATGATGTCGCTGAGGTCGGTCTCGACCTGGTGCCGACCGAGCAGGTCCTCCACGTCGACCTCGTGCAGTTGGTCGAGTCGGACCCGTCCGCCGATCACCTCACGCAGTGGCGGCAGCACGACCAACCGGATCCCCGCATCGTCCAACTCGGCACTCAGGTCACGGACGAAGGCGCTGTCGGCAGTGGTGTTGGCCAGGATCACCACCGACACGTCCCGCTTCCCCGCGATGCCGACCAGCTCGTCCCGCGTCCCCAGTACCCGCTTCCCCGCGAGGGTGAGGAACCGCTTGGCGGGGTCGTCGTCGATCAGCCCGACCACGTTGAATGGGGGATCTGGCAGGCGTACGAGCTGGTGCAGCAACTGTGCACCGGTGTCACCCGCGCCGTACACCAACGCCTTGGGCGCATCGGCTGAGGCATGGTGGGTGGTCGTCGCCCACGTCCGATAGCACCAGCGCGCGACGGCCATCATCACCAGCGCCACCGGGGCGATCCCGATCGCACTGCCTCGGGGGAAGTTGGGGATCGCGGTCAGCGCGATCACGCCGGCGGCGACTGTTGTGAGCCCGACCAGCAAAGCCAGGGCAAAGGCTTCGTCGAAACTGCCGACCCGGTAGCGGCCGCGGTAGAGCTTGGTGGCGACGCCAATGCCGATCTGGATCGTCAGGGCGATCGCGAGGTAGAGGACCAGCGCGCGCCACTGCATGGGTGCGAGGTTGAACTCGTAGCGGGCCACGATCCACACGCCCGCAGCCACCATCCAACTCAGCGCGTCCCAGACGATCGCCAGCATGCGGGCGGCGAGGATGTTGGTCGCGGACGTGGTGGTGGACCGTGGGGCAGCACCGCTCGGCGGCGCAACCGCTTCGCGGAGCAGGGGCATGGGGCGACTCCAGATGCAGGGACAGCCCGGGTCACAGGCCCGAGCTGCGCTGGGTCATCCCCCGACGGAACCCAACACAATGGCGATCATAAGGGGAGTCGACATTTTCGGCAATCTCGGGTCTCGACTGACGCTATCGGCAGATTTCGAGCTCGGCCGACGGAATTCGAGTTCGCCGGGCATCGTTCGCGTTCGGATCTCGACGAGCTCGATCGTCATTTCCGCTGGCGAATGTGATCGTCCGCGTCGCCGGGCATCTGAGACCCTGAGGCCATGACCCCGGTTGCCCGATGAGCACGACACCAGGTGCCGACCTCGTCCGACGCATCCCACCGACCTGGCTGGTGGTCGGTGGCATCGTCTCGGTGCAGGTGGGGGCCGCTGTCGCCAAGGACCTGTTCACCCTGGTGCCGCCGACGGCGATGACGTGGCTGCGGTTGACGTTCGCCGCCATCATCCTGCTGCTCGTCGCGCGGCCACGACTTCGGGGTCGGAATCGCCGGGATTGGCTGGTGATGGCTTGGTACGGGCTGATGCTGCTCGGGATGAATTGGGCCATCTACCAGTCGTTCGCCCGGATCCCGCTGGGGGTCGCGGTCACCATCGAGTTCAGCGGACCGCTGCTGCTCGCGGTGATCGGCTCGCGACGCCTGCTCGACGTCGTGTGGGTGGTGCTGGCCGGCGCGGGGGTCGCACTGCTGGGTCTGGGGCCGGTGGCGGTCGACTGGATCGGCATCGGGTTCGCGCTGCTGGCCGGTGCCTGCTGGGCCGGCTACATCGTCGCCGGTGCCCGGCTGGGCCGGCAGTGGTCGGGGGTGTCGGGGCTCGCCATGGGCAGCCTGCTCGGTGCCGGCCTGCTGGCGCCGGCCGGCGTGATCGACGGCGGTGCCGCGCTGCTCAACCCGACCGTGCTCGGGCTCGCCCTGATCGTGGCACTCGTGTCGTCGGTGATCCCGTACAGCCTGGAGCTGGTCGCGCTGCGCCGGATCCCGCCCCGCGTCTTCGGCATCCTGATGAGCCTGGAGCCGGGAGCCGCGGCGCTGGCGGGTGCGCTCATCCTGCGCGAACTGCTCGCCCCGTTGCAGTGGCTGGCGGTGGCGCTGGTCGTGGTCGCCAGCATCGGTGCGAGTCGGGGTGCCCGTCGAGCCCGGGCACGGGCCGAGGAGGTCGGCGGTTGAGTCCGGCGGCTCGGGCGGGCGCGGGTGCGTGGCCTCCCTGTACCGTGGACGGGCCGGAGACAGCGCGTTTCCAAGGAGGGTCGACGATGGGCATCTTTGACAAGGCCAAGCGGCTTGCCGATGAGGCGAAGGACCGGGCCGGACAGTTGGCCGAGCAGCACGGCGACAAGATCGACCAAGCCATCGACAGGGGCGGTGACTTCATCGACAAGCAGACCGGCGGCAAGTACGCCGACAAGATCGACCGCGCCGGCCAGTCCGCGAAGGACGCCGCCGACCGCCTCGCCGACCAGAACCGGAACGACGGCGGACACGAGGGTGGCGGCGACCGGACGCCCCCACCACACAACTGAGGTCCCTCGACAAGGTCGGG
Organism: Carbonicoccus niuqiaonis; assembly: GCF_050157065.1. Lineage (GTDB taxonomy): Bacteria > Actinomycetota > Actinomycetes > Propionibacteriales > Propionibacteriaceae > Avipropionibacterium. Next base: position 656,076 of record NZ_CP189573.1, read on the forward strand.
GAGCGTACTGGAAGGAATGACGATGGGCTGGTTGAGCAGGCTGCTGGGACGTGAAGGCGCCGACGACGACAGTCCGGTGGCGCCGCGCATGCTCGACCAGGCCGCCCGGCGGGCTCAACTGGGCGAGCTCGAGGCGGCCCTCGAAGAACTGGTCGCCGCGATGGACTCGCCGCCGTCCCCGGTCGAGAACCCGGGCTGGGTGGGCCGGATCAAGGACTACAACCACCACCTCGGCACCACGACGATGCTGCAGAAGCAGCCGGTGACCCGTGAGGCACTGGTCGAGCTGACCGCCGGTATGCGTCCGCTGTTCACCACCGGCCAACCGGTCCCGGCGGGGCTGGAGCACCTGGTGCCGCTCTCGGACAGGGTGATCACCCTCACCCGCCAGCTCGAGGAGCCCCTTCCCAGCGAGGCGTGACGGCAACTCCTCGTGAGGCACTTCGCCCCTCTTGCAGCACCCTGCCCCCTGCTGCAGCGGGGGCAGCGTTGAGGTGTGGGGGCGAGGTCAGGCTTTGGCGGGCGGACCCTTCGGGGCCCTCGACAAGCTCCGGGGACGGTCTGCCGGTCAGCGGGGTAGTGCCACGCGATCGTCGTCTCGGACCGCGAGCCCGTCGGCGAGCAGCCCGGCCAGTGCCCGGGCGGCCTGTGCCGGGTCGGGCCACCCGGCGAGCAGCGTCGCGGTCGGTACGGCGTCGCTGGTCGCCCGCAGCTGCGCCAGCAGCACGCCGCGGCACTGCCGATCCGTGCCTTCGTAGGCCTGCCCGCGGCGTGGTGGACCGTCGTTGGCCGGGCGCCCGGCGCTGTGCCAGCTGCACGACCGCGACACCGGGCACCGTTCACAGCCCGGGGCCCGGGCCGTACACACCAGGGCGCCGAGCTCCATCGATGCGACCGCCCACTTCGCTGCCCTGGTTCGGGTCCGGGGGAGCCAGGCCGTCGCCCGGTCGACCTCGGCGCGGGTCATCGAGACCGGTGCCTGGGCTTGGCCGTCCTCCAGCCGGGTGAGCACCCGGCGGACGTTCGTGTCGAGCACGACGTGTCGCTGCCCGTACGCGAAGCTCGCGATCGCGGCCGCGGTGTAGGAGCCGACGCCGGGCAGGGCGAGCAGTGCGGCGTGGTCGTCGGGGACCTGGCCGCCGTGGTCGGCCACGATCACCCGGGCCGCTGCGTGCAGCCGCAACGCCCGCCGCGGATAGCCCAACCGACCCCATGCCCGTACGGCTTCGCCCGCGGCCTCGGCGGCCAGGCCGGTCGGGGTGGGCCAGCGCCGCAACCATGCCTGCCACGGCTCGACGACCCGGGCCACCGGGGTCTGCTGCAACATGAACTCGCTGACCATCACACCCCACGCGGTGGTGCCCGGTGCCCGCCACGGCAGGTCACGGCCGGCCCGGTCGTACCACCGCACCACCGCCTGGACGACTGCCGACCGATCCACCGGACCACCGTACCGGGACCACTTCTGCCCACGAACCGGCGCGGATCGCCATCCCGGCGGCGTTTCTCGGCGATCCCGGGTCATCGGCTGCTTACCCTTCGAGCATGAGTGGCGTGTTGGATCCCGTGGGGCCCGAGGAGCCGAGGACGTACTGGATCCGTCGCGGCATCGTGCTGGCTGCCGTGGTGGCCCTGGTCGTGGTGATCGTGGTCGCGGTCACGGCGCTGACCGGCGGGGCCGGTGGGCAGGCCGCCGCACCACCACCGACCGACAGCAACGCTCCGAGCCTGGAGCCCGAGAACAGCGAGCCGCCGACGCCGAGCGCGTCCCCGGAGACCCCGGCGCCGTCGTCGAGTGGCGCCACCCCCTCCGCGTCCAGCTCGGAAACGCCGTCGGCCACCACGTCGCCGTCGGGCTCGGCGACCAGCCCCGCGGCCACGCCGTCCGCGACGTCGAAGGCGCCCACCACGTCGGCACCCCCACCGCCGCCCAAGGCGTGCGATCCGTCGCAGCTGCGGGTCACCCTGACCGGGCCCAACCAGATCAAGACCGGCCAGCAGCTGTCGTTCGAGGTCGGCGTGATCAACGGCTCCAAGACCGCCTGCACGCTCGAGGTCAACGAGGGCAACTACGAGTTCCGGGTCTACTCCGGCACCGACCGGATCTGGAGCACCAAGGACTGTGCGGCCTGGAACCCGAAGATCAAGCAGGTGCTGGAGCCCGAGGCCGACGTCAGCTGGAAGGTCGACTGGGGTGTGAAGCGCAGCAAGGCGCCGTGCAGCACCACCAAGGACGTGTTGCGGCCGGGGACGTACGCGGCGAACGCGCTGCTCACCGGCGCCGAGCCGGTGCAGCTGGTGATGCGGCTCCGCTGAGCCTGGCGGAGCAGCTCAGCGTTTCCGCCGGGGCGCCACGTGCTTGAGCGCCTCGCGCCGACTCAACGGACTCAGCTCACGATCGTCGACGTACTCCAGCACCCAGTCGGGATCGGTCTTCGCGAACTCACGCAGCGCCCACCCGATCGCCTTGCGGATGAAGAACTCCGTGCCGTACGGGCTTTCCGGGAGGTTGGCGTCCAGGCAGTGCGCGAGCAGCACCGTGTCGGTCTCGGCCTTTGCCGGCAACTGCGACAGGATCGCCACCCGGCGTACCCACAGGTCGTCGTCGGTCGCCCAGCTGCGCACGACCGGCGTGGCCGCCCGACGAGCGGCGCGCAACACCGGTGCCACGTGATGTGTGGCGATGTCGTCGACCAGGTCCCACCAGGCACCGGTCCGTGCCAGATGGTGGAACAGCGGCAGGGTGCTGACGTCGAGAAACTCCCGGTAGCGCCGATGGCCGGCCAGGGCGAGCGCGGCATAGCGCTCCTCGCGGTAGGCCGCGTCGTCCCACAGCTCTCGGACGCACGCCTCCCAGGCGGCCCGGTCGGAGAGTTGGTGGGCCGGATCGCCGAGCAGGGGACGCAGGGTCGCCCGGAGTGCGGGGCTGGTCAGCCCCCGAAACGGCATCGCCGACTTCATGTAACGCTGCTGGCCGATCGCCCGCTCCGGATCGCCCACGCCAGCCAAGCTGTCCCGGACGGCGCCGATCAGGGCCCGGGCTGGGTCCGGTGCTGCCGACACGAGTCAGTCCAGCGACTCGGTCATCGCCGACTCGGCGAGTCGGGTCAGTCCTTCGCGGATGATCTTGGCGCGACCCTCGCCGACCCCGTCGACCAACTGCAGGTCGGTGGCCGACGCCCCGAACAGTGCCTGCAGCGAACCGAAGTGCTCCAGCAGCCGGGGTGCCAGCGAGTGGGGCAGCCGGTTGATGCTGGCCAGCTGACGCAGCCCGCGGGGCGCGATCTTGCCCTCCAGGTGCTCCTGCGGGCCGAAGCCCAGTGCCCGGGCGACACACGCCACGTCGAGCAACTCGGTCGTGGTGAACCCGGTCAGCGACTGGAACCCGGCCGCCTCGACGCCGAGGGCGTAGTCCTGCTCGATCAGGGCGCCCAGTTCGTCGATGCCGGCGTTCAGCTCGTGCAACTGCAGGGTGAGCAGCCGACCGTCGGTGCCGAGCTCGACGGCGTACCCACTGAGCTCGTGCTCCAGCCGACGCACCATCTCGAGACGCTGCGCGACCAACGCGAGGTCGCGCAGCGTCACCTGGTCCTCCACCTCCAGCGCCGACAGCTTGGAGATCAGCTGCGACAGCCGGCTGCGGTAGCGCTCCAGGGTCTGCAGGGCCTGGTTGGCGCGCGACAGGATCTGTTCGGAGTCCTCCACGACGTGCCGCTCGCCGTCCAGGAACAACGTGATCAGCGACATCGACGCCGACACCGTGATCGTCGGCAGCCCGGTCTGCTTGGAGACCCGGTCGGCGGTACGGTGCCGGGTCCCGGTCTCGGGGGTGTCGATGTCGGCATCGGGTACGAGATGGGCGGCGGCCCGGCGGATGCGGCTGGCGTCGCCGTCGATGATCAGCGCCCCGTCCATCTTCGCCAACTCGCGCAGCGACTGCGGCGTGAACGGCAGGTCGAGGGCGAACCCACCGGTGGTGATGTCGTCCACGGCCCGGCTGTGTCCGAGCACGACCAGGGCCCCGGTACGACCACGGAGCACCCGTTCCAGGCCGTCACGCAGCGGCGTGCCGGGCGCCATCATCGCCTGATGGTGTCGGAGTCGAGTGAGGTCAACGGGCACAGGTGTCCTTCGGTGGAGCGACGTCACCGGGTGTGCCGGCACGGAACGGTTCGGGTGGCGCCCCGCCCGGGTGGGCGGTCTGGCGCCGGTCCGGGGGAGGGGTTGCCGGACCGACGCCATCCTAGGCGACGCGGAGCGTTCCGCGGCGCGCCTCGGGAAAGTCGGCGCGGGCGCCCTACCTGCAATACGCGACCGGGTCGGGAAGGGTTGCACCCCTCGTACAGGGAATTTCGATCGGCACGATTCCCGGCAGAGGCTGGCGTCAGCGGAGCGGGGTGACGTTGCCGGGGGCCGGCAGCCCGATCCACTCCAGGGCGTCACCGATCGACGGGACCGGCCAGGTCCGCAGGCCGTCGACCTTGCCGAGGTCGGAGACGTGTGGCACGACCGCGACCGAGAAGCCGAGCCGCTTGGCCTCGGCGACCCTTCGCGCGACGCCGGGGATGCGACGGATGTCGCCGGCCAGCCCGACCTCACCGAGTGCCACCGCGTTCGTCCGGGTGGTGGCGCCGCGGTGGGCCGAGGCGACCGCCAACGCGATCGCGAGGTCGGCGGCCGGATCGGTGAGCCGCGCCCCGCCGACGGTCGACACGTACACGTCCCGTTCGTGCAACGGCATCCGGCCGTGCCGCTGCAGCACGGCCAGGATCATCGACAGCCGACTGCCGTCGATGCCGTTGGTGACCCGCTTGGCGCGGCCGTCGGGGCTGGGGCTGACCAGCGCCTGCACCTCGGCCAGCAGCGGGCGTTGCCCCTCCATCGTCACCGTCAGGCAGGTCCCCGGGACCGGGGTCGACCGTTCGGTGGTGAACAGCCCGGACGGGTCGGTGACCTCCACGATGCCGAGGTCGGACATCTCGAAGCAGCCGACCTCGTCGGACGGGCCGAACCGGTTCTTCACGCCGCGGACCATCCGGAAACCGGAGTGCTTGTCACCGTCGAAGGACAACACCACGTCGACCAGGTGCTCCAGCAACCGTGGCCCGGCGATCGCCCCGTCCTTGGTGACGTGGCCGACGATCATCACCGCCATCCCTCGCCGCTTCGCCACCCGGACCAGGGCGGCGGTCACCTCCCGGACCTGGGTGACCCCGCCGGGGGAGCCGTCCGCCTCGGCCGTACCGATGGTCTGCACCGAGTCGAGCACCATCAACGACGGGCCGACCTCCTCGATGTGGCCCAGCACCGTACCGAGGTCGGACTCCGCGGCCAGGTACAACTCGTCGGCGACCGCATCGGTCCGCCCGGCCCGCAGCCGTACCTGCGCGGCCGACTCCTCGCCGGTCACGTACAGCGTGCGCCGACCCTGCTTCGCCCAGCGGGCCGCCACCTCCAGCAACAGGGTGGACTTGCCGACCCCGGGCTCGCCGGCCAACAGCACCACGACCCCGGGCACCAACCCGCCGCCGAGCACCCGGTCGAGCTCGCCCACCCCGGTCAACGCGCGACGTGCGTCCGTCGCCGAGACGTCACCGATCGGGACCGCCTTGGTGCTCGGTGCCGACATCGCGACCTGCTTCAACTGGGGAGCACCGATCGAGTCGACGCTGCCCCAGGCCTGGCACTCGCCGCAGCGCCCGACCCACCGCACCGACGTCCAGCCGCACTCCGTGCACCGGTATGTCGACTTCGTCTTCGCCACCGTTCGACCTCCTCCTGGCCCCACCAGCCACGCTGGCGTCGACCGACTCGCCCTTACAGTAGGGCCCGGCTCCGACAGAAGTCGGTCGTCCGGCCGGAAGGGGGCGGCACCGTGCCCGTACGTGGATTGCCGGGGCGTCGCGGCCTGCCGCGTCGCACCCTGTTGGCCGCCGGCCTGGGAGCGGCCGTGATCGGTGTGGGCTGTACGGCCGCGCCTCGGCCCGAGCCTCCGCCGCCGTCACCCGGCAGGCAGCGGATCGCCGTCGCCGACCACGGCGCGACCGGCGACGGCAGCACCGACGACACCGCCGCCGTCCAACGTGCCGTCGATGCCGCCGCCGTGGTCGACGGCGAAGTGTTCTTCGGACCGGGCACCTACGTGGTGACCACGGTCCACCTCGTCCCCGGGATCTGGTTGACCGGTGACCGGGCCACCATCCGCCGGCCGCCGACGCGGGGCAAGGACTGGTTGCGCACCTTCACCACCGAGGACCTCGACTGGGACTCCGAGACCGACTCCGCACCGCTGGTCGTCCGCAACCTGACCTTCGACGGCAACCGGCTGGAACAGGGTCCGTACCAGTCGTACGAGCTGGAGCACGCCCACCTGCTGCACTTCACCGCGACGCCGGGGTCGAAGGGGCGACTGGTCGCCCGGGTGAGCGACTGCCGGTTCGTGGACGGGGTCGGCGACGGCATCAACATCAGGTGCAACGTGGCGCTCACCGTCGAGCGGTGCGAGGCGGTCGACGTGTTCCGCGGCGGCTTCGTGATGGTCGGCGGCGGTTGCGAGGTGGACATCACCGACTTCACCACCCGGGGCGCCACCGACCGGACGGGCATCGACATCGAGATCATGATCGCCGGGTACGGGGGCAGCTTCGCCTCGCACGTACGGATGCGCCGGGTTCGGCTGCACGACGGCGACTTCGACATCGCGATCCGCGACGGCGGCACCTTCGACGGCGACGACATCATGGTCAGTCGGCCCCCGATCACCGTCAGCGCCCCCGGCGGGACGGTCCGGATCAGGCGGTCGATCTTCCATGTCGGCCCGTGGGCGCCGAACGCCAACCGGATCGTCTACCCCGGCGACGTCGAGTTCCGGGAGTGCACCTTCGTCGCCGACCCCGACGGGGAGCCGCCGCCGGTCACGGTGACCATGGTCCGGCTGATGACCACGAGCTGGCCGCGGTCGCGGCTGAGCCTGTCGCTGGTGGACTGCACGTTCACCACGGTGCCGGACCTGCCCGCCGACGTCACCGTACGGGCCGTGCAGGTGGACCCCGACTCGCTGGCCCGGGGCAACGTGGTCCGGGTGGTGGGCGGCACCGTCGACGACCGGGTCGACGAAGGTGTCTGGGTGAGCGGTGGCGGCCGGGTCGAGATCACCGGGACCATGATCAACTCGACGACCGTGCTGCGGGCCGCCGGGCTGCGGGGAAGCGGTTTCGACGTCACACTGGCCGAGCTCGAACTGGGACCGGGCACGGCGTTGCGGATCGACCTCGCCGATGCGAGGTCGTTGCTGCGGATCTCCGACGTCGTGGTGCACGAACCGGGCAACGCGATCCGCAGCGAACGCCCGGAATCCCTTGCCAGGCTACGAGTCCAGGGTGGTCGTACGGTGCTGGGCCGGCAGTCCCCGCAGGGGCGGTCGGTGCCCGGACTGGCGGGTGACGAGTTCCTGGTCGGGTCGGGGTCGGCCGTCCGGCGCTGGCTGTGCACCCGCAGTGATGCGGTCGCCGCCGACTGGCGGCGGGCCGACTGAACCGGTCAGCGGTCCAGCTCGGCCGCGACCCGGAGCACCAGCTCGTTCGCCGCGGGCTCGCCGACGGTGATGCGTACCCCGTCGAACTCGTTGCCGGCCACGTACGGCCGGGTCATCAGCCCGTGACGATCGAAGGTGGCGGCCCAGTCGCGGGTGCGTTCGCCGGCCGGCAGCCACACGAAGTTGGCCTGGCTGTCGGGGACGTCGAAGCCCAGTTCGCGCAGCCCGGTCAGCAGCGTCGCCCGCTCGGCGACCAGGGTGCCGACCCGCTCCATCAGTTCGTCCTTCGCCGCGAGGCTCGCCAGCACGGCGGCCTGGGCGACCACCGACACCCCGAACGGCAGTGCGGCGGCCCGGACGGCGGTGGCGACCGTCGGATCGGCCAGGCAGAAGCCGACGCGGAAGCCGGCCAGTCCGTACGCCTTGGAGAAGGTCCGCAGCACCACCACGTTCGGCCGGCCCTCGAGGGCGGCCGGGCCACGGGCGGCCGCCGGATCGTCGACGAACTCGACGTAGGCCTCGTCCACCACGACGATCACCGTCGGCGGCACCTGGTCCAAGAAGTTGATCAAGGAGTCGTGGCTGATCGCCGGCCCGGTCGGATTGTTGGGGGTGCACAACAGCACCACCTTGGTCCGGTTGGTGACCGCGGCGGCCATCGCGGTCAGGTCATGGGTGGCGCCCGGTCCCAGCGGCACCGGCACCGGCGTCGCACCGGTCAGCTGCACCGCGATCGGGTACGCCTCGAAGCTGCGCCACGCATACACCACCTCGTCGCCGGGCAGGCAGGTCGCCTGCAGCAGGTGGTAGAGCACGCCGACCGAGCCGGCGCCGAAGGCGAGCCGGTCACCGGACACGCCCAACGACTCGGCGACCGCCTCGGTGATCGCCACGTTCCCGGCATCGGGGTAACGGTTGAGCTGGGTGCTCGCCTGCGCGACCGCGTCGAGCACCGACGGCAACGGTGGGTACGGATTCTCGTTGCTGGACAGCTTGTACGAGACACCGTCCGGTCCGACCGGGGCAGGCTTGCCGGGGACGTACGCGGGCAGGGACCGCAGGTCCGGCCGGAGCGGCAGCACCATGATCAGTCACGCTCCTTGATCGGTCGTGGACCATGATCAGCTACGGGTCATGATCAGTTGTGGGCCAAGATCAGTTGTGGGCCAAGATCAGATGACGACTTCGCCACGCGGGGTGTCGAACACCGCAGCCATCAGCCCGGGGTTGCCGTTCGGGCTCACCCACTCGACCTCGAGGTCGTCGATCACCTCGTCGATCCCACCGCCGATCCAGTCGCGGACCCGGTCGGGGTCGCCGGCGATCACGATGCGCTTCAGGGCGATCTGGCTCAGCCGGGCGCCCGGGTGGTAGCGCTCCTCGCTCTCCCAGTGCACGAAGAAGGGCAACTGCGGATCGGCCTGCAGGCCCTTGATGCCGAGCTGGGTCCAGGCGAGCTGCTCACCGGTCGGCAACACCCGCGCCCCCGGAGCCGCGGACCGGCCGAGCCGCTCCTCGAAGGGGGCCATGTCGTCGACGGCCAGCACCCACGCGAGCCAGCCACCGCCGGCGTCGCTGCGCGCCCGTACGGCCTGACCGAACGGGGCCTTGTCGGCGGCGGGGTGGTCGAGCACCTGGACGAGCTCGACGTAGCGGCCGCCCTGGATCGGGAGGGTCATGTTGGTCGTGCCGAAGCGGGGGTGGATGCCGCCGTCATTGAAGTCCTCGCCCAACTGCTCGCCCAGATGGGCGGCGCTGGCGGCGAGCCCATCCGGCGTGACGGCGAAGGACAGGTGATCGAGACGCATAGATGGCATTACACATGATGGGGCCGATGCCCCGTCATGCGGTCCCGTCGAACACTGCGGCACTGGCCGGGTGGGACAGCCCGCGGCCGGCGCCGGTGAACTCCTCGCACAGCCGGACCAGCTCGCGGTAGGCGGGCCGCCCCATCAGCTCGACGAGCTCGTCGGAATTGCTGCGGTAGACCGGCTCGGAACCGGTGTGGGCCTCGGTGTTGGAGGTGCAGTACCAGTCGAGCTCGTGCCCGCCGGGTCCCCAGCCCTCACGGACGTACTCGCCGATGGTGATCTCGAGGTACTCGGTGTCGTCGGCCCGGGTCACGTTGCGGTAGCCGCGGCGGATCGGCAGCTGCCAGCACACGTCCGGCTTGGTCTTGACGAAGCTGCGGCCCTGGTCGAGCGCGAGCTTGTGCAGGGCGCACCCCTCACCACCGGCGAATCCGGGACGGTTGAGGAAGATGCAGGCCCCCTTCACCACCCGCGTCTTCCGGGCGCCGCCGGACTCCTTGACCGCCCAGCCGCCCTTGTGGCCCTTGCCGTGGAACTGCCACTGCTCCGGCGACAGGTCCGCCACCGCCTCGGCGACCCGCGCCTCGTCGTCGGCGTCGGCGAAGTGGGCACCCAGGGTGCAGCAGCCGTCATCGGGCCGGTCGGCGTAGATGCCCTGGCAGCCGGCGCCGAAGATGCACCGCCAGTAGGAGGTGAGCCAGGTCAGGTCACACCGGAACACCTGGTCGGCGTCGGCCGGATCGACGAACTCGACGAATGCGCGTGGGAACGCGACCTGCACCTCGGGCATTGGGCCACCCTACGTGGGACTCGTCGCCTCGTCGCCGTGGGGAAGGGCGCCACAGCGACGTTGGTGGAGCTGACGTCCATGTGTGTCGCTGTGGCGCCCGATTTTACGAGCGTGGCCTGTGGATGACGCCCGATTCGGCCGGAGTTTTCCACCGATCCGGTTTTCGGGTGACCCGTGGCGGGCCTGAAGTCCCACCGTCAAGACATGAGTGATGCGATCCATTCCAGGCAATCCCTCGTCGACGCCTTCGGCCGGCGCGACTTCGAGGAGGCGGTCCGCACCGGTGCGGTCGAGAAGGTCGCGAACGGGTGGTACGCCGTGCCCGGTCAGGCCGCGACCGATGCGCTGCGGGCCGTCCGACTCGGCGGCAGGCTGGGATGCCTGTCCGGCGCGGCGTTCCACGGGCTGTGGGTGCCGCCCACCGATGAGCTGCACCTGGTCATGCGGCGGCCCGGCCGGCGTCCGGTCGTCGACCAACGCGGCGGGCGGGTCCAGGTGCATCCGGTCCGCACGTGGCCGAGTGACCAGGTGGCGTGCACCGTGGCCGACTGCGTGGGCCAGGTGTTGCGCCACCACGACGCCGAGACGGGGCTGATCGTCGCCGAGTCGGCGCTCAACCTCGGCCTGCTGGGCATGGTCGAGCTCGCCGAGCTCAACCGGGGGCTGCCGGCCCGGAAGCAGCGCGTGATCAGCCGGGCGGTCGACAACTCCCAGTCCGGCAGCGAGACCCGGGTCCGGTTGTTCTTCGACCGGTCGGGGGTGCCGGTGAGATCGCAGGTGCCGATCTCCGGCGTCGGGATCGTGGACCTGCTGGTCGGCAACAGCCTGGTGATCGAGTGCGACAGCCGGCGCCACCACACCGGTGAGAGCAACTACCACGGCGATCGGCGTCGTGACCTGCGGTTGCACGAGCTGCGCTACACGGTGGTCCGGCTGACCTGGGAGCAGATCTTCCTCGACTGGGAGCAGACGACCCAGGTGCTGACGGGACTGATCCGGGCCCGGGTGCACCGCCGGCAGCCCCGTCAACCACACGCCTGGGGGTGATGCGGGCGCCGGTCGGGCCGGATTCGGCGGTGAAACGGGCCCCGGCCGGTCGGATTCGGCGGTGAAACGGGACCCGGACGGCCGGACTCGTCGTAAAAAGGGGCGCCACAGCGACACACGTGGACGTCAGCTCCACGTGTGTCGCTGTGGCGCCCACCTCTACGACGACCCGGGCCCACCGCCGCCGGATCGAGGCCCACCGCCGCCGGACCGGGCCCCGCGGGGCGGCTTTCGCCGGGGTGGCGGGCCGGTGGGGGGATGGCATTACGCTGGACAGGTGAGTGTCAGCCCCATGCCCAAGATCGTGCTGTCGACGTCGTGTGTGTATCCGGAGTCGACCGCGAGCGGATTCGAGATCGCCCACCGGCTCGGTTACGACGCCGTCGAGGTGATGGTCGGGATCGATCCGGTGGCGGCCGACATCGACGCGGTCAAGAAGCTGCGCGACTACCACCAGGTCGAGGTGGCCTCCATCCACGCCCCCTGCCTGCTGGTCACCCAGCGGGTCTGGGGCAACGACCCGTGGGAGAAGCTCGAGCGCTCCGCCGTCGCCGCCCGCACCCTCGGCGCCGACACCGTGGTGGTCCACCCGCCGTTCCGTTGGCAGCGTGATTATGCAACCTCGTTCGTGGAGGGGATCCGCCGGCTCAACGCGTCCACCGGCATCACCTTCGCGGTCGAGAACATGTACCCGTGGCGCACCGGCCGGGCCGAGCTGAAGGCCTACATGCCCGGCTGGGACCCGGCCGAGTTCGACTACGACCACCTGACCCTCGACCTGTCGCACGCCTCGACCGCGAAGCAGCAGTCGCTGGACCTGGTCGGCCAGTGGGGGGATCGCCTCCACCACCTGCACCTGACCGACGGTCGCGGCAGCCTGAAGGACGAACACCTGTTGCCCGGCGACGGCGACCAGCAGGCCGACAAGGTGCTGGCCAAGCTGACCGAACGCGGCTTCTCCGGCCACGTGGTGCTCGAGGCCAACACCCGGCGGTCGGCGTCACGCCACGAGCGCGAGGAGAAGCTGGCCCGCGCGCTCGCCTTCATCAAGACCCACCTGGGCGCCACGGCTCCCACCCCGGCGGCCTGACCACCCCCGACGACGGAGGCCTTGATGCTGCGGAGCGTGCTGGTGGCGGCCTCCCGGCAGCCATGGCTCAAGCAGGCGGCACTGTCGCTGCCGATGACGAACGCCATGATCAACAGCTACGTCGCCGGCGACGACATCGACGATGCGGTCGCGACGGCGGGCCGACTCCACGCCGCCGGCCTCATGATCAGCATCGACCGGCTCGGCGAGGACGTCACCGAGGCGGCGCAGGCCGATCAGGCGACCGCCGCGTACGTCGACCTGTTGGCCGCACTGGCCCGGACCGGACTCACCGGCACTGCTGAGGTGTCGGTCAAGTTGTCGGCCCTGGGGCAGCAGCTCGCCACCGACACCGGCACCGATCCGGCCGCTGACAACCTGCGGGCGATCTGCCTGGCCGCCGAGACGTTGCGGACCACCGTCACCGTCGACATGGAGGACCACACGCGGCTCGACGACACCCTCGCCACGGTCACCGAGGTCCGACGTCGGCACCCCGACCTCGGCGTGGTGCTGCAGGCCTACCTCCACCGGAGTGAGGCCGACTGTCGCGAACTGGCGGTGGCCGGGTCCCGGGTCCGGCTGTGCAAGGGCGCCTACGACGAGCCGCCCGAGGTCGCGATCACCGACCGGCACCAGGTCGACCTGTCCTACGTTCGCTGCCTGCGCGAGCTGATGCGTGGTGACGGGTACCCGATGGTGGCGACCCACGACCCGCGCCTGATCGAGATCGCGCAGGACCTGGCGATCCGGTACGACCGCGGCCCGGGTGACTTCGAGTTCCAGATGCTGCACGGGGTCCGGCCCCGCGAACAGGCCCGGCTGGTCAACGCCGGCCACCGGGTGAGGGTGTACCTGCCGTACGGCACCGACTGGTACGGCTACCTGGTCCGCCGGATGGCGGAGCGGCCGAGCAACCTGCTGCTCTTCCTGCGCTCACTGGTGCAGCGCGGCTGAGGCCCGCGCGGTTCACAACCAGTCGAGGTACGGCGCCGCCAGCGTGTAGCCGACGAACGACACGATGTCGAGCAGGATGTGCGCGATGACCAACGGCATCACCCGCTTGCAGCGGACGAACACCACGCCGAAGATCAGCCCCATGATCAGGTTGCCGACGAACCCGCCGAAGCCCTGGTAGAGGTGGTACGTCCCGCGGACCAGTGCCGAGGAGATGATCACCACTGCCCAGTTCCAGCCGAGCTGCCGACCCCGGACGTACCACCAGCCGAGCATGATCACCTCCTCCAGGATCCCGTTCATGGCGGCCAGTCCGACCAGCACCGGCAGCGTCCACCAGTGCTCGGTGAGGTTGGCCGGGGAGATGTTGGTGTTGAGCCCGAGCGCACGGGCGCCGAGGTAGAGGCCGAGCCCTGGGATCCCGATCACCGCAGCCATCAGCAGGCCGAGCGCCAGGTCGGGCAGCGGCCGCCGCGCGTCCAGTCCGATCAGGTGCCGCGCCCCGCGGAAGCTGATCGTCAGCAGGTACACGGCCAGGAAGGCCGGCAGCACCGGCAGCACGATGCCGAGCACCTGGTAGATCAGGTCGAGCCACGGTCGGTCCGGTACCACCGAGGTGTTCATCGACGTGGTCTGCTGGCTCAGCGGCTGGTCGGGACGGGTCAACCGTTCGATGATCGACACCACCGAGTAGACCGCCGACCGACCCAGCGACACTCCCAGCAGCAGCACCAGCTCGATGATCAACAGCGCCCGCGGCAGCACGGTCCGCACCTGCGCCGGAGCGAAGCCGGCCCCCATCGACCACGTCGTCGCGGATCCGGCCGGCACGCCCGCACCGACCCGCAGCGGTGGTTCCGCGCCTGAGGTCATGGCATCACCGTAGACCGCCGGGGATCGGCTGCCCGGCAAGCTGTGGCGGGGAGTATCGTTGCCATCATTGACAAGGAGGTCGAGATGTCCGACAACTCTTCTCCCGACTCTTCCGCCACCGGGGCGGGAACCTCGGCAACCGACGAGCGCGACGCGGTGGGTCCTCCCGTGGTCACCATCTGGGAGTACTACGGCGCCGGTGCCACCCAGATCGGCACGGTGGTGGCCGACGAGCTCGGCGTGCCCTTCCACCCCCAGGCCTTCACCTCCGAGGACATCGAGGGCAGTGAGGACTCGCGGCTGGCCAACAACGCGATGCTCACCCGGGTGTTCTCGGCGATGGGCGGGGCGTACGGCGGCTTCGACGGCCGCGACATCGTCGCCACCCAGAAGGACAAGCGGGACCTGATCACCGACAACGACGAGACGGTGCTGAACAGTGCCCGCTCCGGCGGGGTGATCATCGGCCGCAATGCGACGGTCATCCTCGCCCGTCGCCCCAACACCGTGCACGTGCTGCTCACCGGTGCGGTCGACGACCGGGTGGCCCGGGCCGCCGAGGAGACCGGCGAGCCGACCAGCCGTATCGCCGACCGGCAACGTCGTGAGGACCGGGTCCGCGCCGACATGTCCAAGGTGCTGTACGGGTGGGACCCGCGACTGCCCGACCGGTACGACATCGTCATCAACACCAGCCGGATCTCACTGGCCGCGGCCGCTGCGGCCATCGTCGACGTGGTCCGCGCCGGGGCCCGCTGACCACGGTCCGCACGGGTCCGATCGGATCCCACGCGTTGAACGACATGGTGCTTGTCGGAGCGACCTCGTAGGCTCGGGTGCATGCATGTCGGAATCTTTGGAGCAACTGGTCAGGTCGGCGGGGTCATGCGAACCCTGCTCGAGCAGCGTGACTTCCCGGTCACCAGCGTGCGGTACTTCGCGTCCGCCCGCTCGGCGGGCAAGCAGCTGCCGTGGCGCGACACCATGATCACCGTCGAGGACACCGAGACCGCTGACTTCAGCGGGCTCGACATCGCGCTGTTCTCCAACGGCAAGCAGGCTTCGAAGGCGACCGCCCCCAAGGTCGCGACAGCCGGTGCGGTCGTGGTCGACAACTCGAGCGCATGGCGGCTCGACCCGGAGGTCCCGCTGGTGGTCAGCGAGGTCAACCCCGACGACGTGGTCGACCCGCCGAAGGGCATCATCGCCAACCCGAACTGCACCACGATGGCCGCGATGCCGGTGCTGAAGCCGCTGCACGACGAGGCCGGGCTGGCCCGGCTGGTCGTCGCCACCTACCAGGCCGTGTCCGGCTCGGGCGGTGCCGGTGTCGACGAGCTCGACAGCCAGGCCCGCGCGGTCACGAACGACGCCGCCCAGTTGGCCTTCGACGGTGCCGCGGTGACGTTCCCCGAGCCGCAGACCTACGTCAAGCCGATCGCGTACAACGTGTTGCCGATGGCCGGGTCGATCGTCGACGACGGGTCGGGCGAGACCGACGAGGAGCAGAAGCTCCGCAACGAGTCGCGCAAGATCCTCCACCTGCCCGACCTGCTGGTCGCCGGCACCTGTGTCCGGGTCCCGGTGTTCACCGGGCACTCGTTGGCGATCCACGTCGAGTTCGACCGGCCGATCACCCCGGAGCGGGCCACCGAACTGCTCGGCGCCGCCCCCGGTGTGGTGCTCAGTGACGTGCCGACCCCGCTCGAGGCGGCCGGCCAGGACCCCTGCTACGTCGGACGGATCCGCGCCGACCGGTCGGTGCCCGAGGGCCGTGGCCTGGTGCTGTTCGTCAGCAACGACAACCTCCGCAAGGGCGCCGCGCTCAACACCATCCAGATCGCCGAACTGGTCGCCAGGAACGCGCAGGCGAAGGTCGGCGCATGACCGCGGCCGGCGCCGTGAGGCTGACGGTCATCGGTGCCGGCGTGATGGGGGAGACCCTGCTGTCAGGGCTGCTCCGTTCGGGGTGGCAGGCCGGCGACATCGTCGCGACCGACCGCCGCCCCGAGCGGTGCGCCGAGCTCGTCGAGCGGTACGGCATCACCACCGCGGAGAACGTCGACGCGGTCCGTGGTGCCCACACCGTGCTGCTCGTGGTGAAGCCGCAGGACCTCGTACCGGTGCTGGACGAGATCGCCGAGGACCTGCCCGCCGACACCTTGGTGGTGTCGCTGGTGGCCGGCGTCCCGGCGGCGTTGATCGAGTCACGGCTGCGGCCCGGGACACCGGTGGTGCGGGTGATGCCGAACACGCCCGCCCAGGTCGACCAGGGCATGGCGGCGGTGTCGCCGGGGCAGCACGCCACGGCCGACCACGTGGAGCGGGTGCACGCCGTGCTGGCCGCGACCGGCAAGGTGATCACGGTCCCGGAGGCCTACCAGGACGCGGTCACCGCGATCTCCGGATCCGGCCCGGCGTACCTGTTCTTCGTCGCCGAGGCCATGGTCGAGTCCGGCGTCCACCTCGGGCTGCCGCGCGACATCGCCACCCAGCTCGTGGTGCAGACCATGCTCGGCTCGGCCACCCTGCTCGCCGAGACCGAGGAGCACCCGACCGTGCTGCGCGAGCGGGTCACCTCACCGGGTGGTACGACGGCCGCGGCTATCCGCGAACTCGAGGACCACAAGGTACGAGCGGCGTTCCTGACCGCGATGGAGGCGGCCCGCAACCGGAGTCGCGAGCTCGCCCAGGCGGCGGCCAGGGACGTCTCGACGAGCTCGCCGGGCGGGGATCGGTGACGGCCGTCAGGCCGGCGTGGATCCTGCCCGAGACCCGGTACGACTTCGGCGACGGGCACCCGATGGCGCCGGGCAGGGTGCACAACACGATCCGGCTCGCCACCGCGCTCGGGGTGCTCGACCTGTTCGACCACGTCCCGGCCGAACCGCTCGACGAGGCGCTGCTGCGGCAGGTCCACACGTCCGACTACATCGCCGCGGTGCGCAGTGGCGAGCCGCACCCCGAGCTCGGCCTGGGCACCGTCGACAACCCGATCGTCCCCGGGCTGGACGAGATCGCCCGCAACGTCGCCGCCGGGACGGTCGAGGCCGCCCGCCAGGTCTGGCGCGGGCCGTACCGTCGGGCGGTCAACATCGCCGGTGGGCTGCACCACGCGATGCCCGGCGCGACCAGCGGATTCTGTGTCTACAACGACATCGGCTGCGCGATCGAGTGGCTGCTGGCCCACGGTTGTGAACGGGTCGTGTACCTCGACGTGGACGCCCACCACGGTGACGGGGTGCAGGCGATCTTCGCCGACGAACCCCGGGTGGTGACGATCAGCCTGCACCAGACCGGCGCCGAACTGTTCCCCGGCACCGGCTACGCCCACGAGACCGGTGGTGGCGACGCGGTCGGTACGGCGGTCAACGTCGCGCTGGCCGGCGGCACCGACGACGCGGGCTGGCTGCGCGCCTTCGACGCCGTGGTGCCCGAGGTGCTGGCCGAGTTCGCACCGCAGGTGATCGTCAGCCAGCACGGCTGTGACTCCCACCGGCTCGACCCGCTGACCGACCTGCAGCTCAGCGTCGAGGGGCAGCAGGCCTCGTACCAGATGATTGCGGACTGGGCCGATGAGTACGCCGACGGGCGCTGGGTCGCGGTCGGGGGCGGTGGCTATGCCGTCACCTCGGTCGTACCGCGCGCGTGGACCCACCTGCTCGCCGTGATGGCCGGCGCCCCCCTCGACCCGGCGACCCCGATCCCCGACGCCGTACGGGCAGAGCTCGGCACCCGACTGCCGCCCACCATGGGCGACCTCGCCGGGGAGCCCGTGGCGTGGCGTTCCACCCGTTCGGGCTGGGATCCGGCCAGCCGGCTCGACCAGACCGTGCTGGCCACCCGGAAGGCCGCCTTTCCTGACCTGGGGCTCGATCCCGAGTTCTGACGGCGTGTCGAGTGGACCCGCGCCACAAAAGTTGATTTCCTTCACACCTTTCGCAACGGCCCCACTTGCTACTAGGCTCGGCCCAGGCTCGCGCACACGTCGGAAGGGAAGCCGGCGGTGACCGCGTGCCCAGAGAGCGCTGGAGACATGTCTGATGAGCCGTCGCCCGAGCTGGCCCCCGTGGGGGGCCTGAGCGGCGTCACCTTCTTGACCGTGGCCGAGGTCGCCGACCTGATGCGCGTGTCCAAGATGTCGGTGTACCGGATGATCCACGCCGGGGAACTCGAAGCCGTACGATTCGGCCGCAACTTCCGCGTCCCGGAGACCGCGGTCCATGCCTACCTGAAGCAGTCCTTCTACGACGCGGGCTGAGCCCACCCGTCGCCACCCGGTCACCACCGCGTACCGGCGTTTCGTCCCACGGCGG
Organism: Carbonicoccus niuqiaonis; assembly: GCF_050157065.1. Taxonomy (GTDB): domain Bacteria; phylum Actinomycetota; class Actinomycetes; order Propionibacteriales; family Propionibacteriaceae; genus Avipropionibacterium. The sequence goes on from NZ_CP189573.1 coordinate 674,494, forward strand.
ACGACCGGGTAGCATGGGCCCTTGCCGCGGGCACGTCTGTCCCGGCTCCGTTCAACTTTTCCGAGGAGTACGACACGTGGGTTCGGTCATCAAGAAGCGACGCAAGCGCATGGCGAAGAAGAAGCACCGCAAGCTGCTCAAGAGGACGCGCATCCAGCGTCGCCGCGCCGGCAAGTGACGCCGGCTCCGGGGTGTCGCCCCCGGGCATGATCGCCACCGGACGCTGACCACCGGGCGGCTCGAGGACGAGCTCGTGGCCGGTGGTCGATCCGTACCGAACGAGCAGGAGGTCGCCACCCGTGTCCCCTCCCGCCGCCCCCGAGGGCAACACCCCCGGCGAGACCGGCACCTCCGGTGAGGCCCGTCGGGTCGTACTGGTGACCGGCGTCGCCCGGGCGCTCGGGGCCCACTTCGCGCGGGCGATGGCTGCCGACGGCACCACCGTGATCGGGGTCGACCTGACCCCACCACGACACGACCTGGGCGCCGCGACGTACCTGCGGGCCGACATCGCCAGCCCGGCCATCACCCGCCTGGTCAACAAGCACCGGGTGACCGACGTCGTCCACCTGGCCCTGGTGTCGGCCAGCGGGTCGGGGCAGTCCCGGTCGTCGCTGAAGGAGATCAACGTCCTCGGCGCGATGCAGCTCTTCGCCGCCTGCCAACAGGCACCGACCGTACGCAAGTTGGTCGTGCAGTCCTCGATCAGCGTGTACGCGGCCTCGGAACGCGGTCCGGCCCGGTTCACCGAGGACCTCTCCGAGAGCCACCTGCCGATCTCCGGACTGGGCAAGGACGCCGTCGAGGTGGAGACGTACGCCCGCGGCCTGGCCCGCCGCCGCCCCGACTGCGTGGTCACCACGCTCCGGCTGGCCAACCTGATGGGTGCGGGCCACCACAGCCAGATCGCCGGCTACCTGTCGTTGCCGGTGGTGCCGCGGGTGCTCGGCTTCGACGCCCGGATGCAGTTCCTGCACCCCGACGACGCCGTCCGCGCCCTGCAACTGGCCGCCGACGTCGACGTCCCCGGCACCTACAACGTGGCCGCCGACGACGTGGTCACCCTGGGGCAGGCGGTCGCGATGATGGGCCGCCCCAGCATCGGCGTGCTGCGCGAGGCGTTGCCGTACGTGATGCCGACGGCCCGCCGCGCCGGGATCGTCAGCTTCAGCCGTGACGAGCTGGACGCACTCACGTACGGGCGGGTGATGGACGTGTCGCGCTTCGCCGCGGCCAGTGGCTTCCGGCCCGAGCACAGCAGCCGGGCCGCCCTGGCCGAGTTCGTCGCCGCCGCCCGGCCCGGACCGGTGTCGGCCGCCCGGATCGACGCCGGACTGGCGCGCGCCGGCAGCCTCATCGGTCGGTTCGCCGACCTCACCGGGCGGTCGCGCTGATGCGGCAGCCCGATCCGGACCGGTACGCCGCCGGGATCGCCCGACTGGTCGAACTGGGGCGTCGCGCCGGGGTCGGCTGGGAGGGCCGCTGGGACGAGATCGCCGACTACGTCCGGTCCCGGATGACCGGGGCGTACGCGGTCGACGAGTTCGGCTTCGACCCCGAGTTCACCAGCACCATCTGGCAACCGCTGGCCCGTACGGTGGCCCGCCGCTGGTTCCGCTGCGAGGTCCGCGGGGCGGCCAACATCCCCGCGCACGGGCCGGCGATGTTGGTTGCCAACCACGCCGGATCGCTGCCGGTGGACGGCATGGTGCTGCAGTCGATCGTGCACGACGAGTCGGGCCGCCAACTGCGCACCCTCGGCGCGGACCTGCTGTTCCGGACCCCGTTCTTCGCCGACCTGGTGCGCCGGACCGGCACCACGTTGGCCTGTCAGGCCGACGCCTCCCGGCTGTTGTCGTCGGGCCACCTGGTGTCGGTGTTCCCCGAGGGGTTCAAGGGGCCGGGCAAGCCGTTCGCCCAGCGGTACAAGTTGCAGCGGTTCGGTCGGGGCGGGTTCGTCTCGACCGCGATCGCGGCCGGGGTGCCGATCATCCCGGTGTCGATCGTGGGGTCGGAGGAGGCCTATCCGAACCTCGCAGATGTACCGTTCCTGGCCCGGGCCCTCGGGTTGCCGCACTTCCCGGTCACCCCACTGTTCCCGTGGTTCGGGCTGCTCGGTGCGGTGCCGCTGCCGTCGAAGTGGATCATCGGGTTCGGTGAGCCGGTCCCGACCGCCCACCTGGCCGGTGCGGCCGACGACCCGATGGTCGTCTTCAACGTCACCGACCAGGTGCGCGAGAGCATCCAGCACTCGCTGTACGCATTGCTGGCCGAGCGTGGGCCGGCCTTCACCGACCAGGTGTTCTGACCCGTCGCCGCCCGACCCCGAGCCTGTCGAGGGGGCCTCGGGGGCCTCGGGGGTGAGATCGGGTCGCGAGTCGGGCACGGGTGGGTGGCTCACCCGTGCAGAAGGGCGCCACAGCGACACGGGCGACACATACGTCCACGTGTGTCGCTGTGGCGCCCACTTTTACGAGCGCCCAGCCCATTTCGGACAAGGCCTCGCCTTGTGACTCGGTTATTGGTAGCCTCGCAAGGCCTTTGTGCTGACCCTATTTTCACAGAAGGAGCTCCCATGGCGGGAATCCGACCCAACCACATCAGTCGCCGCGCTCTGTTGGGCGGTGTCGCCGGTGCCGTCGGTGTGGCCGGCCTGGCGGCGTGCGGACCCTCGGGAGGGGAAGGCGGTGAGGGCGGCGGTGAGGCCGGGAACGCGGGCGCCGCGGTCGAGACCCCGACCTTCAAGGCGTTCGAGGGCCTGTCGCCCGACCTGCCCGGCAACGACCAGGGCGTGATCCCCGGCTACTTCAACTACCCCGAGCCGATCGAGCGGGACGGGTATCCGCTGCCCGAGATCGAGCCGTTCTCGATCATGCTGCAGGCCAACCCGCCGGCGGAGGCCCCGGAGCAGAACCGGAACTACCAGCAGCTCTTCACCGCGATGGGCACGTCGTTCGAGACGATCTTCGGTGGCGGCGTGACCTACACCGACAAGTTCCAGGTCACCATGGCGGGCAACGACCTGCCCGACATCGTGCAGATGATCCCGACCGCGAAGCTGCCACAGCTGCTGGAGAAGAACTTCAGCGACCTGTCCGACATCCTCGGTGGCGACGGGGTCCTGGAGTACCCGGCGCTGGCCAACATCCAGACCGCCGCCTGGGGCATCCCGCAGGTCGACGGCCGGCTGTGGGGGATCACCAAGCCCAGCCCCTCCTCGGGTCGGGTGATGACCTCGCGCGGCGACATCCTGGCGCGCAAGGGGATCGATCCCAGCCCCCAGCTGAACTCCGGTGAGGACTTCGTCGCCCTGTTCACCGAGCTCACCGACCGCAAGAACAACGAGTTCGCGCTGGGGTCGGACCCGACCGAGTGGCTGCTGCAGGCGCTGTACGAGATGCAGGACGGCGGCCCGAACGGATGGCGCAAGGAGGCGGACGGCACCTTCACCAGCGAGGTCGCCTCACCGCAGCTGGTGCGCGCCCTGGAGGAGGGCGCCAAGATGGTCAAGGACGGCCTGATCCACCCGCAGTCGTTCTCCGATCCCGGCCAGAACGCGGTCTGGTTCTCCGCCGGCACCACGGCGCTGTACCTGCAGTCGTTCGTCGGTTGGGGCGGGCACTCGAGGTCGAAGCCGGAGTGGAACGTCGGCAACGTGGTGCTGCCGAAGTGGGACGGCGGCGGCACCTACTCGATGCACAAGAGTGGCGGCGGCTACTACGCCTACATGGCGTTCAAGAAGCAGGAGAGCGAGAAGCGACTCCGCGAGCTGCTGAAGATCGCCGACTACGTCGCCTCACCGTTCGGCACCACCCAGTACCTGGACCTGGTGTACGGGACGCCCGGTTACACCTACGAGATGAAGGACGGCAACCCGCAGTCGCTCCCCGACACCAGCAAGTTCCTGGTGCAGGGCCTCACCTACCTCGGCGGCAACGGCAACAGTGCACTGTTCGTGCCGGGGAACGAGGAGAAGGTGACCGAGATGCACACCTACCTGTCGGAGCACCTGCCGAACGGGGTGGAGGACGACTCGGCCGGGCTGTACTCCGAGACCGACAGCGGCGAGAACGCCACCTGGACGGCGAAGCTCAAGGAGGCCAAGCGTGCGGTGATGTCCGGTGAGAAGCCGATCTCGGAGTGGGAGACCACCGCCGCCGAGTGGAAGGCCGAGGTCGGCGACAAGATCGCCGAGGAGTACGCCGAGGCCGCCGCAGCCCAGTAGGTCTTCGCAAAGCCGTAGGTCCTCGCAAAGCAGGGGGCGCGCCCGCGCAGAAGGGCGCCACAGCGACACGGCGACACATATGTCCACGTGTGTCGCTGTGGCGCCCACTTTTACGAGCCGGCCGACGTCTCGCCGGGCTCGACGGGCGTCTCGACGGGCGGGTCAGGCCGTGGTGGAGGCCCGGACGACCAGGTCCGGGGCGAAGGTGACGTGTTGGTGCTGGTGGTCCGGCTCGTCGCGTTCGGCCTGCAGCAACCGGACGGCGGTCTCGCCCAACTCGGTCCGCGGCTGCCGCACCGAGGTCAGCGGGACGGCGGCCCCGGCGGCGAACTGGATGTCGTCATGGCCCACCAGGGCCAGGTCGCCGGGGACCTGCCAGCGTTGCCCGACGGCGTACTGCAACAGCCCGATGGCGAGCAGGTCGTTGGCGCAGTAGGCGCCGGTCGGTCGGCGGCGGGCGCCACCGCGGCGGACCTCCGGCCCGGCCGCCCAACCCGCCGCCATCGACATCTCGCTGGTGGTGATCACGGTCAGGCTGTCCGGCGACAGGTCCGCCTCGGCGATCGCCCGGCGGGCGCCGGTCAGCCGGTCGGCGACCTGATAGTGGGTCTCGGGTGAGCCGAGGAAGGCGATCCGGCGGTGCCCGAGGCCGAGCAGGTGGGACACGGCCAGGTGGCCGCCGAGTACGTCGTCGACCGCGACCGAGCAGAACGCGGTCCCGGTCGCGGCCCGGTCGACCAGGACCACCGCCACGCCCTGCCGACGCAGCACGGCCAACTCCTTGGCCGGGGCCCGCGTCACCGGGGTCAGCAACACCCCCTGCACCCGCTGCTGGCCCAACAGTTGCAGGTGGTCGACCTCCTGGTCGCGGTCCTCGTCGCTGCTGCACAGGAACATCGCCAGTTGGTTCTCGGCCGCGGCCCGACGGGCACCCCGGGCGACGTCGGTGAAGAACGTGTTGTCGGTGGTCGGGACGAGATAGGCCAGCACCCGGCTCTGCCCGGCCCGGAGCTGCCGGGCCGACTCGTTGCGGACGAAGCCGAGGGTGGCGATCGCCTGCTCGACCCGCTCCCGGGTCGCCGGCCGGACCCGGTCGGGGTGGTTGAGCACGTTCGACACGGTGCCCAGCGACACCCCGGCCAGCCGGCCGACGTCCTTCACGCTGGGGTTGTGACCTTCGCCCGAACGGCCTGCAGGACTCATCGCGGGCTCCCGGCGGGGCTCATCGTGGCCTCCCGGCGGGGCTCATCGTGGCCTCCCGGCCAGGGCCACCCGCAGCCGCTGCGCGTCCACCCGCCAGAAGTCGTGCTGCCGGCCGTCGACCAGCGTCACCGGCACCTGGTCGGTGTACTGCTCCCGCAGGGCCGGGTCGGGGTCGATGTCGACCACCTCGACCTCGTCCCCGGTCTCGGCGCAGACCTCCCGTACGGTCGCCAGCGCGACCTCGCACAGGTGGCAGCCCTGCCGCACGAGCACGCGGACGCGGGGGGTCGTCGGGGTGCGGCCATCGGCCGGGGCGGGCGCCATGTCCGACATTCTCGCAGGCCGCCCCGGACGCCGCCCACCCCCGGCCCGGAGTCGCCCTCCCGGCTGCTCCGGACAGGATTTGGGCACGACTCATTGGGGACCGCCGATCACACTTATTTGGCCCACATGATCAAGACTGCAACCGTTTTCAGCTACCGTCGGCCCTTCGCGGTACGAGCAAGCACGCAGTACGACCGAAGCGAAGGAAGTGGGCATCATGGGGATCGAACGCAGTGGCATCAGCCGTCGCGCAGTACTCGGCGGCATGGCCGGACTGGCCGGAGCGGCCGGCCTCGCCGCCTGCGGACCGGACGGCGGATCGGGCGGCTCGGGCGGGTCCGGCGGCTCGGGTGGATCCGGCGACTTCACGCCGCCGACCTATGTGCCGTACGAGGGGGTCAGCCCTGACCTGCCGGCCACCGAGGACGGCGTCTCGGCCGCCTTCTTCAACTACCCCGACCCGCCCCAGGCGCGGGAGGGCTTCCCGCTCCCGCAGATCGAGCCGTTCCAGGTGCTGGTGCAGGCGCAGCCGCCGCGGGAGGCGGAGGCGACCAACAAGGCGTACCAGAACATCTTCACCAAGGGCGGTGCCACCTTCGAGACCATCTACGGCACGTCGGCGCAGTACAAGGAGAAGTTCCAGGTCACGATGGCGAGCAACGACTTGCCCGACCTGACCCAGATCATCACCGTGCCGCAGTTGCCGAAACTGCTGGAGATGCACTTCACCGACCTGACCGACATCCTCGGCGGTGACGGCGTCACCGAGTACCCGGCGCTGGCCAACATCCCGCCGCCGACCTGGAACATCCCGGTGGTGGACGGCCGGCTCTGGGGCATCGCGCAGCCGCGGCCGCCGGCCGGTCGGGTGCTGAGCACCCGCGGTGACATCCTGGCCGAGAAGGGCATCGACGCCTCGCCCGACCTCAACTCCGGTGAGGACTTCGTCGCCCTGCTGGCCGAGCTCACCGACAAGGGCGCCAACCGGTTCGCCCTGGGGTCGGACCCGATGGGCTGGCTGCTGCCGGCCCTGCACGAGATGATGGGCGGCCCGAACAGCTGGCGCAAGGAGCCCGACGGCACCTTCGTCAGCGAGACCACCTCCCCGGAGATGGTCGAGGCGCTGAACGAGGCCGGCAAGATCGTCAAGGCTGGCTACCTGCATCCCCAGTCGTTCTCCGACCCCGGCTCGAACGCGACCTGGTGGGAGGCCGGTACGACCGCGCTCTACCTGCAGGCGTTCACCGGTTGGGGTGGCTTCGCCCGGCAGCACCCGGACTGGCAGGTCGGCGCCGCCGCCCTGCCGAAGTGGTCCGGCGGCGGCAAGGCCGCGGTGCACAAGAGCGTCGCCGGCTACGCCGCCTTCGTCGCGATCAAGAAGCAGGAGAGCGAGGAGCGACTCCGCGAACTGCTCCGCTTCATCGACTTCATCGCCTCACCGTTCGGCACCCAGGAGTACCTGGACTGGCAGTTCGGGGTCGAGGGCTACTCGTACGAGATGGAGGGCGGCAACCCGAAGGCGGTCAAGGACGGCGGCAAGCTGACCGTGCAGGGTGTCGGCTACGCCGGCGGCCAGTTCGGCGCGAACCTGTTCGCACCCGGCCAGGAGGAGCTGGTGAAGGCCCAGCACGCCTACCTGTCGGAGGTCATCCCGGCCGGCATGGCCAACGACGCCGAGGGCCTGTACTCCGAGACCGCGGTGACCGACGGCGCCACGTACGCCACCAAGATCAAGGACACCCAGCGGGCGGTGATCCTCGGTGAGGAGCCGATGTCGGCCTGGGAGGCGCTGGCGGCCGAGTGGCAGGAAGAGGTCGGCACCAAGGTCGCCGAGGAGTACGCGGAGGCCGACGCCAACCGCTGAGACGCGCCGTACGCACGCCACGTCGTCGGTTCACACGAGTTGTGCAACCGTTGGCGTACTCTCCTCCTGCCGGATCCCCCGGCTCATCAGGTGAGACGCCACGGAGGCCGCGTTCGACCTCCGCGTCACGAAGGAGTGTGGACATGGCTGGTGGAGTGCATTCATCGATCTCGCGTCGGACGTTGCTCGGCGGAACCCTCGGCGCCCTCGGGGTGGCCGGGCTGGCCGCCTGTACGACCGGTGGCGGTGAGGGTGAGCCGGGAGGCGGCAGCAACGAGGGCGGCAAGCTGGAGCCGCCCACGTTCACCGCGTTCAGTGACGTGGAGCCGGACAAGCCGGGCAACGCCGAGGGCGTCCCGCCGGTCTTCTACAACTACCCGGCCGAGCCGGTCAACCGGGAGGGGTTCCCGCTGCCCGGGGGCGAGCCGTGGACGGCGCTGATGCAGGCGCTGCCCCCGAAGGTGCCGGCGGAGGAGAACAAGAGCTACCAGGAGTACGAGAAGGCCGTCGGCTCGAAGTTCCAGGTCATCTACGGCACCTCGGCGCAGTACACCGAGAAGTTCCAGGTCACGATGGCGAGCAACGACATCCCCGACTTCGTGCAGATCGTCACGGTGGCCCAGCTGCCGAAGTTGTTGGAGTCCACCTTCACCGACCTGACCGACATCCTCGGCGGTGACGGGGTGTCGAAGTATCCGGGACTGGCCAACATCCCCACCGCGACGTGGAAGATCCCGGAGCTGAACGGGCGGCTGTGGGGCATCCCGCAGCCGCGGCCGCCGGCCGGCCGGGTGTTGACCACGCGCGGTGACGTGATGGCCGAGCGCGGCATCGACGACCCGTACGTGAAGCTGCGCGACGGTGCCGACTTCGTCGACCTGCTGAAGCAGCTCACGAACAAGGACAAGGGCGAGTTCTCGATGGGTGCCGACCCGACGTCCTGGCTGCTCACGGGCGTGTACTCCATGATGGGTGGCCCCAACAACTGGGCGGTCGAGGACGGCAAGTTCGTCAGCCAGCTCACCACCGAGCAGTACACGAAGGCGTTGGTCGAGGCGGGGAAGATCGTGCAGGCGGGTTACCTGCACCCGAACTCGTTCTCCGATCCGGGGTCGAACTCGGCCTGGTACCGCGCCGGGACGACCGCGCTCTACTTCCAGAGCTTCGTCGGGTGGGGCGGCAACGCTCGCAGCAACCCCGAGTGGAACGTCGGCAACATCGAACTGCCGAAGTGGGACGGCGGCGGCCTCACCCCGATCCACAAGAGCGTGGCCGGCTACGGCGCGTACATCGCCATCAAGAAGTCCGATGACGCCAGGCTGGAGCAGCTGTTGCGGGTGGCCGACTACGAGGCGTCGCCGTTCGGCACCCAGCAGTACCTCGACGTCAACTACGGGGTCAAGGGCTTCAGCTACAACCTGGAGGGCCCCAACCCGAAGTCGGTGCCCAGCGACACCAGCCCGGGCATCGTGCCGATGACCTACACCGGTGGCAACTCCGGCGCCATCCTGTTCGGCCAGGGGCAGACCGAGAGCGTCGACGCCCAGTACGACTTCTTGTCCCGCGCGATCCCCGACGGTGTCGAGGACGCCTCGCAGGGCCTGTACTCCGAGACCCAGGTCACCAAGGGCGCCACCTTCGCCAAGCAGCAGAAGGACGTCATCCGCGAGGTCCTGCTGGGGTCGAAGCCGATCACGGCGTGGGAGGAGTACGTCGCCGACTGGCGCAAGAAGGTCGGCGACCAGATCGCCGGGGAGTACGAGGAGGCGGCCGCTCGCTGAGCGCCGGCCGTACGAACCGCTGGGCAGACCGACGGACGGCCCGAGGGCATTTGTGCACACGTTCACAAGCTTCTAGAGTTGTGGACAGCCGCCCCGGGCCGTCCCTCGGTTCCAGCCGCTCAGTCGGTCAGGTGGGTGGTGCGGATCAGCTCGGCCGGCACCGGCCGAGCGGGTGAGGACGTCGATCAGTGGCACCAGTCGAGGGGGGTACCCCAGCAGCACAGGGCCCTGCTGAGCTGCCCGTCCCGAACGTCACACCACCCGTCGAGCAGATCGATGGCGTCGAGCAGATCGATCCCGTCAGGGCCGTCGGTGCGGCCGCCCCGGTGTCGAAGGGCATCCCGTCGGCGACCGTCGCCCGGCTCCCCGGCTACCTGCGGGCACTGAACCACTGCTCCGAGACCGGGGTCAGCACGATCAGCTCCGGTGACCTGGCCGAGGCGGCCGGGGTCAACTCCGCCCAGCTTCGCAAGGACCTTTCGCACCTCGGGTCGTACGGCACCCGCGGCGTCGGCTACGACGTGGAGTTCCTGCGGTTCCAGATCGGCCGCGAGATCGGCGCGGCCACCGACTGGCCGGTCGTGATCGTCGGGGTCGGCAACCTCGGCACCGCGCTGGCCAAGAACTCCGACTTCAGCGGCCGCGGCGGCTTCCGCGTGGTCGCGCTGGTCGACGTCAAGCCCGACCTCGTCGGCCGGGAACTCGACGGCCTGGTGGTCACCCACCAACGCGACCTGACCGCCACCGTCCGCGCCACCGGAGCGGTGATCGCCGTCATCGCGACCCCGCCGGAGGTGGCCCAGGAGATCTGCGACGAACTGGTCGCCTGCGGCATCACCAGCATCCTCAACTTCACCGCCACCGTGTTGTCGGCGCCCGACCGGATCGCGATGCGCCGGGTCGACCTCGGCCAGGAACTGCAGATCCTCGCCTACCACGAGCAGCGCAAGCAGGACGCCCAACGCAAGCAGGACGCCCAACGCGCGCTGGACGGCCCCGGCACGCGGGGCCACGACAATCACCAGCTCGATCCCGTCCGGGTTCGGGCACCGCGGGGTCGGACCCCCGCCGGAGGGACCAGATGAGCCTGTTCGCGCTGAGCATTTCGCACCGCACCGCCGGGATCAGCACCTTGGCCGCCGCCTCCCTCGCCGACGACGCGGCGATCAAGTTGTGCCACACCCTGGCCCTCGGTGACCACGTGTCCGAGGTCGCGGTGCTGTCGACCTGCAACCGCACCGAGGTGTACGCCGAGGTCGACCGGTTCCACGCCGGGCTGGACGAGGTGGTCGACGAACTCGCCCGGCTCACCGGGGTCGGCCAGGCCACCCTGCAGTCCTCGTGTGCGGTGTTCTACGACGAGGGCGTGGTCGGTCACGCCTTCGCGGTCGCCTCGGGGCTGGACTCGATGGTGGTCGGGGAGAGTCAGATCCTGGGCCAGTTCCGTACCGCATTGGCGTTGGGACAGCAGGCCGGCACCGTCGGCACCGCGCTGAACGCGCTGTTCCAGCAGGGCATCCGGGTCGGCAAGCGGGTGCACACCGAGACCGAGGTGGGTCGCGCCGGCCGGTCGGTCGCCGATGCCGCGTTCGACGCCGTACGGCAGCAGGACGGCGGTCTCGCCGGTCGCCGGGTGCTGGTCGCCGGTGCCGGGCAGATGGCCTCGCTGGCCGCCCGCACCGCCGTCGCCGACGGTGCCCACGTCACCCTCGTGAACCGGACCGACGCCACCGCGGTGGCGCTGGCCGAGTCGCTCAACACCGTGGCCGAGGCTGGCCGTACGGTGTCCGCGCGGCCCTGGGCCGAACTCGCCCGGGTGGTCGCCGAGCAGGACGTCGTGGTCAGTTGCACCGCCTCGACCGGCTACCTGCTGGGCCCCGACGAGCTCGCCGGGACCTCGGTCCGTACGGTGGTCGACCTGGCCATGCCGCCCGACGTCGACCCGGCCGTCGCCGACCTGCCCGGGCTGGCGCTGGTCAACCTGGCCTCGCTCGCCGACTCCGGGGCGACCGACACCGACCGGGCCGACCTGGCCGCCGCCACGGCGCTGGTGAACGACGAGGTGTCCGGCTTCCTCGCCGGCCGGCACGCCCGGGCGGTCACCCCGACCGTCGTCGCGTTGCGGTCGATGGCCGACCAGGTCGTCGACGCCGAACTGGCCCGGCTGACCAAGCGGGTCGAGCTCGACGAGGCCACCTCCGACGAGGTCCGGCGGACCGTCAACCGGGTCGCGCAGAAGCTGCTGCACGCCCCGACCGTACGGGTGCAGGAGTACGCCGCCGACGACGAGCTCGACTACGCCGCCGCACTGCGCGCCCTGTTCGCCCTCGACCCGCAGACCGTGGCCGCCGTCACCTCCTCGGAGGTGCGGCGGTGACGGGAGGGCCGGGGACGGGAGGGCCGGTGACGGGGGTGGACGAGGTCAGGATCGGCGCCCGGGCCAGTCGGCTGTCGATGGCCCACGTCACCCACGTGGCGGACCTGCTCGCCGACCGCGGCATCGCGAGCACCTTCGTCCCGATCACCACCAAGGGGGACACCGACCGCCGGCACCTCACCGAGATCGGCGGCACCGGGGTGTTCGCCCAGGCCGTCCGGGAGGCGGTGCTGGCCGGCACGGTCGACCTGGCCGTCCACTCCGCGAAGGACCTGCCGACCGCACCGGTCGACGGGTTGGCGGTGATCGCCCACCCGACCCGTGAGCAGGTGAACGACGTCTTGGTGGGGCGACGACTGGACCAGCTCACCGACGGCTCCCGGATCGGCAGCGGATCGCCGCGCCGGGCCGTCCAGCTGCAGGCCTGGGCACAACAGCAGGGGATGGCGATCGAGGTCGTCCCGATCCGG